>CAZCXF010000009.1:0-1657 GCA_964502615.1 uncultured Candidatus Saccharibacteria bacterium | reverse complement strand
CGGTCATAACAACAATACTATACACTATATAAGATTTTTGTCAATACTAATCAAGAATTTGAAACAAAAGGGTATTTAATATAAAGTTGTAATAGGAGGTACAAAATGAAATTTCAGCTAGGATCAAAACCCAGAACAACTGAAGAATGGGAACAGTTTTTTATTGATCGTAGGGCACTATGGAGGAGAGAAAGAGGCCAACCTCATATAGAGGTTAAGTGCTTTAGTGGTGGAGACCAACAGCATATTGCAACGTATTTTAACTCCCAAGTCCTTATTGGGGATAATACTTTACATGAAATTGCAAGAGATATTATTCTTCAACGATACGGTGGACCAAGTTGGGCACCAGTATACAATGCAAATAAACTCATAGGGTCAGAATCCAGAGGAGTTCCTTTATTTATAAATGCAGTTGCTCAATTTATAACATGTCTGAGGAGTAATGGGATTAGTGATTTAACCTTTTCACTTGTTAAAAAAAATAAAAAGACTGGCCAATTTACAATTGTTGGTCAACCAATTAAGCAAGGCGATAAGGTTATTATTTGTGACGATGCTATATTCACAGGTTCTACTTTATCGTTAATGATTGATTATATTCAACGGCACGGCGGAACCGTTCTTTGTGTCCTAGTAATTTTTAACGGCGCGAAATTTGATGGTATAGGTGATGTGCCGATTCACTATCTTATTAAGCGTCCCGTAATAACTCACAAAAAACAGACTTGCTCAATTTGTATAAATGGATCTAGGGTGATTACCCATCCAAGAGAAAATTGGGATGAGCTTTTCAGTGAGTAAATTTTCAAAACCACCTTCCTACGAAGGTGTGTTTTTTTGTATTTGCGTACAAAATGACACAGTGCTACAATTTTCCCTTAGAAAGGAGGGTATACATGAGTGATATTGTTTATTACGGTACTTCAACTCCAAGTACAAAAGGGGATGGTCAAGTTTCTGTTGCTTGTTGTATATGCAATGAACCGCTAGGTCCTATTGATCAAGATAAATTTCCTCAGCACAAATGTGATTTTGATGGGGATCATCAGGATACCAGTGCTTCTGGAGAAGTTCATGTCAATCAGGGCACGATTCAACGCAGACAATCAGTATCAAGTATTACAGGTACTGGTACCGTCTTCAAACTTGGATATGACTAAAAACGAAACCGCTGTTGATATTTTTTTTCGACAGCGTGTTTTTTTATTTAAATAAATTAAAACTATTCATACCTCAAAGCTTCAATAGGATTTAGATTTGAAGCACGTCTAGCAGGGTAATAACCAAAAACAATACCAATAAAAGCAGAAACACCGAAAGCAAGGAAAATAGAAGATATGGATATAGAGGTTTGAATAATACCAAGACTTGAAACAATAAGAGCAACACTAATACCAAGTATTACCCCAATAATTCCTCCGATAAATGTGAGAGCAATAGCTTCTGCTAAAAATTGTTGGCTAATATCGCTTTTTCTAGCACCAATAGCTTTTCTCAAACCAATTTCCCGAGTTCTTTCTGTAACAGTAGTAAGCATCATATTCATAATTCCAATTCCACCAACTACAAGAGATATGCTTGCTATAGCAGATAAAAATAATGTAAAAGCAGTTGTAATAGAAGTTAAAGCACCCAAAATATCAGCTTGAGATAT
>CAZCXF010000008.1:0-8546 GCA_964502615.1 uncultured Candidatus Saccharibacteria bacterium | reverse complement strand
CGATTTCCATATCAGAAAATCCTGCAAACTTTATGAGATCTAAATCAAATGACTTCAATTTTTCAAAATCCCATTCGCCATCGTTCACATTGCTTTCGAGTGCAATCTTGGTACGCTCATCATTGGTGAGCGTACGATCTGGAACAAGAACAGGGACTTCCTTGATTCCTAATTGAGTGAGAGCTGTTTTTCTCTGATTACCCGACAAAATTGTATTGTCAGTATCAACAACAATCACACTATGAAAACCACTTTGAATGATTTTCTCTTTTAATTTTTCAAGAGCGACCTTTGTTATTTTCCGTGGGTTTTCTTTCCAAGGAACAAGATCTTTAACCTCTCGAGTTTCTGCACGCCATTGTATTTTTTGCATAGCATTTTATTAATAATTTTTAATAAAATGTATGGATAAGGTATAGAAAAAGCCTATTCCACACACGAAATAAACAGAGGATCAAATTCCTCAACTTATCTCTTGCGCGGAATAGGCATGTCCTAGGGAGCTACACTACTCGCTTGTTACTACGCAGATATTTACTTATACAACTTTTTCCTGTTTTTCTAATCTCCTTAAAATCCTTTGACCTTTAATACTATTTATAAATTCAACAGTATCTTTGCCAGGACCCATTGGTATATTTCCTTTTATTTTTTTCATAAAAACTCTTTTGCCTTGTTGGTTGTATTTTTTAACAAGAATATGGAGTTGCTTATAATCAAAAAATGGACCAGAAAATACTAATGTATTATTTTCAAGGATTCGTAAAGATCCTGTACTCATAGGAGAAAATACTCGACCAGGTTTATTGTATTGTATGGATCGGTCAATAGTATCTGCTTGTGAAGTCGTCACGCGAGCATTGGTGTGAAATTGAACATCGGTTATTTCGATGATAATGTCACCTCGTTTTGGCTCGTGTATTGGCTTGTGCAAAACTAATTTCTCTTCCATGCATATAGTTTATCAGGAGATGGTGTAAAATGTCAAATTTTTATTTACACTTTACTTTAAACATGCTATACTACCCCTATGCATATCATACAAAAGCAACTTTTAGATCTTATTGCGACACACGAGGATTTTGGGTCATACAGTCTTAGAAAGATAGCTCAGATGGTTGGTGCAGAGGGTAAACCCCAGACTGCCAAATACCACCTCCAAAAGCTTGCCAAAGATGGGTTAATCCAAATGAATCTTGAAGCTGGGGTTATAAAGCTCGTCAAAAGAGGTTATGCAAAAGCTTCAACAAGTCCGATCTACTCCCTCCCTGTTGTTGGATCTGCAAATTGTGGTCCTGCCACAATATTCGCAGAGCAAAATATAGACCAGTATCTGAAAATTTCTTCTTCACTTCTTCCACGCAACAAAAGTAATTTGTATGCACTTATCGCTGACGGCGATAGTATGAACAAAGCAGAAATTGATGGAAAAACAATTGAAAGTGGAGACTTTGTTTTGGTTGATAGTGAATACAAGACTTATAAAAAGGGTGACATAGTTGTTGCCGTTATAGATGGTCTGGCTACGATCAAACGATACAGAGAAGATAAAGCAAACAAGACGATTCTTTTAGAAGCTGACTCGACTGAAAAATATCTGCCGATATTCATTCACGAAGGTGATGACTTCCAGATAAGCGGGAAAGTTGTAGGTATTATTAAAAGTTAACACACAAAATATATGGCAAAGAATATTCACACGGTTTATAACTCAAATCGCCACATGTGGGAAAACAAGGCAGAAAAATCTTCTACCCCTCTTTCTTCACATCACACAAAAGAAAATGCTCTTAATCGAGCAGAAAATATTGCTGAAAAAGCAAAGGTTGAACATTTTATTCATGGTAAAGATGGAAAGATTCAGGAACGTAATAGTTACGGTAATGACCCATTTCCACCAAGAGGATAACCCCCATGACAACACCTTTCCAAACCCAAGAGACTAAACACAAGGTTTTTATTAGTTTTCACCATAATGACGAAGATCACAGAAATGAGTTCGAAGAACAATTCGGGCACCTTTTTATTTCTAAGGCGGTGCAAGACGGAGATATAGACCCTGATAATAGTGCTGAATATACGAGTAGATTAATAAATGATGATTATATTTCAGACTCAAGTGTGGTAATTGCACTCTATGGAGCAGAAACAAGAAAGAGAAAACATGTTGATTGGGAAATATCAGCTGGTCTTAGTAAAAAGGTCGGTGGTCATTCTGGATTAGCTGTAGTTATACTTCCGACATTCCCTGTGGTTCCATTTGACCAATTTGGTAATTATAAAGAAGAAATGCTTTTCCCACATTTACATCCACGCACTGCCGCGAATATAAAATCTGGTTATGCAAAAGTGTATTTTTGGAAGTGTCATTACAATCTTCCATCTGTCGAATTAAAAGATGCTATACATGAGGCATATGAAAGACGTGTAACACATAAAGATCTTATTGATCATTCACATGACCAGTATACCAATAATTTGCCATAGTTATGGAACCACAAAATATAACCATTCAAACTCAAAAACCACCATATCTATCTTTTTCTATAAATAGGGATTTTACTTTTTCGCTTAACTTAAATACTATTGCTTTAATTACTGCAATACTGGTAGTGGTTATTATTACAGTTATAAAAAGATTCCTAGAGAATAGAACAAAGACAACATTTGAAATTGACCAAGCGGAAATGGGTATTGGATCAGCAAAACTGACATTTAAACCCAATAATGACGATCGACAAATTGCTTATAAAATTTGGGTAGAACTTAGTACAAGGAAAATAGGGATACCTATAGATCTAGAACATGATGTTATTTCGGAAGTCTATGATTCTTGGTATGGATTTTTTTCAGTTACAAGAGAATTAATAAAAGATATTCCTGTTACAAAAATACAACACGAGAGTACTAGAAAAGTTATAAAACTATCAATCGCTGTTCTTAACGAGGGGCTAAGACCACATTTAACAACATGGCAATCTCGATTTAGACATTGGTATGAAAAACGTCTTAAAAAAGAAGATGAATTCGACCCACAAGCAATACAAGCAGAATACCCAAAATTTAATGAACTAAAGGCTGATTTACTAGAGGTGAACAATCGACTTATTAAATATAAAGCCAAAATGAAAGAGCTAGTGCTTGGCGGAGATCTCGATTAATTAAAAAAGTTACAATATGCTGTAACTTTAAATACCCTAAGGGGTGTAACTTTTGTCACTTTTTAGTCCGCACGAGACGCGTCGATTTAGTTTCTGAAAAAGTGCTAAAATAACCTTACTGGTCTTGTCCGGCCTTGGTTCTAACACGAGATCGCCCGCAGATGTTAAAGAAAACTTTTGATAAAATAAAATTGCCTCTATTTATAATTGCTTTTTTTATTGCTTTGAGTTTTTTGTGGCAACTTTTAGGTTTACCTCCTGAAGAAAAATTAATAGTCCTTGCAAAAGTATATTTTGCAAAATGGGGAGTAATAACTGTTTTGATTGCAGCTATCTTTGAAGGTGCCCTACTTGCAGGATGGTATGTACCAGGGGGGCTTGTAATATTCCTCGGTGTTATTTTTTCGAAAGACCTATCGCAAGTAACTTTATCAGTAAGTGCTACAATTATCGGATTTTTAATCGCATATATAATAAATTTTTACACAGGAAAGTACGGATGGTATAGGGCTTTGCTCAAGCTTGGAGTAAAAAATTCACTAGAAAAAGCTCAAAAAGAGTTTGGCACACATGGTTTTAAAACGATATACCTATCTTATTGGGAGCCAAATTTGGCATCACTCATATCTACAGCTGCTGGTATTGCACAGGCATCTTTTAAAAAATTCTTTATTAACTCAATTCTCGCAACTACTTTTTGGGCAATATTTTGGGGAAGTATAACTTATATTTATGGTCAAAAAATACTTGAATATTTGGGATATATATTTTTCGCTGTGATGGTTGGCTGGATTGTATATATTGTAATTAAACACAGAAAAACACAATTACAATAATAGACTTGTGTTATAATCTATATTATATGAAAGGGTTAAAAGGTTTTAGAGAATTCATAAAGAATCAAGGAGTATTAGGACTTGCAATAGGTTTTATACTAGGGGGAGCAGTTTCTAAATTCGTAACCTCTCTTGTAGTCGATATAATCAACCCAGTTTTAAATGGTGTACTCGGTGGAGTTGATGACTTAGATAAAAAAGTTCTACACGTTGGGCATTCAACTGTTCACTATGGATCATTTCTAAATAACGGGATTGATTTTATAATAATTGCTCTTGTTGTTTACTTTGGAGTAAAAATTTTCCGTATCGATGAAGAAAAATTAGGGAAGATAGATATTGGTAAGGTTGGAAATTTTGGTTCATTACCTAGAAAATAATATGAAAACAAACAATAGAGGATTCACCTTAATAGAAGTTATGATAGTAATAGCTATTATTGGTGTACTCGCTTCTATTGTTATATCGATATCAAACACTGGTAGGATAAAATCTAGAAACTCAGTCAGAATACAGGAATTAAGACAGATGCAAAACGCACTTGAACTGTATTACATAAATCATGGTCAGTACCCTATTTCTCAAGGTCCTATATGGGCTGGTCGTTGGGCTGAGGATTGTTACATGCCTGGTTTCGTAATTCCTGAATTGGTAACAGAAAAATTATTCCCTGGGATTAAAGATCCAGTTTTAGCCTGTCCTGGGCATGACGGTTACTCTTATGGATCAAATGGTAGGGATTATAAACTTATAGCTCACAGTGAAGCATTCAACGGAGTAGAGACAACCTTGATAGATCCAGCTACTGATGGCGGAGTTCTAGATTCAAATGGTATGTGCATAATTGATGGAAATGATTATCAGCATTTTGGAGTATGGAGTAGCGGTGGAAAATGTTGGCTAGAAAACTGGATATGTGACATAAAAGAACTTTGTCTAACTAATGATAATCCACCAGGGGCAGGAAACTTTAATTAAAATATTATATGGATGAAATAGCAAAGTTAAAAGAAGAAAATGAGAGATTAAAGAAAATAAACACTGCAAAGACAGATCTGATTTCTGTTTCAGCTCATGGATTACGTACTTCCCTTTCAGCTTTGAAATGGATTTTGAAAATGTTTATAGATAGAGATTTAGGAAAGCTCACCTCAGAGCAAGGAAGTTTTATTGAAAAAGCATACGAAAGCAATGAACGCATGATAGTAGTAGTAAATAAACTACTAACTTTAAACCATATGGGGGAAGAAAGCGCTGGTCTTAAATTAGAAAAAGTTAATTTATTAAAGACAGTAGAAGAAATATTATTCGAGTTCTCTGGTGAAACCTTTAATCGAGGGATTGAGCTAACATTGCTAAAACCAAAAGACTTACCAGAAATTAATTGCGACAAAGAAATGGTTAGAGTAATAATTCAAAACCTAGTCGAAAATGCTATCAAATACAGCTTCCCTCATGGAAAGATATTTATATCCATAAATAGTAGAAAAGATAGCAACGAGGTAGAGATATCTGTGCGCGACAACGGTATAGGTATAAGTAAAGAGAATCAGAAGAACGTTTTCAATAAATTCTTCAGAGCTACAAATGCAATAAAAAAAGAGAGTGTTGGTTCAGGTTTAGGTCTCTTTACAACAAAAAATTTGGTTGAACTGCATGGTGGTAAAATATGGTTTGAAAGTGAATACAATAACGGAACAACGTTTTTTGTTAGATTGCCTATAAATTAAAATACATGTTACAATTATCCTTATGAAAAAGAAGATACTAATAATAGAAGATGACAATTTCCTTCAAGGTCTGGAAGCTAGCAAATTAAAAAAGGCTGGCTACGAAATAGTAACCGCTTCAAACGGAGAAGAAGGTATGACAAAGATAAGCGAGGAGGGTGTGGGATTGATTCTTCTTGATATAATACTTCCACAATTTGATGGATTTGAAATATTAAAAAAAGTTAGAGAGGTTGAAGATACGAAGAATCTTCCTGTCATAGTTTTTTCTAACCTATCAGAAGACAAAGATATAAAGAAGGCAAATGATCTAGGAGCAAATGATTTCATGGTTAAATCAAACTTTACTCTAGATGAGCTGGTGGAACATATAAATAAGATTCTAAAATAAAACCCTCCCAAAAGGGTTTTATTTTTGCCTATGTTATAATCAACTTTATGAAAATGACTGAGAATACCAGGGCAATTATTCTACTCTTAATAATGATAGCTATCGGTGGTATTGTAATGTATGGCGAGAAAATTCCTAATAATAAATACAAAACCCAGATAAATAAAGATGGAACTCCAAGATAAAATAGAAAAGTGGTTCAAGCTAGATATAAACCAAAAGAAAGCTTTGCTGCGACTAAATTTAGTAGTTATAAAAGATCTGCTTTACTACTTCCCTTCTCGATATACGGATATATCAGAAATAAGACACATAAACACTCTGACAGATGGTGAGAATGTTACTATTCTTGGAAAAGTTTCTGAACTAAAAACAAAAAAAGGTTGGAAAAGCAAGATACCTATGGGTCAAGCTAAGCTCTCTGACCTCACTGGGGAAATAAATATTATATGGTTTCATCAGCCTTACTTAGCAAAAATGCTAAAGGAAGGCTCTACTGTCAGAGTTACTGGCAAGGTATCGAATAACAAAACCTACGGTCTAACACTTACTAATCCTGAAATAAACAAAGAGGATATAATTCCAATAGACATTCATGATTCACTTTTTGCTAAAAAAGAAATGGAGCATCAATTTGGCTATCCTGTTTATCCTGAATCAAAAGGTATAACCTCCAAATGGATGTATCATGCAATACAGAAAATATTAAAACAAGATTGTGTAAATAAAATAGTTGATTATTTACCAAAAGATATAGTTGATAAATATAAACTCCCTGCACTTCATACCGCACTATTTTGGATACACACACCTCAAAAAAAAGATCACGCAGAAGTTGCTCGAAAACGCTTTGCTTTTGAAGAAGTTTTCTTTATACAGCTTGCACGTCAACAAGAAAGAAAAGATTATGAATCACTTTTTTCTTATAAATTAAAAATAAAGAAAGATGATATCCAAGACTTTGTCTCTAGATTTCCTTTCACTCCTACAAAAGCTCAAAGCAGTGCAATAGAAGCAATACTTTCCGACTTAGTAAAAGATAAGCCGATGTCGCGCTTAGTTGAAGGTGATGTGGGTTCGGGTAAAACTTTTGTAGCTGCAACTATAGCTTATGCTGTTATAAAAAACCGTCCAGAAGGACAAGATTTTGGGAATCTTCAAGTTGCTTATATGGCTCCAACAGAAGTTCTTGCGACACAACTATATGAAAATTTTATAGAATACTTTGACCATACTGGTATATCAATTGGCCTTATCACTGGTAGTGGTTGCAGAAAGTTCCCTAGCAAGAGTGCTCATTGGGAGAACGGTGCACAAGTTAGAACTTGGACACCAATATCAAGGAACCAATTACTAAAATGGGTAAAAAATGGAGAGATCCCTATAGTTATAGGAACCCATGCTCTTATCTCAAAGTCTGTTGAATTTGAAGATCTGGGCTTAGTAGTTATCGATGAACAGCATCGTTTTGGTACAAATCAGCGTATGAAACTCGCAAAAAAAGAAGGCCACGCCCCCCACTACCTTTCTATGACTGCAACACCTATCCCTCGTACACTTGCGCTAACTATTTATGGAGATTTAGATTTATCTATCATAAATGAAATGCCAAAAGGACGAAAAGAAGTTATTACTAAAATAATTGCACCCGATAAAAGAGAAGGTGCTTATGAAGATATAAGAAAAGAGTTAGAAGCTGGAAGACAAGCATATATAATTTGCCCAAGAATAAATGAGCCTGATCCCGACAAAGAACAAGCAGTTCAGACAAAATCTGTCATGGCAGAAGCAAAGAGATTGGAAAAAGAAGTTTTTCCAAAATACAGGATTGGTGTTATGCACAGCAAGATGACAAAGCAAAAGAAAGAAGACATTATGCAAGAATTCAAGGATCATGAAATCGATATCTTGGTATCAACATCTGTTATTGAAGTTGGAGTTAATGTCCCAAATGCTACTTCAATAGTCATAGAAGGGGCTGAGCGTTTCGGTCTTGCTCAACTTCACCAATTACGCGGGCGTGTGATAAGAAGCAATAATCAATCATATTGTTATTTATTTGCAGACGCAAAAACAGATAAAACAGTTGAGAGGCTGAAGGCGCTTACTAAAGCTTCAAATGGTTTCGAACTTGCTGAACTTGATCTACAACTACGTGGTGCAGGACTTCTCTCTGGAGACAAACAATGGGGTATTACCGACCTTGGTATGGAAGCAATAAAAAATATTAAAATGGTAGAGGCTGCTAGAACTTGCGCTATAGCACTTATAGAAAAAGATAAGGATCTAAGTTCCCTTCCTCTTTTAAAGAAAGAGTTAAAATCTAAAAACTTAGAAATTCATTTTGAATAGTGTCCACCCTCTTGGATTCGAACCAAGGACCCCAGAGGTATAAGCTCTGTGCTCTAACCAACTGAGCTAAGGGTGG
>CAZCXF010000007.1:0-34907 GCA_964502615.1 uncultured Candidatus Saccharibacteria bacterium | reverse complement strand
GGGTGCCTACTGGGATTTGAACCCAGACTGAGAGTTCCACAAACTCTAGTGCTAACCATTACACTATAGGCACCATATTATTCCTCCGACCTCTATTGGAGCGATTACATTGTTATACCAGAAAATAGCCAATAAATCTAGGCTCTATTGTATTTTATATATTAATACAAAGTTATATTTATGTAAGAGAGTATAAATATTGTTAAACAAATTCCTGCTGAAAATAGACACCAAGTACACCAATGTTTTATAACGAAAGCTTGTAACGATACCAGATATATTGAAAAAAGTAGAGCAGAGCCACTAACCCCTATTAAAATCATTGCGACTGGCATAGACCATAGACCTAACAAAGAAACAAAAACATAAGAGAGACCTATAAAAGCATAGTAGGTCATTCCAAGTAGTTCTACTGGTATCCCAAGTATCTTTGAGTGATCGGAGTGTATTACGGTGTCACAATTGGATCGCATTGGGCAGATCATTTTTTTCTTTTTCTTTTTTTTAAAATAAATATAAGAAGAAAGAACCAAACCAGAAAGTCCTAGTAAACTAATTAAATTAATAAGGATTATGTGCATTTTATTTACAGATTGTACCAGTAAGTGGTTTTTCTAAAATCGATTCTTGCCCTGTACTATCTAAACATATATAAGAATTGCTATCACTTAAAAGCGGTGCTGATATTGCCCAAGCGTTAGACAGTGAGTAACAAGACAGAGATCCGTTGGTAGTAATTAAAATATCATTTAGGATTTCAGATATATTGCCAACTGCATTATTCGCACCCTTAGCATGTCCAACTGGTGAAAACAATGAACCAGGATTTGGGTTTACACAGCTACCGTTTGGATTAGTTCTCTTACCATATGAACCTGTAGCGTTATGAAATGTATCTGCAGCCTTTTTAAATGATATTATTGAATCTTTTAATTTCATGTCTTCTATTTTTTTCATAAAGTCTATCATATTAATAGAAGCACCTGGCAATGCGATATCATTGGCAACATCAAAATCATAATACGTTGTCTTCCAATCAAAAGTAACCACACTTCCAGCAATTCCCCTGTCATCAAGACCAATTATTTTAGATAGTGGAGTGGTTAAAACAAACCTATATTGATGTATATTTCCATCATCTTTACCTATCCATATTTCAAGAGTATCTAAACTAGTAGAACCAACCCCTTCATCTAAAACTATTTTCTCTTCTCTAGAAAGTTGGTTTAAAAATATACTTGTAAAACTAGACAGGAACTTTTTAGTTGATTGTCTGTCTGAATTTAAAACATAGTGATAATTATCTACTCCGTGAATCATTTCAGGGTCTTTTTCTATAACGCTAGCACTAGTTAAAAAATCTTGAAATATTGCATCAGTCTCCCCTGTTACATACGAAGGCAGGCCAATGGAAAAAATTTTATCAAAGTTTATTTTATTTGCTTTCGGCTCAAGACTTTTTGGAAGCAAATTAGTAAGTAATCCAAATTGGCCATTGTCTACAAGCACAGTACTTGGAGTTGGAGCATTTTTACCGAATAATTTCCTTAAGTCAGGAGTTATTATAAATGTACCATTACTGCCATATTTTATACCTGAATTAATATCATCTCTAAATAAAGAACTTTTAATTGTTGCAGAATAATCAAAAACTGGTGTTGGTTTGGTGTTGTTCACCATTCCTTTTGCTATAAGCGAGATATAATCTTTATTACTAGAATTAATAGCTTCACCATTTACTAAGCCGTTAGTAATATCAGCAAATGCTGGTGCGGAGATAGTTGCTTCTGTGTCTATTTTGTAAGATTTAAGAGCGCTAAGTACTTCTGGCGCTTTTACTAATAAAACTTTTGGATCCTTTTTGATGAAAGAAATATTTGGCTTCTTGTAGAAAAAAGCAAAGACAGCACCAGCAATAAAACTGAGAATAATTATAACAATAACCCATTTTAAAATACTAGGTTTTTTTACTGGAGTAATAATAGTTTCTCTTGCTCTTGAAGCAGATAAGTCTTGTGGATAAGAATATAATAGAGCATTTGTTGGTATTGGGACTGAACTGACTGGTTTCTTATATTCAGTTTTAGGCTCATTTTTAGATATAAGTTTGGGTATAAATTCTTGATTATCATTAACAGGAGTAACTTTAGTAGGCGGAGGAACTACTGGGCTAGTTTCTGCGACCTCAACTATTTTTGGCTTCATAATACCGAAATTAGTAGTTTTTTGTGGTTCATCTTTTTTCTCAGAATCTACAACCTTAGGTCTAGTCATATTAGTAGGTATATAGTAAGAACCTGATTCCTTTTTAGAATTTGCCTCGCTAAAACTCTTAGAGAATACGGGCTCAGGTACAGGGGAATATTCTGCTGGTAGTTTATTTACTTCTAGTTTTGGACCAATATCTTCTTTTTTATCAAGTACTGGTAACTCTCGATAAGGATCAGGTTTTTCTGATATCGTTTTTTCTACTTTTTTAATTTCAGGTGGAGTTAGTTTACGAAAAGCTTCCTCAATATCATCTCCATGCCACCCAACGTTTGCTAGTTTAGACGTTATTACATCTTTTGATACATTTTTTCTTAACTGTGATTGTATATAAGATATTATCTCCTCATTTATCATCTGCTTATTATATCATTTTGAGCTAAAATTCATAAACATAAATTTTACGAGCGAGTTTGTATTTACTCCTACTTAGATCTATCTCTTTAGTTGGCTGTTTAGTGGTAAATTTAAAAGTTACCGAGACTAGTTTTGTTCCTTTTTTTAATTCTTTATCAAATTTTGGCAACAAATCGTCCATTACATTTGGATATAGGTAAGTAAATATGTGGGTTGCGTTTGATAAATCATGTTGGAAAAAGTCTTGATTTATGATTTGTATTTCAGTTTTAGTTGTCTTTCTGTGCCACCAAGCACGCAATCTAGCAAGTATTAAAGGGAATGTGCTATTCTCTATCCCTATGTATTGTGCTTTAGGAACTAAACGGGATATGTAAAACAAAACTCTGCCTTCACCACAACCAAGATCATAAACAACACTTCCTTCTTTTACTTCTAATGCTTTATAGATATCTTTTAGTATAGAATTCGGGACGGGAACAAAAGGTACTTTGGAACGATAGCCGGATACCATCCAAATAACTAGTAGTATAAAAACCGTTAGTAATATTAACACTAGAATCCATTCCAAAATAAAAAGTAAGATTAACATAAAATTATTTAATCTTTCCAATTAACGTGCTTGTCTTCCCGTATAGCACAAGTACGATTTACGAAATCTTCTCGACCTGATCCTTTTCTATAAAGAGTATAGTGTGTGGGATTTTTTTCTGCATAGTTTTGATGATATTCTTCAGCTTTATAAAAAGGTTTTGCTTCTAATACTTCAACTGCGTGAGGTTTTTCATATATATGACTTCCATCTAACTCTTGCAGAAGATTCTCCGCGATTACTTTTTCTTCTTTTGTGCTGAAGTAAATTGCTGTTTTATAACTAGATCCCCTATCACCAAATTGCCCACCCTCATCTGTAGGATCGATGTGATCTAAAAAGAATTGAGTGAGTTTTTTAAAACTAGTTTTATTGGGATCATATTCAACTTGTACCGCCTCTCTATGGCCCTCAGGGTTTTCATAAGTAGGATTATTGCTCTCACCTCCGGTATATCCAGATATGACATTAATAACACCCTCTGCTTCGTGCAAATCATGTTCTACGCACCA
This sequence comes from uncultured Candidatus Saccharibacteria bacterium, assembly GCA_964502615.1. Taxonomy (GTDB): domain Bacteria; phylum Patescibacteriota; class Minisyncoccia; order Phycocordibacterales; family UBA9973; genus UBA8515. Next base: position 31,178 of record CAZCXF010000007.1, on the reverse strand, counting down.
AAAACATCCTCCTGCAAAAATGACTTTATTCATGATTTATAATTTTATTCGGTACATATTAGCAGCTTTCAATAACTGTATCGCTTTTGCAGCCGTTAACTTACCAAATGATCCATCAACTTTTAATCCATTTTTTGATTGAAATGTTCTGTTTGCAGATATTACTTTTGCCCCCCATTTGCCATCTACAACAAGCGGAGTAATTTTCCCAACCAGAGTCCAATTTAAAAATCTTTGTAACTCTTTTATTATTGCTAAACCGCTTGATCTATTTACTCCAGATACTGGTATATATATTGTTGTATTTAATGGAGTAATTGAAGTACAGTTTGGATAAGTACCTGTTGTACCTGGTGGACAAGAATTAATTATTATAGGAGTACAATTTGGATATACCCCTGTAGTACCAAGTGGGCAAGATTGGGAACCTCCACCACCACTTCCACCTCCTCCGCCTCCGCCTCCGCCTCCGCCTCCGCCTCCTGAGATATTATTTACTATCACACTAACAGTATCGGTACCTACTGAACCTAAATTATCTGTAACTGCAAGTTGGAAAATAGAAGTCCCTGCTGTTAATCCACTTACTAATGAAGATGGACTGGATGGAGAAACAATTGTTCCCGATCCTGAAACTTTTGTCCATAGATATGATGATATAGTTCCATCACTATCTGTTCCACTACCAGAGAGTGTAACACTATTAGTTGGAAGTGTTATTGATTGATTTGATCCTGCATCTGCTATTGGTGCTGCATTCAATCCTTGCCCGTTTACTACAACATTCATATCATTCGTTCCAATACCACCAAGATTATCTGTAACTGTTAGTCTAAATACAGATGTACCAACAGTAAGACCTGTAACTGTAGTTGTATAACTTGAAGGTGTAGTTATTGTTCCTGAACCTGATATTTTTGACCAAGTATGATTAGATATAGTTCCATCACTATCTGTTCCGCTACCAGAGAGCGTAACACTATTAGTTGGAAGTGTTATTGATTGATTTGATCCTGCGTTAGCTACCGGCAATATATTTGGAGCAGTGTTAACAGTAACATTTACGTCGTCAGCAGAAATTCCAGAACTATTATCGGTGACCGTTAAACGGAAAATAGATAACCCAGAAGTAAGCCCTGTAATTTGTGTACTTACTGAATTTGGTGTTGCAATCGTGCCGCTACCTGAAACTTTTGTCCATAGATATGATGATATAGTTCCATCAGAATCTGAACTCAAGCTACCAGATAGGGTTACGCTATTTGTAGGTAACGTAATAGTTTGATCTGCTCCAGCATTAGCGACTGGTAATACATTTGCTGATCCATTAACAATGACATTCATAGTGTCTGTTGCAGTTGAGCCGAGGCTATCAGTCACAGTGAGTTGGAAAACTGATGTACCTGCAGTTAAACCTGTAACTGTAGTTGTATAACTTGAGGGAGTTGTTATTGTTCCTGAACCTGATATTTTTGACCAAGAGTAACTTGTAATTGTATTACTTCCACCACTAGATATTGTTCCATTTGTAGTTGTATAGGTTTCTGTTGCATTTGTAGAAAGTTGAACTCTTCCAATAAAAGCACTTCCGGTTACTCCAATTTCAGCAAATGGATATATTTTTACATTATTGCATCCAGTTGGTACTGTAAATGAAAAAGATATTCTTGTAGGAGTTGAAGCATTAGTGGATGAATAGTAACTAGTTGGAGATACTATATAAGTGAAATGATCGCTATCCCAAACAGCATAAGTTATATCAGTAGAAGTACCTCTTTTTGCATCAAAACTTAAATAGTAAGTTTGACCTGGTGTAACAGTAGTTGATTGTCTCCAACCATTTGAGGAAGTCCAGTTAGAAGTTATTTGTTCTAGAGTATTATTCCCTTGAAGATCTTGTGCTTGGTTTGCTATTGCAGTTGAATTTGCGCTGGTTTCCCAAACAGGATTTGTAAGGTCAGCACTATATAAAATAAGATTTTGACCTGAAGATGAAGCAGTTCCACTTCCTGTGAGTGTTACAGTATTTGTAGGTAAACTTATTGTCTGATCTGAACCAGCATTTGCTATGACAGATCCGCCCCCACCTCCTCCACCGGCAGAATTAACAGTTATCATAATACCGTCAGCATTAGGTGCTCCTAATGAATCAGTGGCTGTTATCCAAAATATATATGTGCCAGAAACTAAACCTGTAATATTAGTAGTTAATGATGTTGGAGAGGTTATAACACTACCAGCTGGACCTGAAACATATGTCCATAAATAAGTCATGGGGTTATTTTCTGGATCACTTGCAGTTGCTGTAACTGTAACACTAGATGTTGGTAGTGTAATAGTTTGATCAACTCCTGCATTAACTGTTGGTGGATTATTTGTTGGACCGCCACCGCCAGTATAGCTTGTCTCGAAATATCCAATATCGGGTGCAGTACTTTGATACGCAATGCCAACATTTAATCCAGCATTAACAGCAGGTGAACCAGAATTGGGTTGGTAACTAGAATTTAGATTTGGGTTTACGGCCAACTGATTACCTGAATTTGTATAATTCGATGTAGTTGTTTGTCCTGCACCGTAAGGGTTTATAAAAATTGGAAGATTATTATTGCCATTGTTATAGATTATATTATTTTGTAGATACAATTGATCTAGTGAAGCATTTGCATGGTTATACCCTCCTCCACCGACATTAAAATATGTCATAGTGTAATTTTCAAATATATTGTTGATTACTTTAATGTTTTGATTCGTCCCAGTATATGAAGGACCAGATATACCCATGAAGCTGTTGCTAGAACCTGTGCCACCAACAAAAGTATTATTATAAATAAAAACATCAGTCACATAAGTTAGAGGGTTTGTATCAGTACCCTCAAAACGAATAGTACTATTACCAGTGCCGTTTAATATCGCCATATTTTCAAATAAATTCTTTTTTATGGTTATGCGATGTATATCAATACCGAATCCATTGTTATTGTAATCGTGTGGACTAAATGCAATACCTTGTTCCATGTTTCTAAAAATATTATTTTCAACTATCACGTCACTTTCGTTTGTTTCTAAACGTAAACCACTTTGAGTATATGGAGAAAGTGAAGGATACTGAATTACATTGTCGTGGAAATACAAACCATAACTTGATGTACTGCCTTTTGTTGCATTTACTATATCGACTTCTCCTTGAAAAGTATTGTGGTCCATTTCAAGTCCTTCAATATTCCACATTTCAAAAGAAAAGTTCCAATCATTATTTGCACCTGAACCAGATGGATTAGTAAACAATGCTCTAGATAAAGTGTTGTTATAAACTCGGCAATTTTTTATATGACCTTCGTTTGCCATTTTAATAGGCCAACCTATTCCTGCAGTAGATGTACCTGTACGGTATGGCTGAGTAATAACATTGTTATATACCTGCATTCCATCTTGACCACCAAATTGAAAATTTCCGCGTCCAAAGATAGTATCATTGGTTGCAGAATTTGTTACGGTATTATTGTAAAAACTATTACCTGTAGCATATATAGTAGGAGCAAGATTACCAGTTGGATTAGTAATACCTGAAAAAGAAACGCCTGTCTCAAAAAAATCAACTACAGTAATATCGTGAATACTTACATTGCTACGTGCCGCAACACTAATACCCCATGATGTCGTTAAATTACTACCATCTAATTTAATGTTTGAAATATGTTGATTCCCGTTTGTTCCTTCTGAGTTAGAATTTAATCTTATGATAGGTACATAGGGAGTATTAATTGTTGATTTAATTATAGAAGTTACTCCATCTCCTTCGATACTTACACTCGTTCTCAAATCACAAGTTTGTGTTTCAGTATAAGTACCAGCGTTTACGTGGATAATGTCACCAGACCCAGATACTGTGGAACAAGCTTTATATAAAGTTCTCCATGGAGAACCAATTGACCCACTACCAGAAGTATCATTACCAGATGTAGATATATAATATGTAGCTGCAAATGCTTTTACGCTTGGAAATAAAAAAAGAGAGCTAAATAATAATAAAAATAGAACGTATTTAAAGTTTAAGGGTTTCCTCATATCAATCAATTATACTCCCATAAACAAAAAGCGTCTATTTTTCTATTTAATTTATCTTATTGTGCGCAGGGGGAGATTTGAACTCCCACAAGATTGCTCCCGCTACCACCTCAAGGTAGTGCGTCTACCAGTTTCGCCACCTGCGCATGCAACTAACAATACATAATTATTTATATTTTTTCAATATAAAACCCGCTTTTGGCGGGATTATATTTTATTCAGATTTAGTTGATGCTTCTTCGGATTCTTCTTTTGAAAGAGTTATACTCTTTAGTCTCTTCTTAACTTCCTTCACTGCTTTTGTTCTTATGTAATAGAGCTTACTTCTTCGAGTCTTTGAGTGACGTAGTACTTCTACTTTATCAATGTTTGGAGAATATAATGGGAAGATACGTTCAACACCAACACCTGAAGCAACTTTACGTACAGTAAATGTTGCACCCGGCTCAGTACCGTGCTTTCTTGAAAGCACTAACCCTTCGAAAGCCTGAAGGCGAGTTTTGCCTTTTTCTTGAATTTTACTCCAAACACGGATAGTATCTCCGGCCTTAAAATCTAAAGATTTTCGACCTGCTTGGTCGACTGAAGTAAATTGTTTTTTAGTTAATTCTGCTGTTACCATAGCGCCTACTTTATCATATATGCCCTTTTTAAGCAAGAAAGCTCTTTATTTTAGATATTTATCAATAACCTTCTTAAAATCAGCCGGTAAGGGAGCCTCTACTGTTTTTAACTCTCCACTTGGAAGTCTAAATACTATAGAATACGCATGTAATGCTAGTCTTTCCATACCAAGAGCTTTTTCTTTAATACCACTATATAGTGGATCAGATACAACGGGGTGATTAATATACCTCATATGCACTCTGATCTGGTGAGTGCGTCCTGTTTTTGGGTATACTTCTACATAAGAAAATTGATGGTTAACCTCATTTTTCTTTTTTTGATTATCTGAAAACCTTTCAAGCACTATATACTCTGTTATAGCTTCGCGAAGTGGTTCTCGTGCACCACGTCCTGCAGTCCACATACGAATATCACGAGGAGATCTTCCAATTGGTACATTTATAATCCCCTTCTTACCAGTTGCAAGTGATGCTTTTGGATCAGAAACAAATCCGTAAACAAATGCGCGGTACGTCTTTTTTATAGAGTGTTTTTGAAATTGCTCTTTTATATTTTCAAATGTCTTCTGATTTTTAGCTACTATTAAAACTCCTGATGTCTCTTTGTCTAATCTGTGAACAATTCCAGGTCTTAAAATTTTAATTTTTTTACCACCTGCAATTTCAACTTCCATTGGTTCTCCTACATTTTTAATTTTTGGATAATTTTCAATTAAAAAACTTGCTACTGTTTTTTCATTTACAGTTTTCTGATCTGCATGAACTGCAAGTCCTGCTGGTTTATTTAGAACAAGGATATTAGTATCTTCATATAAAACTTTTGGCTTCATAATGACATATTAGCACGCGGTTGAAATATATAGAAAATATGATACTATTCGTCTTATGCGCGATTAGCTCAGTTGGTAGAGCAACCCGTTTACACCGGGAAGGTCGCAAGTTCGAGTCTTGCATCGCGCACAAAATAAAAAAGAACCTACGAGTTACCGTAGGCCTTTTGTGGATACTAAAACCCCTGCTTGAAAAATTACATACTGTCCTTAACAGGTTTACCGGGCAGAATAATGTTGGTGTTCGGCGATGACTTTAAGATAGTAGTGCTGCCCACCGGGTTACCTTTTGCGGTTACCGTGGTGTTGGATGAACCCTGCTCGCCTTTTCCGATAAACAACAGTTTGCATTTTTCGGTTTCGGTAGCAAGGGTGTTTACTTCGTACTTAAAACCATCCCGAACTGCGATATGGTCATCTGCCATTACCATGACAAGGTTGCCGGTTCCATCATTGTAGAACTTGAGCGTAAGAGCCTTGTCTTCTTTGTCGAATGATGTGGCCAGTTCAACGTCAGCTCTGCCGAGGTTTTTGATTATAGTAATCTGCCCCTTAGTCAGTGCATCAATTTTTTTGGTAACAAGGCGGAAACTATCCACCCAGTAAAGGATCCCATTTCTTACTTCTTTGTAACGGTAGGGTTCGGTCCGGCTCATTGTAACTCTGTGGCTGACATAAACCTGCAAGCCTTTTACTTGCTCCGGGGTTAAACCCTCCAGGTCCTTCAGCGTCAGGGCTGAATACAGAGCCATTGAATCATTTTTTGTTTCAGGAGCTTTTGTGTCTTTTTTTGTAAATGCACAAGCTGACATAATGATAACTACCATTATGGTTGCGATGGTTTTAATCTTTTTCAAGTTATTAAATTTATTAATGAATAGATAATGATTCCTCGGAAAAATCATTTAGTAATTACTCCGAGGAGTCATTATCTTCAATAAATAGGGAGTTTCAAAGAACAATATACTGCCATACCCTAGCATATTTGAGAGAATTTGTCAATATACATATATGCCCTACCCCTTTGAAAAATAGAGCTTAAATGCTATCTTAAATGTGTTAGATAAACATGCCCCTGTAGTTAAATGGATATAACTGCGGACTTCTAAGCCGTTATTGCAGGTTCGATTCCTGCCGGGGGCACATACACACAGATAGAGCCAACTGCTTGGCTCTTTTTGGTGTATGTGCGAGCGCAGGCATAATTTGTCAGCAGACAAATTGCCGAGCTGGGGTCGCGAACACTTACGTATTTTATGAGTAAAACGAAATAAAATACTTAGTGATTCGTGATCACAAATGTGTCCAATTGATTAATAACTAAAATTTCTATATACTCGGATCTTTAAATACCGGAGGGTTATTTTTTATTTCGTTAGTCTTTTTAGCTTTATTTTCAAATGTCTCTGTTACTTGCTTTATTAAATTTTCTTTTAAATTACTTGAACTAGTACCGGTATTAGGAGCTGCTTGAAAGATTTGTTCATTTTTTATTTTATATAAAATATATAAGCTAAAAACTATGAGTAAACCGCCGACTACAAGAAAAGTTAGGAGCATCATTATCCAATGCTTGTGTGGGTTAATTTGACTAGAATCGAAAGTTTTCTTTTTGCTGAATTTATCTTTAATTTTTTGTATAAAATTTTTCATATTTTATGAAGTTAAAACGTTAAAAGATATTTCGGAACGCCAGAAAGAAGTGTTAATTTGTTTTTGTGGATCTTTTGGATCAGGATTTGAAGATTCTGAACTTTTGTCGAGAAAGGTTTTAGTAATATTTATTTTATAGGGTGCATTTTCTATTAATATTAAAGCCTTAATTGTGTTTGAAAAACTACCTTTTGTAGATATGGTAACGTTTAATATATCTTTTGAAGTCGCAGAAACATCAAAATTTTCAACTTCAAGCTCTACCCCAGCACTTGCTCCAAGATTTTCAAGGTAATTTATAAAAGAATCTACTTCTTTCGAATTCACAAAGTAACTATTTATAGTATCGGAAATCTCAGAGACTTTATTCACTTTCTCCACCAAAGATTTCATGTTTTCCTTTTGTTTTACTTTATCAGCAAGAGTGGTTAACACAACCGAAGTGTGTTTATTTTTGTTTTCAATAGTTTTAAAAAAGAAAATAAGCACTGCTAAAGCAACTAGAGCAATGGCAATCGATATGCTTAATATTAAAATGTCATTCTTGGTTTTCATATTATTTTAGTGTTACCAATATAGTAAAGGAAATGTTGGTTTTGCCAATAAAATTCGATATAGGTAGATCTGTTAGTGCTACTATTGGATTATTGTCTAGGGTAGATTTAAAATTTCGGAGTGCAGCTCGATCAGAAGCTTTGCCTATTATGTTTATAGTTCTTAAGTTATTGCTTATTTCTTCAGAGTAATTTATCTGATTGAGAGTTATACCATTTGGTAAGTTGGAAATTAGATTTTTTAATATTATTTCACTAGGTATATAAGTAGAGTCTTTGGTTGAAAGTAGGCCTAGTTTTGAATTTATATCTGCTATGGTTTTATCTAAATTATTAGTAGAAATTTCAGGATTAGCCTTATTAAAAGCTTCTAGTCTACTAGTTGCAAGATTAGCTTTTGATATTGAGAAAAAATAGGATGGCAAAAACAATAGAGAGGCAGTTGTTAGAAGTATAGCTAAAAAAGAAAATGCTACACTAGAAAACCTGATCCAGTACATTTTTTTTAATATCTTTTTTTCTTCTTCTGGGATAACATTTATGATCGTCTGAGGTTTTTGTATATAGTCAGCCAATGCAAGTCCTAATACTGTCGCATAACCAAAAGATTCTTCAAAAGACATTGATGGTACAGATTTTTTCATATCGGCAACATTTACCCATGCATTTGCATTTTCAACCTTTATTCCCATACTTGCCGAAAGATAATTTGAAAGACCTGTCAGATTGGAATCCCCTCCACACAAAATAATTCTGTCCATTTTTTCATGTTTAAATCCATCATCTTCATGAGTTTTCCAATATATATAATGTCTATTTAACTCATCGCGGAGAACGGACATTCCATTTAAAATCGCTGGAAAAATATCATCAGCATTTGCTGTGCTGGATAGTCCATATGATAGTTTCATTTTCTCTGCTTCTTCATAGGAGATATTAAAATTTTTGGCGATCATGTTTGTAATAGCCACTCCACCAATATCAAGAGTTGTCGTAAAGAATACTTTACCATTGTGAGCAATCGATGCCCCAGTACGAGCTGAACCGAAGTCTACAATCATAACTGGGCTCAAATCTCCACGTGGAATAACAGCTCGTGCTATAGCTTGAGCTTCTAGTTCAAAAGAAAGTGGTATCAAGCCTGCTTTTTTAAAAACAGAGAGATAACTTTCGATTGTCACCATAGCGATAGCTACCACTTGGACAAAGAGATTTTCTTCGTTTTCTGTTACCACTTCAAAATCAAAAATAGTATCGATAGCTTTGAGGGGTATATGCTCCTCGAGTTGTAGAGATATTGCTTCTCGTAAATTTATAGCAGTTGCTTTAGGTAGAGGAATGGTAAACAAATACATTTGCTCTTCGGGAAGAGATGTGCGGACAAATTTAAATTTTTCACGCTTAGCTAAATTACTTAGAATTTTAACTAACTCATTTTCGTTTTCAATTTTTCCTGAAGTAATAACACCTGGAGGAATTTTCTCGTGGCCAAATCTTCCTAAACGAAGTCCGAGTGGTGTAGCTAAAAGTTCTCCGTACTTAATAGATTGATCAGAAATATCTAAAGCGCAAGAATTCATCGCCAAGAATGATGGCGTAGGAAAATAGCGACTGTATACTTCTCTCATATACTATTATTATACGATACTTAAGCTTGTTATAAAAGGAGAAGATTTACTTTTTGAGAAAATGATGTATGAGCTTGATGACAAAAGGTAGGAATGAGAAACCTATAACCAAGAAGAGTATTATCATTATATATTGATCAATATTTGGAATCAGTCCACCAAAATAATATCCTAGGGTTGGAATCAGTACTGCCCACAAAATACCTCCGATTGTATTATAGAGAGCAAAAGTTTTGTAATGCATCTTTGCAACCCCTGCTACGATTGGAGCAAATGTACGTATTATAGGGATAAATCTTGCAAGTATTATAGTTGCAGAACCATGTTTTTGATAAAAGTGTTCTGCTTGATATATTCTCTTTTTACTAAAAAATAATGAAGTTTCGCGTTCAAAAAAAGCCTTGCCCACTTTTTTACCAGTCCAATAACCTACTGTATCACCTAGGATTGCAGATATTGCGCAAATAATTATAAGAACTGAAAGAGAAAAAACGCCTTGCGAAGCAAAAATACCTGCTGCAAAAAGAAGTGTGTCTCCCGGAAGGAAAAAACCAAAAAATAACCCAGACTCAGCAAAAACAGCAAGCGCAATTCCAACAAGTCCTGCTGTTTTTATAATTATATTAGGGTCAAACATATTATCTTATTTTTGCACCAGCACTAACTTCTACCTCAGGAGTCATAAATACTGGTTTGCCGTCGATTCCATCGACTGCCATTAGCATTCCATTGCTTTCTATACCTTTTATTGTGCGTGGCTCAAGGTTTACTATATATAGAACTTGCTTACCTACTAACTTTTCGTATTCAGGATAAAACTCATGAATTCCAGAAACAATCTGTCGCAAATCTGTTTCGCCAAAATCAATCATAAACTTTAGAAGTTTATCTGTATCAGGGACTGGTTCAACTTCTTTTATAGTTCCAACCCTCATATCCATTTTTTTAAATTCTTCGTATGTTACGTATTCCATAAAATTAATTTTTTTGTTTAAAATAATCCACTGTGACAACTATAATATATATAGCTTGTAGAATAATAAATATTATATCTTTTAAGTATATACTATAAATTAATAATCCAACTCCACCAAAAAAACTCAAGGTGTCTCGGGTCTTTCTATTTTTTACTACCATTCCTAAACAGATCAATACTAACCCCATTATTCCGATTAATTTAAAAGTGTTCATATTATTTCTGATTTTTCTTATCTAAATATCTTTGAAGAATAAGTGCAGCTGCAGACGCATCAACTTGAGAAGATTTTTCTTTTTGGGTTTTACGAGCATTATTTATTTCCTTTCCCTCTCTTCCGCGAGCTTCAATTGTGGTCATAAACTCTTTTTGTAAGTATACAGGGAGCTCAAGCTCTGCCTCCAGATTGTGCTTAAACTCTTCAATACTTCCCATTATTTTATTTGGTATACCTGAGAGATCAGTAGATTCGCCTAGAACAATAGCAGAAATCTCTTCTTGTCCACATATATTGTGAATGCTATCCAAGAGCTCCATATTGTTTGCCAATATTTTATGAGGAAAGGCCATTACTCCATTTTCATCAGATATAGCTATCCCCACTCTTTTCGATCCATAATCGATACCTAAATGTCTCATATATAAAGATTAGCATAATCAGGGAAAACTTGAAAAAATAAGGAAAATACAGTAGTGTAGTAAACGGAGGCGTGCCTGAGTGGTTGAAAGGAACAGTCTTGAAAACTGTCATCGGGGAAACTCGATCGTGAGTTCGAATCTCACCGCCTCCGCATAGACAACAAAAAAAGACCTACTAGGTCTTTTTTTGTTGTGTGAAAGTAAATAATGAAACTACATAACTGCAATTATAGCTCCCATAGCAAGGAATGAAGCTAGTGATGCAGCTAGTTCAAATATCCAAAGATTTTTTGACTTACCCATCCAAATAACATCCATAGAACTAGATGTAACAATAAACCCCAGCCATGCCCAAAACGCAACGCCCATTCCTCCAACTACATTTCCAACATTATTATAATAACTTGCAGTAACATATATAAACATAGCCAAGATATAAGCGCACACGATGTTGGCTAATAAATTTTTTAACATTTGTGGAACCATATCACTAAACTTTTCATTGCCGGTTGGTTGAATATTAGCAAGCTTCATCCAGAGTTTACCAAACAGTGGACCATGGAACATGAACCCAATTATAAAATTCAAAACCCCCGCTACAACTACAGCTAACAAATTTATATTTAACATAATTTATAATTTTATATTATTAATAATTAATTTATATTCCATTAAAAGTATCTTCAAGAGTTTTGATGTCGAATTTTTTCATCTTCATAAAAGCCTCAGTAACTCTCTTAACTTGCTCTTTGGTTCCTTCTTTCATCATACGGTTCATAGCACTAGGTGTAATCTGCCAAGATAAACCGTATTTATCTTTAAGCCAGCCACAAGGCCCCTCACTACCTCCACCGGCAGTTAATGCATTCCAATAATAATCTATTTCTTCTTGATTATCGCAAGTAATCATTAGTGAAATAGCTTCATTAAATTTAAACATTGGCCCAGCTGTCATAATACTAAGCTCTTGACCCAAAATCTCAATTGTAGCCATTTGTACAGCTCCTGATGGAGTATCATCAAGCTCACCACCTTCACTTACTTTCATATCAGGAAAAACTGATTTGTAAAAATCAATTATTCCTTTCATGTTTGTATCAAACCAAAGAAATGGTGTTATTTTCTGCATAATAATTTATTAATTAATTTTTAATATACGCTTATGAAGTTTAGAGTTTGGCCACATAAAGTGGAAAAATTTGGTTTTACCATGACCAAAAAATATAAACAGTATGGCCGCAGAATAAACTTGTAAATCTTCTACTTCCCATTTTCCAAATTGGGTAAGCATTGTTATCACAGAGAATGCAAAGAAAATAGCAATTAAGACTGTTGTTATTCTAGTTATATATCCAAGAATAAATAATATGCCAAAAATCATTTCAGCAAAACCGGTACTAAGAACAAAGAGTTTGTCGGTAAACCAAGGGAAAAGTGATTGCATAAAATTCCAATGATGCACTGACAGGAAGTCCAAGCTTAATTCTGGATACATCATTTTTTCTGTGAAAGCGAGAGTTATAAGAGAAACACCAGTTCCAATACGTACTATTTCAACTGCATGTTTTTTGTATTTAGCAAAAATAGAAGTATCTTTAGAATTTACTATAAAGAAATAGAGGGCAAGAGAAACTAGGATTGCATTTTCAAGTAAAGCTAAAAATCCTTCTTTCCAAAAGAGACCTGCGCATAAAATCAAAAGCAAGCCTGATGCGAGTCTTGGTTTAATATTAAAAATATACATAACACCTATTAGAGCTTGAAGTATCTCTAGTGCATGTGTAATCGTACTATCAACATGCATATCAGGAACTAATATTATTTTCCATATAAAACTAACTGTTACTAAAAATATTCCTAGAACTACTTGTGAAACTCTATTTATAGATTTTTCATGATTTAATCCAAATGACAACAATTTTTTAGGGCTCTTAGTATATGTATCGATCAAACTAAATATAAATACTGTTATTAAAATAATTGCACCCCAAATCAAAACCTCTTTACTACCCCAAGAGTAAAATGGAGTAACACCGTGAGAATTGGCAATAACTTCATCTGTATCTACAAACCATTTTACGTGAGCAAGTGCTAAATTCGGTATAAATAAAATCGACAAAAACAGATAGTACATTTTTTTCATGGCTTTATTTTAGTACTTTTTTAACAAAAATAAAAGTTATGTACTTTAGGTCATAAGAGTATTTTTTTGCTAAAATAAAATAGTATGAATAAAAAAATTAGAGTGAATAATAGCATCCAAAAAAACTATACATACTACTTAACCGAACCAATTGGTAAAAATTTCAACAAGAACTTCAAACCTGACCTAACTCCTAAACAAATGCTTGAACTTGGAGTGTTTGATGGTTTTTATGTTGACAATACATATACAAAAGAGTTTCCTAAAAGCTGGTTTACCAAAGCAAAGCTTGCAAAGAATGGTCCGGATGAGAAATTGAATTATTTTAAAGTTCACGCTAGTCAACCGCTAGAGGTTTGGCAGAAAAAGGGTTGGATACACAAGGACGACCCTAGAGGATGGTTTGAATGGTATTGCCGTTATTATATGGGTAGAAGAAATGAAGATGATGAAAGGCAGATAAAAAGATGGGGGGCAATTGCAAGACATATAGGACAAGTGAAGAAGAACTGTAGGCCAGGTGATATATTTTGTAGGCCTAGACAAAGGCAAGCTTTATTACACTGGGCCTATGATTCAAGAAAAATGTAATTTTTGGACGCAATCACAAAAAGGGTATAATAAGCGTTATATATGAAAGAGGTAGACAATAACCAAGAAAATCTAAAAAGTCTTATTTTGCAAGCTAAAGAAGGCAATAGTAGTGCCTTTGAGGAGATTTATAGGAATTACTATACTCCTTTATTTAGATACATTTTAACTAGAATAAAAGACAAGGCAGAAGCTGAAGATATGACTCAAGTGGTTTTTATGAAAATATGGAAGTCCATTGCATCTTGGAACATCGAACATACTTCCCCACTTTCTTTCTTTTTTACAGTAGCAAGGAATACTCTTATTGATCACTTTAGAAAAAACAGTAATAAAGAAATAGTTTCTGATGAAATTGTATACAACCTATCTCTAAGTAAAGATTCAGGAGAAGATATATCAAAAGAAAGAGAGATGAAAGAGGAAATGAGAAGTTCTATATTGAAACTTTCAGGAGATCAACAAGAAATAATAATACTATATTATATGAATGATCTGACTTACAAAGAAATATCAGAAATGATAGGAAAACAAGAAGATGCAATTAGACAACTTCATAGTCGAGCAATAAAAAAACTGCGAGATATATACAAAAAATAAAATGGACAAGGAAGAATTCGAAAACAATATAAGAAAAACATTAAAAGGAACAGGTACACCAAGCCGAGCTTCTTTGATGTACGTTTTAAGGAAAATAGACGAAAATGTCACAGATGAAGCATCTATGCGTTATAATAACAAGACGGAAACGTCGAACATTATAATTAACAAGTTAACTGCGGTTTTTGATATTTGGAAATCAAAAAGATTGATATTGATACCAAGTCTAATAGTTTTACTTTTTGTTGGAGCATTCTCTCTATCACCACGAAACGCAAAAAACAATTTAAGTTTAAGTGAACTCGTGGAACAGGATTCTCAACTAGATGAAAGTGGATTAGATTACGATGATCAAACAATATTAACATCTATAGATGAACCATCTATCAACGATCTTAGTACAATACAAAATGAAATTTAATTTTAAGAAATTTGTAGCAAGCACCTTGGTTGTTTTTAGTATATTACCAGCCTTAGCTTTTGCTGAAGGAAATGGTAAGTCAGAAAGTGCTCCTGGTAAAAAAGAAGGAGATTTCTGTACAAGAATATCCTCTGTGCAAGCTAAATACACAGACCAAGTAAAGAAAACAGAAGAAAAGCGTTTGAAGAATGAGTCAGAACGCTCAGATAAAATTCACAGTAAAGAAAGTGACGCTGATGCAAAAAGAGCATCAAATAGAGCAGATATTGATAGTAAAAGAATGAAGAATTGGGACAAGATGGCAGGTAAAGCTACAACTGATGCTCAAAAGGCTGCAGTAGAAGCTTATAAAACTGCTATTCAAAGTGCAGCAACAACAAGAAGAGCAGCAGTAGATGCTGCGGTTAAAACATACCGTGATGGTCTTACAGCTGCTATGACAACACATTCTGGAACAATTGATACTGCAATATCAACATTTAAGGCAAGTGTAGATGCAGCTCTTTCAAAAGCACAGACTGACTGTACTAACAAAGTTGATAGTAAAACAGTAAAAGATACTTTCAATAAATCAGTAAGTGATGCAAAGAAGGTTCTTCAAGAAGCTCGTAAGAGTGCTGAAATGACTTCTGGATTAGCTGCTCTAAAAAAGACTCGCGATGAAGCGATAAAAGCAGCTGAGGCAACATTTAAACAAGCTACAGATAAAGCTCGCGCAGATCTAATGCAAGCTCTAAAAGCTTAAATAGAATTTCTATCAAAAAAGACTACTTCCAAGTAGTCTTTTTTGTATGGGATTGGTATAATAATCCATATGGATGAAATAATCTTGGAGACTATTGAATGGGAAGCTCCTGAATACAATCATAAAAAAAGAACTCCTGATTTTCTTTGGACAATAGGACTTATCGCTTTTGTGATAGCAGTAATTGCCATTTGGATGGGAAATATAGTTTTTGCTATTTTTGTATTAGTTGCGGGGGGAAGTCTGATAATGTTTACTATTAGAGAGCCAGGTCAAATGAATTTCTCAGTAAAAACAGAGGGGTTAATGATGGGCAGAGATAAATATGATTGGAAGAACATAAAAGGTTTCAATATTATAAAAGGTGATCCATACGGCAAACTTTTAATTGAAACATCTAAATATTTCTTACCCATCTATACTATCCCCTTTCCAACTTCTATGACTGAAGACATAAGGATGGAATTATCAAAAGTAGTTCCAAAACTAGAAATTAAAGAATCAGCCTCAATGGCGTTTGCAGAAAAAATTGGACTATAACAAAAAAGTTAGCAAAAGCTAACTTTTTTGATTGGTGATCCCGGTAGGAATCGAACCTACATCGCAACTTCCGCAAAGTTGCGTCCTATCCATTGAACGACGGGACCGTTATACGACCTCAATCTACACCATAAAAGACTTATTCGCAAGTAATATTTATTTCCCTTCTGCCCAGTTTTTAAGTTCTTTATAATCAACCTCTCCACAAACAGTTTTACCTGTTATTTGATTTAAGAAAAAAGGAACACCTCCACAAGGCTCTTCTTCACAGTCGAGCTTTTCCATCAATTTATTATTTTCTTCGTTATGCCAAATTTCTATTTTTTTTATAACTAAACCTTCTTTAATCAATTTATTTACTAGCTTCTCCATGCGAAGACAGTGTGGGCATTCAAGTCCATAGAAAAAAAGTAATTCTTTTGCATTTTCATTCATGCGTCCATTATACCTGGGAGTACCTATATAACAAAATCCTCCGAATAATATCGGAGGGTTTTGTTACTTTGTGATTTTTGATAGTCGAGCTTTTTTGCGAGATGCGTTATTTTTCTTAAAAACTCCTTTCTTTGCTGCCTTATCAATGGCACTGTATGCCTTTGGAAGAAGTTTCTTGGCATCGTCTTTTTTCTTTTCTTTTACAAGTTTTTCAATATTCTTGATGGCTTCTTTTACGATTTTTTTGTTACGATCATTGGCCGCCTTTTTGACCATAGAACTTCGTAACGCTTTTTTTGCTGATTTTGTAATTGGCATAATATGTATTAATTATTGGTATTCGTTTCACCGAGACACGGGGAAATGTGAATACATGAATACTAACAGAAAACCCCTAAAATGTAAACGTCTTACAAAATGCAGTGAATCGAAGTATAATAGTCCTATGATTTCTCATATAAAAGGGACTATTATACACAAAACTGAAAAATTCATAGTTGTCGACGTAAACGGAGTTGGCTATAAAATCTTTATTACAACAGACACCAATAGCGACTTTGAACTTGATTTCGAGGTATCTTTATGGATTTATACTGCTGTTAGAGAGAATTCAATAGATCTATACGGATTCCCTACTATCGAAGGAATGTCCTTCTTTGAACTACTACTTGATGTTTCAGGGATTGGTCCGAAATCTGCACTTGGAATACTTGGTGTTACTACTATAGATACTCTTAAAAAAGCCATCGCAACTGGTGATACTAGTTATTTGAATAAAGTATCAGGGATCGGAAAGAAGACTGCTGAAAAAATTGTTATTGAACTTCGCGATAAACTCCACGCTCACAAGGGTGAAGATGGTGTTCCAAGCACTCTCAGAGGTGAAAGTGATATTATTGAAGCTCTAAAAACACTTGGTTATTCTCAAAATGAAGCTCGTGACGTATTAAAAAAAATACCTAATAACATAGAAGGAACAAATGCACGTATTAAAGAGGCTTTAAAAATACTAGGGAATAAATAGTATGCCAGAGTTGCCTGAAGTGGAAAACCTACGTCGAGGATTAGAAAAATATATTCTTGGACAAAAAATAGTTGGGGTTGTTGTAAAAAAACCGAAATTAGTTTCAGGTAGTGGAACCATACGCACTGCTTCAAAAAAGAAGGTGGATGAATTTATAAATGGACTAACTGGAGAACATTTTATTGGAGTTGAACGTAGAGCCAAAAATCTAATATTTAAACTAAGTCATGGAAAAATAATTTTGGCTCATTTAAAAATGACTGGGCAATTTGTTTACAGAGGGCCAAACAATAAAAAGAGTGTTGTTGGTGGACACCCAATAGAAATATCAGAAAAAACCCTACCAAACAAACATAGCCATATAATTTTTAAACTAAAAGAAGGCATCCTCTACTACAATGATACTCGTATGTTTGGCTACGTTCTATATTATCCAAGCATTAAGGATTTTGAAAAAAAGAATCATTTTAAACACTTGGGTAAAGAGCCTTTAGAAAAAGATTTTACTGTAAAATATTTTATTGATTCGTTAAAAAATAAAAAAAGTAAGATAAAGACAGTGCTTATGAATCAAGAAGTCGTCACAGGTGTAGGGAATATTTATACAGACGAAAGTTTATTTGAATCAAAAATTGATCCAAGACGTATAGCATCAGATTTAAAACCAAAAGAAATAGAAAAATTGCATGATGTTATTGTAAGTGTTATGAAGAAAGCTATAAAAGCTGGAGGTTCATCTGTGGCTACTTATAGACTCATAGATGAATCAAGAGGAAATTATGCCAGAGAACATAAAGTGTATGGTAAGGATGGGAAGAATTGTATTACTTGTAAAAAGCCCTTACAGAAAATTCTCATAAATAATCGTACAACTATATTCTGTCCGAGATGCCAAAAATAAATTATATTTTTAGAATTTGAAACAGAGCCACTCCTGTTGCTACTGAAACATTGAGAGATTCTTTTTTGCCGAGCATTGGTATATATGCTATCTCATCACAAACATCAAGGATTTTTTTATCAAGCCCTTCTACTTCAGGACCAACAATAAAACAAGTTTTTTTATTGGGTTTAACTTTTTTATAATCAATCGCTTTTTTTGATTGCTCAACTGCAATTATTTTAAATCCTTCTTTTTTTAACTTTTTTATTAAAGGTATAGTTGCCTTTTGATATTCCCAAGGTATCCACGTCTCTGCCCCTAGAGCACTTTTAGCAATATCTTTCTGTACTCTACCGAACTTATCACTAGGCCTAGGTGAGTAACCTGTTAGGTATATTCTAGATATCCCCACAGCATCTGCTGTACGAAAGATAGCACCAATATTTATAGCCGATCTAATGTTTGGTAGGATTAGAATTGCCTCTTTAGACTTTTTCATTGTCCTCTCGGTAGGAATCGAACCTACGACCATCTCCTTAAAAGGGAGCTGCTCTACCAACTGAGCTACGAGAGGATTCTCCAAAAATACCATATATTAACTATAAAATCAATGAATGTCGGCCTCTTTTCTAAGTTATCCACAATAATATTGCCTAGGAAAAATTTCCGGTGTATAATATAAGCAAGTTTGAATTTAATATACCTTTCCAATCTACACCCAAAGATTTATGGGTAAAACACTTGTGGAAGAGGTTATATGTAATTATTGCGCTAATAATTAGTAAGCGCGAATGTTCTTTATCTAAAGGCTAAAGCCCTAGGAGTTAGTTCTCGAGATTCTCGAGGTTTAACTCCTAGGGCTTTTTTATTTATTTAATGATGACAGGATAAATTGTTCAAGCCCTATCCTAAAATCTATTTCTCCTCTATGTGCCAAGTGATATATAGAAACAATTTTACTTGATTGGTCTTTCAGTTCTTTTAATGAGAAATTTTTTGTACCATTTAAAAGCATGGTTTTGATTTTCCAAAAAAGTATTCCTGATATAGCCTCTGGTTCTGTACTCTCAATAGCTTCTGTATAAAGAACCCAGGTTGTGATTTTATCCCTTTTAGCAAAACTATCAGCAATTCCAAACAAATTAACCTTAGGAACTGGTTTAACAACTTTTTCTTCAAAAGATTCTAGGCTCGCATATTTTAAGTATTTTTTCTGCTCTGCGGAAGATAATTTGTCTTCTAAAAAAATGAATAAATTTTCTGAATTTTTTAGGATTTCTAAGTCTTCCTTTGAAAAAGAAATGTCTCCTTCGGTTAAAATATTTTCAGACAAAAAAATTGGAGAGTCTCCAAAAAGGCTTTGACTCTCTGCTTGATTCATTATTAACTCTTTAGATATTTCCCGTGCTGGCAACTTTAAAAATTCTTTTTCTTTTACTATTTTTTTAACTTGAGAATTTTTCCTCTTTGTATCGTTACCTAAAAATATGTAGATCATAACCAAGTACAAACTTTTTTCTTGTAATTACAGTAATCATCTCCATATCTTTTCTCAAGAAGCTCTTCTTCTTTTTTTACAAAAAATATCTTAGTAATTAAAAAAGCAACTACGACAAACGCTACTGAAAAAACAGAGTTGATGATCAAGCCGAGGCCTAATGCCATAATAGTCAGACCTATATGAGTTGGATTGCGACTATATTTGTATGGACCACGAGCAAAATCTCGAATTAAAACACCTTTTTCGATTTCTTCTTTTTTGGTGCAGTTAGTAGTTTTTTGTGCCCAATATATAAGTAATGATCCTAGAATAACTAAAACAAGCCCTACGTATTGGAATATGTAGTTACCAAAATAGCTAGTTGGTATAAAAATATCAAAAATGACACCTAAAATAACAGCCAGCAAAAAAACAGTATATGAGTGAGATAATACAAGGTGAACTACCCCGTCTCTTACTGAAAGCTCTGATTTATCTTCTACTAAATTCTCGTCCATATATATAATCCTACCACTTAAAGGTATAATTGCGCTACTCTTTTAAATCACCCCAGGTTTTACCAAAACCATATGAAACCTCAAGAGGAACGGGTTCTAGATTGGCTAAAAATTCACTGGGTATCGCGTTTTTCATTGCTTTTTCGATAATTTTTATAGCTTGGTCGATTTTATCTTCTTTTACCTCATACACCAATTCATCATGCACTTGTAATAACAATCTAACATCATCTAAGATACCTGCATTTTTCAGTTCATCATTTGCTTTTTTCATCCCTATTTTTATAACATCAGCAGTTGCTGTCCCTTGAATAGGAGCATTGATTGCCATTCGTTCTGCCATAGCTTTGATAAATGGGATTGGTGATCGCATCCCAGGGAAATATCTTTTGCGTCCAAAAAGAGTTTCTGTATAACCATGATCTTTTGCAAATTTTTTTATTCCATCCAAATATCCAACAATACTTGGAAATTGTGCGAAATAGTTATCGTAAAAAGCTTGAGCTTCTTTTCTATCTGTACCAATATTTTGCCTCAGTGCATTTACCCCCATTCCATACAACATTCCAAAGTTAATTATTTTTGCTCTTCTTCTCATGTCATGAGTAACCTCAGACTCTTTAACTCCAAATACTTTCATAGCAACTGCCGCATGAATATCTTTCCCCTCTTTGAAAACTTGGATGAAATATGGATCTTGAGACATAAGAGCAGCAATACGAAGTTCTATTTGAGAGTAATCAAAAGATGCAAGCACGTATCCCTTTTCAGCAACAAAAGACCTGCGAATATTTTTACCCTTTTCAGATTTAATTGGTATGTTTTGTAGGTTTGGATTACTAGAAGAAAAGCGTCCGGTCGTAGTACCTGCTTGTATAAAATGTGCATGAAGTCTTCCATCAGAAGCAACGTAGCTAGGTATAGTATCTATATAAGTTGATAATAACTTTTGTAGTTCTCTATGCTTTAATATTTCATCGATTATTGGATGCTCGCCTTTTAGCTTCTCGAGTTCACTTTCTCGAGTAGAGCGAGCTCCTCCTGCTGTTTTTTTCATCTTTCTTTTAGATGAACCTTCCCCCATGTCTTGAATTTTAAGTTCATCAAAAAGTATTTCTCCTAATTGCTTTGGAGAATTTATATTAAATTCCCTTCCTGCCATTTTCCAAATATTTTTCTCTATTGATTTTAACTCTTTATGATAATCTTCTGAAAGTTTCTTTAAATAACTAACATCTACTTTTATCCCTAGTACTTCCATTTTCTGTATTATCGGTATTATGGGAATCTCTATATCTTTATAAACATAGGATAAATTCTCTTTTTCTATATCATCTTCAAGTTTTTTAAAGGCTTCATCAAAAGATTTACTACCCTTGTAATTAACGACATCTTCAAAACTAGGATCATTCCTTTCTGAATTTAGTAACCAAAAAGCAATTTTGGCCTTATCTATTTTTTCTTGTTCTTCTTCAGAGAGTTTTGTGATTTCAATATCTTTTTGCTTTATATCTACTTTTTCTTTTTTATCTACCTCACCACCACTTACAATATTCATAAAACGACTTTGTAGACTTTTAAATTCCATATCTCTGAAAAATTCAGATACTTTTTCAACATCAATACTTTCTTTCCAAGATTTAACTGGTAGATTAAAATCAATCGGCGCATCTTTTCGGATGGTTGCTAAAGTTTTAGAAAAAATTGCTTCTTCTTCCCCATCTTTTAGTAAATTTATAATTCTTTCTGTTAAACCGATTTTCTCTATTTCTTTATCTCCTTTTTTTAATTTTTTATAAAAATCTTCAAGTAATCCATATTTTGAAATAATAGTTGTAGCTGTTTTTTCTCCAATACCTTTGATTCCTATAATATTATCAGACGGATCTCCCCTAAGTCCTTTGTAGTCTGGTAAAAATTTAGGTAAGAATCCAAACCGATCTTTCACTTTTTCTTCATCATATAAAATAGTATCGTTTATTCCCTTTTTAAGTGTATATACACGAACTCTTTCGTCATCCACAAGTTGGAGAGTGTCCATATCTCCAGATGCAATAATAATATCCACTTTGTTTTTTATCTTCTCTGCAATTGTTCCAAGTAAATCATCCGCCTCAAAACCTTCTGATTCATA
Source organism: uncultured Candidatus Saccharibacteria bacterium (assembly GCA_964502615.1). Classification (GTDB taxonomy): domain Bacteria; phylum Patescibacteriota; class Minisyncoccia; order Phycocordibacterales; family UBA9973; genus UBA8515. Next base: position 8,690 of record CAZCXF010000007.1, on the reverse strand, counting down.
CATTGGTATAGAAAAAGCTTTGAAGAAATCTCGGGATCGGATAATTTGAGCGACGAGTGCATCATCTGTTTTTGCCCGACCTGCTTTATAATCATCATAAGCTTCATGACGAAATGTCTTTTTAGGTAAATCATAACAAGCAACAATATAATCAGGTTTTAACTCTGTAATTATCTTAAAAAGCATTGTGGTAAGTCCGTAAATAGCCCCAGTTGGTTCTCCTTTAGAATTTGAGAATTCAGGTAGTGCATGATAAGCCCGATGAATAATCGCGTGAGTATCAAGCAAAATAAGCCTTTTTTGAGATTTTTGAGCCTTTGGCATAAGTCGATTATAGCACTTTTGGGTATAAAAAAAGGAGGCTATGCCTCCTTGAATATTTTATTGCGCTTACGACGACCTCGCCTGACACGTTTAGAATACATCTGATTCATTACAAACCTTGTCTCTTCCATAACCTCTTTTGGGGTTTTCCCAACTGTTGAAATTGGATTACCATATCTCACAGTTGCAATAGTAGGTGTAATCCCTGTTGAGTAATATTGTTTTGCAAATTTAACAATAAACTTAAAGGGGTTAGACTTTCTACCTTTCTGAGATGTCTTATCTTGCACCCAAGGAGCTCTCCATCTTTCTGTGTGTTTGATAACAGCTGGTATGATTGGTATCTCCAATTCACATGCGATAACAAAAGCTCCTATTGAAAAACGAGTTATGCCTTTCTCCGGTTCTCTTTCTCTTGTTCCTTGAGAAAATACCCCAAGTAGTGCTTTTTTGTTTAGATCTAAAAAAGCTTTTGAGATGTTCATCGCTTCAACTCTTTTACGGTGCGCACCATCCTCTCGTTCAATTGGTACTCCAACAATATTGAAGAAAAAATGAAAGAACTTAATCCCCCATAGATTAGCTCCAATCATTACCCTCCAATTTCTAAATAGGGCAATTATGGCAGCCAAGAAATAGTCTCCAGAACTAAGATGATTGAAAACCACAACAGCTTTTCCGAGATTTCTAAAAACCCTGATATTACCTTTCTCAATAATAAAAAGGAAGTTGGAAAAAGCAAGCATTCCGGCAAGCACAGAAGTTATAAAACAACCAAATTGAGAACTTTTTATTCTTTCTTTTCTTTTTTCAGAGACCCACTTACTTCTGGCAAGTTTGTTTTGAACCCAGACGATAGACAAACCAATTAGAGCCAAAACTAAAACCGGTAAGGATAAAATTGTTGCTATAGTGGCAAAGAAAAATCTAACAATCCAACTCCTTTTCTTTTTTGATTTCGCAAGGTTATAACCACCGATTATAGAAATCGCTATGAGAACAACGAATGCAGCATACGCATACGCGGCGTTTTCAATACTTCGTATTGGGTCAATACACCATGAAAAAAATCTAAAAACAAGGAAAGTTAGTCCTATGGGAAACAAGTAGAGAATAACCCCTACTGCGAGTGGACTTTTCAGTATGTTACGCATAAGGGTTATATTTAATTTTTTATAGGGCAATATTGCTTAGCCCCAATACTACCACACATTTATGAAAAATCAATCTATAATCTGATTGTTCTAGTTTGATGATCCTTGTGATATAGATCTATAAATATAGTATTTTTAGGTATACATTCTGGAACTTTTTCTGGCCATTCTAAAATAATCAAATTCTTTGGATCATTTACTACTTCGCCCCATCCTAATTTTGTTAATTCTTCACTTTTCTCTAATCGATAAGCATCTATATGGATTAGTTTTTCAAATTTTTTACTTTTTATATCGTAGCTTTTCATAATTACAAAGGTAGGTGAAATTATATTTTTTTTGACTCCTAATACTTTGGCAAGTTCTTGAGTAAATGTAGTTTTGCCACTTCCAAGATCTCCACGTAGAGCAACTACTGTGGCTTTTTCATTTTTTAAATTGCTGACTTTTTTTAATAAATCTTTAGCAACCTTATTTAAATCTTTTAGAGTTGTGTGAATCTCCATGAATATATCCTAACATAAAACACCCTGAGTTTAATCAGGGTGTTTTAGCATAGGCAAGGCAATTAATTAATAATGTGTTGTTGTGGTTGTTGCACCATTCGGACCGGCTACGTGCACTGTTGATCTTCGGTAGTATCTACGTGTAGCTAGAATTATAAGCAAGATCAATAGTATAAGTAGTAACCATCCGAGTAATGTTGTTGGGAAGAATCCCAGGAAGAAGGCTGCAGCTCCAAGATTGTTATTTACATTATTTACAATTATTTCTCTTGGATCATTTAACACATAGGCAATCGCATTTTCTTGTGCTTTGTTTGGGTTTGTGTAAACAAGGATAGCAGTAGTAACAACCTGTGATAGGTATGAAGATATTGAATCCACATGTCCTTGCAAGTATATTACACCTTCCTCGTTTGGTTGTAGATCTTGTATTGGTACAGTTAGAGTGTTTGAGTCAGTTGAGTAAGTACCTGCTGAAGATCTTACAAGTGTGATTCCACGTGGAATAACTACTTGAACAACTGGATTAGTAAGGACTACTTTACCAATATTTTTATAAGTTACAGTGTAGTCAATGATATCACCAACACTTATTGTTTGATAACGATCTTCAATCTTTAGCATTATTGGTGAAGATGTACCTACAACTGTTGTACCTTGAATAATTATTGGTCTAACTGGATTGTTTATTACAGTTGTTCCAAGAGTTCGGAAAACGTCTGTTCTACCGTAAGATAGTGATCCTCCACAGTTAGAAACAAGTCTGTAATAGTAGAAAGTATTTGGAGAAAGACCATTGATTACTGAAACCACATTACCACTTGAGTTTATTGATGGTGTTGTTAAACCAAGACCGACTGTTGTACCGTATTCAAAATATGATACACCACTACCACTTGTAACTAGACCATTTAATGTTGCAGATGTTTGACCAATGTTTGTTGCAACTGTTGTAACAGCACAAGCATTGTAAACTGGTGGAAGTATTACAGGTGTTACATTAACAGAAACTGATTGACTAGGACTTCCATTATTACCGTAAGCATTTAAATAGTAAGTTGTTGTAGTAGTTGGGTAAACAACCTGACTGTATGAGTATGGAAGGTTACTGCCAACTCCTGAAATACTTACTGATGTACAACCTGTAGTTGTCCAAGTTAGAGTTACTGGTTGACCAGATGTTACAGATGTAGGACTTGCATAGAAACTTTGGATTGTACAGTAACCACCTTGGTTACCACCAACACTTATATAAACTGTTTGAGTTTGAGTGCCTCCAGTATTTCCGTAAGCACTGAGTGTATATGTTCCTGAATTTGTAGGATAAATATATTGATTACCACTTAGTCCATTAGTATAGAAGTTTGGACCAGAGATTGTTGCTGAGGTACAACCGTTTGTTCTCCAGTATAGATTTACTGAACCTCCTGATTGAATTGTAGTAGTAGAGTAACCATTAGCTGTAAAGTCAGTTATAGAACAATTATTTTGGTTATTATTAACATAGACTGTTGCAGTTTGAGTTTGAGTCTGACCGTTTGTACCGTAAGCAGTAAGTGTATATGTGTTTGAACCGTTGTTTGGAGGGTAAATTGTTGCTGGACCGTTCTGGCTTGAACTATTGAAGTTTGGACCAGTTACATTAACAGATGTACAGCCATTAGTATTCCAATATAGTGTTGAAGAATTGCCTTGACTTATTGAAGTAGGACTAGCTGATAAGCTTGATGTAATATTACAATTGTTTTGGTTATTGTTTACATTTACTGTTGCAGTTTGAGTTATCTGTTGGCCATTAGAACCGGTAGCTATTAGAGTGTATGTATTAGTACCTATATTATTAGGAGTTACAGTTGCTGGACCGTTCTGACTTGAACTATTGAAGTTTGGACCAGTTACAGTGACTGAAGAACAGCCATTTGTGTTCCAAGATAAAGTTGAAGAACTACCTTGGTTAATAGAAATTGGATTTGCTTGAAGGTTTGATGAAATTGTACAGTTTGAGCCACCACCGCCACCGTTGTTTGAAACGTTGAAGGCAAAGACAATTGCTCCCCAATCGTTATCTGGAATTGTTCCTAGAGATAGGCCTCCAGTGAAAGCTTCACCTCCAGTTTGTCCTCCAGGAAATGAAGTAGGAGTGCCTGATCCATTCTGGTACCATCTTGCCTGACTGAAAGTCAAAGTCTCAGAAGTTGAGATATTTGCAGTCACCTGACTGAATGGTAGGTTTCCAGCACTTGAAGTCAAATTTCCTGAGAAAGAAAAGTTTGTACTAGCACCACTTGATGGTGATTTAGTAAGACTTATGTTTGTGCTGTTCGCTGCAACACCATTTGTGTTGTCATAGAAAACTTTAACATTGATAACTTGTCCTCCTGTTGCAGAAACATTTGTCAGGTTCCAACAAGAACCAGGGTTTATACCTGCTCCAGTGCTGTAGTTCCCGATATTGATCGCAGGACAGTCACCAGGATATTGATTCCATCCTGCTGCTTGTGCACTATTTACTCCCACAAGCATTAAAGCAAGTGAGAATATTCCGACTATTATTTTTTTCATAAAATTTTTCATACTAATTAATAAATTAAACTTACAATTTTAAACCTTCAACGTTTTCGAAGCGTTCAAGACTTAAAAAAGTAAGTGAAGCTGCTGTAAAACAGCTTCAACTTACAGTACTTACCAAGTCCCATTCTTGGTATTAATCATCCTCCGAGTCCGGCTGGGTCAAATGTCTGGCGGGGTCTAGTTCCACCAAGACCTGGGGGGTCATGACGTGTTCCACCTCCACCAAGTCCACTTGGGTCGTAGCGGGGATTGATTATTGGCACAGGGGTTGAGATGTTTCCACCACCACCTCTGAAACCAAGGAAAACGAATCCACCGCGGCGAATTTCTTGGCGGGGATAAACCGGCCTTGACCCACCTCGCTGAGCACCGTAGATGTTGGTTGTATAATAATTGTTTGTGGTCGTATTATTAACAACTTCATCTTTTTGCTTAGAAGGTTTTTCGGAAGGCATTTCATCGTCAGCATAAACTATTTGTTTCTTCCACATTTCAACATAGATTGTGGTATCAACAAGGTTGATGCAATCTTTTGATGGGAATCCGTCGGAAACGACAGAGTCCTGCATTAAAAGTTTTCCGAATTCGTCTGCCACCCGGTAGATTGTTACGTGGTAGCGGTTTTGACAAGGGCCAGGTCCATTGATGATTTTGATTTGAACCAGTGGCTTAAAGTATTCCAGCTTGTTGCCGCAAATTGCAGCGTAAACTGTATTTCCTTTTTTATACACTCTTTGCCCTTTCGGGAAAATTATGTAGTTTTTGTCCAAACCATTATTTTCACCATCTGCGAAACGAGCCAGATAATCCTGGTCAATTTCGTAAACTGTAACCCCGGCAGGGGTTTTTCCCTCGTAAACTTCTTTGGCTTCAGGCCTTTTTGACCAGTAAGCTTTCTTGGTGATGTTGTTAAATCCGTCGTAACGGACATCGCCAAATGAAATCTGATCAATAACTGTTTGGGATTTTGACTGGAGGCTCATGAAAATGGCCCCAATCATGATTACAAATATCTGTTTCATGAGTTTCCTCCTTTTTGGTTGGTTAATTAATGCTTTTTATATTCAACCCCCAGAAATTTGAGAGGCAAATATAAAAAGCATTAGACTAACTAGAGAAAACCCATTTGCATATATGTTAGCATACTTCGGTCAAAATGTCAAGTATCTATTATACGAATATATACTATATAATAAGGCTATTATGACGATCCAATTTGACGAGGACAAAGAAGAAAAAGAACTTAGTGACCTAAGAAAACAAGAAGAGGAAGATTTAGTCCAAGCTCTTGCTGAAGCGAAGTACGGCGTATCCCCTATAAACCTTGCAGGTATGCCTATAGACAACGATGCTTTGCGATCTATCGAAGAAAAAGAAGCTATGGCAGAAGAAGTTGCTCCTTTTAAGCTTGTAGGAAAAGATATCCATGTGGCAATCCGTTCTCCTCAACCAGAAAAATTAGAAAAAATGAAAGAATACTTCGAGAGTCGTAGTTTTATCCCCCATTTCTATATGGCATCTCTTGCTAGTCTTAAAAAAGCATGGGAGCGATACAAGGAAATCTCATATGCATCTGGTTCAACTGCTGGATCCATGTCTATGACTGGAGACGAGCTAAAAAAAATTATGGCCGATATCAAGAATATGGATGATATAAAAAAAGCTATCGAGGAGACAGAAAAAGACAAGCAGCATATGACTTCGAAGATTTTAGAGATAGCTCTTGCTGGTGCTATCGCCATTAATGTATCAGACCTACACTTTGAACCAGAAGAAAACAATGTTCATCTGCGTTTTCGTCTAGATGGAGTACTCCATGAAGTTATTGAAATTCCCCATGCAGTGCATAAATTTATAAATTCTCGTATCAAACTTCTATCTGGTCTTAAACTTACAAATTCTTCAATTGCTCAAGATGGACGCTTTAGTATTTTCCTTGATCAAGATGAGATAAGCTTCCGTGTGTCTACAATGCCAGGTGCATATGGTGAATCTATTGTGATGCGTATCTTGAATCCTAAATCTATTCGCGTAAAACTAGAAGATATGGGAATTGAAGCCAAGCTTTTTGATATATTCATGCGTGAAATTAAAAAACCAAACGGGATGATTCTAATTACTGGACCTACTGGATCCGGTAAGACTACAACCCTTTACTCATTCTTGCAGAAAATTTATTCTACTGAATTAAAAATTATTACAATTGAAGATCCTATTGAATACCACCTACCAGGAATCACTCAAACACAAACAGATGACGAGAAGGGCTACACATTCCTCGAAGGTCTTCGCTCTGCTCTTCGTCAGGACCCAGATGTAATAATGGTGGGAGAAATTCGTGATAGTGAGACAGCAAAAATTGCAGTTGAGTCTGCCCTTACTGGTCACCTTGTTTTCTCAACACTTCACACTAACAACGCTGCTGGTGTGATACCTCGTCTGATAGATCTTGAAGTTAATCCAAAGATTTTGGTTTCTGCACTTTCTCTTTCTATTGCCCAGAGACTTGTTAGAAAACTTTGTCAGGTTTGTAAAAAAGAAAAAGTTGTTACTGAAGAAGAAGCGAATATAATAAAAAAGATTGCGGAAAATGCAAAAGCTTGCGGCAAAGAATTCACTAGTTATGGTATAGACATGAGTGCTCCATATAAACTATATGAACCAGTCGGTTGCGATCAATGCAACAAGACTGGATTCAAGGGTCGTATGGGAGTATTTGAAGCAATTCACAATGACGCTGCTATTGAAGCAATAATTCCAAAGAACCCGAGCGAGCGTGAAATCAAAGAAGTTGCTTCACACCAAGGAACTCTTGATATGAAAGAGGATGGTATTGTGAAAATCCTAAAAGGTATAACTTCTTTTGCAGAAGTAGGTGAAGTTGTTGATTTTTACGCTGACTAATCTAAATAAAGTTATTAAATAAAGCACCTTGTTAAAGGTGTTTTATTATGGTTAAATGAGGGCAATTTAGTCTTTGTAAACAATATTTATTCAAAATAAAATACATCGCCATGGCAGTAGAATATGCAAAAGTGCAGGATTTAGCTAATGCGCTAAAAAACTACACTCTCGGAATACAAAATGTTACCGAGTTTCCAGAAACAGCTATCATTCTGGGTAGTGGTCTCTCAAAATCTTTTGAAAACTCTAAAAACTTTACTGTTATTGGAGAAATCGGGAGAGAGAAAATTGACCACATGATGGTTCGCAACAGTCTTCCCCAATTCAATGCAGTTGGCCACGAACTGAGAATCTTTATTGTTGAAGAAAAAAATACCGGTAAAAGAATTCTTGCTGTTGGTGGCAGAAAACATTTAAATGAGATGGGTCCTTTTGACCACGACAAAGCTCAAAGAGTTGTAAGAATTCCAAGGGCATTAATTTACGCTGGTATTAAAAATCTGATACATACATCTGCGGTAGGTGGCATATCCCCGTCCGAACCAGGTAAAATTATCCTGGTAACAGATCATGACGGAGGAGATAATATACCACCGCATTTATTTTCTGGGGTTGATAATACCGATTTTGGTCCCTACCATTTTGACTGCCAGAACATGTACTACCAACCAGATTCCGAAAAACTCCGTTCACTAACCACGCCCGGCATACTGAGATGGTGTTTAGGTCCCCAGTTTGAAACTGCTGCGCAAATCAGACGTTTTGAAAGAGACGGCATAGCAGGGGTTGGTATGTCTATGCTGCCAGAAACTATGGCAGCTAACCAGATCAAACTCAACCCATCTGGTGAGTATTCGCATATAAAAAACATTGGATTAGGTGTAGTATCTAATCCAGCAGCCGGAAAAGGTGGAATTATAACCGATGAAGATGTGAAGGAGACCACAAAAAACATGGGTGATAACTTTACTGAGGTATTGGTTGAAATAATTAAGGTAATTTGATGTTAAAAAACAAAGGCCCGGAGACAGTTAGTCTCCGGGTTATTTTAATTAGAAAATAAAAAAACATAAATCTCTAAACAATCCTTTATGAACATGCGTAAATAAAGTAACGTATGATTGCAGGATAGACCCAGTAAATATAAATAGAAACCAGGACGTCCTACGCACATACATAGAGCACGGGGCCGATTGCTTAGAGATTTCTGTTCTCTCAATGCGAACAAAAA
>CAZCXF010000006.1:0-35018 GCA_964502615.1 uncultured Candidatus Saccharibacteria bacterium | reverse complement strand
GGTCAGACATACCGCGGTGAATACGTTCTCAAGTCTTGTACTCACCGCCCGTCAATTCAAGGGAGCCGGGAGTACTCGAAATCTCTCCATACGGAGGGCCTACAGTAAGCTCGGTGACAGGGAATAAGTCGTAACAAGGCACGGGTAGCGGAAGCTGTTCGTGGAATAATTCAATTTGAAACCGATCATGTATCTTATTTATAAGTACATTCGATCTTATTGAGTCGATATTTTGTGCCTCAATTGAGCACAAAATGGACATTTATCTTAAGTCCTAAAAGAGATATGACAACAAGGGAAAGACCTGTAGAACGGAACAAAATAAAAGATATTTTATTCTCTGATTTTAATTTATATTGCAAACTATTTTATGACAAAATCAAAACACCCCATATTGGGGTGTTTTGATTTTAGGTAAGTGTTATAATAATTAGGCTTATTAATTAAGAACTCAATTATTTAATTTATGATAACACCAGAGTTAATAGAATTTATAAAAAAAGAAGAAGCAAAAGGTGTATCTAGAGAATCTATTATTTCATTACTTCGAACACAGAGTTGGACAGAGGTTGATATTATGGAAGCTTTTGATAATATTTCCCCAAAAGCTAATTCAAATATCTCACCAGAGATTGAAATATCCTCGCAAATTCAAACATCTAATATTCAGCCGACATCAAGTCTAATGTATAAACCAAAATCAAATAGAAAAATGTTACTAGTTGTCATTATTGTACTGTTTTTAGGATTAGCTAGTGGTTTTGGATATGTCTCAGGATATTTTACAACTCTAAGTTCACTGTTTTCAAAATCCATGCAAACTATTCAAGACGTCAATACTATGACATTCGATTTTAATATGACAGGGGATATATCTAATTACAAAGGAGCACAGGATGCTTTAGCTGCAGCGCCTGGTGTATCAAAAGTATTTAACTTTAATATGAAAGGTTCATATGATGTTTCAGATAAAAATAATTTTAAATCTACTAACTCTTTCCTTGCAACATCAGGAACATTTGGAGTAGGTTTAGATTTTCGCATGGTAGATGGGTTGTTATATGTAAATCTTACAAAGGCCCCTGATCTTGGTTTCTTTTCTTTAAAACCTTTTGAAAATAAATGGATTTCATTTCCTTATAAACCTGAAGATTTAAATAGTAATCCATTAGCTTCATCTATGGGTATTAATAATAATCCAATAAGTACTCTTACTGATGATCAGAAGAAACATATAGAAGATATTACAAGTAAAGCAAGTTTAATAAAGATTACTAAAAGGCATTTGCCTGACATGTTAGATGGATCTCTTTCTTTTCATTTTGATTTTGATCTAGATAAAAAAGGTATTATTTCTTATGCAAAAGAATTAAGCGAGTACTTAAGAAGTTTAGATAAAAATTCAAACCAATTAAATTCAATAAATGAATCTGATTTTGATAAAAGTCTCGATTTCATAAAAGATTTTCAGGGTCAGGCTTGGGTAGGTATTTTTGATAACCTCCCACACAAATCTATGGTTAGTTTTAATTTCGTAAATCCTGAAAAACCAGATGATGGGGAGATTAAGATAACAAGCAATATAATATATAAAGATTGGAATAAACCTATAAAAGTTGAAGTACCAAAAGAGACAACAACTATTGAAAAATTAATGTCTGAAGTTATGGGTGGAAGTATGTTCGGTGGTCCTTCAAATGAGATACCAAAAACGAATGATACTGTAATTAACAACAATATACTAGAAGCTAAATCAAAAAGTAATGATGCCACTATACAATCTATTGAAAGTGCACTCAGAGCACAGGCTGAAGTTTACTATGCTACAAGCAACAATTCTTATGCAGGGTTTTGTAAATCAAAATCAAATTATGGTGCTTACACGTACGCAGTAAAATTGCCTCAAGGTACAGTTTATAAGTGCAATGACTCAAGCAACTCTTGGGCGTCTTGGTCTAAATTATCCGATGGTAAATACTTCTGTGTAGACTCAACTGGTATCAGTGAATCAATTGTAGGATTACCACAAGGTACATCTTGTCCAAGTAGATAAGCATAAACTAAAAAACTCCCTTTGGGAGTTTTTTAGTTTATGTGCTCAAGTCAGCGGGTGCTAACTCCAACACAATTGCCTATGTGAGTGCAGCCGCTGACTTGAGAACACAACGACTGCGTGTGGTTATTATATATTATTTAAAATAAAAATTCTACAATACAAAACCCCCTCGATTGCTCGAGGGGGTTTTGCTAGGCAATTGTCAATAAATATAATAATTTTATTTATTGGAATTCTTCACTCACTCTTTTAGTATAACAAAATATATAAGGTTGTCAAGTATGAATATATATGGTATCGTAAAAAAGGTTTGTATTGGATAAATACGCTCGAGTTTACTCGAGTGAGGAAAGTCCGAACACATGCCACCCAGTAATGAGTGGATCCGTAGCGGGTAACGCCCGTCAGGAGCAATCCTAGAGGTGCGAGCAGAGACGTCTTTGATCCGAAAGGGTCAGACATCCATATGAAAATATGGATGAATCCTATAGGTAACTATAGGGGTGAAACGGCTAAATCCTTACGTGTGTGCAAGACCGTGCTCTGACTTTATAGTTGGAGAGAGTCGCTTGAGTTATTTGGTAACAAATAACCTAGATAAATTTTTATCATCTATCGCAAGATAGATACAGAATTCGGCTTATAGATACAAATCGTTATATGAAAGACACCTTGTCCAAAGCAGGGTGTTTTTCATTTCATGTTAGAAATGTTTTTAAAAATATTTTACTATAATTTTTTTTATAAAATTATTTTTTTCTATATATTTTTTAAAAGTTAAAAAATAAAAAGTTATCCACACTTTTCTTTGTAAATGCATTGCAGTTGTCTTGTATATGTTAGATAATATATGCATGAGTGTGATTAATTTTTTTATAAAAATTTTTTAAAATTTTTATAAGGTCGTGAAATCATACATCTTTTAAAAATAATTTTTTAAAATATATGGCAGCAAAAAAGAAAGCAAAGAAAAAGGTAGCTAAAAAAGCAGTTAAAAAAACAGCTAAGAAAAAGGCTACAAAGAAAAAGAAGAAGTAATTCAACTTATCTTTAAAAAGAAAATCCCCTCTCTATCGGGGATTTTCTTTTTGTGCTAAAATAGCATTCTATGAGTATATTTAAGACTTTATTTGAAGGAGGGGGGAATGGAGCTACTAAGAAATGGCAACCCCTAGTCCGTAAAATCAATGAATTTGAAACCAAAATTAAAGAGTTAAAAGATGAGGATTTTGCTAAAAAAACCCTTGAGTTGAAGGCAAAGCTAGCATCGGGATCAACTCTAGATGATATTTTGCCAGAAGCTTTTGCTTTAGTTCGTGAAGTTGCTTCACGTACAAGAAATGAACGCCATTATGATGTTCAGCTTATTGGAGGTATAGCACTACACAAAGGAAGTATTGCTGAGATGAGAACAGGAGAAGGAAAAACTTTAGTTGCAACTTCACCCGCTTACTTAAATGCACTTACTGGGAAAGGTGTCCATGTTATTACAGTAAATGATTATCTTTCACGTCGTGACGCAGTTTGGATGGGTCCAGTTTATGCAATGCTTGGTCTTTCTGTTGGGGTTGTGAATTCACAAAATACTTCATACATTTTTGATCCATCACACAAAACTCCCGAGGAAGAGGGAGTTGAGGACTTGAGTTCTTTTAAGGTTTTATATGAATTTCTTAGACCGTGTTCACGCGCAGAAGCCTACGCCGCTGACATAACATATGGTACTAATAATGAATTCGGTTTCGATTTTCTTAGAGATAACCTTGTAAACTCTTTAGGTGAGGTTGTTCAAAGGGGACATCATTATGCTATTGTTGATGAGGTTGACTCAATCTTGATTGACGAATCTCGTACACCGCTTATTATATCTTCTCAAGCTGAAGATTCAGAGGATTTATATTATACTTTTGCTGATATTTCTAAACAATTAAAGAAAGAAGAAGATTATACTGTGGATGAAAAGCTTAGAGCTATATCTCTAACAGATCAAGGTATAACTAAAGCTGAAAACCTTCTTGGTATTTCAAATATTTATACTGAAAAAGGTATTAAATATGTTCATCATCTAGAAACTGCAGTTCGAGCTCGTGCATTATATGAAAATAATAAAGATTATGTAGTAAAAGATGGGGAAGTGATAATTGTTGATTCATTTACAGGACGTCTTCAACCAGGTAGACGTTGGAGTGAAGGTCTACACCAAGCAATTGAAGCTAAGGAAGGTGTAAAAATCGAGAAAGAGACTAGAGCTGTGGCTTCTATAACTTTCCAAAATTATTTTAGATTTTACGAAAAGTTATCAGGTATGACTGGGACAGCGGAAACCTCAAAAGAAGAATTCTTGAAAGTTTATGGTCTTGATGTAGTTGTTATACCTACTCACAAGCCAATAAATCGTAAAGATCACAATGACCTTATATATCAGACAGAAAAAGGTAAACTTGAAGCAGTTGCGAAAAAAGTAAAAGAATTGCACGATATCGGCCAGCCTGTTTTAATTGGTACTGTATCAATTGAAAAAAATGAACTACTCTCTGCTTACCTAACATCTGCAGGAGTACCTCATACAGTTCTAAATGCTAAGAATCATGAAAGAGAAGGTGAAATAATTGCCAATGCAGGACGCCTCGGTGCAGTCACTGTTGCTACAAACATGGCTGGACGTGGAGTTGATATTAAATTAGGTGGAGTTCCATTCGATGCTAAACACTACGAAGAAGTTAAAGCTCTTGGAGGTTTGTTTGTTTTAGGAACTGAACGTCACGAGGCACGCCGTATCGATAATCAGCTAAGAGGACGTTCTGGTCGTCAGGGGGATCCTGGAGCAACCCAATTCTATGTATCTCTTGAAGATGATTTAATGCGCATTTTCGGATCTGATCGTATAAAAAATATGATGGGCCGTTTTGGCATTCCAGAAGATCAGCCTATCGATAATAGGTTTATATCAAAAACACTTGAAAGTGCACAGGCAAAAATTGAAGGTTTCCATTTCGATTCACGTAAACACACTCTTGAGTACGATAATGTTATGAACCACCAGAGGAAAGTAGTATATGAACGCAGAAGAACTATGCTTGCTGGTAGCTATGAAGACCTAGAGAATTTCTTGGAAAGCCTATATCTACAGTACCCAGACTTGAGAGAAATAGTAATAGAAAAAAGAGCAAAAGTAGGGGATACTTCATTTTTCGAGACAGTTAGAAGAATTGCCTTATATACTACAGATACTCTTTGGGTAGAGCACCTTGAAACAATGGAATATACTAGAAGTTCTGTAAATTTACGTGCTTATGGACAGCGTGAGCCATTGATTGAATACAAAAAAGAAGGTTTAAGGTTATTTAGGAATATGGAAGATATGTTTAAAGAGCAAGTTGCTTCTCTCATCAGAACTATGAACATTGAACAAGCAAATGGTCCAATAACAACAGTTGAAAGTAAGCCAGAATTGGTCCTAAGCTCATCTGATGATAGTTCAAATGTGCCTTCTGTTTCAAAAAAGAGTCAAAAGATTGGTCGCAATGATCCTTGTTATTGTGGATCTGGCAAGAAGTATAAAAATTGTCACGGTAAGGAATAATATATAAAAAACCTTGTATTATAAGGGTTTTTATAAGACAGAAAGGCTTTAATGTCAAAATTTGTCTAAAAACCTTGTATTTTAGGCTTATTAGACAATATTTAACTATAATATGTCAAGCATTAAAACATAAAAAACCCTTATATTATAAGGGTTTTTTATGTTTGACGATACTAAAAACCATGGTATAACTATTGACTTTTTCTATCTTTATGATAATATATACGCAGGCCTTAGATATGTTGTCATTCGATGATATATATGGGCTTTTTACTTTAAGGGTCAATCTATCTCCCTTGGTAAATGAAAATCCCTTCAATGGTTTGGCAGAGCAAAACTGCCGATTATGAACAAAAAGACAATTATAAAGTTTTTACAGTCATTTGTTGCTATTCCGATGCTCGCAATAACAACACCTGTTACTGGGATTGCGCCTCTCCCAAACACGACTGTAACTATTAGCCAAAATAACGTATTAGAGTCTTCTACGATAACCACGGAAGAAGACAAGATACTAGAGGAGCGTGCCGCAGAAATCGACGCCTTGCTTGAATCTTACGATTCACCCCTAAAGGGTTATGGTAAGAAATTCGTTTTAGAAGCAGAAAAAAACGATATTGATTGGCGTCTCTTAGTTGCTATTTCAGGTGTAGAGTCGACCTTCGGTCGTCACGCTTGTAAAAAAGCAGCAAACAGTTTCCTTGGATATGGTTCATGTAAAATAGACTTTAAGTCTGTAGATGACGCTATTGAAAAGGTTTCAGCAAGTCTTGGTGGTAATAATGAAAATACCGCTCATCATTATGAAGGTAAAAATACCATTCAGATTCTTAAAAAATACAACTCTGTCATTCCTACTTATACAAGTAAGGTCATAAAGATCATGAAAATGATCGATGATGAGGAAGAGATAGTATAACAAAAAATCCCCGAAAGGGGGTTTTTGTTATGTGCCTTGGTTTTTTATATTTTCTTTAAACTCTCTATCATTAGACTTTTTTCGCCATTGCGCTCAGTGACTTTAGCTTGTATTGCTACAATGTTATCTTTTATTAGGATATCTCTTGATGTGGTATATAGTTTAGAAAAAATAACTGCCTCAGTTGAGCCACTAAAGTCCGAGAGCTTTATAAAGGCCATCTGGTCATTCCTTTTTGTAGTTACTATTCTTATGTCATCAATAATACAAGCTACCGTTACAGGCATACCAACTTTTACTTCTTCTTTTATTTTTTTTATCAATGTCCCAAATTTCTCAATTTTTTCTTTGTATTGATCAAGTGGATGACCCGATATATATAAACCTAGTAGATCTTTCTCCCAAGCTAGTTTTTCATTTTGTGTTGCTGGTGTTTTTGGTTCTAGGGTTAATTTAGTTTCTATTCCTCCTATTTCTCCAAATAGTGAATCTTGAGAGTCTACTCCCTTCATCTCTTTATTAAAATTAAGTAGTATTTCAAGATTACCAATAATTGTGTTACGATCACCTAGCTCATCCATAGCTCCTGAACAAGCTAAAGCTTCTACTGATTTTTTGTTAAGATTTTTGTGATTTATTCTCTCAAAGAAATCAGTAAGAGATTTAAAACTACCTCCTCTCTGGCGTTCTTCGATTATAGAGTCAGCGATGTCTGTCCCTAAATTTTTTATTGTATATAAACCAAATCTAATAGCTCTTCCTTTTTCTTTATCACTTCCTACTATGACAGTAAATCCACCAAAACTCTCATTTATGTTTGGGGGTAAAACATTTATACCCATCTTTTCACATTCATGTACAATTTCTGCTACCTTTTCAATATCACCAGATTCTGCTGTCATGATTGCCGTCATGTATTCAACTGGGAAGTTTGCTTTCATGTAAGCCGTTTGGTAAGCAACACGCCCATAGCTTGCCGAATGAGCCTTGTTAAAACCGTATGCAGCAAAAGGTTCTATCTGATTCCAAAGTTCAGTTGCTTTCTTTAGTGGCCATTTACTTTTCTCTATGCATCCATTAATGAATTTATCTTTCTGTTCTGCCATTTCCTCAGGAATCTTCTTACCAACAGCTTTACGGAATTTGTCTGCTTCACCCCAGCTATATCCGGCAATTTTAATAGCAATCATCAAGAGATCATCTTGATATACTAGTACCCCGTATGTTTTTTTCAATATTGGCTCTAAAGCAGGATCTAGATATTTTACCAATCTTGGGTTATGTTTTCTTTCTATATATAGAGGTATAAATTGCATAGGTCCTGGACGATATAGGGCTACCATAGCGTTAATATCGTGGATACTGTTTGCTCTAAGTTCTTTTAAAAAATGAGTAATTCCTGAGCCATTTAATTGAAACAGCCCCATAGTCTCTCCTCGAGCAAGCATAGAAAAAGTTTTTTTATCATCTAGTGGAATACGATCAAGATCCACATCCTTGTTGTGAATATTTTTTACTAATTTAACTGCGTCAGCAAGTATGGCAAGATTTCTAATACCTAGAAAGTCGAATTTAGGTAGCCCTGCATCTTCAATACTATACATATCATACTGAGTTATAATATTTCCACCTTTTGGGTCGTATTGGATAGGGGAGAATTCATAAAGGGGCTTGGGTGCTATCACTACACCTGCCGCATGAACTGAAATATGTCGCACGCAACCTTCCATTTTTTTTGCTAAATCAATTATTTTTTTTGTATCAGGTTCTTTTTCGTAAGCATCTGCAAGTTCCGGTACTATCTCCATGGCGTGATCAATAGTCATTGGCATACCTTGTGAACCAAGGGGAATCATGGTAGATATTCTGTCTCCAATGTTATAAGGGTAACCAAGAGCTCTTGCGACATCACGAACTGAACCTTTTGCCATCATTGTTCCAAATGTACCAACTTGAGCAACTTTATCTTCGCCATATTTTGATTTAACATACGCAATGATTTCATCGCGTCTATTATCAGCGAAATCCATATCTATATCTGGCAGTGATGGACGCTCAGGATTCAAGAATCTTTCAAAAGGAAGTTCATATTCTAGTGGATCAACATTTGTTACCCCTAAAAGATATGTAGTAAGAGATCCAGCAACCGAACCTCTAATATTTGTTAATATTCCATTCTCTCTAGCGTGACGTAACAAATCGCCTACAACTAAAAAGTATGTAGGATACCCTTTTTGAGCTATAATTTTAAGCTCATATTCCAATCTATTTTTATAATCATCTGACTGAGCGATACCTCTAAAATCAAATCCCTTATATGCTAAATCTCTAAGTACGTTATCAGCAGTAGTACCTTTTTCTATTGGGAAGTCTGGGAAGTATGCGTGACCGAGTTCTAAGTCATAATCTTCACACATATTAGAAACTAAAAGAGTATTTTCTACAGCGTCAACCGAATCTTTAAAATATTCTTTTGCTGTTTTTTCATTGATAAGAGAAAAATCGTCATCTGAAAATTCAAATTTACTAGAATCTTTTCCATCAGCTCCAGTGTTTACTTGCAGGAGGGTATGATGAGCTTCGTGATCATCTTTGCATGGATAATGTGAGTCTTGGGTTGCTACTACTTTGACATCCAGTTTTTTACCAAGAGCTATTAATTTATCTCTAAGTTCTTTGTCTCTTTCTATGTGTGGGTGCGATTGAATTTCTATAAAATAATTTTCCTTCCCAAAAATATCTTGATGAATTTTAACTAGTTCTTCTGCCTTTTCGTTATTCCCAGCAAGTATAGATCGAGAAAGCATTCCGCCCATACAACCTGAAAGTGCTATGATACCCTCACTATTTTCTTTAAGTAAATCAAAATCCGCACGAGGTTTGTAATAATAGCCTTCGAGGTTTGTTTTAGTTACGATTTTCATAAGATTTTTGTAACCAATCTTATTTTTAGCAAGAAGAATTAGATGGTATCTTTTATTATCTATACCCGGTTCTTTATCAAATCGCGTCCGTTCAGCCATATATACTTCACATCCTATAATAGGTTTAATGGAAGCTTTCTTGCATTCTTTGTAAAACTCAATAGCTCCATACATATTTCCGTGGTCGGTAAGAGCTATAGCCTTCATCTTGCTTTCTTTAGCTATTTTTACAATCTGTTCAATTTTAGATAGTCCATCAAGGAGAGAGTAATGGCTATGAGTGTGTAGGTGTATAAACTTGGAATCCATGGGGGTATTATAACAGAACACTATACGCTTTAAAAATGAGATATTTTGCTATACTTGTCTTATGAAATGGAGCTATATTATTGGTATAGATGAAGTTGGGCGTGGGCCGATTGCGGGGCCTGTTGCTGTATGTTCATTTAAATGTAAACCTAACTTTTTTGATTCTATTTCAATTGATACACCACTTCGTGATTCCAAAAAACTTACCAAAAAACAACGAGAGAAATGGTTTGAATATTTAAAGGAAGAAAAAAACAAAGGAAATTGTGACTTCTCTGTATCTATTGTTAGCGCTGAGTGGATAGATAAATCAGGTATTGTTCCATCTATAAAAAAAGCATTGAAGACTTCGTTAAATAATGTAATTTCGCAAGATCATAAAAATCTTTCGCGCTTAACCCTCTCTAACGGGGGCTCCGACGCGACAAAAGATTTTTATGATCTTGCTCAATACAAAATTTTTCTTGATGGAGGTTTAAAAGCACCAGAGGAATTTATTTATCAAGAAACAATAATAAAAGGGGATGAGCTTCACCCTGTTATTTCTTGTGCCTCAATTGTAGCTAAGGTTTCTCGCGATAATTTGATGTATGAATATGCTAAAAAGTATCCAGATTATGGGTTTGAAAATCATGTTGGTTATGGGACAAAAGCTCATTATGAAGCCATAAAAAAACACGGCCAAACTTTATTACACAGAAAGACTTTTATAAAATAATCTAAAAGTTTTTTTCGAGCCAATTTTTAATTGAATTTTTATCTGCTTTTAACCAAGCAATATTTGAATTTATACGCTCATAGGCTTGTTCGAGAGTTCTATCTGCTCCTGGTGCAATGTTTTTAGTAAAGAATTTTTTAATATCTATTAAATCTTCTTTGGTTTTATGTCCTTCAAGTGGAGATAACAATCTTGAGATAAAGCCACCCTCACCATAACGCTTTAATATTTGCTTCCAATTTTTCTTTACAAATTTCCAAGCTACACCACGTCCATTTATATTTTGCCAAACCTGGGCAATCATAAAAGGTGAGTCTTGGTCTCTAACTTCTTTAGATAATGCGAATTCTAAAGTTTTTTCAAGAATTTTTTTATCCTTAAAACGAGTTAAAGCATGTCCTATGCGATCCTTTTCTTCGTGGAAAGATTCATTTTTATAAAGTTTTAAGAATTCTCCCCGCCTGTTTTCTCCTCCATTTGCAGCTACAATTCCATATATTGTTGATCGTATATCCGCTCTAATAGGTTTCTTTTTTCTATTGTCAAATATTTCGGAAGCTTCTTTTATTATTTTTTTATCTCCATAGGCGGCTGCGTTTGCAATAGCTAGATTCCTTAAAAATGGAGTTGAATGTTTTTCATTTTCTTTTACTTCAAATCCAATTTTTTCAGCAAGTGGGCTAAATATTGATAGGGCATAAGACCTATATTTATCTTCAAACCTCTCACCACTTATTAGTCTGTAAAGTTTATTAATTCCAGAAGCAAGTTCTGACCATACGATATATTCATCTTCATTTTTGTAATAAAGAGAAAATTCTAGAGCTTTATCTGTTTTTATATATCCAGCTTCAGCAATTGCAAATATATCTCGAGCGAGACCAAGTCTATCTTTAACTGACATTTTTTTACTATATATTTTTTCACCCAAATCCTTTAAGATTTTTTCACTATAGCAAGTTCTAATAAAAGATCCCTCTCCAATATTTAATTTACCAATATAATTTGATTTTATTTTTATACTTTTTTTAGTTAAAAGCACTGAACTGTTACTATGATTGCTTTCGTATTTTATAGGGACCTGCCAGGTAGTCTTTTCTTTTGTTTTCTTTGCGGAAACACGGCTAGAGAGAAACCTGTCCTGTCTTATTTCAAAATTTTCTCCTTTTTTCAATAAAGAAATAATAGGGTAGCCAGTTTTTTGAGTCCAATTTTGCATCATTTTTCTGACTGGTTTTTTGCTGATCTTTTCGAATGAATCCCAAAGGTCTGTAGTTTTTGTATTTTTATAGCTATGTTTTTTTAAGTAGTGTCTTAGTCCATCTCTGAAATTTTTATCTCCTATATATTCTGCTACCATTCTAATTACAGCTGAACCTTTTGCATAAGAAACCATATCAAATATCTCACCAATCTCCTTTGGGTGATGAACTTCTACTTCGATTGGGTGAGAATTTGCTAAGGAATCTAATTTTAGAGCGACAGCATAACGATCTGCAATATAAAGATCCCAAATATGCCATTCTGGGAACATATAATCAACACAAAGATTTTCCATATATGAAGCAAAGCCTTCGTTTAGCCATAGATCTGTCCACCAATGCATGGTCACAAGATTACCAAACCACTGGTGTGCGATTTCGTGAGCTATTACAATAGCAACCCACTGCTTGTTTGAAAGTGATGTATGCTCTTCATCTACAAGTATTGCTGTTTCTCTAAATGTAACTGCACCCCAGTTCTCCATAGCAGCAGATTCGAAATCTGGTATTGCAATAAGATCTAATGTTTCAAGTGGATAAGGTATATCAAAATACTCGTTATAAAACTCAAGTGATCGAATCGCTACTTCAAGTGCAAACTTTGCCTGATGGAGTTTGCCTTTAGTTGTAAAAACTCTAACTTTAACTTTTTTCCCCTTATTCCAGCCTTCAATATATTCAAAATCACCAACTATGAAAGCAAGTAAGTAAGTTGACATAATAGGTGTTGGAGAGAATTTAACCACCCTTAAACCGGCTTCATGCTCCTCTATATTTACTGGCAATGTGTTTGATATAGCTGTCTTATCTCCAGGAATTATTAAAGATACATCAAAAACTGCTTTTTGAGCTGGTTCATCAAAACAAGGAAAAGCGCGACGAGCATCTGTTGCTTCAAATTGAGTAGTTGCTAAATGTTTTGTTTCTCCATTTAGAGTATATGTGCTCTTGTAAAAACCACGAAGATTATCGTTTATAATGCCTCTAAAATTTATTACTAACTCCGCTCTACCTTTAGGAATATTTTTTTCGAAAATAAAAGTTGCTGTCTCATTTTTCTCATCGTACTCAATCTTTCCGAAATTATTATTTTTTGAATATATTACTTCAACAGTTTTTATTTCTATTTCTTTACTGTGCAAGGTTAAACTTTTTACAGATCTGTCTATTCTTATCTGGATAGTTTCTCTTCCTTCAAAAGTAAAAGATTCAAGATCTGGCTTTAAAGTTAAGTCATATCTAATAGGGGAAATATGATTCGGTAACCTAACCGATTTTTTATTTGAACTCTTTTTCATTTTAAACAGTAGCTTTTTCGATTCGTTCAAGTGCAACTATAAAAGCAGCACGACGAATGTCAGTCTTAAGTTCGCTAGATTTATTAAATATTATCTCAGTTTCTTCCTCCATTATTTTTTGAAGTTTTGCGAATACATCAGCTTCAGTCCAGTGTTCACCTTTTAGGTTTTGTTCCCATTCAAAAGTTGAAACTGTTACACCTCCAGCGTTTGCCAATATATCTGGTATCACAGGTATATTGCGAGAAAATAGAATATCATCTCCCTCAGGTGTTGTAGGCCCATTTGCAAGTTCAAGTACAAGCTTTGCTTTTATATCTTTGGCATTACTTTCAGTTATTTGGTTTTCAAGAGCAGCAGGGACAAGTACATCACAATCTAAAAGCAAAAGCTCTTCATTTGTGATCATTTTTGATCCAGGGAATCCTGAGATTTGGCCATTCTCTTTTTTGTATTCATTCAAAAGTTTTATATCTATCCCATCTTCTTTTAATATTGCACCTTTAGAATCAGATAGTGCTATTATCTTGTGACCATGATCGGTTAATATCTGAGCAGCATTACCTCCAACGTTTCCAAAACCCTGTATTACAACTCTACATGAATCAGGCATCGCCATCTTTTTTCTAATTACATCAAATACATAAAATCCACCAAGTCCTGTTGCAGGACCTCTACCTTCTGATCCACCTACTTCAATAGGCTTACCGGTGATTACTGCGTTAGTCTTATCTCCGGTTATTTTAGAATATTCATCTACCATCCATGACATTATTTCTGGTGTTGTATTTACATCAGGAGCTGGTACATCCACTTGTGGACCAATCACAGGAGCCATAAGTTTTATCCATCCACGTGATAACCTCTCTAGTTCAGTTTTTGATAATTTCTTTGGGTCAACAGTTATTCCACCTTTACCACCACCCATTGGAATGTTTGCAACAGCACACTTTAGAGCCATCCAAAACGCAAGAGCTTTTACTTCATTGATGTCTGTATCTTGATGGTATCTTATACCACCTTTATATGGGCCACGAGCATTATTGTATTGAACTCGGTAACCTTCAAAAATTGAGAGACTTCCGTCATCCATAGTTACAGGAATTGCAATTCTTATCTCCCGATTAGGTTGGTGTAGTCTCGATAGAAATTCTTTTGGAAATTGTTTAACCTTGTTCGCTCTATCGAGCTGAAGCATTGCATTTTGGAATGGATTATTCATAAATTAATATAATTATTTTTTTAATAACTCCCATTATACTCCTTTTCTATGTTTATTTATAGTTACCAATATAGCCTTATTTATCAACATTTTTATATATAGGGTAGGGGCTTGACAAATGGTATATATATATGCTATAATACCTGTATGAATATAAATACAACAAAAAACTTAATAGCCTTTTTAGCAGTAGCTTTTCTTGTTAGTGCAGGTTCTGCGTTTGCTTATGTTCCAGGTGTTTGGGATCCACAGCCTCGCGTTAATGCAAACGAACCAGCTTTCACAAAGGTTCCTACTACATACGACGCTCCAGTTGTACCTCAGACAGTTGCTATGAATAATTACAACGTTAATACTAATAACGGTAATTCAAACAGTAATGTTACTCCTAATACAAATACTTCAAACACTAACACTACTACAAATACAGTTACAAAAAACACAACAACAAACACAACTAAGGTAGCTACAGCAGCACGTGTACGTAATACAAATGTTGATAATGGGTATGTTGCATCTGATTTCAATAATAATCTCAAACCAGTTGTTACTACAGGAAATAATCTAACAGCTTTATCTGTTGCAGGTTCTGGAGGATTTATGCCAAGTTCAGTATTTCAATGGTTCCTAATTATACTATTGATACTAGCTATAATCATAGTTGCTCGTATGCTTACTAGAACTGAACATCATGAAGTTCACACAGTAACATCTCACTAATAATATACAATCAAAAAATCCCCATCTGGGGATTTTTTGATGTCTGTTTATCCACAAAGGTAGTGTTGCCAGATCTAATACTCTGGTATAATTAAAGGATTATCATTCATCAAGCTATATCTAAAAATTATAGCAATTATAAAGTATGAAGAATTCTTTTTATCAACAGCGATTGCTTTTAGCATTATCTGGCTTTTTCTTGGCATTTCTATTTACTCCAGTGTTTGCTAACGCAGCTACTTTTTATGTAAGCACTACTGGTAATGACAATAATGCAGGTACGCAAACAGCTCCTTGGAAGACACTAGCTAAAGGTTGTAATACTGTTACAACTTCAGGTGATATTATTCACATTAAAGCTAATGCTGGTGGTACATATACAGAATCACAGGAGTGTAATCTTGCTCCTGGTGTCAGTATTGAAGGGGAAGGTAAAACTAATACTGTTGTAAAAAGCTCCATAGTAGGTACATGGAGTACTTATATGCATTTGGAATCTAACTCAGGAACTAACGGTAACCAAAGTATTTCCAATTTTACTTTAGACGGGCAAGCAAATACTTCTGGTAATGCAAGTGGTACTTGGTACGGTATCTGGATTCAAGGAAGAAATAATGTAAGTGTCCATGATATGAAATTTGTTAACTTCTTTGTCAGCGCAACTCTTTTTGCTGGTCATCCTACTACAAATCCAACTACTTGGGCTGGCCCGTTTGCAACTGGTAACAGTTTCTATAACAATGATGGAACTAACTGCGCTGGTATTTTTGCTGAATCTGGATGGAGTGGCTCAGGATGTCTTCTAATTGGTGGTCAAGATGGAATGGATATTCACCATAACAATCTCAATACAACCGCTAGACCAATAGAGAGAAATGGTTGGCCTATTAAATACTGGGATAATGGATTCCTAAAAGGCGTTCATATTCATGACAATACTTTTGTAAAATCACCATTCCAAAGTCCTCAACCATTTTCTCCACCAAACTGGGATTTCGCTGTTGAATTTTTCAATGTACGAGGTATGGAATTTGACCACAACTATGTTCAAGGGTCTGTAGATATAAACTATATATATAAAGATACATATCCATACGGTCTTTGGGCTCATGACAATGTTCTTGATAATTCTGGTAACTTTACTCATTATGAAAGTGGCTTTATCTTTGAATATAAAGCTGAGAAAGTTATCGTAGAGAATAATATAGTCAACAATAGATCAGTTGGACTTTCATTTAATACTCGAACTCCTAGTAATACTGGTGGTTACACATTTCCTTGTGGAACTGGCGGATGTAGTGCAAACATAGACAATGTAATTAGAAATAATGTATTCAGTAACATTTACTCACCAAATGGTCCATCTACTTCTGGTATTGCAGTTATTAGTGAGAGTGGAGATGATCCATATATTAGCAACATGCAGATATATAACAATACGTTTGTTGCTAAACCAGGATTACCTGCTTGCCCTAACGCAGTCCCATGTTCTCCTTTCTTTGGCTTAGACTTTACTTCTCAGAGTCATGGAAATGTGAATGGTCTCTATATTAGAAATAATATATTCCAAGGATTTTCAAACGGTTCTATAGTGAATCAGGCAGCTCCAACTCAAAGCAACGTTGTAATTACTCATAATGATGCTTACAATACTGCAGCTCCTAGTTTTGCTGGATCAGGTGTGACTATGAATAACAATCTTGCATTAAATCCAGGTTTTGTATCTACTACTGATTTCCATTTACAATCAAATTCACCATTAATTGATAAAGGTATTAATGTTGGATTACCGTTTAATGGAACTGCTCCAGATATGGGATACGCTGAAACTGCAGGATCAGGTGGAGGTGGAAGCAATGTTCCTCCTACTGCCAACGCAGGTCCTGATCAAACAATCACTTTACCTACAAGTACAGTTAGTTTAACTGGAACAGGCACAGATTCTGATGGAACTATCGCATCATATCTTTGGACTAAAACTGCAGGTCCAACAGCAGGTACTATCACTAATTCTTCGTCTGCATCAACAACAGTCACAGGACTTGTACAAGGTACATATACATTCCAACTTCAAGTTACAGACAATCTTGGTGCCACTGGAACAGATACTATGAATGTGGTGGTGAATCAAACTACTGCAACCGCAACATCTTATACATTTACTGGTCCAACTGGTGGAATGGTTGGTACTGCATCTACAAACTTTACTATCACTCCAAACGCTGCTTACACTGGTACAGTAACTATTGCAATTAGTGGTGGAGGTTTGAGTTCTGTTACAAAAACATTCTCAAACTCAAGTGCTGCTCAAACATTTACAATAACGCCGACAGCAGGCGGAGCAATTACTCTTACTCCGACAAGTAGTCCAGCGCTTACAAATCCTACCGCACTCTCATATTTTGCAAACCAAGCTCCAGTAGTAAATGCAGGACTAGATAAAACAATAACTCTACCAGTAAACAATGTAAGTCTTACTGCTACAGCTACTGATCCAAACGGGGACCCAATGACTTATTTGTGGACTAAAGTTTCAGGTCCTGCAAGTGGAACTATTGTTACACCTACAGCTTTGACCACAAGTATTACAGGTCTTACTCAAGGAACTTATACTTTTTGGATGACTGCAACGGATTCTCGTGGTGCACAGGGTGCGGATCAAGTTGTCGTGACTGTAAATGGTGCAGTCGGTAACGCCTCTCCGGTTGCCAACGCAGGTCCTGATCAAACAATCACTTTACCTACAAGTACAGTTAGTTTAACTGGAACAGGCACAGATTCTGATGGAACTATCGCATCATATCTTTGGACTAAAACTGCAGGTCCAACAGCAGGTACTATCACTAATTCTTCGTCTGCATCAACAACAGTCACAGGACTTGTACAAGGTACATATACATTCCAACTTCAAGTTACAGACAATCTTGGTGCCACTGGAACAGATACTATGAATGTGGTGGTGAATAATAGTACTCCTACTCCTGGAAACTTTGCTACTTGGAATCCATTAGACAAAGGTGCAAAAGTTGCTCTTTCAAATAACAATATGACTGCAGCTTGGAATGGAGGAAAGGGAACCGTGCGTTCAACAATATCTAAATCATCTGGTAAGTGGTATTGGGAAATTAAATTAAATCAAGCAGGTAATCAATTTATAGGGGTAGCAACTTCTTCTGCTAGTGTGAATAATACTGTAGGTTGGGATATCGGTGGATGGAGTATGGTGGTTGATGAAGGTGATAGATGGCATAATGGTAGTCAGGGATACTGGGCAGGTGGACCATTTTCTTTCAACAATGACGATGTAGTTGGTGTTGCCCTAGATATAGATAACGGAAAGATAAGTATGTATAAAAATGGAGCATATATAGGAGAAATGTTTACAGGTATAACTGGAAATATTTATGCAGCTTGGGGTGGAGAATTAAGTGGTATCGGTACTGCAAACTTTGGTGCAACTCCATTTAGTTATGCGGTCCCTGCTGGATATAATCCAGGCCTATACGGCTCAAGTAGTGCTCCTACATTTGGTATCGGAACAAGAGTTAAAACTCTCGCTCGTGTTGCAGTAAGAGCTGGGGCAGGAAATAACTTCGTTAAACTTGGTATACAACAAAAAGATGCAGTTGGAACAATTATTGATGGTCCAGCTACTGGAAGTGGATATACTTGGTGGAAGGTCGACTTCGACAATGCTCCTGATGGATGGGTGCAAAGGCAATATTTAGGTAATTATTAATAAAATTATACCTATTGACAATTATCATTAATTAGTATATAATATACATTATGAAAAAATTAACATTTATATTAGCTCTTGCGGTTTTGATACCTTTTTCATCATCTGCTGCAATGACGCTTGATGATGTGCTTCAATTAAAAGGTAATTTTGAAAAAGAATCTGTTAAATCACCAAAAGTTCTAGGTGCTTCAACAATAACTGGTACACCTGCGCCTGTTGTATCTCTTCCAGATGGTGCTCCAGAGAAACTTATAAAGGGTCTTAAATATGTAAAAGGTTCAAATAAGATTATTGATCAAAAACTTAAAAAAGGTTCTAAGGGTGATCAAGTTAAAATGCTCCAAGTTTTCCTAGGAGCAGTAGGACACAATGTTCCTGTAACTGGCACTTTTGGTTCACAAACAGAAAAAGCTGTTAAAGAACTACAAGGGGATTATCTTCTAAAAGCTGATGGTGTCGTAGGAAAAACTACACAAGACAAAATAGCTGAGGAAGTTGGAACAGTTGTAAATAAATAATCACTAAAATCAAAAGACCACCCATAAGGGTGGTCTTTTGATTAAGACAATAAAAAAGCCCTGCCGGTGTTTTGTACCAGACAGGGTGAATTTCAGTAGACGGGGATGACTATAATCTTATCCCCCAATTTATTTTAATTCCTTCATTTTCTTCCATCGCTTTATCAAAGCAATCTTTGATACGTGATGGAATGGTATCTCCAAAGTTCTTTATCTTTATTGAAAAGATTTCAATCCGCCAGGTGTTATTATCCTTGTTGAATGAAACTTTTCTGACTAAAGGTACGGCATCCAGGGATGGGTGACGTAACTCCAATACTTTTTCGATAATATTTTTTTGTAATGCTGAGGCGTGATCAACATTAAAATTATCAATACTGTCGCTTCCGAAATTGGTAACAACGACAATATATTCTTGTTTCGGGAACATACCATTAAACTTGATTTCTATTGTATCGGGTAGTTCAAGGGCAGGGTTCTCGATGATCTGAATATTAGCTGGTATTGTTTGCATGACTGCTGTTTTTAGTTGTGAAAAAAGGCTTAATTAAACCTACTTTCACAACCAAAAACAGAGTTATTTTTTATAACCTTAACATTAAAAACACTTTTAGTCAAATTATTTACCTTGGTCGTATTTCTCAAGATATGTAGTTAATTGACGATTTACTTTTATGAAAGTTGCTCGCTTTGGAAATTCTTTTAGACTACTTGCACCTATATATGTACCTGTACTTCTGAGTGATCCAAACAGATCTTGAATAAATACATCAATAGGACCTTTGTAGGGCATTAGTACATATCGACCTTCTGATGCTCTGTGATCAGATTTTTTACCATAAAATTCTAACAGTGCTTTGTTTGAAGATGATCCGAAGTATTCTTTAAATTTTTCTCCATTTTTCTCTACCAATTCTCCTGCGCTTTCATCAAATCCAGAAAAAAGTGAACCCATCATATTAAAATCTGCACCTCCGCAAAAAGCTTTGGCTACACAAGAAGGGTATTGTTGTCCACCGTCTGCAATAACAAGTCCATGCTTGCTTTGGCCATTAGATATTCCATGAGCAGCGTCAGAGCACTCTATAACGGCTGATAATTGAGGGTAACCGACCCCTGTCATTTTCCTTGTAGTACAAGCTGACCCAGGACCAATACCTACTTTTACAATGTCTGCACCAGATAAGATTATTTCTTCAGTCATTTCATTTGTAACAACGTTTCCAGCGATTATTATATGATCTGGACATAAATCTCTGATTAATTTTATTGTTTCAAGAAATCTTTCAAGATAACCATTTGGGACATCAACGCAAATAAAAGAGAAATTATTTATTAAATTAGATGAAATCATTTCTTTCAGTTGGGTTATATCCTCATCTCTAATTCCTAGAGTGTAGACTATATAATCTGGATTGTTGAAATCTTTGAAAAACTCTTTATATTCATCGAGTGTGTAGTACTTATGAAAAGTAGTAATGATTTTGTGTTTAGACAGGACTCGTGCCATTTCAAAAGTTCCACATGTTGCCATGTTGGCCGTCATTATAGGAATACCTTGCCAAGTTTTAGGGGAGTGATAGAAGCTAAATTTTCGTTCAAGAGATACATCTTTTCTGGAGGTAAGAGTACTTCTTTTTGGTCTAAGTAGTACATCACTGTAATCTAGTTTTACATCTTCTTCTATTCGCATACCGGTTAATTTTAGCACTTAACGGATTTATTACAAATGCTAAAAAGTTATCCACTGTCTATATTTGACTTAGTGTACCATATACCCTATAGTATAGGGTATATGGTACACACACATAAACACAAACAAGGAGAAATTAATAATAAGTCAGTAAAATTAGTAAATATGGCAAGTGGAAGTTTGTCGAAAGTTTCCACAATGATAATTGAAGGTAGATATTGCCCAGAAGTTATCCAACAAATCGATAGCGTAGTTGGTTTGCTTCAAAGTACTCGCAAAGAGTTACTAAAAGGTCATCTTGAATCTTGCTTAGTAGAGCAAGTAAAGTCTGATAAAGAGGGTGCAATTAAAGAATTATTAAAAATTTATAATATGCAGTAAAATTTTATGTCTAAAATATCAACAACATTAGCAATATCACTCATGGTAGTCGTAGGCGTTATAGGTCTTGCCATTGGATACTCTGCAACCCCAGAATATAAATTAGGAATGTATGATAAAACTACAATGGACTTAGGAAGAGCTGATCGGACTCTTGATTTACGTTATATTAATGCAATGATCGCACACCATAGGGGCGCTATGCTTTTAGCAGAGCAAGCTTCTACTAAAACACAAAGGCAAGAAATGAAAGACTTATCAGCTAAAATATTGAATGATGAGCCAGGTGCTATATCAGAACTATATGCTTGGAAAAAAGATTGGTATGGAGATAATAAGCGTGTCCGTGATCCAATAGTTTCAAATCTTGGAAATTACGATGATAAATTTGACTTAAGATTTTTAAATGCTCTGATTGCTCATCATGAAGCAGGGTTATTAATGACTAAGGATATTAAAGTTAAATCAAGTAGGACTGAAATCTTAAATAATGCAGATGCCGTTGATACGTTTTTAACTACAACCCTTAAGGTTTTTAAAGATTGGAGGATGGAATGGTATAAAATATAAAAAATTATATGTCAAAACAAATATTAAAAGTTAAAGGAATGCATTGCGCTAGCTGTTCAGCTATTATTACTAAAAAAGTATCTAAACTCTCTGGAGTGAATAGTGTGAATGTAAATTTTGCTACTGAGAAAGCGGAATTAAATTTTGATGAAGAAAAAATATCTATAAATGATGTGAATAAAGAGATTGAAACTCTCGGGTACACATTTGAAGAGAACAATAGTATGACAGGCATGGATCACAGTGAGCATATGAGTATGAGTGTATCCAAGGAATCAAAACTAAAAGAGATTCAAGTGATGCAAGTTAAAATGCAGTTCATTTTTCCCATTTCTTTGTTAATCTTTATATTAATGATGTGGGATATAGCATCTAAGTTGTTTTTACCTATCCCTATCTTATCTATACCGATGCCTATATTTAATGTTATTTCTATGGTGATTGCTACCATAGCTTTATTTTGGGTCGGGCAGCCATTTATACAAGGAGTAGTTAAATTCATCCGTTACAAGGTGGCAAATATGGATACTTTAATAGGAATAGGAACTCTTTCTGCCTATATATACAGTGCAACAATTACATTGTTTCCTAAGTTACAAGTTTTTTTAAAATTACCAGAATATACATATTTTGATGTAACAATTGTCGTGATTGGATTTGTTGTATTTGGAAAATATTTGGAAGCAAGATCAAAACTTAAAACTGGGGAAGCTATTGAGAAATTAATTGGTCTACAAGCGAAAACCGCTTTAATCTTTGTTGATGGTAAAGAAAAAGAAATACCGGTAGGTGAAGTCAAAATAGGAGATATTATTATTGTTAAGCCAGGTGTAAAAATCCCAGTTGATGGTGAAATAATTGAAGGTACTTCGTCTATTGACGAGTCTATGATTACAGGAGAATCAATTCCTGTAGATAAAAAAACAGGGGACTTGGTTGTTGGTGCGACAATAAACAAACAGGGTAGTTTTAAATTTAAAGCAACTAAAATAGGTAAAGATACTGTTCTCGCGCAGATTATAAAAATGGTAGAAGAAGCTCAAGGTAGCCGTGCACCAATACAAGAACTTGCTGATCGTGTATCTAGTAAATTTGTCCCTATTGTACTTGGTATTGCGTTCCTAACACTTATTCTTTGGCTTGTTGTAGGCTCATATACAATAGGATTTTCAGCAGGACTATCATATGGAATATTGTCATTTGTTGGAATTCTTGTTATAGCTTGTCCTTGTGCGCTCGGTCTTGCTACACCTACTGCTATTATTGTTGGTGTTGGCAAAGGTGCTGAACATGGAATTCTTATAAGAAATGCAGAAGCATTAGAAAAATTGAGCAATGTAGATACTATTGTGCTCGATAAAACTGGAACAATAACAAAAGGTAAACCCGAGGTAACTGATATTATAAGTTTTGATAGTAAATGGAACGAAGATAATATTCTAAATATTACAGCGAGTGTTGAGAAATATTCTGAGCATCCACTTGCAGAAGCTATAGTACAAAAAGCTCACTTTAAAAAAATCACTTTAGAAGAAGCTCAAAACTTCTTAGCTCTTGAAGGGGTAGGGGTTAAAGCAAGTATAAATAATCAAGAAGTATACGTTCATAAACCTATTAAAGACGAAAAAAATGATATAAATATAAAAAAGTTACAAGAGCAAGGTAAAACCGTAGTAATAATTGAAGTTGATAATAAAAAAATAGGGCTATTAGCACTTAGTGATACACTAAAAGAAGAAGCAATAAAAGCTATTGAAGTACTTCACAAAAGAGGAATAAAAGTTGTTATGCTTACTGGAGACAACAGTCTCGCTGCGCATTATATAGCAAAGCAAGCAAACATAGATAATGTTATTGCTGAAGTATTACCACAAGAAAAATCTAGTAAGATTAAAGAACTACAAAATGCTGGTGCAATTGTTGCTATGGTGGGTGATGGCATAAATGATGCCCCAGCCTTAGTTCAGGCTGATGTTGGGATAGCAATGGGCACAGGAACAGATGTAGCAATAGAATCTGCCGGGATTACATTACTCCATGGTGATATATCAAAAATTGTCAAAGCAGTAAAACTTTCTAAAATAACAATGATAGGTATTAAACAAAATTTATTTTGGGCATTTGCTTATAATGTAGTAGGAATACCACTTGCAGCAGGATTATTTTATCCAATATTTGGATGGTTACTAAATCCAGCATTTGCAGGCATGGCTATGGCTTTATCGAGTGTATCAGTAGTGTCGAATTCACTTAGAATTAAAAGTAAAAAATTATAACTATGAAAAAATATACATTCCATGTGGCGGGTACTCATTGTGCGTCTTGTAAAATATTGATTGAAGATATTTTAAATGAACACGAAATAATAAATAATGTAAAAGTAGATTTAAAGCACGAAACAATAGAGGTGGATATAAATACTGATATATCAGCCGAAGAACTTTTGCTTCTTATAAATGACAAAGTAAAATCTAGTGGTTATACTGTTTCTCTTGAGAAAAGTGAAAAACAAAAAGAAGACCACACGATTCTTTTTAAAGCTATTCCAATAGGATTTATATTCTTAATTTTATTTTTTCTACTTCAAAAATCTGGAATTTTAAATTTAGGAATTGGAGGTAATATAACTCCTACTACAAGCTTTATCATAGGACTCATAGCTTCTGTATCTAGTTGTTTAGCTATTGTTGGAGGATTGGTATTGTCGCTATCGGCTAAAGTAGCTGAAGATGACAATAAAAGTAGTAAAAAACAAATAATTCTTTTTCATGTAGGTAGATTGGTAGGATTCGCTGTACTTGGTGGAATACTTGGATTAGTAGGCCAAACTATAGGAGTTAATTTTACTTTTTCGGCAATTCTTGGAATTGTAGCATCTGTAATCATGTTACTACTCGGTATGAACTTAGTTGGAATTTTTAAGAAAAATAAATTTACTTTACCTAGTAATATATTTAAATATTTTAGGAAAATAGAGCACACAACTTTAGCTCCTATTATTATTGGTATCGGTACATTTTTTCTACCTTGTGGGTTTACACAATCAATGCAAGTATCTGCGCTATCTAGTGGATCATTTAGCTCAGGATTTTTAATAATGTTTTCATTTGCTCTTGGTACACTTCCAGTACTCGCATTGTTATCATTTGGCTCTGTATCTTTTGCAAAATCAAAATATGCGCCCATATTCTTCAAATCTGCAGGGGTTGTAGTAATAGGGTTAGGCCTATTTGCGCTCTTAGGAGGTCTTGCGGGTCTAGGTATTATTAAACCGTTATTTAATATATAATTAGTCTATGAATAAAACTGCATATATTATTATGATGGTTGGTCTTGCGATAGGAATCGGTATTCTTTTTACTTCTGGATCAAAAATAAAAAACAATCAAATTTCTACTGAAAACCAAATCTTAAATAATATTGAAATAAAAGATGGAATACAATATGTAACTATAAACGCTAAAGGGGGATATCTACCAAGAATTTCTGAAGCAAAAGCTGATGTTCCAACTAAACTTATTGTAAAGACAAGTGGCACTTACGACTGTTCGGCTTCCCTTGTAATTAGATCTATTGGGTATCAGAAGATTTTACCAAATACAGGTGAAACGATTATTGATTTAGGCACTCCCAAAGTAGACAAACCACTAGTCGGTGTGTGTGGGATGGGCATGTATTCTTTCCAAGTCAATTTTAAATCTTAATTATTATTAAATATAATTTTTTATATGGTAAGAAATGTAAACAAAGAACATAAAGAGTCATTAACTTTTCAAGAGAAAATTGCTCTTAAAATTACAAAAGGGGTGGGGAGTATGTATTGCGCTTATATATTTGCAATTATAGCGTTAATAAGCCTGCCAGATGCGATTGCTTCTGGTCGTGCTGCTATGATTTCTTGGGTTGCTCAGACCTTTCTTCAGCTAGTACTACTATCCATAATTATGGTCGGACAGAATGTATCAAGTCGTCATTCAGAAATACGTGCTGATGCGGACTATGAAATAGATCTAAAAAACGAAAAAGAAATTGAGGAAATTAAAAAAAGTCTAGAAGAGATTAGAAAGTCACTTGATAATAGATAGAGTAGATGGAATATTGATTTATGCACCTTTTGTTAAACGTAATACTCCCATACATTCTTTTATATAAATATTTTGCAATCTTTATTATAACTTTGCTTGCTGCACTTGCTCTCCCAGTACCACCGGGAGCTTTTTTAATGGCATCTGCTGCTCTTGCAGGACAAGGGTATTTTTCTTTTTTCTGGATAGTTGTTATAGGTAGTTTGGGTAATATTATTGGCGATAATATTGGGTACTTCCTTGCAAGACGTTATGGTAAATATGTATTTTATAAAATGGGTCTTAAAAAATCGATTGAATCAGATCGATATAAAAGGATAGAGGAACGCTTAGTTAAACATTCTGGATTTGTTATTTTTATTACCAGATTTGAGGTTTTTTCTAATTTAGCAGTTAATATAATGTGTGGATTGAGTAAACTCCCTTATAAAAAGTATCTTGCTTTTGAAGTAGTTGGAGAAGTTGCCCAAGTCCTACTTTATTGTTCTATTGGATATTTTGTAGGGGATAATTGGGTAGTAATAAACACTATTATGAGTAAATCGATTATCTACACAGCTCTTGTTTTACTGATATTTATATTTTTATTTCTGAATCGAGTAAAAAATAAAAAATAAGCTTTATAATATTTTTCTTTTTCTCAAAATTGCGCCTACTGTAACTGTATTCATAAAAAATAGAGCAAGAGGGTATATAAAAGTAGCAATTACAAAATTTCTAAGGGCGAAAAGCGATATTCCATGGCGTATTAGATTTACAACCCATGAGAATAGATTCTCACTCTCGGGGGCTTTCCAGGTTTTCCTTATAGTTGGGATAAAGCCACACACATCTATAAATGTAGCCATTATTACGGAGATAGTCGGATCATCGGTAATTATCCAAGGTATTATAGATAGAAGACCAGCGATCAAAAAAACATAATCAAGTTTTGTTACATCCTTGGTTCCATACTTTATACAAAGTATGCATACATAAATAGTTGCTAAAGCAGATATTGCAGTTGTCCAAGCCCCTGGTCCTGCTCCTTTTACTACTTGAGCAAAAAATGCGATTGTGGTAACAATCGCCCAGATTATATTTGAAAACAGATGTGGTTTGGTTTTACCTTTGTATATACTTAGAATATAAGGAACCATCCCTACAATATTTAGCCCTACTGCAATTATTCCAATGCTCTCTTTCATTGTTCTAATAATAACATTTTTGTTAAAATAACCTTATGATCAAGAAAAAAATCTCTGACGGAACGATACATAAACTTCCCACAGATCTACAAAAAGCTATTAGTTCAATACCAACGATACTTTCTTTATGGGAAGATATTACTCCGCTTGCACGCAATGAATGGATATGTTGGGTTACATCTGCTAAAAAATTAGAGACAAGAGAGATACGTATAAAAAAAGCTATATCAAAAATGAAGGGTGGTATGCGCAGGCCTTGTTGTTGGGCTGGTTGTCCCCATCGGTAGATATACTATTTCTTAAGTACAAATCTTATTAAATGAAAAAAATGAATATAATTATTGCTAGTATTGTAACTATCAATAAGTTAGGACCTTCTAGGTCATTTATAAAATAAAAGATAGAACGGGATATAGCTAGTGAAAATATAATTAAAATTATATTTGAAGTATATTTTTTCATAATTTAATTATATTACTATTGCTCGGAAAATGGGAGGATTTTAGAATTGAATTAAAAAAGGCTGTGCACTTGCGTGACAGCCTGTTAGACAGTTAGCAAAAATTAAAGGATGTTGCCTGCTAATTCAGCAAGGTTCGATCTTTCATTTTTTATTAGGTGAATATGACTAAAGCATTTTTGATTCTTGAATTTTTGAATCAAGTAACTTAAACCATTTGACCTCTGATCAAGGTAAGGGTGATCGATTTGTTGGATATCTCCAATCATTACGATCTTTGTTCCTGCACCCGCACGGGTTATAATTGTTTTAACCTCATGTGGAGTCAAATTCTGTGCTTCGTCAATAATGAAAAATACAGAATTTAAGCTCCTACCCCTAATATAGGCAAGTGGCTCAACTACTAATTTCTGAGCTATTTTGAAAGCCTCGATTTTCTCAGCGGCTTTTACTGAATGTCTCGCTAAGACATCCAAATTATCAGTCATACCCATCATGAAAGGGCCGATTTTTTCATCAATACCTCCTTTTAAAAAACCGATCTCTCTATTGCCCATGGAGATTGTCTCTCTGGTAAAAAATACTTTCTCATATATTTTTTTATCCATTTGTTCCAAACCAGCGGCTAAGGAGAGTATTGTTTTACCTGTACCGGCTTTTGAGTTAATAGCAACAAGGGTAATGTAAGGGTCTAATAATGCATCTAAGGCAAATGCCTGCTCGGAATTTTTTGCCTTTATGTTGTATGCATACAAGCTGTCCTTTTTTATTAATTTTATATGACCCTCATTGTAACGAACTAAGGCCGATTGCTTTTCATCTTTTAGAATGAAGTTTTGGTTTGCAACGGCTTTTTTTATTTCGTGTTGCACAACACCCTCCTTGTAAATTTGATCAATTACTATTTTTTTTTCTGGGATTACCCTTACTTCCTCATAGAGAGAATCAACGTTTATCACAGTTTCATGTAAAAAATCTTGAGCCACAATTCCTAAGGCTTTAGCTTTGAGCCTTAAATTAACGTCTTTGGACACAAGAATGAATTCTCTGTCTGGACTGGCCTCCTTTAAAACACAGGTAAGGTTAATAATTTCATTATCCACACTCTGTATTTTAAAATTGTCCTTTACTTTTTGGTGTATATCAACAGCTAAGGCAATTTTAAGATTACCCAGTCCTCTGCCTAAAGATACACCACCATTAAAAACATGGTCAGATGATAATTCGTCAATAATTCTACAAAATTCACGGGCGTGAAAGTTTATCGTTTCGAATCCTTTCTTAAAGGAATCGAGCTCTTCGATAACCTGTATAGGGATAACAATGTCGTTTTCTTCAAATTTATATATACATGTTGAGTCATGTAATATAACGTTCGTATCTAATATGAACGTTTTAGTTGGTTTCTTACTTGCCATATTGTTTTTTTAAAGACCTAGCAAACTACTAGACTTGTCTTGATATTAGCACTAATTTTACTAATATCAACTCCTATGTGAAAGTAATTGATTATCTTAAATAACCCAATAATATGTACTACCATACAAAGTTCACGAGCTACGAACCCGGGAGGATTTTCGAATGAATATAAAATAAATAACCTACGTGGCACGCAGGTTATACGATAATAAAGAACTGACAATTTTTAGGCAGAAATTATTTTGCATAGCCTTTTCTGCTCGAAATAAATATCAGTATTATAAAAATGAAAAGGTATGATGCAGAATGTATCACATCACAAATCACATTTTCCTCCCACCACGTAGTGGTTAAGAGTAAAAACAAGACCAAGGCAGTCGCAATCCTCATCATCTCATTTGTGATAACTACACAGAAACCTTTCCATGCTGAGATTATCAGGAGCACTATGGCTGTACCTTCTATGATTTGATGATTATACATCTCGAACCTCGATATGTTTTGAAAATTTGCCCAATCATAGGCAAACAAAAATACTGACCCTATGAAAAGGATCCAGGAGATTGTTAAATTTCTCATTTTTTCTTTTTTGATTATTGAATTAGTTATCCCAAACTCCAAAACATGGAGACAAAAATAACCAATCCAATATATTTAAAAGTACAATTACCCTTATAATATAGCATATTACGAGTAATTGTCAATTTTACTCACAATGTGGGACGATGTTCGAATGATTTTTAGGTAATAAAAAAAAGCGGGCCTGTTATTACAACAGTCCGCCTTCAGGTGATTGATTTTATTTACTTATCATGTTCATCACTGTCCATCCATTTTGCGGCCTTTTTAATAAATTCATCTTCAGAAACAAAAACCGGTTTCATGCCCCTGATAATATTTCCATCCTTATCGTAAGCCGTGTTACCCAATCTTTTTGTTTTAAAACTGATCTCATTTAAATAGTGGTAGACAGCTCTGTCGTCAAGAATTGCCAAATACGCACCGCTCTTTTCTAAACGCCAGTATATAGAATCATCGGGAATATTTGTTAAAAATATTTCACCAGGTTGCAACTCATTTTTTTGAGAGTAAACATCCGAAATTGCGATAGGGGCGGATATTGTGTCTGGAATCTTAACATTAAGTTGCTCCTGCTTGGCTGATTTTTTATTGTTACAAGAAAAAATCAGGAAAATTGTTACGATTGAAATAATTAACTTTTTCATACTATTATTTTTTGGTTAAACAAAAAAGACTTAAATCTACTTTGCTTAACCAAAAAATCTATATCAAATAACTGTAATTAAAATTACATTATAACAATATTTAGTTTTTGTCAACTGATGCTAAGAACTTGAGATGATGTTCGAATGAGTTTGACTTCAGAAATTAAATAAGTTAGTCTCTACTTCAAGAGGTATTCCACTTGTTCTCCTTTGAGTTGCGATCTGTAGGGGGCCAAGTACTCTCCTTGTTAGCTTAGATGCTATAACAGCCAGGGCATTGGCTTGGAAGCAGCCATTTGCTTAAAGAGTGCGTAACAGCTCACTGGTCGAGCATCAGAACCGTCGGGTTTCATCCTGACGGTTTTTTATTTGTAAGGAAATATGAAATTGTGCTACCATTACTATAAACAAAAAACATACTGTCATGAACAAGAATTCAATTTCTAAACTCAGAAACCCACAAGATATAATTGAATACGTAGTAAAACATGGTGAATGGAGGCTTAAAAGAGGGAAGAGGCTTTCAGCTACACTTCCAATGCCGTTTGGAATATTAAATCCAGAAAAGGCATATAAAGCCGCTAAAGAAATTTTAGAAAAACCAAAAGTTAAACTAACATCTATGTTTAATCATCGTGGTCAAACCAGGCTTGAAGAAATGCTCGGCATTCCTCCTCCGTGGGAAGAACCATGGCCAGGTGCAAGAAAAGTACCACATACGTGTTATCAGTGGTTCTAATAATATTACAAATGCCAAACCGCAAGGGGGAGGCTATTTTTTATGTTCACAACGTTCACAAGTTCACGAGCTCCAAACGTGGGATGATGTTCGAATGGCTATATGTTTAAAATAGATTCATATAACTAAAGAATGTCGCCACGCAGAAGAAAGATACTGCTGCTGAAAATATATGCCAGAAACCATGATAGATATTATAATTAGACTTATTCTGTTTAAAGTAAAATGATAGAGCAATTACAGCACATACAACTGCGATCAAACTATACGGTGTTTTCCAGTGGCCAGAAAAAAGCAAGATGAAATTTGATGCCATAAGTAGGGTAGATGAAGTTACGTCTACAAACACAAATTTCTGCTCTTTATAAAAATGAAATATTGAAGATATAATAAAAACAGTTCCTATTACAATTCCATACCACCAAACCTTATAACTTACAGCAAATGCAAAAGGAATTAAAAAGAAAAGATTACTCCAAAATTTAAGTTGTTGAACTTCTCTCATAGATAGATATTAGTTATTTTTCTACAATTTTTCGCAATTTATCAATAAAGGCGCGTTTCCAGGACCACATAGCAAACCACTTTATCAAAGGCGTTCCGATGATTCTTAATAGTGGTCTATGAATTTGAACCTCATATGTATAGTTAATCCTAGTACCTCCTTTGATGTCCTCCATTATAAACTCCTCGTGTCCAGATGTTCCAAAAGATGATTCATTATCAGATCTGAATCCAATACTTGGTATAAGTTCTGTCTGCATTTTTACATCAAAAACTTTACCGAAAGATTTCACTCGTGCATTCATTTTTTGATGATTTCCTTGTTTTTCAGATATCTTCACTGATTCGGCAATAGTTGGAAAATGTTTTGGCATATTTTCAAAATCAGAAATTATTCTATAAATTTCTTCTCTAGGTGCTTTAATTACCCAAGAACCTTTTAAGTGAATATGCTTCATAAAAACATTATAACAAATATTTCAGGTTTGAACTTCTACTAAGGTAACAAAAAATCACCCTATTTCTAAAGTTATTTTTTAAGGCTCCGAACGTGGGATGATGTTCGAATGGATTTAAGCAATAATTAACTTAGTACGCCTCTTCTTTGAAGTTCTTCCTTGTATTTACTAATGATAGGTATATTCCCCCATAACGCACTTATATCAACATATGTGCGTAATTCGCCTTGGTATTTTTTAGGAAAACCGAAACTGGCTTGCTCAGGATAATCCTCAGGTTTATAAACTAAGTGTCCCATTTGAACGATTTCTTCAGGTGTACCATAAGTACTAATACCAACACGTGGATCATAGATGTTGTCTATATAAACACGACCTTTATCATCACGTGCCATAGAAAATACTAATTTATCACCCTCAGGGCTACTTACAGTATATTCTTCAATATAAATATTATTTTCTTTATCACTACCTATATCTTTTTTTGTATATTTATCAACACAATTGCTTTCAGAAAAATTAGGCATCATAGTTTCAGGAAAACGAGCTTTAAAACATTTTTCAACATAATTACTTACGTTTTCATCATATACATCTGACATTTTTTTTAATTCAGGATTTTCGTTACTAAGATAAAAAAATTTTAGATTACAATTTTTCAATAATTCACTATACTCTGGTTTCTTGTTTAATTCTTCAAGGTAGTTTTTAATGTTTTTAAACTCCTGAATTGATTCTAATTGAGATACCCATTGGTATAAACCACCTTCCAGAGTAAAGTCTTTAAAACCTTTGGAGCTTAAAACAAATCTGTCGTATCCTTTGTAAAATTTTTGACAGAAGTTTTGGAAAGAGGCCCATTCTTTATTTTTTAATGTTTGATATTTTTCTTTAAATTCAAACTCTTCCCAATATTTACCCTTATCTCCATTTTCCCCCGCAGTGGGTAAATATTTTAATGAGGAATAATGATTGAAGCCTTGAGGTAAGTCATTTATAAATTTATAAACATCTTTATGCAATTTTGCACTTTGAACATAATGATGCATAGGATTACTTTCGTCTCCCTTCATATAACTTCCATCCGCTCTCTCTCCAGGAAGAGATTTCCATTGATGATCTGATCCAGAAAATCTAAAGATTCTCGTCTTATATTTTCCAGGATTTTTTTGATCTTCAACTAATGCCATCACATCATCACCGTTAAGTTTTGTAAACAAAAAGTTTTTATCACCAATTTGTGTTTGTGTATAGAATTTATCCTTCATTTCCTGAAACATGTTTCGTATTGATTGAGGTTGGGAAGCTAAATGCATTTCAATATAATTAAGTGAATTTTCTAGTCCAGGTGCCTTTTTAAAATTTCCTTCTTGTTTAGCTTTCAAAAATAATTCATATACAGAAGTAAATGTTTTCACGAAGTACCTACCTCGATCTTCATTAATTTCTTTAATTGGACTAGTGTTACCTTGCTCAAGATAAATGCATTCACCTATATGTACATCACTAGTAAGTTTACCTCCAAGTGTTCCACCAACACCAATGGCTGAATTATCAGAAAGGGAACGCTTAATAAGCGATACTTCAGTATCTTTCTTTAGGCCAAGTTTTTCAATTAATTGTTCACCAGACAGATTGTCTTTTTGTTCGTTTATGTTTCTGATTGGTTTATTAAATCCTGGATCTGCCATAAACAAATATTACCACTTTTATCATATAGTGGGTACCACTCTCTAGAAGTTCACAACGTTCACAAGTTCACGAGCTCCGAACTTGGGAGGATGTTCGAATGAGTATGGGGTAATAAAAAAGTAGCCCAGGATACAAATCCCGGGCTTAAAGTGTCTTATTGGCTGCAATGTACTTATTAACTCAGATAATGCCAATCCGCATGACACTCCTAGTCCTTAAATGTTCCGTAAACGGATGGGAGAGCAGACCAGGCACTCCTTCATTAGTTTTTATATTATATTTATCCCAAATAATGTCAATATTACTACTTGGGTAGTGGTATTTGTTTCCTTCTATAAATCAACATAATCGAAAAGAAGATATTGGCAATTACCCATGTAAGCGGAAATAATACAGTAACTATGTTTATTTGAGATAATGCAACTATAGCGAGTACATGTCTAACTGCGGTGATTGTATACAAAGATAATGTCTCAGAGTATGGATCTACCCAAGATTTTCTGATTGTAGGCCCAAATGCCAACATATCTGTTACTGATAGTAATATTATCGATAAGACTGGCTGATCCACAAATACCCATAATGAAATTGCAATAAGGGTTAATATTAAAAATACGTAATCAATATTTCTTATATCTCTTTTACCATTCTTTAGGCTAAGTATGAAAGTAAGGAATATAATAAACCCTAGAAAAAAGGTAATCCACGATCCAGCACCTCCACCATTTTTTATTTGTAAAGCAAATACTACAAAAGTGATTAATGACCATAGAAAAAATGAAAATGCATGAGGTCTAGTTTTGCCTTTAATTGTATCTTTTATGTAAGGTAAATAACCAACTATAACTAATATAATTGCAATTACACTAATTATAGTTTTTGGGTCCATATCCTAGAGTATATCAGATAAATTTCACAACGTTCACAAGTTCACCAGGCTCCGAACTTGGGACGATGTTCGACAAAATCTGATATAATTAATCCATGAAAAGAAAATATCTTATTTTAGTAATTTTAACCTCTGGTATATATTTAGTTAGTGGACTATCAGTTAAAGTTATTAAAGGAATTGATAGTATAACTTTAGCTTTGATAGCTCATTTTTTGTTTTCAGTCTCATCTTTTTGGTTAGCAATTATCTATTTTAAAGAAAAGCAATCCTCAACCTCTTTAAGGATATTATCTATTATTATAGGTCTTGCCTTAATTTTAGTTAGTGTAGTTTCTTTAGTAACCACTTTATTTACTGGACTAGCAAAACCCTGGTAATTTTACCTTACACTAGGTACCACTCTCTAGAAGTTCACAATGTTCACAAGTTCACCAGGCTCCC
>CAZCXF010000005.1:53554-64411 GCA_964502615.1 uncultured Candidatus Saccharibacteria bacterium | reverse complement strand
GTCTAGGCATCCACCATATACTCTTAATTTCCTATTAGGAAATCTGAAAACCATCTTCTTTTCTTTTTCAAGAAAATTAGACGGTGCACACATTCTCGGGAACCGCTTCCTCTAATGTGTGTACACTTTTTTTATTATTGCGTCCTGTTTCCGATCCTGATTGAAAAGACCCTGACAAAAAATTGTTAGGATAACAGTGGATCGGAACAGCATTCAGTTTTCAAATATCATTTTCGACGTCTAGTAACAAAAAATCCGCCTCTTGGCGGACAAAGCAAAACCATTAGAGGTTTAACTTCTCCGCAGTTTTGGATGATTTTTATTCATTAACATCGTGGGTGTATTTTATACTAAGCGTATATATAAGTCAAGCCTTTTCTGTAATATTCTGGGACATAGAAAAAACCCCTAAATTTAGGGGTTTTTTCTATGTAAAAGCTCTTAAAAAAGAGATTACATTGACATGTTGTTTTTGAAACTGTCGATCGCTTTTGCTGCAGCATCCTTTCCACCAAGTCCAAATGCTAGACCACATGCGATAGCAAGAGCAGCGATAAGACCTGTAAATAGGATTTGCATAAATGAACTTGCAATACCTAGCTCAGATAGAGCAATGATAAATGCGAAAATCCAAATTGCATATCGAGTAATTGAGCCTAGCATATTTGCAGATCGTACGTTTGCTGCTTGTGCCGAAGCTTGTACTAATTTCTTCATTGTGTCAGAAATAACTGTCGCAATTACTAGAACTAGAGAAGCAATGATTACTTTTGGTAAGTAGAACAATACTGCTTCACGCAGGAAGTCGTTGACCTGTGTAAGGCCCATGATTTCAAGTGATGCCATCAAAAAGACGACAATGATAAACCATTTTACAACGCCACCGATAAATCCACCGACATTTAATTTCATGCCTGCGCGATTTAGCAATTCTGATGCACCAGCGCTTTCAAATAGTTTATCTAATTTGAGAGCATTTAGAACTTGTGCAATTGCTTTACCGATAACAGATGCGACAACCCAACCGATAATGAAGAGGATT
Source organism: uncultured Candidatus Saccharibacteria bacterium (assembly GCA_964502615.1). Taxonomy (GTDB): domain Bacteria; phylum Patescibacteriota; class Minisyncoccia; order Phycocordibacterales; family UBA9973; genus UBA8515. The sequence goes on along the minus strand of CAZCXF010000005.1, from coordinate 63,369 downwards.
AATGCTCCTAATAGACTAGGTACGAAGTGAATGAATCCACCCCAAAGATCCATTAGAGATCCATTGAAAAACTCCCCCCAACTTTGTATAAACATCATAATAATATAAATACTTCTAATAAATAATAATAAGGGTACTTACAAAGCTTCGACCTTCAAAGTACTCCCTTTATTATACCAAAAATAGCTATCTTTTAGAAGCATATGTGGATAACTGTTCGTTGTCCAAAAGCTTCATATGAGGCAAATCTAGGATATCGCAAACTAGCTTATCGTACATATCTAAGCGATATTTGAACTCTTCAGTATCAAGGACTACATAGTCAAGCTCCTTCCCAATTTCCGCTTCGAGTCCTTTTATAACCTGGTTTAGAATATTCTTCTTTAGTCTATCGCCTACTATAAGCAAATCTGCCCTACTTTTTTCATCCCCTATAAATACTCCTGATACTACCATCATCTTTATCTTACCTATTTGTTTAAAGCGAGAAGTTAGATCGTCCTGCATTAAAAGATTTGGATCTATCAGTAAATCTTTAACTGCAGATATATATTGGAAGCTTGGATTGAGCTGCCAAGCTGAAACTTTTTTCTTACTTCGTACTCCCTCTTTTACAAGAGAGCGTGACTTTATAAAACCCATAGCAGAAAGAGCATTTATTTCTTTCCTAGTATTTGGCTTGGTGACACGACTTCGACTTGATACATCCTCAACGTCAAAAGCAGTTCCGCTATTCAAAAGAAAGAGTCTCATGATCTTTACTCGGGCATGCCCTCCTAGAAGTTTGGCTAGTGTTTCCATATGCCCCCTAGTATACGCCAAGCTAAAACACCCCGCAAGGGGTGTTTTAGGATAGAGAAATATTTGAGTAAAATTACTTAAGTGTAACTTTACCACCTGCTTCTTCGATTTTCTTTTTAAGTTCTTCTGCTTCTTCTTTCTTAGCACTTGGCTTTAGAACTGAAGGAGCACCATCTACTAAGTCTTTAGCTTCTTTAAGACCAAGACCTAGGACTTCTTTAACAACTTTCATAACTGCGATCTTTTGTTCGCCAGCTTCTGTAAGTTCAACTGCAAATGAATCTTTTACTTCTGCTGCTTCCCCTGCTGCAGCAGGACCTGCTACAGCGACAGCAGCAGCTGAAACACCAAACTTTTCTTCAATAGCTTTTACTAATTCATTTAGTTCAAGTACTGAAGCATTTTCTAATTCTGATAAGAATGAATCAAATTTTGCCATAATAATTTAAATTAAAACTAATAATATTAAGCGTTCTTTTTTGTAGCTACTGCATTTACTGCGATAGCAAGGCTCTGTATTGGACTCTTGAGTAAGAATGCAATTTGAGATAATAGAACTTCTCTACTTGGGATAGTAGCTATTGATGTCATCATAGCGGCATCAACATACTTTCCTTCGTAAACTCCACCAACAATAGAAATATTTTCTTTGTGTGTTTTTGCAAATTCATAAACCCCACGTGCAGGTGTTATCGGATCAGTACCAAATGCTACTGCAACTTGACCAGCAAGTTCTGGGATATCCCCTTCGATGGACTTTGAACCAAGAGCTCTTTTTAGAAGAGTCTTTTTAGCAACAGTGTAACCCACGTTATCTTTTTGCAAAGATCGACGTAGAGAGTTTGCATCAGCAACTGTTAGCTTATCAAATTTTACGAAAACAACTGATTGTGCATCTTTTAAAGATTGCTCAATATCAGAAATTATTTCTTCTTTTTTTGCTTTTTTTAATGCCATATTTTAATTGAGTCAAAATATTGTTTACCATATAATAGGTTCGTTCGGTTCAAATGAAAATGAATTTTCATTTATCCCTCACTGCCTATTATAAAAAATCGACCAAACGGCCGTATCCAAATCAATAAAGATTTTTGAGATACCTCGGTAGGGCTTATGGGTGCCTACTGTCTACGGCGTATGAGAATACATTATCAAATTCTAAGGAATTGTCAATAAAAAAGGCCGGTCACTCTGCATAGTGCAGAGCGCCGGCACATCGTCGCTGTTATGAAACAAAATTTAACCGCAGAAACTTGCGAACCTGTTCCTGCCAGGGAATTGACGCTTGAGGTCAAAATCTTTTCCGCCAGATTCAGGGCAGAGGCAGTTAATCTGTTCACAATTGCCGCAGGCAATCCCAAATTGTTTTTGAAACTGGTTTTCAATGTAGTTGGACCCTTTGGTCAGTTTTGCCAATGCATCAGGTGAACCAGCAACATTGCCGTGTTCGTCAGTGAATACAGGAGCATCAAGCTCAGTTCTGAAGCCCGTATAAGGGCCTCCTCTTTTTGTTCCCATGTGTAAAAATTTAAGGGGGTTAGAAAATTAGAACCATACACCATCTTTTATACTTCCCCAGCCTGTAAGAGGCTTGGTTGTATTACCGGATGTTGTTTCTTGTTGTGGAATTGCGGATTCGTTGACTGTTTCAGCCACATGCGCTTCCTCCTGGGAATTACCAGTTACTTCAATGGGTTTGTGTAAAATCATACAAAGATCAAATTGGTTTAAGTTAAACAATAAAAACAATGACTTCTAGAATATCAAAATAAAAAAGCTGAGTCAAATAAAAAAGCGGCCCTCCTCGAGGCGCCGCCGGTAAGCCAATCAAATTGACCTTTTTTTCTAAATTAGAAAGTGTCATAGAGGAGATTCCTGTTTGTAGGAACTCTGTTGCAAAACAAAATTTGCCCGGTTTGCGGACAATACTGATTGCCTTCATGATCACTTACTAATTCCGGTAGTGGCTGAAATCCAGTTTTGATATCTACCACTACTGCATGTTGTTTTTGAGGAACGACTTCCTCTCCTGTTAATACTTCTGCTGTCTGCATTGAAAGATCAATTTTAACGGGTTATAAAATGGGTTTCATTATACACGGAAAATATACTCTTGTCAAAACACCGTATTGCTACGGTGTTTTGTTTATTGATGATTTTTTAGTTGGAGTAGGTTTTTTTGTGGGTGTAGTTGAGGTAGTTTTTGAATCAACTGGAGTTTTTGTTGCCGCTTGAGTCTCTACTATAGGTGCTTCTGCTTTAGCATCATTATCTTTTTCTTTTAATGAGTCGATAAAAACAAGTGATATCAGCCCCAAGATTATCACTCCGCAGAATCCAACTATAACTTTAACTAAATGTCCGTTGAACATGTGTATATTATAACATACAAAAAACCACCCGATTGGGTGGTTTTTTGTGGTTTGCAGTTTTCCTTCTGTTTAGATTTCTACTTTAACAAAGATTATTTAATCTTGTTGAAACCAGTTTGGTAACTCTGGTTTGGTAGAAGTGTCTGGTTTGTTGGAGCTGTCAAAGCACTATCAGTAGCTGTTCTAACAGTTACTGAATGAACTCTGTAGTTTCCTGTAGTTGCACCTGCACATGAGGCAGCTGTACAACTTACAATAACTTGCATTGTGAAATGCTTAGCAGTTCCACTATCTAGACGGAATCCACTACCTTCAATTGTAGCATCAGAAGATGACAATGTAGAAGTAACAGCTGTTGCTGTTGGAGCTGCAACTAAATCAGTTGCAGGAGCTGCTGCTTCTTGTAGAGCAAATGAGAATGCTTTTGCACTCGCACCTGTACCACTAGCTGCTGCTGCTAATTCTGCTGCTTGACCAGTATATAATGTCTGACCAAATGCTGTAACTGTCAATGGAATATTGTAAGTTACTGCAGTGATTATTCCAGCATTATCTGTTACTTGAGTGATAGTTGGAGTACCTTGTACAACATTTACACCGTTAACACGAGTTGTCATTACATTACCAATTGCTGAACCGATACGGTATGTTGAACCAGCTGTAAGCTGATCACCATTTGAATCGAGAACAGATAGGTTTGTAGTTAACAAAGCATCTGCGTTAGCTAGTGAAGCTGTAAGAGTATTTCCTTCTACATAGTTACCAGTAACTTGTTTAAGATCAACTACAACAGAGAATTCTGATGTTGTACCTGAATTTATAACATTACCAGGATTTGAAAGGTTAGTGAATAGGTATCCACAAGACAATGAAGCACAAGCTGTACCAGATGTGTTTATTGTTGTACCACCAGTCAAAAGAAGAGCTGCTGATCCATCAACTGAATCAATAAGAGTTGTACCATTGTAAAGTTTAACTGTATTGATCATTGAACTTAGTGTTGTAGCTGGAGTTGTTGTTCCAGTTGCAACGATTTGGATAGGAACTTTACGTAGAGTCAAGTTAGAGTTTGTAGCTTTAACTGTGAATTTAAGTAGAGTAACAGCGTTTGTTGCAGCTGTATTTTGTACAGTAACAACTGTTGAAGCTGGGTTTGAACCAGAAAGATTAATTTCTGCTTTCACACCATTAGCAGCAAACTTACCAAATGAAAGTCCTGTAAATGTTTGATCAGCTGAAGGATAAGTGTCATATGTACCATCTGGAGATGATGCATTTACGCCACTAGCAACGAATTTAACTGTGAAGTTTGATCCGGCACCTGTGTCGTTAGTATCAAGAGAACCGTTTGCATTTACTGAAACATAGAAACGACCAATCATGTCTTTCTTAACAACTGCGTTAAGACCTGAGAAGTTGAATGTGTATGTATCATCTGAAATTGCACGGTCAGCTTGAGCAACAGACATAGTAGCTAGCTTTGTAGAATCCATCCATAGTGTTGCACCAGAGATGTATTTAGAAAGGTTTGCTGAACCTGTACCAGTGTTCTTGAAAGTAACGCGAACACGAGAAACTGTTTGATCAGCTAGACGTGCTGTTACGCGCATACCACCAACAACTTTATCTTGTTCAGATTCGTAAACTGTTGAAACACGGTTTGTTGAATCTGTAGCGATGTCAGTTAGGTAACCATTTGTACCTGTACTAACTGTTGTTGACATAGCACAAGCTGCCCATGTTGGAGCTGCTGGAACTATAGCAACATATCCTGCTGGACAGTTTCCTTGTGAAACTGGAGCTGGAGTTGTACCACAACCATTAGCTGCCTTAGCTTTTGACATAGGTCCGAAAACTCCGTCAGCTGTTAGACCCATACTTGATTGCCATGCCATAACCTTAGCTTTAGTCATAGGACCAAAACTTCCGTCAGCAGTAGCACCTACGCAAGTTTGAACTGCTTTAACAGCTTCACCCTTGCTACCTACTCTCAAAGTTGTTGAACCGAAATCCATAGCAGCTGAAGCATATGAGAATGCAACAACAGCTAGAGTTCCAACCAAAAATTTGAAAGCTTTTGATTTAATATTTAACATAATTTTTATAATTGTTATGCACTTTTAAATTAATTTCGACTAATCCTAAAACACGACTAATAAATATGTAAGTGTTAAAGGAAAAAATTAATACGCGTGCATATCTTTTGCCTCATTAGATAATCTCTATCGAATATCTAACAAGAATTTTAATTTCAAATAATTTACATCTCAATCATCCTCTCTATCAAAAAAGATTCTCGAAATGAAACCAGTTGAATGCGAACTAAATAAATCTGCCTATCTTTACCCTTGCGGGATAGACAAGCATATCTGCCTTGTCGACAGGGCCGATACCACACTTTTATTTTTTAATTTACAAATCAACTCTTCTCTTTTTTTCTAATACTTCTCTATCAAAAGATGTAGTAAAAATGAGTGGAGTGAAATGAAAAATAAAACTTCAAAGTGGATCGCGACCAATGAAATCTAAACTATAAATACTGAAACAAATTACTAAAGTAATCTGTAAAAATATTTAGGCTATTATCCTCTTGGTATTAGAGAAAAATAGTATTAAATTTTCAATGATCGCCCCTCATATACGCTGATTTCTCAAGATATAAGGGATAAAACAATATTAGCATATCAGGTGAAAAAACACCAGTGCTAATATGCCATAGCATTATATACTATGCATATATAAATAGGCAAGAAATATGTATATAAATGTGGATAACCTAGCTTTTACACCACTTTATATTTGGACCAGCGCTTAGAACCTATTTTCTTTATTGAACCTTTTTCTACAAGTGAGTTGAGCTCACGTTGGATTGTCTTCTCAGAACAGTCTGTAAAGGCTATAGAGATGTCTTTGATTGATACACCGTCTTCCGAACCTACTAGGTTTTGCTTGTCTTTGATTAAAGCCAATATCTTAACTGACCTATCTTGTTTGTTTCCAGAATCAGAGACATTTGTTCTATGACTTTTTGTTAAGGACAAATTACTAAAGGACATTCCATATCCTGTCCTTTTGTCCTTTATATTATTTTTAAAAGACATTGCATGATTGTTACTAGGATTTTCTTCTATTGGACGAGGAAGATTGAACATCTCTTGGTTTAAAGTAAAGCTAAAATGCTTGTCCTGTGAATCATTTAAGTTGAGCTCAGAAATTAGGTTGAGGAGCTCATTTTTTAATATAGAGGTATTCATCTCTGAGATAAATCCAATAGTACAAGATATCTCTATTAAAGATAGTATTTCATTTATATGAGATAGGGTTAGATTGGTCTGATTTTTCTTATCTACAGGAGATAGATTTGTGGTCTTATACATGTCTGATAGAAGTTCAACTCCAAGAAGTCGGATCTTGCATTTAAGAGCATCGTCAGTATCCATACAGTCAGTAACCATATATAGAGCTGTGACTAGTTTTTCTGTCTTTTTATTTATATATTCATAAATACCATTGTTTACCAAAGATTTACCACCAATAGGGTTGGTGTGTCCGTAGGAATTTAAACCTTTATTTGATGTGTCTTTTTGATAATCCATATGTCTTTTTAGTGTCTTTAAGCTGACCGTATCTAAAAATTGTGTCTTTAATTTGTCCATTATATACCCAAAAAAATAGAATGCAAATATTATTCTAGATTAGAACAAAAACTCCTAAGAAAAAATGTCTGGCCTGCCTGGAGCTTCTCGTATGGACAGGAGATCCGAGGACTTTTTTGTTAGGATTTTTTGTGATTAATATTTTTAAAAAATTAAATATTTATAAGTAAAATCATGTGATATAATATAAGGATATTATGGCAAAAAAAGATGTTGAAGAAGAGCTAGAAGATGAATCCCCTACCAAAAAAGGCAGAGGCAAAAAGAAGAAAAATAAAGTTGAACTTAAAGATGAAACCAGGCAAAGTATCTGGGGTGTAGTACTTTTGGTTTTTGGATTTTTTGTACTCCTTTCTATATTTAAAATGGCAGGGGTTGCTGGAGAATATTTCTTTAATATATTTAGTAAGTTTTTTGGTTTTGGATTCTATATATTACCTATCCTGCTTGTGATAGTCGGTATATCTTTTATGAAAAATGGTAAGCCTCAAGTGGCAAGACTTCATGCGATAACTTCTACCCTAGTACTATTGTCTACACTTGGAATTATAGATATCGCCGTAAATGGTGGTGGTCCATCAAATAGTATATTGCTTGGTGGATATCTTGGCGCAATATCTTCTTTTCCGTTTGTAAAACTTTTTGGAATATATGCAGGTATTTTGATAATGGGTGCAATATTAATAGTATCGCTCATTATTCTTTTTGATGAAAAACCAAACCTAGTGACATTCTGGAAAAAAATAGTAGGTTTCTTTAAACAAGATTTGAGAATACCTAAAATAAATATAAAAAGTGGAGAAGATAGTATCGATGTAGATGAAGTAAGTGGAGCTCCAGAAGAAGTTAAGAGCGATACTAAAGAAGAGCCAATCGAATACGACGAAAGTGAGATAAAAGATGAGGAAGAAGAAAAATTCCCAGTTAAGAAAAAGTTCCTAACAGCATACACTCCTCCCCCACTTAGCCTACTTGAAAAAGATAAGGGTAAACCAAATGTTGGGGATTTGAAGGGTAACATGAATATTATTCAGCGTACACTTCTAAACTTTGGCATATCTGTAGAGATGGATGAAGTAACCATTGGTCCAACTGTTACTCGATATGCATTAAAACCTGCGCAAGGTGTAAAACTTTCACGCATTGTCGGACTTCAAAATGATCTATCTCTTGCCCTTGCTGCCCACCCCATCCGCATTGAAGCACCGATCCCTGGTAAATCACTAGTTGGTATTGAAATCCCTAACAAGGTTAAATCAACTGTCGGTCTTGCAACACTCCTCTCTGATGATAAATTCCAAAACTCACCAAAACCTTTGACTATTGCCCTCGGTAGAGGCCTTTCTGGTAAAGCAATGTTTGGTAATTTAGCAAAGATGCCACACATGCTCGTAGCAGGTACTACTGGGTCAGGTAAATCTGTAACCATACACTCAATAATTACTTCCCTACTATATAGAAATGGTCCAGAAGACCTTCGCCTTATAATGGTTGATCCGAAGCGTGTTGAACTTACTCTTTATAATAAAATCCCTCATTTACTTACCCCTGTTATTACTGATCCAAAGAAAACAATTTTGGCTCTTAAATGGGCAGCAAAAGAAATGGATCGAAGATATGATATCCTTCAAGCTGAATCTGTGCGAGATATAGAGTCATATCATTCTACTGTTTATGGTAAATCGAAAAATGGTGAGGCAGAGAGGATGCCTTATATAGTTATAGTCATCGACGAACTTGCAGATATAATGCAAACATATCCAAGAGAACTTGAAAGTGCAATAGTTCGTCTTGCTCAGATGTCTCGTGCTGTAGGTATTCACCTTATTCTTTCAACTCAGCGTCCATCAGTAAATGTTATTACTGGATTGATCAAGGCAAACGTCCCTACTCGTGTTGCTCTTCAAGTCTCTTCTCAAATTGATTCAAGAACTATTCTTGACCAAGGTGGAGCTGAGAAGCTTCTAGGTGCTGGAGATATGCTTTATGCATCGGGCGAGATGTCTCAACCAGAGCGTTTACAAAGTGCATTTATATCTGAGGAAGAAGTTAAAAAAGTGGTAGAATACTTAAAGAAGGCTTATATAGATGAATTACCTGATACGATAGAACTTTCTGGATCAATTGAAAAAAATGGTGCTGGTCTTTTTAGTGATAGTCTCGAAGGAGGAGATGACGATGATTTATATGAAGATGCTCGTACAACAGTGATAGAAGCAGGTAAAGCATCGACATCTTACTTGCAAAGAAAACTTGGGGTGGGATATGCTCGCGCTGCAAAACTTATAGATATGCTTGAAGAACGCGGAGTTATAGGACCAGGCAACGGAGCAAAACCTAGAGACGTTCTTGAAAAAGCAATGGATCATACTGTTGGAGTAGAAGATAGTATTTAAAATAAAATGCATACGATAAAAAACAAAAGTATAAAGTGGTGGCTCGGCATTCTGTCATGTGCTTTCCTTTTTATACTTATTGGAGTTTTTACGTATATGAAAATGGACTTTATATTTAGAGGAGTAAAAATTACTGCTTCTATAAATAAAAGTGAAGTATCTCCCCTAGTAAAAGTATTGGGGAAGGCTAAAAATGCTACATATATAAGTCTAAACGGTAGAGAAATATTTATAGATAAAGATGGAAACTTTACAGAAAACATAGCTCTTCTTCCAGGACTTTCAGTTATCACACTTTCAGCAGAAGACAAATTTGGACATGTAGATGAGAAAAAACTAGAGGTTATGTATCAGGAGAGCACTGGAGTTGTGGCTATTGGGAATACGATTATCAATATGAATTAGTTATTCACAGGTATTTTATTGACTGTGAACGACCGTTCACTTATAATTATACATTATGCAAAAGAAAGCAAAAAAAGAAGCAAAGGAAATGGGCGGTGCTATCGAGGATACAATTAAATCTATTCAAACTAAGTTTGGAGAAGGGGCAATTATGAAGTTTGGTGACTCCCCTAAAGTTGACCTAG
>CAZCXF010000005.1:3955-53544 GCA_964502615.1 uncultured Candidatus Saccharibacteria bacterium | reverse complement strand
TCATCCCTACTGGATCTATTGGTCTTGATATGGCGCTTGGTATTGGAGGTGTTCCTCGAGGACGTATGATTGAAATATTTGGACCAGAAAGCTCTGGTAAGACTACTCTTGCACTTCATATAGTTGCAGAAGCTCAAAGAAAAGGTGGAGTGTGTGCTTATATCGATGCAGAGCATGCTATGGATCCAGAATATACAAAGAAGCTTGGAGTAAATATAAAAGATCTTTTGATATCTCAGCCAGACAACGGAGAGCAAGCACTTGAGATAACAGAGAGTCTTATTCGTTCTGGAAAGATTGATGTGATTGTTGTTGACTCAGTCGCAGCACTCACCCCTCGCGATGAAATCGAAGGAGACATGGGTCAATCTCATGTTGGTAAACAGGCTCGTCTTATGTCTCAAGCACTTCGCAAACTTACAGCTATAGTTGCAAGATCAAAAACTGTAGTTATATTTATAAATCAGATTCGTATGCAGATAGGAATAATGTTTGGAAATCCCGAGACTACCCCAGGAGGTAAAGCACTTAAATTTTATACATCTATCCGTTTAGATATTCGTCGTATTGCTCAAATCAAAAAAGGAGAAGAAGTTGTGGGTTCACGCACTCGTGTGAAGGTTGTGAAAAATAAAGTAGCAGCACCATTTAAACAAACAGAGTTTGATATTTTGTATGGCGAAGGAATTTCACGTGAAGGTGAAATCATGGCTCTTGGTGAAAAGCTTGGAATTATTTCCAAATCAAGCGGTGCTGTATTTACATATTTAGGTACTGCAAAAGCTCGAGAGAAGGGACCAGTTGAGGAAGTAAAACTAGGACGCGGATACGATGCTGCTCGCACATTCCTACGTGACAATAAAAAACTATCTGAAGAAATACTAAAAGAAGTCCGTGGACGCTTTGACGAGATTCAAGTAACTAGTGCAGCGGAATAATATATCAAATAAAAATGCCACCTCAACCGAGGTGGCATTCCCTTTTTAGCAGTTAATTATTTTATCCTTCTGTATCCTAAGGAAAGGGAAATTCCAAAGGAACAGATTGCGCAGGATAGGATTGCAAGAAATTTAGTAATGGGGCACTCAATGGAACCCCATACTATAGACCATGCAAACCATGTGGAGAAGGCTCCAGCCAGAACTGTTATCACAGCCCAGATGGTACCTTGAACTTCTGCGAATTTCTGCATGATCAAAACCAGCCAGCCGATGGCTGTGATCCAGATGGCTACTTTAATTGACCATCCAGGAATAGTCCATTCAAGCTTTGAATGGAGAAGCGGGAGGCTTAGTGTGTTGTCGTGCCCATACAGTAGGAAGTACAGTACGGTAATCAGCATGCTAAGTAGCACAATAAAAATTCGTGTCATGGTGGGTTTTTTTATAGTGAGACAAATATTTGATGATCAATGTAAATTGGAATTTATTATCTACTTTTTTTGTTAATTGTCAATAAAAAAACGCACCTTCCGGCACGTCCCCTTTTTCATAAAAAGGTAAATTCATTTGCTACGATATGCACGACCAATCGTAAGGGAAAAAATTGGATAACTTAATCCATAGATCAAAGCTATTGTAGCTGGAATCAATGAATATGGAGTTATACCAAAAATTGAATCGGTCACCACCTTCACAAACACAAAGCATGCGAGTGAGATGTTGGCGTACGAGATTACAATTAGAATTGTTGAATCCAACCATTCAGAGTAATGCATTTGGTAATACATTGATAGCCTTGCTACTGCAAAACTAAGTAATACAAATACTAATCCCTTCCCTTCCATTACAGAAAGGAGCAAGCATACAGTGGTCATAAAGACCAAAATAAATAAGTTTGCTTTCAAGTTCATAGAAAATAGTTTTAAAAGAGTTAATTAATATCCTTTTCTTTTCCATTTCTCACTTTGTGAACATGCAAACATACATAGTGCTATGCCTAGTACTGCAGTTAGCAAAGCACATCCAAAGGAACCAGGAATTGTAAAATTATTCAATCGGAATCCTTGAAAAGAAACGAGGAAAGATATCGTATAAACTGACAACACAGCCCAAGGCAAATCTTCTCTTTCTAATTTAGGAACTGGCTTTACATTGTTTAGGTTTGAATATAAATATGTTATGAAACAAATTACATAAAAACCAATCAATAGTGTTCCTAAAAAAAGATACGGAACATTTACCCCAGTAATTTCTTTGTAGATATAGATTACAGACAATATTGTCAGAAGTATCAATACTATTAATTTATTAATCCCTTTCATGGTGGTAGTTTTTGATTTACGCTCATTCTATAACTTTTTTTCAGATTGTCAATGGCTTGAAAAAGCCTATTTAATAAGCTAGAATAGCAAAATGTTAGAATACAGCGAAATAAGAGAAAGAAAAATTATTATATTCGAAGATGAGCCATGCGAGGTAATGGAAGCTCATGTTGCACGTACTCAGCAACGTAAACCTCAAAACCAAGTCAAACTAAAGAGTTTGCTCTCTGGTCGTACTTGGAACACAGTTTTCCATGCTTCTGATAAAGCAGATGAGGCAGAAATAAACAAAAAAGATGTAAAATTTCTTTATACAAATAAAGGTGAATACTGGTTCTCAGATCCAGAGAATCCAAAAGATAGATTTAAACTAGATGAAAAGGTTCTGGGTGATTCTGCAAAATATTTAAAAGCAAATGAAAATGCAACTGCGCTGGTCTGGGACAATGACGGCGAGGAGCAAATCATTAGTGTAAAAGTCCCAGTAAAAATGGAGTTCGTAGTCAAAGAAGCTCCCCCATCTATCAAAGGCAACACTGCCAACGGTGGAGGAAAAATTGTGACCCTCGAAGGTGGTATAAAACTAAGTGTCCCATTTTTCGTAGAAGTTGGAGATACTATACGAGTAAATACTGAAACCGGAGAATATGTTGAAAGAGTTTCTTAAGATTAAATAAACCCGCAAAGCGGGTTTATTTTTGCATACTTTTTAGAACTTCCAAGTACATATCTTCGACAATTTTCTCTTGAGCTTTGCCGGTGGTCACATAGTGATCAAGCCCTGGAGCAGAATTTACTTCTATAACCCAGTATTTTTTGGGTTTATCGGCTATATCACCATCTATCATAAGGTCTACTCCACATATTCTAAGGCCCATATCCTTTGTAAGCTTTGTAGCAATTTTTTTAAAATCTTTATGAATACTATTTGTAACATCAACTGAGTCCCCTCCGCTGGAGAGGTTCGCATTATCTAAAAGAAAAACTTTTTCATCTTTTTTAGGAATTGAGTTTATGTTTTTACCTAAAAATTTTAGTTTTGATTTTATACGAGGATCACTTACATCTATATTTATATCTCTTTTTATTTTTTTGAAATATTTTTTCTTTTTTTCTAGGAGTTTCTTTATAGATAACTTTCCATCCCCCACTACAGATAGTGGTATTCTTTCATAAGCAGAAATTATTTTATTATCTAAAACCACCATACGGTAATCTTTACCTGTTACTTTTCTTTGAACTAGGGCCATGCGATCATTTTTGAAAATCTTATTCATAGCTTTAAAGAAAGTTTCTCGGCTATAAACCAAAGCAACATCTACACCCTGACTCCCACTATTTGGTTTTACAATAACTGGAAATCCAAGCGACTTTGCATATTTAAACGCCGCATTTATATCATCCTTTGACTTTATAGTTTTTGCCCATACTGGTGAACAAAAAGCTTTCCCTTCTATGGTGGGATAACCCATGCCTTTCATAAAGAAATTTGCATAGTCTTTATCACGAGCCACTTCTGATGAGCCTAAGGGATTTAGGTCAACACTATTAAATCTTGAATATTTACGTTTTCCGTTTTTAAATGTTACTTGAAATACTATTCCCCACTTTGGTTCAGACAAAACACTCGCACCGATTTTTGGGGCAACTTTTCTAATTATTTTTTCTAAGAAAATTTTTTCAGGTTTTTTACTCATATATACAAAAGAAAATCCCCCGCGTAGGGAGATATTCTTTGTAAATTATTCAACAACTGTAATTCCTGCAGAACGTGCACTTCCTTCTACTATTTTCATTGCACCTTCTATATCTTTAGCATTTAGGTCAGGCATTTTCTTCATAGCAATTTCTTTAACTTGAGCTTTGGTAATCTTTCCTGCTTTTGAAGTGTTTGGCTTACCAGAACCTTTTTCAATTCCTGCTGCTTTGAATATTAGACCTGCAACTGGAGGAGTTTTAACTTGAATATCATAAGTACGATCTTCGTATACTGATATAACACATCCTACAGTTTCCCCTGCCATAGCTTGTGTCATCGCATTGAACTTTTGACAGAACTCTGCAATGTTTACTCCAGCTTGACCGAGCGCTGGTCCAAGAGGAGGAGCTGGTGTTGCCTTTGCGGCTGGTATTTGTAATTTTACTTTCTTTGTTATTTTTTTAGCTGCCATATATTTTATTTGATTAATCTCGTGAGAAGCACGGCACAAGGCCGAACACGGACCCATCTATTATACTTATAACTTCTTAATCTGCAAGAAATCAAGTTCAACTGGTGTCTCACGACCGAACATTGAGACCAACACTTTAACCTTGCCTCTTTCACGATCAACATCATTTACCTTGCCTTCAAGGTCTTTAAATGGACCATCAGCAATTCTGACAATTTCTTCGATCTCAACATCAATCTGGTGTTTACTTCCACCGCCTTCTGCTTTATCCATTCTACCAAAGAGATCGTTTACTTCTTGTTTGTTTAATGGAACTGGATTTACTCCTGCACCTACGAATCCTGTAACACGGGGAGTATTACGAACAACATACCAAGAGTTGTCATCTACTATCATATCAACAAGTACATAACCTGGGTAAACTTTTTCTTCAACTTCTACACGTTTACCTGCTTTTATTTTTATTTTCTTTTCTGTTGGAACGATGACATTAAAAATCTTGTCATTCATACCTAGTGAATCGATACGCTGCTTCAAATTACGCATGACGGCATTTTCATAACCTGCGTAAGTATGTATCGCGTACCAATTTCTCTCTCCCCTTAATTCTTGTTTAGCCATATTTTAGAAACTTGCTTAGAGCAAGTAGATTATCTACTAAGTAAATACTGAAGTCCAAATGCGAACAATTTATCAAAAAGACCTAAGTAGTAAGCAATAAAAGCAGATACGATTAAAACAGCCAGTGTAAAGTAAAAAGTCTCTTTGCGTGTTGGCCAAGTTACATTCTTTGCTTCTGCTCTTACCTCTTTTAAATATTCAACAGTTTTATTCATATAAATTTCCCTCTTATTAAAAATCACCCCGAAGGGCTTATGCAAATATATTACCCTTTTAAGTCCATAAAGTCAATCCATCAAAAAAGCCCCTATTTAGGGGCTTTTTTGGATTTTTAACGTATTTCGTAAACAATGTTTACATTTGAGGTTATTTTGTTTTCCCCTTTTGGAAGTTCTGGTGCTGGAGCGGAAGATACTGAAGCAGAGTCCATCATTGCTCCTTTAGCGTACATCATTGGGTACCCACCTCCGTTTTCGGAAAAACTTATGATATCACCAAGCCTAACATGAAGCTGTTTTGCTAGTACCTTTGCTTTTTCTTTTGCATCAATAATAGCCTTTTCGCGAGCCTGATCATTTAGTGCATCTTGGTTGTCTATAGAAAAAGTAGGGCCACTTATATTTGTAAGACCAAGTGTAGCAAGACCTGTACGAACTTCATTTGCATTATCAACTTCGCGCACTTTTATTGTTATAGATTGAGTTGCTGTATAACCAACAATTTTAGGATCTTTTTGCGGACATGGGTAAGTAAAACAAGCTACAGATTCATAAGAATATTTTGGATTAAGTCCTCCGTATTCTGATTTTATATCCTTATCTTCTATTTTTTGCTTCTTTAAATAATCAACTGTTTTGGTTATTTGTTCATTTAAAAGACTCTGGGCTTCTTTGGAAGTTACACCATCTTTTGAAAGGTTTACAGAAAGTGTAGCTATATCAGATACAGCCATAACTTCCCCTTTGCCCGACACTGTTATAGATGCAGGTTGCTGATTGCCATGACCAATATACTGGCTAGACCTTATCTCATTGATTACAAGAACTATTAAAAATATTGATAACATGCCCACAAGACCAGTTGAGGCCTTGATAAATTTTTTGTTTGTTAAAAGTGTTTCCATTAGTCCATTGTAGCACACCACAAAATGGCTTGACAAATATGATTATAATGATAGAATTATTTTTAGTTCTTTTATTTCAAAACGTTTAAATCAATATTATGGAAGCGAATCAATTTTTCGGTTTAGCGCTTACTACTTTTTTCGGTTTTAGCGCTGTTGTTTTTTATTTTTTTAAGTGGGGAAATGCCAGCGGGACTAGCTTCGAGAGAGGCTGCGCCCAGGCGGTAAAATTTGTGTTGTCAACGGCTTCGTTGGGGTTAGGATGCCTTTGCACTTCTGACACCTTCAAAAACCATGACCTCAGCAACTTTATCTGGATAATTTTCCTGCTTTTATTAACCGCGATGGGCTTATGGTCCATCTACGTTTATAAGAACAAGGAAATGGCAATATAGCTTTACCGGACATGAAAATTTTCACCCATCCCTAGTTTAAAAGGGATGGGGTTTTTTATTTATGCTTATTCATTACATCACTTGTAATAACCCCGTCAGCCATTGTGATGGTACGGTGAGCTAGTTTTGCGTATTCTGGTTCGTGAGTCACCATTACTATTGTTTGCCCTTCTTTGTTTAGATCAATAAAAGTTTTTATCACTTGCTCAGAAGTTTCTGAGTCGAGGTTAGCTGTTGGCTCATCCGCAAAAATAACTTTTGGAGCATGCGCAATAGCACGAGCAATAGAAACGCGTTGTTGCTGACCTCCAGATAATTGACTAGGTAGATTGTTCATACGATCAAGCAGCCCAACTTTTTCAAGTGCTGCTTTTGCTTTTTTAGTGGCTTGGCTAGTAGTATAGCCCTGCATCAAAAGCGGTAGCATTGTATTTTCTAGCGTTGAGAGTGATGGCAAGATAGCGTAGTCTTGGAAGATATAACCAAGATCATTTAGTCTTGCGTGAGTGCGTTCTTTTTCATTTGCTACTACGAAATCTCTACCGTCAATAATAGCCTCCCCTGAGGTTGGAATATCTAAAAGGCCAAGTTGATAAAGTAGTGTTGATTTACCAGAGCCTGATTTACCTGTAATAGTTAGAAACTGTCCTTGAGGTACAGTAAATGAAACTTTATTGAGTGCAATAATTTTTTGATCCCCACTTTGAAATATTTTTGTAAGATTTTTTGCTTCTATCATAAATTATCTTCCAAGTATTGCACTTAGAGTATTTTGTTTAATAACTATTTTAGCTGGTATATATCCGGCAATAATTGTTGCGACAAGCAAGATACCTGCTCTTATAAGAGTACCAGATAATGTTGCAACTAAGATACCATCAGAAAATGGGAAATCGAGTGGGTGTGTAGCAAAATATGGCTTAATAACGACAAATATAAGAGTCATACCTATGATGATCCCACAACCTGCATATATACAAGCTTGATACATATATGAGTATAAGATTGCTCTCTTATTTATACCAATACCTTTTAATATTCCAATAAAACGTCTGCGAGTGATAGCGTTTACGAAAATAACAATAAATATTGTAATCGAAGCTACAACAAGACCGATCCCTGAAATAACAGAACCTAGAATTGCAAAAGTTGCTTTAATATCTTTTAAGAATTTTGGGAAGGCCTCCTCGGCAGTCTGAATACGTGCATGATCCCCAACTCCCGATGCTAGGAGGAAATTCTTAGCTTGCATCGGATCTGTGCCTGGTTGCAATTGTATTGCAATTGAACCGGCATCTAGATCATTTCTTCCAACAAGTTTTCTGACTTCTGAATCAAGAGCGACAATTGAAGTATCAAATGTATCTACTTTGCTTTTCAATATACCTTTTACAAAATACTCTTTAGAAGCATCTCCAACAGTTACTTTTATACGAGAACCAACAGAAACATTTTTAAGAGTTTGAAATCCTGGAGCTTCTATTGGAGTAAATTCATAAAGTAAATTTTTACCAATCAAAACACTGTCCTGATCAAGAGTATTTAAATAAGAACCACGAATAATAAACTTAGAAATCCCAGAGAACTTCTCTTCTTCTTGAGGATCAATACCAAGCAATGATCCTCCGGCTCCATCACGTTTATCTCCAGGTGCAATTGTTTCTCTATAATTTGATTCTACTCTTGCTGATCCAGTGTATCTGACTGTATGGTTTCGATACCCTGGGATAGTTTTTACTATATCAACAACCATCGGAGTTTGTTCAATTACATCTTTCTTTAAAAATGGAGATATAACGATATCACCTATTGCATACTTCTTTTGAGCGTCTTCTGAACCTTGAATAAGCCCAACTAAAATACCAGAAACTACTATTAGATTTAAGAAGGTTAGAGTCATGACCATGACAATGAGTCCAGTAGTCCAAATATTGGCACGCTCAATATCACGGCGGGCTAAAAACCAACCGACTTTAACGTTCCTAGAGAACGAACCTTCCATTTTTATTACATCTTTCATTATTTAGATACAATAGCTATTTCCTCCCCATCTGAAAGGCCATTTGTGATTTCTATGCGATTACCGTCACCAGTCAATCCTGTCTTTATTTCTTTTTCCTTATATTCTTGAGAATCTTTTTTTGTTATTACATTTACATAGGTTTTATCATCACGGCTAATTACAGCAGCTTTAGGTATAACAAGGGCGTGATCTTTTTCCGCTGTAAGAATAGATATATCTGCATTCATCCCAGTTCTTATTGCCTGATCTAGGTTTAAAATTGATGCCTTTATCTTGTAATTTACAATTCCATCTGTAGTAGTAGCGCCCGGATCAATATGAACAACTGTTCCATTAAAGATTCTTGATGTTCCAAATGCATCGAAAGTCATAGTTACACTTTGTCCAAGTTTTACATTTGCAATATTTGATTCATTTATTTTTGCTTCAACATATAAGTTTGAAACATCTTGAAGAGTTATTATAGGCTTCTGAGCTTCAGATAATTCTCCTAGTTTCAAATCAACACTTGTTATAGTCCCATCAGCAGGTGCACGCAAGATAGTATCTTCAAATTTAGCTTGGGCTGATTGAACTTGCCCTTCTGCTGAAATAATCTCTGCTCGAGCCAAATCAGTATCAGAACCTTGAGATCTTGTTTTTTTTAGTTCTAGATCTTTTGTAGCTTGTTCAATTGAAGATTCAGCTTGAGATACTGCGGATTGATAAGCATTGTAGTTAGAAAGATAGTCTGGGGCTTTTTTATTAGGAATCTGAATTACCCAGTTAACGAAATCATTAGTTGAAGGAAATCTTATATAAAGCCCACTATTCCCTAAAGGTTGTGGTGTTATATTGTTACCGAGACCACTACCAGACACAAGTCCAGAGAGATTAAAACCTATTCCACCACTAGTCCTGTAAATATTCACATTAATAACTCCCTCTTTATCGCCATTATAGGTTCCACTAATTATAGGCGCTTCATAATTGTCTGTACCATTATCTGGAAAAGCTTCTGGAGTTGAGTTAAGTAATTTCTTGTATGCATTTTTTACGATAGTATCTTGAGTTTTTTTAGTCTGATCGAGTACAACTTGAGCAAGTGCTACATCTCCACCTTCTATCAACTTTTTGTATTTAGCTTGAGCAGAAAGTAAGGCTCCACGTGCTTGCGTAAGAGAAGCTAGAGCGGTACTTTGGTCGATTGTAGCTAGGACATCACCTTTCTTTACAACATCTCCAACTTTTACTTTGAGTGACTTTACAATGCCAGTAGAGTTAAAAGATAAGTTTAAATCCGTATTTGAAGTAACTTGGCCAGTAGCTAAAACTGTCTGCTTCAGGTCTACATATTTTGCAGTATCTATACTGATATTTACAACTGGTTTAGCTGGTTTTAAGAAAAAGAAGAGGAAAATAATAACGATAATAATTATCGCCCAAAAACGCTTCTTTTTGTAATACTTCTTTACAAAGTTTATTATTAACTCTTTTTTTTCTTTCATAAATTAAAAACTATTTGATCGCAATTAGTTCAACATCGAAAACTAAATCTGCATTAGCTGGAATACCTGAACCTTGTGGAGGATTTGCTCCATAAGCTTGAGCTGCTGGAATAATCAATCTTCGTGTACCACCTATCTTCATACCTGGAATTCCATCAGTCCAACCTTTTATAACTCCAGAAAGAGGAAATGTTATCGGATTTGTTCCAAAATCTTTTGAAGATTGGAATACTTCTCCAGTTGAAGCGATTGCTCCAGTATAGTGAACACTTACAGTTGCACCAGGTTTTACTTCATCGCCTGTACCTACAACTGTATCTATTTTCTCAAGAGAAGATACTTTAGCGACTGGTTTGAAATTTGGTAATAATCTTTTTGTTTGATCCATATTTTTTGTAGAAGTTTTATTTTCTTCTTTAACTTCTGTTTTACTAGATGTATCAGGTGTTGTTGTGATTTTGTTTGATTCATCAGTTTTTGAAGTATCTGATGTTTTATTTAGTAACCCATAAACAACAAAGCCTATAATACAAGCGACGATAATAAAAGTAACGATGACACTAATATTGCCTTTTTGATTTTGCATACTTAAAAATTTTAACTGATATAAAACGATTATATCATTTAAAATGATTATTCAAAATTGGCTTTAGTTTTATTTTCGAGACTCAATGATAGCAGTAGCTACGTTTGTAGGGACTATATCGTAACGTAGGAATTCCATAGTGAATCCTGCACGTCCTTCAGTCATTGAACGAAGTGAAGTCATGTATCCGAACATTTCAGATAGAGGAACAACAGCTTTAACTACTTGGTTCATGCCACGAGCTTCCATTCCTTCGATAATTCCACGCTTTGAAGAAAGACTTCCTGTAACATCTCCCATGAATTTATCTGGAGTAATAACTTCAACTTTCATCATTGGTTCAAGAATAACTGGTTTTGCTATTTTACAAGCATCTTGTACTGCCATAGAAGCTGCAATTTTGAAAGCCATTTCGTTTGAGTCAACATCGTGGTAACTTCCGTCGTATAGATCAACAGAAACATTCTCGAGTTTGAATCCTGCAAGAACTCCACGGTCAAGACCTTCTTTGAATCCTTTTTCACAAGCCGGAATATATTCCTGAGGAATAACACCTCCTTTAATGTTGTTTATAAATTCAAAACCTTTTTCACGCTTTACGTTCTTTGGAAGATCATCTTCATCAACAGCTTGATCCATAGGCTTAACTTTGATACGAACGTGTCCGTAGTTACCTCTACCTCCAGACTGTTTGATGTATTTACCTTCAACATCAGCAGTTCCTGTAATAGTCTCGCGGTATGCAACCTGTGGTTTACCTACATTTGTCTCAACAGAAAACTCTCTTTTCATACGATCAACAATAATTTCAAGATGGAGCTCTCCCATTCCTGCGATAATTGTTTCATTTGTTTCAGAATCAGTTGATACTTTAAATGTAGGGTCTTCTTGTGCAAGACGATTTAATGCCATACCCATTTTCTCTTGATCAGCTTTAGTCTTCGGTTCAACACGGAGATTGATAACTGGTTCTGGGAAAATAATACGGTTAAGCTCAACTGGGTGTTCTTCATCACAGATAGTATCTGAAGTGATTGTATCTTTAAGTCCTACTGCTGCTGCAATTTCTCCTGCGAAAACTTTTTTCACTTCTTCACGTTCGTTTGCATGCATACGAAGTATTCGGCCTAGGCGTTCTTTGTTGCGAGTTCTAGGGTTATAAACATAACTTCCTGCAGATATACTTCCTGAATAAACGCGGAAGAAAATAAGCTGTCCTACGAATGGATCAGTTGCAACTTTGAAAGCAAGCGCTGCGAATGGTTCTGCATCTGAAGCATTACGGACTGTTGGCTCATCAGTATTTGGATCAATACCTGGGATTGGAGGAATGTCTGTTGGAGCTGGCAAGTAATCAACAACAGCATCGAGGACAAGTTGTACTCCTTTGTTTTTTAGAGCACTACCTGCAAACACTGGAAAGATTTCGTTTGCGATAACTCCCTTTCTCATCAATTTTTTTAAGGTATCAAGATCTGGAACTTTTCCTTCAAGATATGCAGTCATAACAGCATCGTCTTGCTCAACTATTTTTTCAATAAGTTCTGCATGGAATTTTTCTGCATCAGCTTTTAGATTTTCAGGGATTTCTTTTTCAATAACTTTGTTACCCATTTCCCCTTCAAAGTAATATGCCTTCATCTTTAAAAGATCTACAACTCCTTCGTGAGAATCTTCAAGACCAATAGGAATCTGCATACGAATAGCTTTCTTTGTAAGACGATCTAGGATTGTTTTATATGAGTGCTCAAATGAAGCACCTGTACGATCAAGTTTGTTTATAAAACAAATACGAGGAACACTTGCTTCATCAGCATAGCGCCAGTTTGTTTCTGATTGAGGCTCTACCCCAGCAACACCATCAAATACTACAACTGCACCGTCTAGCACACGGAGAGATCTTTTAACTTCCACTGTGAAGTCGATGTGTCCAGGGGTATCGATAATATTGAAACGGTGTTTTTTAGATTTATCACCAGGTGCATATGTAGGAGTCCAGAAACATGTAACAGCCGCAGATGTGATAGTGATACCACGTTCACGCTCTTGTTCCATCCAGTCTGTTGTTGTCTCGCCGTCGTGAACTTCACCGATTTTGTGTGATACACCAGTGTAGAAAAGAACACGCTCTGTTGTCGTAGTCTTTCCCGCATCAATGTGCGCTATAATTCCAATATTTCTAACTTTCTCTAAAGGATAATCTCTTTCCATATGTATATAATTACTTGATAAAAATAAAAAGACACGAGTGTCTATGTCCCTAGAATATACAATAAATGCCCTATTTTTGCAAATAAAAAAGGCCGGCTCTGGGAGCCGGTTTTTAAAAGAAAATACAATTTTATGCTAAATTTTAAAATGCGAAAGTATGAAATCCTTGGTTTTTTCGTGCCCATTTTGTAGTAAACCAGAGAGGTCTTCTTTTGAAAAGGAAACACACTTAAGAAAGAGTGCTTCTAACACAATTTTTTCCCTTACTCTGAAATACAGTCGGACCAGTTGATCCAACCCTAGATCACATAAATCAACATTTTCGAAAATTACTTCCTTGCAGCGTTCAATTTCTCTGCTGTGACTTGTAATAAGATCTTGTTTGCTCAGCAAATCCATAAAATCAATGAACACATCAACACAGAATAGTGGACGCCCGTAAAGATATTTAATAAGGATATCATTTAAAAGAAGTCTTTTATCATAGCTGTTGTTGGTGAAGCAATCCTTATTTAGAATGTGTTTGATT
Organism: uncultured Candidatus Saccharibacteria bacterium; assembly: GCA_964502615.1. Taxonomy (GTDB): domain Bacteria; phylum Patescibacteriota; class Minisyncoccia; order Phycocordibacterales; family UBA9973; genus UBA8515. The sequence continues at coordinate 40,135 of CAZCXF010000005.1, read as the reverse complement.
TGCTCAATCTTCAGATTGCAGGAGTGTCTTACAATATTTATCCACAACGAAGATTCGTTGAATTGAGAGCCGATTTTCATCAAGTCGTTGGAATTTAAAATTGAGCCTTTTGCCTGGATAAAACGTTTCCAGGCTTCAAGTGTTCCAATTTTCTCGGCCAGCCTTTTTCCATCATTGATTAGCATATCTTTTTCAAACACTCTCCTTATGACTCTATTTTTTTCAGAGTGGCTCGTATTTTTTATTGCTTTTACAATGCCTTCAAGTAAGGCATTACTTGTGTATTTAGGATAGCCAATCTTCTCCAACACCAGGCTCACATTTAAAACTCCACGGATTAAAGGGAGCAATCTTTCCAGTTGTCCTTTTGACAACTTGTTTGATAAGATAATGCTTCTCCAAAAAGGGGTGGAAGCCCTTCTCTTACCTAATTCAATAAGTTGTTTAGAAGTTTTTCCATTTATTTCTGGATTTTTTGAGTACTTGCTTTTCATTTTATACACTTTTAAAGGTTTTTTATAATCGGGTTACAAGAATGCCTACTTTCACTCTTGTAGCCCGACTATATGAATTTACCAACTTATAACATAAAAAAATAAAATTGTAAATACAGATTAGCTAAACAAAAACTCCCTATTAGGGGAGTTTTTGTAAATGTGTGTAAAATTTGATTACCAAGCGAAGTGAGCGAATGCTTTGTTGGACTCTGCCATCTTGTGAGTATCATCGCGTTTCTTAACTGCAGAACCTTCGTTTTTTGAAGCAAGGATTAATTCTTCAGCAAGTTTTTCATGAATTGGAGCACCTTTCTTTCCGCGAGCAGCAAGGATTATCCATCGCATTGCTAGAGCTTGGCGTCGTTCAGGACGAACTTCACGAGGAACTTGGTAGTTTGCACCACCGATACGTCGTGAGCGAACCTCAACTTGAGGACCAGCGTTTTTAATAGCAGTATCGAAAACTTCAAGTGGGTTTGGGTTACCTGTTTTTTCTTTGATGATATCAAATGCCAAGTAAACAGCTTTGCGAGCAGTCTCCTTTTTTCCATGAAGCATGATGTTGTTTATGAATTTTGCAAGCTTTGGAGAATTGTAAACAATATCTGGTTCAACTATATTTCGATTTTTTATTTTTCTTCGCATATATTAATTATTTCTTAGCTTCTTTTGGTCGCTTGTTACCATATAGACTTCTAGATTGACGACGTTTTTCAACACCTGTTGCATCCAAACGTCCACGAACTACGTGATAACGTACTCCGATCAAGTCTTTAACACGTCCCCCACGGATCATAACAACAGAGTGCTCTTGCAGATTGTGTCCTTCGCCTGGGATATAAGCAGTAACTTCCATTCCATTTGTAAGACGAACACGAGCAATTTTTCGGAGAGCTGAGTTAGGCTTCTTTGGAGTTGTTGTTGAAACCTTTGTACATACACCACGCTTAAAAGGCGCAGGGTAAAATACTGGCTTATTTTTAATAGAATTAAAACCGCGAGCAAGAGCTACGGCCTTTGATTTTCTTTTTGTAATTTTTCGGCTCTTTCGAACCAATTGATTGATTGTAGGCATTTATGAATTTAGCTTAAAACAAAAATAGTCGCGTTTTGGACTAGTCAGAATACTTTACTATATAGGTTCTAAAAATGCAAGGCCACCTCAAATAAGTATATTTTGAAGGGTTACAGCCTAGTGAATACCAGTTATAAAAGAGAAGGCAATAAATATAATAGGGGCTACTTTACCCCAAAGGAATATTATGAAAAACAAGAGTAGAAACATCCCCCATTTCTCAAGGAAGTTCTCGATATATCTAAATCTTGTTGGTAGAATCGAAAATAAAATTTTTGATCCATCAAGGGGTGGAATAGGTATTAGATTAAAAATAGCCAAAACTAAATTAGTCAGAACTATGATACTCGTGATTTTATAAAATGCGCTATATTGTGATGCATCAAAACCAAGACCTGGAGCAAATCTAATTAGAAGTCCAAAAATAACTGCAAGTATGATATTTGCGAAAATACCAGCAAAAGCTACGATGAATGTACCTTTTCTAAGATTGCGTAAATTTTCAGGATTGTATGGTACAGGTCTTGCCCAACCTATCACAAACCCTGCTTGAGAAAGTATTAAAAGGAGCGGCAGTATAACAGACCCAAAAGGATCTAGGTGTTTTAGTGGATTTAGGGTTAGCCTTCCGCTAAGACGTGCTGTATTATCCCCAAGTAAGTACGCACTATAACCATGAGCGAATTCATGAACTACTACAGACATAATTAGCACTATTACATAAAATATTCCGTCGATGGCTTGCATAGCTATGGTTTATATGATAGCATGGGGCTCACATATGGCAAAAGTTTGTGCAATAACTAAAAAGGGTTCAATCATGGGTGGAGGATACTCCAACGTTGTTCGTGCTACAAAATTCAACCCAACTGGCAAGGTTCGCAAATATGTAAACCTTCAGAAGAAGCGCGTCTATGTTCCTGAACTAAAAAAGTACTTCCCTCTCGTCTTATCAACTCATGCAATTAAAACAATAAATAAAAGAGGTGCATACAATGTCCTCAAGAAAGCCGGAGTTATAAAATAAAATCCTCACAAACTAGTGAGGATTTTATTTTGTTTGAATACATATTAGTGGTAAAATTAAAACAAGTTGATTTCCTTTGGTAACTGCCCCTGACTACTAGCTCCGAGAGTTCCGAAGGGATAACGTTTGCTCGGAACGCTTGTTAGATCTGAAATATATTCAGGTAAACCAAAAGATAGTAGTATGCACGTAAGCGCGCAACTAAAATCGTGCACAGTTACGTATCTCACATAATTAGCCTTAGGCAACCTCCCGACTCTTCGGGAGGTAATTTTTTAGTATGAAAGTTTTAGACCATCAGTTTTAAAAACAATCGTCCCATGTTGATAAGTACCTAAATATGGAATATGTAAACTACTTAATAGATCTAAAACTTCTTGATGTGGATGACCGTACCTATTTTTCAAACCTGCTGAGATTATTGCAATATCAGGCTTAACTTCTTTAAGCCAAGACTCGCTAGAAGAATGTTTTGATCCATGGTGACCAAGTTTTAAAACTTGCGAATGTAGAGTTTTTTTACTCTCGTTATCCATAATCAAGCTCTCAGTATATTTGGTGGCATCACCGGTAAACATAAAAGACTCATTGCCATAAACCAGCTTCCCTACTATCGATCCATCGTTTGATTCAAAATTTGAAATATCTCGATTGGGAAATAATATATCAAAATAAACGTTGTGCTCTTTGTCGAGAATTATTTTCATACCGCGACGAGCAATTAACTTTTTTATATCTTGCTCTTTTATTTTATCCTCAAGATTTTTATAAGTCTTAGTTGTATTATCTGCCCCATTTTCAATTATCTGATCAACCTTGTATTTATCTAAAACTGATGTAAATCCTCCTATATGATCAGCATCCGTATGAGTAGCTAAAACAAGATCAATTGACCTGTCACCAAAAGGCATAACATCTGAGAGTTTCTGCAATACAACTGGACTTGGACCGGCGTCAATTAGCATTTGTTTCCCGTTTGGGGCTTCGATATATATCGAGTCGCCTTGACCAATATCTAAGAATGCAACCTTTAATATATTGCTATTAATACGATAACCAACTAGGAAGTAGCATATATAAATAGCCGATAAAACTAGAAAAAGTAAGAGTATATATGGTAAATATTTGCGAATATTTTTCATGATATACTATCTATATTAGTATTAAACGCAAACCTTATCAATAAAAAAGTCCTCGGATCTCCTGTCCGCGCTTACGCGCCGGCAGGCCAGACATTTTTTCTTGAAAAGCTTTGCTTGGATTATTTTTTATATGGAAAAATTTGAAGAAAAGAAATTTAATATTGGTGAATTAAAAGGTATTTCAGCAAAAAATATCGAGGAGCATTTGAAGCTTTATTCTGGATATGTAAAAAATGTTAATTTAATTATGGAAAAAATGGCAACCCTTGATACTGAAAAAGATCCTTATATCGTGGGAGAACTCTTTCGTAGATTTAGTTTTGAGTATAACGGTATGCGCAACCACGAGATCTACTTTTCTTCTCTTTCAGATGGTGCAAAAGCGTTTAACCCCGAGAGTGAATTAGGGAAAAAATTACTAGGACTTTTCGGTACATATGAAAAATTTGTAAAAGAATTTACCGGGCTTGCACTTACACGAGGAGTCGGCTGGGCTGTACTTTGGTATGACAAAAAAGATAATAGATTTCTTGCTTCATGGGTAGACGAGCAACATTTAGGCCAGCTAAACGGTTGTAGTATGATACTTGCTCTTGATATGTGGGAACATGCATATGTCTACGACTACCCTACTAGTGAGAAGAAAAAATATATTGAAACTTTTTTTGAGAATTTAAACTGGAGTGTAATAGAAGAAAACTTTAATAAAGCAAAATAAAAAAACAAAGGCCTCCCTGTAAAGGAAGGCCCTGAATGATGTGCGTGTTTCCTGGATTGCTCCATGTAATCCCATAGTGGACTCATGCCTAGTTGAGGGATATAAGCAACATGGATCTGGAAACTGTACACTTAAAACCAATAAATTTCAGCAGCCAGGTGGCCTTGCGAATAGTGCAAAAACAGCAGCAGCTTTCATCCAAATGAATTTTTGTTTCTTCATAATTGGAAGTTGAAAATTGGTTTTGTTCCCTTCGAACAACTACCCTAGCTTGGGAACGATAACTGGGTAGGTACAATGTATATGCGTGATATATTACTCTTATATAAAAACATGTCAAGGCTTTTTTATGAAGACCCACCAAGCTATAAAAGCATATAGAACTATGGTAATTATTAGTGGAAAATAGAAAATTGTAATACTTGCAAATGGCAACGATGCAAAAAAGTGAATCATTCCTAAAATATACGAAAGGAGTAGGTGAGCAATGTATGCAAATGGAATAGAAAGTAGCGTTGAAACAAATCCCAATACACCCGTAATGAATACAAAGAACATTGTTAGAGGTATGAGTGGTAGGATTAAAATATTTGCAGGTATTGATACGATAGACAGTATTCCAGTCGAATATAATAGTATTGGTAGTACTGCAATAGTTGCACCTAGTGTCGTTGCTACAAGTTCTCGAAATCCAAAACGCATCGGTATAAATTTTACCCAACCAATCACCTTAGGAGTTATAAAAAGGACACCAAATGTGGCGATAAAAGAAAGTTGGAATGATATATCAGTAACAACCCTAGGATCATAGGCAATCATTAGAAAACCTGCGGTCACAAGTCCACGCCCTGCATCGTATTTGCGCCCAGTCATCCGTGCAAAAAGAGCAATGGATGCCATAATTCCCGCTCGTATTGCAGTAGATGATGCTCCAGCAAGTAGTATAAATAAAATTATTACAAATATTCCCAATATTATAGAAATGGTTTGAGCAAAAACTAATCCGAAAATCTTCATAACATTTTCAGCAACAATGGTGACATTGTAACCAGAGAGTGCAATTATATGGATAGTTCCAGTATTTATAAATTCGTTTTTAGTATTATTATCAAATCCCCCACGAGATCCAAGGACTAATCCATTGGCAAGATCGCTTTTAGGTGGATTTATAACCCTTTCAATATTTTCCATAAAAGCATTGCGAAATCGATATAGCAGAGAAATTATTTTAGAGTCATTGTTGTGTGAAATTATTTCTACTTCAGCATTTTTAATAATAAAATATATGTCTTGGTTTGCTAGATACCTCTCATAATTGAACTCTTTGCCAGATGCGGTGACAAAATTCTCAGGAGTTTCAAGAATCCCAATAGCTTTTATCTTATCTCCATAAGATAATTTTATATCTTTAGAAGTTACAACGAGAATGTTTGAATCTTGATTGGTAGGTCTAATTGTAAGGCGCTGATTATTTAGCCGTATGTCTGGAGCATTAACCACTATCCCCTCAACAAATACTTTTTTCCCTATAGCACTACCATAAGACATAGGCTTTGGTAGAAAAAAGAAAAATCGCACAATTGCAATAAAAATTAAAACTACTATTACAAAAATTTCTTTCTTCAAAATCATATGTGAAGGTAATATATGATTTTATGAGTCGTGTCGGAGCCCCCGTAGAGAGGGTAAAGCGCGAATAAAATTATATATTACCGAAACTTATTCTTCTGGACGGCTGAATGTTGTTTCGCTATTTCATCTGCGCGTTCGTTGTGGATGTGTCCGTTGTGACCTTTTACTTTTTCCCATTTTAGACTTCCTTCAAAAACTCTCACGAGCGTAATTAGTGCTTGCCAAAGATCTTGATTTAGAACTGGTTTCTTGTTTGCAGTTTTCCAGCCATTTTTCTCCCAACCGTGTATCCAAGTAGTCACTCCACCTAATACATAAGTGGAATCGGAATATATAGTGACATTATCACCCTTATGATTTTTATTTATATATTCAAGTGCCTCTATTGCTCCAGTAAGCTCCATACGATTATTGGTAGTATCTTTTTCGTATCCACCAAATTCTTTAATAACTTTTTCATTTTCTACTACAACCACACCGTAGCCTCCAGGACCCGGATTGCCTAGTGATGAACCATCTGTATATATTTCTATTTCTTTACTCATATATTCTATAGTATATCAACAATTCTAAGTCGTAGCTCGGTTCGACCAGCAAATGTACTTTTTTCAAATGTTGCTATTAGATTTATCTTTTCTCCAGCTGTGAGTGACCTACCGAAACTCTCTCGTGTTTTAAAGAATGAAATAGCTTTGACTGGTCTACCTTTACTATTCAAAAACATCAATTCTAAGTGGTTTTTATCTTTACCAAATTCTTTTATTTCAGTTATAGCGAGATCTTCAAATAGAAATGTGGGTTTTGGATTCCCTGCTCCATATGGGGCAAGTTTTTCGATTACATTATAATTTTCCATTGTTACATCATTAATGTTTATTTTTGCATCAATTGGTTGATCAGTTTTAATTTCCTTTTGATCTGTAATCCCATCAAAGACTTTAAGCAATCTCTCTTCTAAGAAATGAATCTCCTCATGCGAAACTGAAAATCCTCCAGCCATAGCATGACCTCCAAAATCAAGAAAAGTATTTTCTGGCAGATTGGTCATCTGCTCAACTAGATTTATACTTCCCCATCCGCGACAAGACCCACGAATGATATCGCTCCCTTCACTTCCCCATACAAACGCTGGCTTTTTATACTCTTCAACTATTTTTGAGGCAACAAGTCCAAGTACACCAACTCTCCAAGAAGGATTACCAATTACTATTATAGATTTCTCTTCTCTTTTTGAGAGTAGTTTTTTAACATCTTTCATTATATGCGCAACTGAGAGTTTCCTTTCGTTGTTTATATCTGCCAAATGTGAGGCGAGAGTTTTAGCTTCTACAAAATTCTCTGTTGCAAGCAATTCAAAAGCTCGCATTGGGTCCCCCATCCGAGAAGCTGCATTTAACCTGGGAGCAAGAGTAAAGGTTACATCTTCTTCGCTAATATTTTTTATATCAACCTTAGCCTCACGAAAAAGTTCAATCAACCCTGGGCGTCTGCCTTTTTGTAAAACTTTTAATCCGTAATATGCCAAAATCCTATTTTCATCTACTAGTGGTACCTGATCAGCGAGAGTTGCAACACCAGCCATATCAAGAAGCCATTTTTCCCAACCTTCATTTACCTTCCAATACTCGCCATACTTTTTAACCAAAGCCTGGACGAGTTTAAAAGAAAGTCCTCCACCACAGAGCATTTTATCGGAATACTCACATCCACTTTGTTTTGGATTTATTATCGCAAATGCATTAGGTATACTTTCCTGTGGTAAATGGTGGTCTGTAATAATAACATCAATTCCAGAGGCTTGTGCCTGTGCAACCTCATTAACTGCAGTTATACCAAGATCAAAAGTGATTAGTAGATTAATTTGGTCTTTGATAAATTCATTTATAGCATCAAGGTGAAGTCCATATCCTTCATCGTGCCTATGTGGAATATAAACAGAAAAATTATTGTATCCAATCTTTTTTAAAAAATCATACATTATGACTGCTGCTGGAATTCCGTCACAATCATAATCGCTATAAATAACTATTTTTTCATTTCCCTCAATTGCCTCAAAAATCCGCACGCAAGATTTTTCCATATCTTTTAATAGATATGGATCATATAGGTGCTCGTATAATGGATTTAAAAACTTGTCCCTATCTTCTTCCTTTATTCCACGATTTTTAAGCAATAATTCAAGTAGTTCAGTATGGTTTGGCATTTTATGATTGTAGCACAAACAAGAAATCTTATTTCAAAACTTTAATTCCCGGAAGTGTACCTTTAGTTAGAAATTCGAGTGTTGCGCCACCACCTGTAGATACAAAGCCGAGTTTGTTTTCAAGTTTTAATTTAGATATAAGTTCTACTGTATCTCCCCCACCAATTATGCTATGGACATTGGATTTTGCTAAGAATTTTAGAACTTCTTCTGTTGCTCCACCAAAACCTGTCTCGTATTTACCAAGTGGTCCATTCCAAAGGACAAATTTTGACTTCTTGATTAAATCTTTTAATTGCTCAATGCTCTTTGTCCCCATATCAACAATACATTCATCTTTATTTACTTCATCAGGTTTTATAAATCTATTTTTTTTGCCCAGAGCAGCTTCTACGTCAGTAGGTAAAATTAGATTTTTGCTCTTCATTAAATTCTTTATTTCATAATTACCATCTTCAACAAGAGAAGTTCCTACTTCATATCCACGAGCTCGGAAGAAGTCATTAGCGAGTGCTCCCCCAATAAAAACATTGTCGGCTTCACGGAGGAATTTTTTAATTAATGGCATTTTAGTACTAAACTTTGCTCCCCCAAGTATAAATAAAAATGGATGTTCGGGTGAAAAAGATTTTGATAGATTATTTATTTCCTTTTCAAGTTGAAATCCTGCGTATCCTGGTAAATATTTTGTAATGCCTATGATAGAAGCATGCGCTCTGTGACTTACTGAAAAGGCATCATTTACATAAACTTCTCCATACCTTGAAAGTGCTCTTGCAAATGAAGGCGAATTATTTTTTTCACCAGTCTCACTTCGCATATTTTGAAGCAAAATAACGTCTTTTTTCTTTGCTTTTTTAATTGTATTTTCAGTTTCGTCAGAAAATATAGGCCCATCTATGAATATAATTTTGGGTAAATATTTCTTTAGCTTTAGTGCTACGGCCTTAAGACTCTCTTTTCCATCATCTCCTAAATGAGCCATTAGTATAACAATTGCTCCTTTTTGGGTAAGATACTCAATTGTTGGTAAAGCTTTTTTTATTCTAAAATCATCTAAAACTTTTCCATCTTTTATAGGAACATTGAAATCAACACGTACAAGTACACGTTTACCAGAAAGTTTTTCTATGTCTTTTATTGTTTTCATTTTATATTGCTTGCGATCTCTATAATTTTTGAAAAATTCTTGTAGTCGAGACTCGCTTTGCCTGGAAGTAAACCATCTGCACCAATCTCAAGGAATGATTGTGCATTATCTTTATTTGCCGATCCTCCATATATAATACGAACTGACGAAGTGATAGTTTGGCCAAACATATCTGTAAGAATTTTTTTGATATATATTTTCATCTCTTCAAAATCGTGGGGTGTTGCATCATGACGATTCTCGGTTGATGAAAGTGCCCATACTGGCTCATATGCAATGACTATTTGCTTAATTTGATTTTTAGGGATTCCACTTAGACACATTGAGAGTTGCTCTCGAACTTTTGCTAAATAAAAACCATCGTGGCTACGCACCGACTCCCCTACGCATAAAATTGGTGTTAGTTTAGCTTTTAATACTGCGATTAATTTTTTATTTATAATTTCATTTGTCTCCCCCATCGCTCTTCTTTCTGAGTGACCTACAATTACGTATTTTATCCCAGCATCACTGAGCATTTTTGCAGATATTTCACCAGTAAAAGCTCCATTTGGTTCGAAGAAAACATTTTGAGCTCCTATTGAAATTTTTTTATTCTTTAGTTGTTTAATATATGTAAAGTAAACTGATGGTACACAAACAACTATTTCGGTGTTTTTTATATTTTTTGTAGCTTGTGAGATATTTTTAAAAAGAATAGCCGCCTCTTTTTGAGATTGCGGATTCATTTTCCAGTTACCAACTATCAGCTTCTTCATATAGTAAGTATAACATAAAATATGATAGAATTTACTAAGATAATATGGTTAAGATAATAAAAAATCTTTCAGCTGTTAGTATTAGTAAAAATAGTGGATTTACATTGGTTGAAAGCATGATAGGTGTTGGTATCTTTGTGTTATTAGCCGCTACGGTATACCAAACCTTCGTGGTTATTTCCAAACAATCATCTCTAAATAGTGATAGTGTTATAGTATCGAGTCTAGCAAAACAGTATTTAGAAACAGCTAGAAACCTTCCGTACTCACAAATAGGAACAATTCAAGGTAACCCTCATGGTAACTTACCGGACCTACCAAATGCAACAAGTGTGACAATAGGTGGGATAACTTATCAAACATACTATGAGGTTACATATATAGATGACACTGCTGATGGTACTTTTATACAAGGAACGGATCCAGCTCCTAATGACTACAAACAGGTCAAGTTGTCTGTAAAAAATTTAAGTACAAATTCAATAAAAAACTTTATTACAAATATAGTCCCAACTGGTCTTGAAAATATGACTTCAGGTGGCGCATTGATGATAAGTGTTATAGATGCAGTAGGACAACCAGTACCAGGTGCTACAATAAATATCACAAATAATACAATTAGCCCCAGTATAAATCTTACCAGAATGAGCAATGCTAGTGGCTCCTGGGTTGAGGTTGGACTTCCGAATAGCGTAAATAGTTACCATATAATAGTAACGAAGAATAATTACTCTTCAGATCAAACCTATCCTATAACTGTAGGAAACCCGGACCCAATAAAGCCAGATTCAACTATTGCTGACGGTCAAGTAACCCAGATAACTTTTGCAATTGATCTTACTAGCAATCTAACATTCAACACCCTTAATCAAAGCTGTGGAGCAATATCTGGAATTGGTCTAGGTGTAGCTGGTGCAAAATTAATTGGAACACCTAGTGTCCTGAAATTTAATAACACTTACACCTCAAACGGCAGTGGACAAGTTGTACTCAATAATACTGAATGGGATAACTATACTCCAGCTCTAACCGGTGATTCATATATGATTTATGGTTCATCCCCTATTCAACAGATAAATCTACTACCAAATACGACACAAATGTTTAATTTAATACTAGGAAATAAAACAGCAAATAGTTTACTTGTGATAGTAAAAGATGGGTCAACTGGAGATCCTATCGAAGGAGCAAGTGTGCACCTTACAAACGAAGACTCTTCAGTTGATACTACATATGTAACAGGTGGAAGTTTATGGAGTCAACAATTTTGGAACGGGGGTTCGGGTCAAGGTAATTGGTCAAATAATACTAGATATTTTTCAGATGATGGTAATATAAATACAACTGACACACCATTAGCAATGAGGTTAATAAATAGTGGTGGTGTTACTTTGACTAGCTCTGGTTCACTAATATCATCAACTTTTGACACAGGGACAGACTCAACTTCATATACAACACTTAACTGGCAACCAACTTCCCAAGACCCAAGCGTAACTGTAAAGTTCCAAATAGCTACGAACAATGATAATGAAACTTGGAACTTTGTAGGGCCAGATGGTACAAGTAGCACCTATTACACAACTCCAGGTACAACAATAGGTACAGCAAATAACAATAATAGGTACGTAAGATACAAAGCATATCTATCGACAACAGATACTACCAAAAACCCAACCTTAACAAGTGTGGGGGTAAATTATGTATCCGGTTGTTTTACTCCAGGCCAAGTTATATTCCCAGGGCTTTCACAAGCAGAGGAATACAATGTAGTAGTAAGTATGTCAGGATATACCACTAAAACAATTAGCGATTTAAATATCTCTGGGTACCAAACACTTCAAGTTCTACTAACACCAAATTAGAAATGAAAAAACTATTCAATAATAATTTAGAAAAGGGGTTTACACTAGTAGAAACGATGGTAGTTATTTTTGTGTTTGGTATAGTAGCCTCAGGAACAACACTTATGTTGAAAAATATATTTGTAAATGTAAGACAGCAGAGTATGAGTATGGACAATGTGGATCTTGCTAGAAAAGCAGCAAATAACTTTGTGAATGAAATGAGAAATGCTTCTTATGGCGCAAATGGTGCCTATCCGATAAATCAAGCGGGTGATACGCAAATAATATTCTTTTCAACTGCACCTAAGGGCAACGGAACAGTATCGAGAGTCAGATATTACATATCGGGTAGTACATTATTAAAAGGTATAATAGATCCTACAGGGACTCCAGGTACATACAATACTGCTAATGAAGTAATAACAACGGTATTAAAAAATTTATCTTTGGGATCTAATCCACTATTTTATTACTATGACGGTAATTATAGTGGTAGTGGAAATGCACTAACTCAGCAAGTCAATATTAATTTAGTAAAATTTGTTAAAATTAACCTAACAGTTTTAAAACAAATATCACCAAACAATAATAGTACTTTTACAGTAAATGCTGGTGGAGCTATTAGAAATATTAAAACTAACCTTGGAAACTAATGAATAAAATAAAGAAAAAAACAAATAATGGAAGCATCTTATTGTTACTACTCTTTGTTATTTTTATATTTTCTATAACTATGTTCCCTATAATAAACTGGGCAGTAACTCAAAGTAAAGTAATAAAATCAAACATAGCTGGAGAACAAGCTCTTCAAATAGCTGAAGCTGGGATAAATTATTATCAATGGCATTTGGCACACTTCCCAACTGATTATCAAGATGGAACAGGAACAACTGGACCATATCTACACAATTATACTGATTTAGACAATGAAACAGTTATAGGTCAGTACAGCCTATCTATAACAGCACCAGCAACTGGATCGACGATTGTAACAATTGCTTCTACTGGTTGGACATCTGAAAATCCACAAATAAAAAGAACAATAACTGCAAAATACGGGATACCCTCGCTTGCTTTATATTCATTTCTAAGCAACGACGTAATATGGATAGGTTCGAGTGAAACAGTAAATGGCCAGATGCAGTCAAATAATGGTATAAGATTCGACGGTGTAGGTAATGCTCCTATTAGTTCAGCAAAATCAACATACACATGTCCATCTAGCCAAGGTAGCCCGTGTCCCACAACGAAAAATGGAGTATGGGGTGCTGCAAGTCAAGCAATAAAAAACTTCTGGCAATTCCCAGTACCTGTTGTCGATTTTTCAGCACTCACTTCAAATCTTGCTACAATGAAAAGTTCTGCACAATCAGCTGGTATTTATCTGCCTCCATCAAATACAAATGGCTATTCGATTGTTTTTAATAGTAATGGAACTGTATCGGTTTATAAAGTTACATCATTAACTAGTACTCCAACAGGATGGGATGTAAATGGTAATGCCCACAATGAAGATATAGATTACAATGCAAGGTCTCATCAATATACAGTAGCGATCCCAACAAATGGAATAATCTATATAGAAGATAATACTTGGGTAGAAGGTACAGTTAATGGTAGAGTTATGCTTGCAGCAGCAAAACTACCGTATGTTGCAAATACTGCTCCAAGTATTTATATACCCAACAATATAATCTACCAGGCGAAAGATGGATCAAGTGTTTTGGGATTGTTATCTCAAAAAAATGTAATTGTGACATATAATGCACCTACCAATTTAGAAGTAGATGCAGCTCTTGTATCACAAAATGGTAGTGCGCAGTTTTTCCTTTATTCAACCCCCAGAATAAAAAATAGTATAACTATATATGGATCAATAATGAGCTTTGGCCAATGGACCTGGACATGGGTAAATGGATCTGGGAATAATGTCTCTGGATTCACGAATACAACAAGTACTTATGATAACAATTTGCTTTACTCACCCCCACCAAGTTTTCCTCTTTCCTCTGCTGGGTACAAACAATTAAGCTGGATAAGTAATTAAAATATGAAAAATAATTTTTTTAAAAAAAACACAATACTTACGTTAATAATATTACTAATACTATTTAGTGGTCTCAGCCAGAATGTTGAAGCAGCTAAAAGGTCAATATTCCCTGATAGTAAGAGCCTCCAACCTTTACCTAAAGATAGTTATGCTAATTTATCGGGAAATATAAATTCTGAAGTTGGCTCTTCTACTGTTGAAACACCAAAAGAGATCACAAAAGTAGGTGATATTACAAGTACAAATAAGGCTGTAGTAAATAAAGATAATTCTAATTCCCCAAATTACTTTTTATGGTCAATTATTGGTTTAGCGGTTCTAGTACTTTTACTTATTCTATATTATAAAGACAGGAAATAAATTTATTTTATGTTACTCATCACAGAGTACATAGGTGTGATCATCGAGACTGCAAAAAATCCTACCGCACCTCCAATAAAGACCATGAGTATTGGTTCAATAATTACAGACAAGTCTTTAGTTTTATTATCAACTTCACTTTCATAGAAATTAGCAATATCTATAAGCATTTTTGAGAGATTCCCAGTCTCCTCACCAACTTCAATCATTTCTCCCATCATAATAGGATACAGGTGAGTTGCGTTTTTAAAAGATGCCGAGAGTACTCCACCTTTTTCAATTGATACAATTGCATCTTGTACTAATTTTTTGTAATGAATATTTTGTAGTACTTCTTCGGTAATAGCTAATGCGCGAGACATATCTACTCCAGAAGTGAGTAATGAAGATAAAGTTCTAGCAGTACGGGCAGTATTTACTTCTTTTGCGATATTACCAATGACTGGTAACTTTAAAACAAATGAATCAAAATATTTTTGAGTAAATTTTGATCTTGCAAACATAACAAAAGAACCAACAACTAAAAATGTTATACCTAAAAACATTAGGGTGTGCTGACTTAAAGTATCCGATAACCATATAACAAATTTGGTAGAACTAGGTAAGTCTCCTCCTAATTCTTTGAAAGTTTTGGTAAGTGTTGGCACCACAAAAACCATCATTAGAACTCCAATAATAAATATTGCACAGAGAATTATACTTGGATACATTAAAGCCCCTTTGATTTTTTTGTTTAAATCGTAAGATTTTTTTAGATTCATCCCAACTTCAGCTAAAGCTTTCGGTAAACCTCCAGACTCCTCTCCTGAGTGAACCATAGATATAAACAATGGTGAGAAAACTTTTGGAAATTTCTTCATTGAGTCTGACATTGTACTACCACCATTTATTCCTTCAATTATGCTTCCCAGTATTCTTTTTAGTAAGTTATTTTTTGTTTGCTTCTCAAGAATATTGAGTGCACGAGTAAGTGAAAGTCCTGCGGATAACATTCCCCCTAAATTATTCGTAAAAATTATCTTCTCAGATAAAGATACACTGTTGAACAATTCAAATTTTAAGAAACTACCCTTTTGTCCTTTATCTGTGTATTCTTCAATAGACAGAGGAATATTACCGCTCTCCCTGAGTTCACGAGCAAGAGTAAATTTATCAGGAGCTTCTTTTACTCCTTCAATCACTCCACCAACTTTATTTTGTATTTTATAGCTAAATTTCATTGTAACTACTCAGAAACCACACGCAAGACTTCTTCTGTTGAAGTTCGTCCTTGAACTGCTAAGAATATTCCATCTTCAAGCATTGTCATCATTCCTTCTTCTTTTGCTCTTTTTTCAACTTCGTCAGTTGATGCACCTTTTAGAATCATTTCTTTAATTGTCGGTGTAACCTTTAATACTTCGTGTATTCCAAGTCGTCCTTTAAATCCGCTAGTGGATTCATCAGATGGTTTTGGCTTGTAAAGCGGTATAGTCTGCCAAGTTGCATCCTCTGGTACAACCTTTTCTTTTTTTAGAATTTCAAGCATCCTGTCTGTGTTTATGATTTTATCTAGTGCAGCCTTTTCAGCATCAGTTAAAAAGTATTGTTGCTTGTTCTCATCAAGAACACGAACTAGACGCTGAGCAATGATTGTACGCACAGTGGATACAATCAAAAATGGCTCCACTCCCATGTCTATCATACGAGGGATTGCACCGGCGGCAGAGTTGGTGTGTATAGTTGAAAGCACTAAGTGCCCAGTAAGAGAAGCATTGACCGCAAGGGATGCTGTCTCTCCATCACGAATCTCTCCCACCATTATAATATCTGGGTCCTGACGAAGTAGTGTTCTTAAACCATTTGCGAAAGTAAGACCAATTTCAGCCTTGGTTTGAGTTTGATTAATACGAGCCATCTGGTACTCAATCGGATCTTCAACTGTAGAAATATTAACTTCTGGAGTATTTAAGATATCTAACATTGTATATAGAGTAGTTGTCTTACCAGATCCAGTAGGTCCAGCACAAACAAGCATTCCATTTCTTTGCTTCATACCTTCATGAATTCGCTCAAGTGCTTCCCCATGAAAACCTAGCGTCTCTAGCGAAAAACCTTTTGCATTTTCACGCAAAATACGAATGACAGTTTTCTCTCCAAAATACGTAGGCAAAGTTGAAACACGGAAAGAAACATTACCATCATCGCCAACTATTTTAAATCTTCCATCTTGAGGGAGTCGTTTCTCGTCGAGCTTTAGATTTGATAGAACTTTAATACGTGCAACGATTCCAGGCGCAGTATCTTTTGGCAGAACCATGGCGTCATGGAGTATTCCATCAATACGATAACGAACGATTAATGAAGTCTCCCCTGGTTCTATGTGAATATCAGAAGCACCTTGTATGATTGCATGAGAAATAAGAGTATCGACAATTTTAACAATCGGTAAATCTTCTGCTAATTCTTTTAGTTCTTTTTCAGATTTTTCTTCTCCAGGTTTACCGTTCTCTGATACTGCTTTAATTGATGAACTTTCTTTTTTGATGATATCTTCAAAGTCTGCTTGGAGTGTTTTTTTGTACTGAGTTAAGACTTCTTTTATAGAGTCTGAGCTTGTCATACGAGGTAAAATTTTTAGCCCAACTTTTTTCTTTATGAAGTCTATAACTGATAAGTTGTCGACGTCGAGCATGGCAACTTCAAGCCCTGCTTTAGTTTTCTTGTATGCAATAATATTATTTGTACGCGCAATTGGCTCAGGTATAAGACTGAGAACTTCCGGATCTATTTTTTCTCCCTTAAGACTCACAAAGGGAATGCCTAGTGAAACTGCTTGCATACTATTCCAGTCTTTTTCAGTAAGTTTTCCCTCAGACATCAAAATATCACCAATTGATTGATTGGTTTCTTTAGATTTCTTCAGAGCGACAGCTACGTCAGTCTTACTTACAAGGCCTGAACTGTTTAATAAGTCTACGATTGATTTTTCATCAACATGCATATGAACTTATTATATCATATCACCTCTTGTTGATAGCACTTTTCACAGTAGATAATCTCTGGACGTTCAGGACTATAGCTTGTCTCAAACTCTATCTGGCACTTCCCAGCATGTTTATGTCCCTCTTTTTCACACATACATGACCTATGCCATAGTTTTAAAGGGTTTCTTTGTAAAAAACGTTGCTTGTGTCTGCACTGATAACATCTTCTAGGTATGGGTATATTAAAACGCTTATAAAAAATCAATTCATCTGGTCTAATTTTAAATGCTATTGTACATCTATCTGAACCAGGTAATGTATCACAACTTATAACTTCATTTATAATACTTTCGTTTATTTCCAAAACACTATCTGGAATGTTAGAAGATAGTAGTGTGGGTTTATAATCTCTACTCTCTTTTTCTCTATACTTATATCCTAAGTTGTATATTTCCTCTTTTGTTAAAGGAAAGAAATCATTTGCTACAGTTTCATTATATGAAAAAGGAGATAGTTCTATTGGAAAAAATTCTCCATATTTATAAGATCTACCCTTTTGATCTATGTACGGAATATTTATCATTTGTTCTTTTATTTTTGGCAGTAAATCCATATACTCCTCTTTTGTATATTGTGTGTTTAAAATACAATAAGATTTATTTTGAAGTCCTATGCAACCGAAAATATTATGACAGTTATAACAATTGAAAGAATAATCAACTTCAGTTGAAGAGTACACTACGCTAGAAAATCTGCATAATAACCCGCCAACACCAGCATCATTCATTTCAAAACTATTTTCAATCGCACCAACAGCATTGGAATAATAGCAGTCAAAAATATTGTTTACTGACCAGAATAAATGTTTTGAGTTTTTAACATTATCAGAAACATCGAAAACATTTTTAGAGTTATAAGTATTATAAATATGATCGCCAGTTACTTCTTGACTATTAGTAATGGTGGCGAATTTTCTTATTGAATTGTTTTTTAATTCTTCAAAATCCCCTTTCAATCTTTTAATTACAGAAAAACTTCCTAAATCATATTGTTTAATTTTTTCAAAGTATTCTTCTTTTGAGAGTTGGATGTTGTTAAAAACATAACTCTTATTCCTTAAATTTGAAGACATAAAACAATCTACACAACCTCTGCAATCATATAAAAAATAAGAATCTGTGCACGAATTACATTCTTGGCTATAAAACAACCTATAAGATTCCTTGCAATAAATATCCTCATAGCAAAACTCACTTTCTTCTACAATATAAAGATCCATAGAGTCTTTTACTTTAACTAACGAATCAGCATACATAACCCGCTCATTTTTCCAGCAAGCTGAAATAAGATAGCAATCATAGCTTTCTTCAGCTACGTTGCAATATTCACTATTCACAGCTTTTGAATTAGATAATGCTTGAAATGGAACCTTATCTCTAAGTTCTTTCCATTGAGTAAAAAAATCTTTAGAGAAATCATACTTTTTGCCATATTCAAATGGATCCCATTTGTCACTCCACCAGTACTTTTGATCGACAATATTCATCTTCGTTTCAGGATGATAGATAGAAATTAAATCTTTCCCTGTTATTGAGTCTGGTCTATGATACAGGGAGTGCGTATTTCGCCAAGCAAATCTACGTTGATGAGAACAATTTGAACAAAATGTAGGTGGAGGAACTTTTATTTTTTCATAGAAAGAAAAATCTTCGGATTCTATGATGAAGTTTTGTTTGCAGTTTTGGCATATTTTATTTTGTGATTCCATCCTATTTTAGTTTACCGTAATGATAACCATTGCCTTCGTCGTTTTGATCTTGGACTTTTTTGTCATGTTCTGAAATATAGTCACCTTTATGATTCAAAATATTATCAACCCAAAATTTATAGTTGGAATTCATAAAATTAGTATCTAGCTTTGCAACCATAGGTACATTATATGAATGCATTCCTTCAACAAATTTTACAAGTCTGTCGCTTGTTTCCTTTTCTGTTGTAAGCATAATCATATATTGGAAAACATCTTGGATTACTCCTTGCCAAGGATATACAGAGTTTATTTCCCAAAAATCACCACATACTGCGAGTTTTTCCTTTATAGAAGAAAGGATCAAAGCTCTAGCTTCTTCTATAGTAGGGCAAGTTGTATATACAAAAACTATGTCTTTTGCTCCTTTTTCTATTTTTTCTGTAAGCATATTATTATGCTACACCCTAAGAATAATATTGACAATAGTATAGAAAAATATACTAAATCTTGTTACGAGTCATGTATTTGTAATTGAGTAGGAGTATAAATATAAAAACAGATGCTGTTAGCGCCATGACCGGTATAGTCACGTATGAGAATTCTTCAACATATATTTTTGCACAAGATATAGCAGCTTTTCCTCCAACAGCGCAAGCAAGGGAGGATGATCCTCCACGTTCAATATACATATGGAATAGCGAGACAATCATCCCGAAGGTTGCCATAACCATACTATAATCAACTATTACTCTCTCACGTTTATAAAGTTCCATTCCAAAAAGTATTACTTGTGGATATAGGAAAATTCTTTGAATCCAACAAAGCTCACAAGGAGGAAAACCAATTATTTCGGAATAAAACAGCGACAGAGCTACAGATGCAAGAGCTGTAGCAAACCCAAAATAGAAAGTATATTTTTTAAAGAAAATTAGAACTTTATTATTGTGTGATCTAAGAAAAGCTAGATTTATTACAATCAATAATATCACCACGTGTAGAATTACTGTTCCTACAGACAGCAGTTGGTTAAAATTTTCAATATATGATGGCATATTATTTAGGAAGATTAAATCCAATTTGTGCGGCTAAGAATTCAAGTGGTGTCTCCCCTGTTACTTCTGCCTCAGGTGCAAATTTCCAAACGCCATCTTTACTTATTGGATCGGTAGGACTTTTTATAGAAAACTTATATTCTGGGAAAATCCATGTTCGATAAAATTGAGATCCAGTTTGATCACAAATTGCATCTTTGTATGGTTTCTCAGATCTGATAGGACATATAAGTGGATCGCCTTTTGAGGCTATTGTTATACCATTTTTAAATTTCCAAGTTGGGTAACTTTCAATTTTATTATCTACACATACTTTAGTTACTGTTTGATCTGGGTTAGAACATTCAATATAAGGTAAATATCTTTTAGCATTACCAAATAATTCTTTCACTGCTTTACAATGTGGACACCAAAAAGCTCCATAAAATTGAGCCTCTTCTGTTTTTAGAGCTTTAGCAAAGTCATCATACTTACTAGGAGCGGATGATTGCTTGTTCATAAAAACCCCCAAACCAATTACAAATAATATTACAACTACTACAAGTCCTATAAATTTTAGTTTCATATAGCTATTATATCAAAATCCAAGTTTAACGAAAAGCCAGACAAATGGAGATTCGATAGCGTTTATAATCCTCCTAAAAACTGATGGGGATGGACTCTCGCTAGATAGAGCATCTGCTGCAGATGCAGTTAATGGGTTATTTTTTTCAGAGGCTTGGAGTGCTTCTTTCTTATCAGTATTTTTTAACTTCTTTTTCTTTTTTATAACTGGCTTTACATCGTCAGTAACTTTTTTAATAGGATCTTCAGTCTTTATCTGAGTAATTACTGGAATAGGTGCTGGGGTTGGATTATTATTGATATCTCCATTTGAATTACTTTGTTTTAAAAAAGATTGCAAAATACTATTCCAAGAAACATGTAGTGATGCTGGTATTGCATAAGACGTTGACCAAATTCTATTTTCAAGTGAACCTGTAGAATCGAGTCCTCCATCTTTGTCTTGAAGTTGAGCTAAATATTTATCTGCACTTGTAACTTTAGAACTAAGACCTCCATTCATAGACAGAGCTTGCATTGCCCAACTTGTTGATGAAGAATTACCAAATCCACCTCCTCCATCCTGAGAATTTACCAAATAACTCTCGGCTAAAGTTATAGATTGAGATACACCTGATAGATCTGAAAATGAACGTAGAGCTTGAATTCCTGCCCCTGTCATATCTACACTTCCCCAAGATCCATCTCCTTGTTGTTTAGAAATTATAAAACTCACATCTTTTTTTATAATTTCATCATTTGAAGTAAACCCTGCTTTAGATAAAACAATTATCGCAAATATGTCATCGTTATAAAGTGAAGAGTCACCAAACTGAGTTCCATCAAAGGAATTAGTAATTTTTTTTATATAATCTGTACCAGTATCAGAATAAGGATTAATCCCTAAAGACATTAGAGCCATTGCGTGTCTTTCGTTGTCAGTTAAAGTATTTGATTGATAAGGATTATTTTTTAGATAATCAAATATTTTACCCCTTAAACTTTGTGCTTGGCTTCCAGCTCCTGATATCGCTATAGCTGCCCAATCTGTATAGAGCATATCACCAAACGAACCATTAGGTTTTTGGTTACTAGCCAAGAAAGCTAGGGCTTGGGGTATTGATATAGAAGTTGGAGTTCCGCCGCCCCCGCCGCCGCCCCCGGAAGTTTTGCTTACTATTACTGTATATGAAGGAAAATAGTAATCTTCTGAGATTCCAACCGTATAAGTACCTTCTGTGGTAAAAGAAAGGATTGCTTCTCCATTCGTATCTACTGGATAAGTTGAAACAACATTAGGGTTCCAGGGATCGTTCGGGTTTGGAACTGTTACTCCTATTGTTACTCCAGTGCGAACACTCCATGTATTATCTGTATAGTTGTAAGATTCTGATTTCGCAGTGATAGTATCAGATGTAGTTATATTGGTACTACTTAGATTAACACGATAAGGATTGCCAAAATATAATGCTATAGTTTCTCCTCCAGTAAGAAAAGTGCTATCGACACTAGTCCATGGACTTGTTCCTCCTACTACATATTGCCAACTATCACAGAGTTCACTTGTCCCACTTGGAGTAATACATTTTATATAAAATGAAGAAAAAGAATCATAGTATTGGAGATTAGAAAGTGAAAAAGAATCAGACGTTTGGTCAAGAGCATACAAAAAACCAAGTACACTTCTATTATTCACTTGGTGAACAACACCAGAATTGTCTGTTATATCTA
The DNA here is from genome assembly GCA_964502615.1 of uncultured Candidatus Saccharibacteria bacterium. GTDB lineage: Bacteria > Patescibacteriota > Minisyncoccia > Phycocordibacterales > UBA9973 > UBA8515. The sequence goes on along the minus strand of CAZCXF010000005.1, from coordinate 17,634 downwards.
CATTACCTTGTACAGGTAAATCTATATTTCCACTATATACAACACTGTCACCGTTTCTTATAAAGATAGTTTCTTTTGGAGTTTGTTGTACTTCGTTTACAATAATTGTCCTACTTACAGTAGTAGCGTTGTTATGAGCACTGTCAGATACATCAAAATTTATAGTATAACTACCAGCTAAAGTGGTATCAACAGATCCAGTTTTTACAATATTTACTGTTATATCTCCATCTACATCATCAAGAGCAGTTGCACCTTCGTCATTGTATGTATCCCCTACATTTATATTTACTGTAGGTGAACCAATTAGAGTAATCACTGGCGGATTTGTATCTACAATATCAGCATAAGATATTTGTGAAAAAGATATAAAAGTAAAAATTAAAACTATAGCTACTAAAATTTTTTGTGTTTTCATGGTATTAAATTCCTTCTTGACTCCATTTGATAATATCTCCATTCTTAACAAAATATTTTGATACGCCTACCGATGCCTTTTTGTTATTAATATAATAAATCCAATAACGCCCCTTAGTTCCTTTTATTCCATTTATCTCATCTATAAAGTTACCTAGTCCTGAGTAATTTTTTGAATGAAAAGAAAAATTACTATTTTTTTTATCTGCAAGATTTTTCATGACTTCATATAAAGATTGACCATCTTTATATGAAGCCTGATAAGTATTATCAAGAACCTGTATAGTTATAAAATTTTCTTTCACTGAAACTTTTTTTATTGAATGCGCAGTCTTAGCTAGAGCAAATTCCCCACTAATAAAAAAAGTTAGTGCTATGATTGTCGATATTATTATTTTTGATATTTTCTTTTTCATAAAATAAAAACTCCTCCGAATAGAAATCAGAGGAGTTTTTATAAAGAGTTTACAAAAAATCTGTTCCTGCTCGGGATGCACACTAGAGTGTTAAGATCGGACTCGTCTCATTTAGAGCTTTACCGTTGCGGCACAGTGGAGGAATTTCACCTCACTTCCAAACACAATAGGTTAAATTTTTAAAGACACTAACTGTTTAAAACTACTTTCCCGTTAACAGACATAACTGATTTTGTTTCCTTGCTAATCCACATTTCAATAACAGGTGAGAGAATAATAGCAAATGATACGTTACCAAGCAAGTGGAGAGCTGTAAAAGGTATTTGGCCGATCAAAGATGCTATGAATGGTTGATCGAAGAATATTGGTCCAATAGTAAGTCCAGTAACAGCATCATATAAAATAGTTCCAATAATAGCGTATATAGCATAATTCTTCCAACCAGACCTATTTTTTAAGAAGTATGATGCTCCAATACCTAACAATCCATAAGCGATAGCTGTGACCAAAGTCCAAACACCAATTCCAGAGGTAAATAGGTCATATATAGTAATACTTAAGAATCCAAATAGAAATGATGAAAAAACACCGTATTTTCTAGCAAAAGGCATTTGAGCTGCTAATATTGGCTCAATATTTGGGGCACGAAAAGGTATTAGGCGAATAAATAGCACCCCTATAAAACCGAGTATGTACTTTGACCAATTTTTATTCATATATTTGATATTAGACTATATCACAAACTCCAGCAACACACGCAAGTTCCTTTTTAACTTCAGTTTCGTCACGAAGTTCATAAGTGACAATTTTTGAGAAATCAAACTCCGGCATTTTACTTGTTAATGCTTTATACGTTTTCTCATCAATGGCTTCATACGGAGCAAGTTGATAAACATGGTCTGAGCGTGGCAAAAATGAAAGTCCTCCTACTATTTCCCAGTTTTGATAAAGCCAATGTGCAACTTGAATCCATTCATTCTCTCCTACAGACACTGTAACTGAAGGATTGTGTTCAGTGTAATTTACTTTTACAACTTTCCAGTGTTCAAGCTGGTCAATTGCAGAAATATCATCCTTACATATTGCTCCGTCTGGTGCTTTCATTGGAAACTCTAAAACAAAAGTATTTGCACTATCCACTGATTGACCTACTTCTGGATAGTAAGGTACACCTTGGTCTTTCATCATTTTAAATAGTGAATCTGTTGCAGAGATACGAACACGACGAATGTAGTATGGTGCATGTCTTGGATGCATACCTGATGCACAATCTACTGTCTGAGAAACTGTTCCTGATGGCTTAACGCAAGTTATGCATGTTGATTCATTTATACCAAAACGTTTTGCATAAATTTTATTAACACGAATTGCTTCGTTTCTTAATTTTTTCAACATATCACCATTTCTTGCAACTGTTGAATCCCATTGCCCTGTAACAGAAACTCCGAGCAATCTTTCTGCTTCACAATTGTCCTTCCATTCTTTTGAAAGATAGCCGAATTTTGTAAGAGTTGATTGGTAAGTTCCAAGTATTGTAGCGATACGAATTTTCTTCATAAGTGTTGCTTCTGTATCTTCAGAACGTGCAACAACTTCTGATAGGTTACAAAATTGTCTTGAGCGCAAGATTATTTCCCCGCAAGGGTTTGTTCCCATCTCACCAATATAATTTTTAGAAACCTCTAGACGACGTTTTGGTAGTGATGTAGTAAGTGCACCACGATTAAATATTCCTCTCTCCCCAGAGCCTGATTCCATAAGGGCAATCCATTCTTTCAGGAATTCTGTCTCTGTAGGTTTTGTATTATAGACTGCTGAGTTATTAGCTAGCATTCTCTGACCTTCATTTAGCCAGAATTGGCCATTTTTAGCATCACGCATATCCTGATCATCTAAATCAGATAGTGAAATAAGGGCACTACGGCGAACTCCTCCAGAAACCACACATTCACCAATCTTACAGATTATGTCATGTGCATCGATATTTCGAAGATGGCGCCCTTGGCGCTTCAAGATTCTTTCGCGAGTAAACCCAAGTAAGTCGATAAGCGGCTTAGGTCCTGAACTCTTACCACCCATTATTTTAAGACGAGCACCTGCAGGCCTCAATTGAGAGAAATCAAAATTTATATCTTCACCGTTAAACCATGTCTTCATACCTAGAACAAAAGCATCAGCCCAACCTTCTTTTGTATCTGGTACAACAAAAGTTGGAAGTTTTTTTCCTGTTTGGTTTTTTATTTGAGGAAGTGCTTGAATATTTTTACTCTCAACTGAGAATCCTACTCCTGTTCCACACATTGAGATGTAAATTATTTCTCCGAAGTCTTCAAAACGTGAAGGTGCGATGAATGAACAGTTGTATGCACAAACATTTGTCTTCTCAGCCGCAGGACCAGCAAATTGCAATAATCGCATTGATGGCATAGCTTCTTGTTTTAGAATTGCTTCACGAATTTCTTTGTATTCAGATTCTTTTAGTTTGTTGCCAAGATTTTTTTTCATGAAACCAATGTAGCGATCGATTGTCTCGATCCATGTCTCACGTCTTCCCTCTTCTTCAATCCATTTCGCATAACTTCTGTAGTAAACAAATTCAGAAAGTGGATTGCGGAAATATTTTTTACTCTCATCTGCAAGTTTTTTCACACGCTCTGGTACTACAATACTGTGTGCGCGTAGGCGTGCACGTTCTTCACGGTAGAGAATATAATTTTTAGAAGTTTTTACATAGTCAGCAAGCATCAATTCTTGTTCGACTGTGTTCTGTACACCTTCAACTGTTGGTATAAAGTTCTTGTGGCGCTTAGTTATTTTGACTAATTCCATAACAACTCTATTAGCTACCATCTCTGCCTCCTTCATAGAGCCTTCATCTGAAGCAAGCATAGCTTTATTAATAGCATTCACTATCTTTTCTATATCAAAAGGGACAATGACACCGTCTCTTTTTTGAACACTTTTAATAAAATTATTCTTGTTTGATGTTTTTTCTGGAACAGAAAGAACTTTAACACTCGCGACCTTTTTCTTGTTTGACACAGTCTTTTTTGAAGGCATGTTTTGTAAAATTTTAGCTAATAATGTTATCCCAAAAGTTTTGGAATTACATTATACTCTCGAGCCGAGTCCATCCACAAGTGAATAACTATAAAATACAAAACTATGTCTAAATGTTTGACCCACGTCAATAACTGTTTGACTCTAGGTCTAAAAATCGTTCAAACTTAAGTCTATTTTCAGACAAAATTTGATAAAAATTCGCAGTTTAAAAATTATAAAAATATTCTAAAATTTTTGTGTAATTTTAGAGAAAATATTTCCCCTTTAGAGAACCTCAGCCTGATAACACTGCTCACAATAGACTCTCTCAGGCCTATCTGGAGCATAAGTAGTCTCAAATTCTCTTCCACAACCATTACTACAAGTTCTTTTATATAATTTCATAGGATTTCTGTATTTAAGACGCTCATAGTGACGACAATTTGGACAATATCTAGGCAAAGGAAGTCCTTTTTGACGATAAAAAGATAATTCTTCAGGGGTTATGCGAAAGGCTACTGTACATTGAAACTCTGCATAGCCGCCATTGGGGCAACTAATGACTTCTTGAGTGATATTATCTGATATATCATCAATACTATCGGGTAAATCTTGTGAATTTATCGTAATTTGATAATCTCTTTTTTCTCTCTCATACCATGGGTATCCCATACTAATAGCTTCATCTTTTGAGATTGGAAATCCGTCATTTGAATTTCCTTCATTGTAACCAAAAGGACACATATCAAATGGGAAATATTCACCATAAGAAAATATACGTCCCATACTATCTATATATGGCATATCTTTCATATGTTGTTTAATTTTCTTAACAATTTCAAAATATTTTTCTTTTTCGTATTGTTTATTAAAAATACAATATTTTGCATTCATTAATCCTACACATCCAAAACAATTAGAGCAGTTTTTTAAATTCAAAGAATATTCGCATTCTTTACAACCAAGTGTTATGTAGCAAAAATAATCTTTGTAAGTTCCCCAACTTGCAGCAACAGTATCGTAAATTAATTCTCCACCACCAACACCTTGCAAATCCATACAGTCTTTCGAATCAAAAGTTCGACAAGCATATTTTATATTTTCTGCATCATAAGCATCAAAACAAAATTTTGTATTTTTACAATGATTCAAGTAGTCCCCTGTGGCATCCACATTAGCATAAGAATATGAAAATTTATGAATTGCATTTTTTAAAATTTCTTCATCAAAATATTTTTTAGTATTTTGTATCCCAGTATTTGTTCTTAGTTGTAAATCAGCAACTGCTTTTTGATATTCTTCTTTGCTTAATTTTTGATTATTAAAATAATATTGCTTATTTCTTAGATTTGATGACAAGCAACAATTCTGACAATTTACACAATCGTAAACAAAAGATGAGTCAATACATGATTGAGATTTAACAGCATAGTAAGTATTATAATTTCCTTCACAATCTATGTTTTGATAACATCCATCCATTTTTACTACAGCATAGCAATCCATGCTATTTTTTGATTTATCAATTACTTCACTATAGGATATATCTTCACACCCAACTATGGAAAAAGACAAGTAAGCATTTTTATTATCAACAGTAAAATTAGTGTAATCAGAATTTACTAATGTTCCAGCTTTATACGCAAAATATCTTGGAACTTTATTGAAAAGTTCTTTTAACTGTGTAAAGAATAACCTTGAGAAATCATATTCCCTGCCGTATTTAAATAAATCATAATTCCCCCCAAACCAGCATTCTGTACAATATACAGGTACCCCATCGTCTTTATACATAGATATAATAGACTTATTACACATACCACATTCCCTTCTATGAAGAGAACGTACATTGCGCCAAACCATACGCCTTTTCATCCTGCATTCTACACAAAACGTTGGTGGAGGAACTTTGATCTTCTCATAGAACGAAAAATCATCTGGTTCGATGTTGAAATCATTTTTACAATTTTGGCAATTTCTTGTTTCCATAGATTATAAAACTTCTTGTTGATAACATTGCTCACAATATATTACCTCCGACCGATCAGGGGCATAACTAGTTTCAAATTCAATTGGACATTTTCCTTCATGGTTATGACTAGATTTTTCACACATACATGATCTGTGCCAAAGTTTCCTAAGCGGACGGAGATCAAACCTCCTTTTGTATCGACAATTAGGACACTTCCTTGGTAGTGGAATATTTTCTTTTCGATAAAAAGTAATTTCATCGCGTGTGATATTATAATTTTTTGAACATAATAAACATGCAAAAATTTCTTTTAAGTATTCATCAGATATATCTTCAATTCTATCTGGAATATTCATATGGGAAATTGTTTCTTTTCCAAAAGTTCCAGGAAGGTTATCTTCCCATTGCCAACCTTTTGCTAAAACTTCTTCTTTTGTTAGTGGGTCATAAAGATTTCCTTGAGTTTCATTATAATAAACTGGCGCTATTGAAGGTGGAAAAAATTCTCCATATTCTTTTGTTTGTCTCATATGTTCAATAATTTTTTCTTTTAGAGAACTATACTCTTCTTTGGTATATTTTTTATTAAAAATCATATATTCTCCTTTCTTAACCGAAACGCAACCAAAAAGATTCTGACTATTCTGACACGTGTCAGAATACATTACATTCATATCGTCGTAACAAAGATGGCAAAACTGGCAGTTAGGAATTCTTGTACACCCTTGGCACTCATAACATAGCTCAATATTGTATCCTACGTGGTAAATATCCATAGAATCTTTTATATCAATACCTCCATAAATATATTTACAATTTTCTCCTTTATCTACTTCAAAAGAATTAATAATATTTTTACAATCAAAAAGTAGAGATCCAGTAGAATTTATATTTCTTTCACTAATGACATATCGATGTATTGAGTGATTTTTAAGCAAATCTTCAAAGTCTTTATTTAAGTTTTCACGAGTTTGGTAAGAAGATAGATCAAACTCTTTTATTTTCTCTAAATACTCTTCTCTAGTATATTGTTCATTTTTAAATACATAACTTTTATTACGTAAATTTGAAGACATGAAACAATCTGTACAACCTTTGCAGTCGTAGCAATAATAACAAGAGGAGCAATCTTTCAAGAAAATACCATACTGACATTGGTATGAGGTGCGCGAATCGATAACTTCATATAGTCTCTCCCCTTTTTCAGCAATAAAACCGCAATCCATCAGGTCTCGACAATTTTTCATTGTCCAAGTGCTATACATAATATTTTCTCCGTCGAAAGAACAAAATGACATGTAAACATTCTTATTATTTCCAGAATGATTAGTGTACTCGGAGTTGGTACTATTTTTATTCAAAAGCGCCATACGAGGTACCTCATGCTGTAATTCAGAAAACTGTTCAAAAAATGGTCTCGAGAAATCAAAATCTTTCCCATACGAGGATGAATCCCAATTATCACTCCACCAACACTCGTTACAATAAACCTTGAAAGGTTTATTGGGTGAATATATTGTAACCATACTTTTTTGACAAAGATCACAAGTTCTTCTGTATAAAGTTCGTTCGTTTCGCCAAGCATATCTACGTTGTTGTCTACATTCAAAACACCATGTTGGTAATGGTATTTTCATCTTCTCATAGAAAGAAATGTCATCTAGCTCGATGGTGAAATCATTTTTGCAGTTTTGGCAGTTTCTTGTTTCCATGATTAATCTACTTCTTGCTGATAACAACTCTCGCAGTATACTAGATCTCCGTGATCTGGTTTAAATCCTGTTTTAAATTTATTCTCACAAGAAACATCTCCATGCGGATGTGCAACCTGGTTTTTATAAATACTATCCTTTGATTGAGTTCCATTGCACATACAAGTACTATCGTATAATTCAACTCCTAATCTTAGTTTTAATCTCTCGATAGTACGACATGCCGGACATAAAGTTGGAAGTGGCACACCAATCTTTTTATAAAAAGCTAACTCATCAGGAATAATTCGGAATGCCTTTGTGCACCCTTGATTACACTCCCCTTTGTGTGCACACTCTATTATTTCTTTTGTTATTGATTCATCAACTTGAGTAATATCATTTGGAATATTATCTGATGGTAATGTTGGCTTATAATCTTTTACATCTGGGTCTCTCCATCGATAACCTTTTGCAATAGCTTGTTCTTTTGTTAGAGGGAAATATTCTTGCGCAATTGTTTCATTATAAGCCCATGGACTCATCTCAGATGGAAGAAATTCTCCGTATCTATAAATATGTCCGACTTTATCTACGTATGGCATTTCGTCCATATGTTTTTTAATTTTTTCTACAAGTTCAAAATATTCTTCTTTGGTATATTGTTTATTCAAAATACAGTATTCTTTTTTACGTATACCTACACACCCAAAAAGATAGCTCGAACCAAAACAAGCAATTGTATATTCAGCATCGTGAGCACTCTCTTGAGTAAGCCAAGTAAATTTAAGATTCTGTACTCCATTACCACAAGATATAGATTCATATACTAGTTCTGCTCCACAGCCCCAGTTTGAGTAGTCATAACAATCTTTTGACCCAGGAGTCTCTTGTATGTATTGGCAGTAGCGCATATTTTCACTCTCTCGCACAAGAAAAGAGTCTTTAACATTTTTTGAGTTACTGACATAGGAACCTGTACAATCTACGTTTTTGATTCCTTGATGGTTTTTGTTAGGAAATTTTTTCCAAAATTCATGGGTATCTTTAAAAGCTCTCTCTACTCCTTCACGAGTATGTAAATTATATTCTTCTACTCTTTTTTCATAATCCTCTTTTGAAAGTTGTTCATTAAAGAAATGATAATTTTTATTTCTAAGATTAACTGAACCGAAACAGTTCATACACCCCTGACAATCCTTACAAAACCATAGGTCACTTGAATCCACACATTGAGAACAGTAATTTGCTCTATAACATGAACCCAACCAGAAACTTTGATAACAAGTCTCACATTTAGATACATGAGAAACATCAACACATTCTCTCGAATAGTTTAATCCATTTGAATACATGCAATCTTCTGGAACAGTAGTATTAAAAACTAAGTAACAATTCTTTGGATCAGTTGCATTGTTAGAGTAATCACTGTTTACCCCGCGAATTACATTATTTGATTTAAATGGTACATCAAGCATGAGCTCATGTAATTGAGTTAAAAACGGTTTTGACCAATCAATCTCACGTCCATAGTCTAGTGGGTCCCATACATCTGATATCCATATATCGCGATCATATACTTTAACTGGAGAATCTGGGGCATACATAGAGAAAATTTCTTTTCCTGAATAATCACACTTTCTTTTATATAATCCTCGTTCATTGCGAAATGCCCAGCGTCTTTGAGTACGACATGCTGGGCAAAAAGTAGGAGCCGGTACTTTCATCTTCTCATAGAAAGAAAAATCATCAGGTTCGATAGTGAAGTTATTTTTGCAATTCTGGCAGTTTCGGACTTCCGTATTCATATATACATTAAGTATACATTTTAGCCCTTTTTATACAAGAATCTAAAAGCCAATCCTGAGAATATTACCAATATTGAAGCTACTATTAGTGGAGTTGTGGGGGCAAGACTTGCAGCAATAAATCCAGAGAGTATCGCAGGTATTGCTTGAGCAAGAGCTTGGACTGAAGAGCTTATACCCATGATTTCCCCTCTTTGATCTGGTGGAGAGGCTTTAGAAAGTAGACTATTAATATTGGCCATTGTAAGTCCTGTACATATAGAGAAAAATGGGGGTATCAAAAACAGCTCCCAAGATTTAGTAGGCAAGAAATACGCAAGGATTAATATACCAGCTCCAATTAATGTGTAGCGAATAATTTGTGGCTCAGTAAAATGTCTTGCAAAAATCCTAGTCATCACTGCTTGAGTAAATACGCTCCAGATTCCAACATAAGCAAAAAAGTCACCAATATTACCTTGGCTAAATCCAAATCTATCTATGAGAAAAACTCCAAAGAATGTCGTGAAAAAAGTAAAACCTCCAAAGAAAAGAAAGTTTGTAACAAATATAGTACTTACCCCTTTCATCTCCATGGCCTTCTTTATATTAGAAAAAGATTTACCTATAGTTAACTTCTCTTTCCATAAATTTTTGTTTGTCTCAGGAACTAAAAATAAGACCGATAGCATATTTATAAAAGCAAGTATTGCTGCAAAATAAAAAGGTGTAGCGGAGTTAAACCATGATACAAGAGATGGATCAGATAGTTTGCCTCCTATAAAAGGTCCAAATATAAAACCAAGACCAAAAGCAGCACCTAGCATACCGAAATTCTTTGCTCTATTTTCTGGTTTTGATACATCCCCTATCATTGCTTGAGCAATTGAAATATTTCCACCAGTTACTCCGTCAAAGAATCTTGAAAAAAATAGGAGTGGGATATTTTTTGTTACGATAGCTAAAGCAAATAAAACATATGATATGGCTGTCCCAAAAAGTGATACTCCCAATATTTTCTTTCTTCCATATTTGTCTGATAACTGACCTAGTATTGGTGTAGCTAAAAACTGACCTATTGGATATACCGCAATCAAAAGACCTAATAGTAAGTATCCTTGGTTTATAGATGTACCTAAAGGGAGCATATATTCAGAAGACAGAGGATTTGCAAATAGTTGAGGTATAACAGGTATCAAAATACCGATCCCTAATAGATCGATAAATACAGTCAGAAATATTGTGATTAATATTTTATTCTTAAACATTATTTTAATTTACCATAAATGACAAAAGATAAAAAATAGCTATACTATATAAATGACGATAAGCTCGATGATTATTACAGTTCTAGGATTATGTCTTTTCGAAATAATATCTAGTATTGATAACGCAGTTATAAATGCAGAAGTCCTAGGAACAATGAGCAATAAAGCTCGAAAATGGTTCCTATTTTGGGGACTTTTAATTGCTGTTTTTTTAATTAGAGGATTATTACCGTGGGTTATAGTTTGGGCAACAATCCCAAGCCTTGGACCAATAGGAGCACTTACTGCTACATTTTCAAATGATCCTTCTATACATCAAGCGATAGATAGCGCCGCTCCAGTTCTGCTTATGGGAGGTGGAGTATTTTTAATATTCTTATTTTTTCACTGGCTATTTTTAGAGCCAAAAAATTTTGGTCTACGTGGTGAAAAATTCTTTCATCGTCATGGGGTTTGGTTTTTCGCAACCGTTTCAATAATCCTTGCAGTTATAGTGTGGTATGCAATGAAAATCTCACCAATGATTGCTTTTGGAGCAGTTATTGGTTCAACTGCATTTTTCATAACACATGGGTTCAAAGAAAATGCTGAGAAGGGTGAAAAAGAATTGCTTTCTGGTAAATCAGGTATGAGCGACCTTTCAAAAATACTATATCTAGAAATAATTGATGCTACTTTTTCAATAGATGGAGTGCTTGGTGCATTTGCTTTTACTTTATCAATTCCACTAATTCTTTTAGGAAATGGAATAGGTGCGTTTGTACTAAGGAAGCTTACAATTGGAAATATTGATCGGATCAAAAAATATAAATATTTAAAAAATGGAGCTATGTATTCAATACTTGCTCTAGGAATAATAATGACAAGTGACGCATTTGGGGTTCACATACCACAATACGTCTCTCCCCTTGTAACATTTTTAATTATCGGTTACTTCTTATATAAATCTATAAAAGAAAATAGAACAAAATGAAAAGTAAATATAACAGGATAGTATTTGTTTTGATATTTGGAATGATGATTTTCTTAATAGAGAAAAGTACTTTCTCTCTGATTAAAGATCTTTTCTTTGAAAAAAATCATTTGTTTTACCAATTAATGTTTTATGGATTAATGATATTACCTGTAGTATTTATATTTACTACATTCATTGGATTTAAATATTACACAAAAATCGGATCTTATTTATATACAATTAGTGCAGTTTGGTTTGGGTTTGTAATCTACCTTTTTATTGGCCAATTTATTATAGCGGGAATAACTAGTTTGGGTGTTTTTGGTAAATTTAACATTTCCATCTATTCATTAGAAATTTCCTTTTTCATGCTGGCCATTTTTTCAATAATATATGGTGTATACAATGCATCTAGACCTAAAATAGTAAAGTGGAATATTAAATCAAAAACGCTTAGTAGCAAGTGGTCAGATAAAAAAATTATTCTGATATCTGATACTCACTTTGGACAAACAAGAAATGAGGGTTTTGCTAAAAAAATAACAAAAATTATTAAGGAAGAAAACCCAGATCTAGTATTCCACGCTGGTGATATTATTGATGGGCCTTCCTTTCCATACAAGGATAGTTTTAAACACGTAGAGTCCTTATTACCTCCACTTGGATTAATATATGTAGAAGGTAATCATGAAAGATACAGTTTGGAATACGACACATTTAGAAGCATATTTCCAAAGAATATTACAGATGTTACAGATAAAAAAATAATTGTTAATGAGACTCAGATAATAGGTCTATCCTACAAAGGAAATGAGAGTAAAGAAAATACTAGGGAGCGCTTAGAAAGATTGGGTTATGATAAAAATACCTCTTCTATTGTGTTGCTTCATGACCCAAGAAATAGCGCAGCTTTGGCTGATTTAAATGTTTCATTGGTTTTATCAGGTCATACTCACGGGGGACAATTTATACCTATCAATTTTATAATTGAGTTACTATATGGATCATTTAGCCATGGAGTAAATTACACAAAAGACACAATTGGAGTAATAACCTATGGTATAGGTACAGCAACTATACCGATAAGAATAGGCACAACTCCAGAGATAGTTATTTTAGATATTAAATAATTATAAATCGGTTCTAAAACCTCCAGCTTGAAGATCCCAGAGTTTTTTATATTCTCCATCAATCTTTTTGATTAACTCTTCGTGCTTGCCTTCTTCTACAATTTTTCCGTTTGCAATTACTACAATGCGATCCATTTCTCGGATGGTAGATAGTCTGTGGGCTATAACAATAGTAGTTTTGCCTTTTATGAGGTTGTGTAGTGCATCTTGAATTAAAACTTCTGATTGAGAATCGAGCGATGAAGTTGCTTCATCAAGCACAAGTATCGGTGCATCTTTTAGTATAGCTCGCGCAATAGCTACTCTCTGGCGCTCACCTCCTGAGAGTTTTACGCCTCTTTCACCTACATAAGTCTCATATTTGTAAGGCAGATTTTCTATAAATTCAGTACAGTGTGCAAGTTCGGCTGCCTTTTTTACTTCTTCTTCAGTAGCATCCCTTCTACCGTATCTAATGTTTTCCATTAGAGTTCGGTGAAACAAAACAGGTTCTTGTGGCACAAAAGATATTTGTGAGCGTAAATTCTCTTGAGAAATATTTCTAATATCAACACCATCAATACAAATACTTCCTTGTGTTACATCGAAAAGTCTCATGATTAATTTTACAAAAGTTGATTTCCCGGCCCCAGAAGAACCTATGATAGCTACTTTCTGACCGGCTGGTATAGTTAGGGAAAAATTATCAAATACTTTTGTATTGTTTTTATCATATATGTAAGTGACATCTTTGAATTCAAGATCCCCTTTAGTTGTAGACAGGGATACGGTCGGATTGTCAGAAACACTATATGGCTTATCTAGGATAACAGCCATCTCTTGAGCATCTGCAAACCCATCATAAAAAGTACGAACTATGCTTGCAAAATTCCAAAGATTTTCTACTAATCTAATAACATAGCTTTGAAGTAAAACAACTAGGGGCAAAGATATTAACCCTATCTTCCAATCCCCAATTGCTATCCACATAATCAGAAACTCTATAGCAACAGCATATAGGG
>CAZCXF010000005.1:0-3927 GCA_964502615.1 uncultured Candidatus Saccharibacteria bacterium | reverse complement strand
TTAATCCGTCCCATAAATACCAGTTAAATACCACTGCTTTTTTCTGTTCGTCGATTACATTTCCAACTCTTTCTTCTTCGTATTTGTGACCAGTAAATAATTGCACAGATGAATGATTGCCTATTGAGTCAGCAAGGGCACCAGTTGTTTTAGTATCTGCATAAGCAGCCATAATATCGTATTTTAATTTATATCTAGTTACGATAAACGCAGTGAGAATAAATAATAAACAAAAAGCAAACAATATATATGAATATTTAGGAAGCAAGACATAGATAGCAATAATAGTACCTAATCCTCGAACTAACAGTGGTAAACCATCAGAAACTAATTTCTCCATCAATTTCTCAAAAGCTCGAGCGTATTTATTTATTTTCTGAACAAGAGATCCCCCAAACTTAGAAGCAAAGAATTCATGAGAGTGACCTATCATATAAGTAAATGCTTGTTTACGAAGACCCGCCATAACTTCTGCTTGAAAATAGTCATTAAGAAATGAAGACGCACGTCTTGCTATAAATCTTATGCTAATGATTATAAGTATTAGTATTATTAAGTTACGAGCTTCAGTATAGGCAGTTACACTATCTTTAGTAAGAACTTGCCATAATTTTAGATATTGAATCGGTATATATATATCTATAAAAGATGTAAATACTACTAGTCCGAGCAGCACAAAAAATGATACTTTATAGTGCTTAATTACTTGCCAAAAGTACTTTGTTACTAACTTCCTATGAATACTTGAATAGTCTTTAGCCATAAATATTTAAAAAGAGGTATATAGCCTCTATATTTAATATAGCAGTTAAATTTGAAAACTTATAATTAGATTTTTATTTCGATTCGTGGGTAAATAGTTTCCCAGGTTGCCAATAAGTACCAAGAAGTGGTAACAAGTAGCGATCAACTCCTATATATCCAGCTGTCTTCCAAGCAAGGATCAAGAAAATACTAATAGTGAAAAGTATTGGGTTCACACTCACAGTACCTGCAAGCATAAAGTTTAGATTCATAAACAATCCAAAGAAAGCAGCTATACCGGTAAACGCTCCTATTATAAGAGCAACTCCAACTAAGATTTCGCCGTAAACCACCAAATGAGACCAAAATGAAGCATGTGGTATAACTACGTTTTCTAAGAAAGTTGCATACCAACCTTGTACATCTGGATGTGCTCCAGCTGTTTTAGCAAGCGCACCTTTCATAAATCCAGAAAGTGCATTCCCTGCTCCATCACCTACCCAGCCAGTGCCTGTAAACTTTCCCCAACCTGCTACCAACCACTCCCAGCCTACATAGACACGAACAACTAACCAGAACCAAGAAACTTTTGTGTTGCCAAATAGAAACTTGGCAACAGGAGATTCTTCATATTGAATATGATTCATAATATAAAAATGTTAGATCTATTAATGGGTATATTATAGCATAAAAAAACAGCCAAGGTTTGAACCTTGAAGCTGTATTTAGAGATACACAGGGTTAATCTATTTCACCGTTCCTCATGATTAAGGTCTGGATAGAACCACCGTTTGTTGTCTCGATTACTCTTTTACCGTTAATTTCCCTACCCTTTTCTTGATTGCGGTTAAGGATGGCTTTTCTTCTCGCTAAAAAATCTGTAAGCGAGCCGTCGGAGTTTTTTTCAAGATATTTTTGAAACAATTCTCTTACACCTGACGGTAAAGCTATGTAACGAACATCATTTAGGTAAGGATCGTTTTGCAATTTTGCTTTTTCTTCCTTAACTTTCTTACAAGCCATAGTGTTAGTTTGAGGGGGTTAATAATTAAAATAGTTCTCTCAATACCCGTTGATAGGAACTGGGAGAACTATTTTAAATACAGTAACCTCATAAAAAGAGCAATATGCTTATTAAATTAGCATTAAAATATGGTTTTGTCAACTTAGTTTATTTTTTTGTGTTTACAGACTTCCAAGAAATATATAAGACGTAAAGAAAAAAGAAACATGGCAAGATAAATATGCAGGCTTCACTAAAGTGAATAGGATGAGTAAAAGTCTGCCAAGTATTTCCGAAAAAAGAAGGATCAGTGAAGACATCCCAACTATTAAACCTTAGGAATCTGCCAATATATATTCCTATGCTGACTAAAAGTATTATTGAAGGAACTTTTATTGTTGCTATTAGATTTCCATATTTTGCGCGTATTATTTTTTCAATATCTCTAAGCGAATACATGAAGAGTAGCAACCCTAGCCAAGCTGAACTAAAAAGTAAAAAAGTGTCATAAAGTATTGGTGCTCCGTGTCCCCTACCTAGGTGTATAAAATCTGTAACTATATAAGGGGCATTTGGTAACAAAAGTAACCATATCAAACTCCCTAGCACAAAAACGCTCTTAGAAAGATTACCGTAACTTTCTCTTAAAGATAGGAGCGTACTGACAATAAATGGCAATATAGCTAAGAATATATTCCAAAGTATGTAAATAAAATAGGTGGAATGAAAAATAAATATCCTAGCTATATTTAAAGCAATTGCCAGAAAGAAAATAGTCCAAATTTCTTTGGGTATATAGAATTTGGGAAATGTTTTATTTATATCCGGTGCTTCCATACATACATTATACTATGAATATCAATCCACTGAAAAACGACCCCTATCGGGGTCGTTTTTAGTATTAAGCTACAACTGAAGTACAGTGTGCACACTTTTTTGCCGCTATAGGTATTTCGCTTAAACATTCTGGGCATTTCTTACTTGTAGGATCAGCAGGTGGCTCTTTTTTTGCTTTAGCTATAAGAGTATTAATAGGGATTACAACAAAGAAATATACCGCTGCTGCAACTATAATGAATGAGATCAGGGCGTTCAAAAAGTTTCCATACATAAATTTGCTTCCATTTATAGTAAACATTAAGTTAGAAAAATCTGGTGCTTTTACTATTGCTCCAATAAGTGGAGTCAGAACATTTTCCACTAATGCTGTTACGACAGAACCAAAAGATGCACCAATAACGACACCAACTGCCAAGTCTACTACATTTCCACGAAGAATAAATTGTTTAAAACCTTTCATATTTCACTACTTGATTTAATATTAATAGAGAAATTATATACCTTCAAATTATACTTGTACATATTAAAACCCAACCAACAATTTAATACCTAGAATAGTACCAACGCTGATAAACATTATTTTTATAAAGGTATTACCTTTGTACTTTGCATAACGTGAACCTATATAACCTCCTATTACAGAGCCGATAACGCAAGGAATCATGACTGACCAACTAAAATAACCTTTATAAATATAAAGTCCTGCGGCAAGAATTTCCCAAGGAAATGCAACTGAATAGTAATAACCAAGTGCGTCAATAAAATCAAACCCTCGGGTTTTTAAGGTTACGATAGCAAACATTATCCCATTACCTGATCCAAATACAGCTTCATAAAATCCTAAAACAGGACCAAATACATAAGAAATAAATCTTTTTTTATTTGAAGGAATAATCTCTTCTTTTAAACCTATATCTCTGCGTAATGCAGTATAAACAACAAGTAGTAGTATTAATACTCCTATGCATAGCTCTAAAACTCTTTTATTAATAGAAACTACTGTTATTACTCCAATATAGACACCGATAAGTCCGAGAGTGCTAAAAAGTATTAAGAACTTCCAATTAACCTTTCTGCCTTTTAAGTAATTCCTAGATGCAGGCAAAACCCAGAAGATAGAACTAAATTTTTGCGCAGACATTGCAAAAGGAAATGGTATTCCCATCCACATCATTACTGGCACAGCTATAACAGAGGCTCCCCCACCTGACATAGAACTTAATCCTGTAGCTATAATTGAAGTGAAAAACAGAATTAAGATTTGTGACATAAAAAATATATATTTGGGTGCCTACTGGGATTTGAACCCAGACTGAGAGTTCCACAAACTCTAGTGCTAA
>CAZCXF010000004.1:0-72024 GCA_964502615.1 uncultured Candidatus Saccharibacteria bacterium | reverse complement strand
GATAGGCACTAGGTGTGCGCACAGTAATGTGTTTAGCCGAGGTGTACGAATCGTTCGATTCCTGTTAGGAACAATGGAAATCATTTATTATTGCGTTCTACAGTATTCAGTTTTCAAATATCATTTGTATTTGAAAATTTAAATGCTTGAATTTTTTGTTCTGGTGATTTGGTAATGGTGTCACACCCGATCACATTCCGAACTCGGAAGTTAAGCCCATCTACGCCGATGATACTCTTTTAGGGGAAAGTAGGTTGTCGCCAGAACAAAGAATTTAAATCAAAAATCCGCTCCACAATGGGGCGGATTTTTGGTATGATGGGGAATATATGACTTGGGCGGCACAGAGACAGATGCAATATATTTTAGGAATACTTGCCATTATTGGTATTGTTATTTTGATTATTATTTGGCCGATTATTACTCAAAAGCCAACTTGTTCTGATGGTAAAAAAAATGGAGGAGAACGTGGAGTTGATTGTGGGGGAATATGTCAAAGAGTTTGTACAGAAGATGTATCTGAGCCAGTTATTCTTTGGCAAAGAGCTTTTCCTGTAACTGGCAGTATTTATAATCTAGTTGCATACGTAGAGAATAGAAACAAAGCTGTTGCCGTAAATAAAATATCTTATGAATTTAGAATTTATGATACAAATAATATTTTAATAGGTCGTAGAGTTGGTACTACATTTATTCCACCAAACCAACAATTTGCTGTGCTTGAACCACGATTTGATTCTGGCAAGAGTACTATAAAAAGTATAGTTTTTGATTTCACTCCACCGTTTGTTTGGCTAAAAAAGGATCCAAAAATAAATACACTTCCTATCAAAGTAGAGAATATAATATTAGGAGATGATAAAACAAGTCCAACTTTAACCGCAGTTGTAAACAATGAATCAGTATATGAATTACCAGAGTTTGATGTTGTAGCTATTTTATACGATATAAATCACAATGCAATAAATGTATCGAAAACTCATAAAGATAGTCTTCCAAGCAATAACAAGACACCTGTTTTGTTTACTTGGCCAAATCCATTGCCAACTGATGTAGCAACAAAAGATATTTTGGTTCAGATTAATCCTTTTAGTGCTTCATTTTAAAACTTTATGAAATTACGCTTACCACAGATTGACTGGCTTCTCTTTGTTTTTCTATTACCTGTACTTGGTGCTGGACTTGTAACAATGAAATCTTTTACCGAAGAGACTCCATACTTTTCACATCAAATAATATGGATTAGTATTTCTTTTTTGGTATTCTTCATACTCTCATATCTTGATTTTAGATTTTTAAAAAGAACAGAGGTTTTGGTTACTATATTTTCTGTGTTTTCTCTACTACTACTCTTTCTTTTTATTGGAGGTCATATTTCAAATGGAGCAAAGAGCTGGTTCTCGTTTGGATTTTTTTCTTTCCAACCTTCCGATATGATGAAACTCGTAGTCATCTTAATGCTTGCAAAATACTTCTCACGCAGGCATATAGAGATAGATAATTTTAAGCATATTTTTATTTCAGGGATTTATGCTGCTATACCTTTCTTGTTAATTTTACTTCAACCAGACTTCGGAGGAGCAGTGATTATATTTTTTATTTGGCTAGGTATGATTCTAGTTTCGGGCATATCAAGAAAACATCTTCTTTTTGTTCTAGGAATAGGGGCTATAATATTTGTGATAATGTGGGCATTTTTTCTCAAACCATATCAAAAGGCAAGAATACATAACTTTGTTCAACCACTCTCTAACGTTCACGGTTCTGGATACAATGTTTATCAATCAACCATTGCTGTGGGTAGTGGACAGACTCTTGGGAAGGGGGTTGGTTTTGGAACACAATCTCGCTTAAAATTTTTACCAGAATACCAAAACGACTTTATATTTGCAGCATTTTCAGAGGAGTGGGGATTTGTAGGTTCTATCATACTATTATTGTTACTAGGTCTTATAATTTGGCGCATACTTCATATAGCTTTACTTGGTACAACTAATTTTGAGATACTTTTCGGTGTAGGGCTTGCTATTTATTTTATGAGTCATTTTATTATTAATATAGGTATGAATATAGGTATAATGCCAGTTACAGGTATTACTTTACCTTTCATGAGTTATGGTGGCTCTCACATACTTACAGAATTTATTGGACTCGGTATACTTATGGGCATGAATCGCTATCGACGCGTAGCTCATAGAGATGATATGAGAAATGAATTTCTCGGAATATAAAAATGCAAACACAAATAATTGACTGTCAAAAAATAAAGGAAGATATCTTGTCTAAAATAAAAGAGGAGGTTTTGTTGTTGCCGTTCTCTCCAATATTTTGCGATATTTTAGTAGGGGATGATTTGGTTTCGGCAAGCTATGTTCGTATAAAGGCTCGCACAGCAGAATCAGTAGGGATAAAATTCAAAGCTGCTAATTTCAACGAATCTATAACAACGGAAGAATTAATCGAAAAGATAAATGATTTAAACAATGTTCCCCATATGTGTGGAATAATTGTTCAGTTACCATTACCAAGTCATATTGATAAAAATCGAGTTTTGGATGCTGTAAAACCAAGTCTTGATGTGGATTGTCTTGGTAAAGATGCAAGTAGTGCGTTTTATCAAAACACTGGGTTTATAAAATATCCCACAGCACTTGCCTGTATTAAAATTCTCGAATCTATACATCCAGATTTAAAAAATAAAAAAATAGCTATACTTGGTCAAGGTAATTTAGTAGGACGACCAGTGGCTCATTTACTTCAAGCTCGCGGACTTGATATTGATACTATAACCAAAAATACAGAGAATAAAGATGAAATTTTAAAAAATGCCGATATTATTATTTCTGCGATTGGGCAAGCAAAGTTTATAACAGGAGATAAAATAAAAAATGGTGCTACTATTATTGATGCTGGTACATCAGAGGAAGACGGGGGAGTTGTAGGAGATTTAGACATGGATTCAGTTTCTGGGATTGCTTCATTTGTTACATCTACTCCGGGTGGAGTAGGTCCTGTAACAGTGGCCATGTTACTATCAAATGTATTAGCTAGCTCAAAAAATATTTATGAATAGTTCCATTTTTATATTTCTACATAGCTTTGCTTTCCAATCTAATTGGTTTGATTCTCTGGTTATATTTTTTGCTGAGCCTTTTATTTATATATTTATTGTTGTGGTAACAGCTATTTTATTATTGCAAAGCCATATTTTTGATGATTTTAACTTAAAATCAATATATCGAAAATCTAGAATGGTTATTGTTATAGCTGTTACCACAGTTTCAGGTTATATATTGGCTAATTTATTGAAATTATTAATACAATCAGATCGCCCTTTTGTCGCTATGAGTAATGTGCATACGCTTATTCCAGAAAGTGGGTATGCTTTTCCGTCAGGGCACTCTGCAACTATTGCTGCCTTTGCTTTTGCAGTTTTCTTTAAAAATAAGAGATTAGGATATATTTGTTTCTTGGCAATGGTGTTAATAGGGCTATCTAGGGTGGTCTCTGGAGTGCATTTCCCCCTTGATATTATTGGCGGATATGCCTTGGGCTTCTTGGTTGCATATTTCCTTAAAACCCGATAGAATAACCCTATTATGTGGAAAACAAGAATTACAGCATTGCTTATATTACTCCTAGGTGTAGGGGTCGGTTTTTTTGTATATAAATCAGAACTTGCTCATAGAAAGCTTGAACCAGGCAAAGAAGCCACTGGTTTTGCTAAATATCCATTCAAACTAGGCTTGGACTTATCCGGTGGTACTCACTTGGTTTACCATGCAGATGTTTCAAAAGTTTCAGCAACCGAAGTCAAAGACTCAATGAGCGCACTTCGCGATGTTATTGAACGCCGTATAAATATCTTTGGTGTTTCAGAGCCAGTTGTCGCTGTGCAAGATGGGGGATTCTCAAATGCAGGTGAAGAGAGGTTAATTGTTGACCTACCTGGAGTTACAGATGTTTCAAAAGCAGTTGCTATGATTGGCCAGACTCCACTTCTAGAATTTAAAACTGTAAATCCAAACCCAAATGCCCCACAAGAAATAACTATCGATAAAGATGGAAATGCTTCTCCGCTTAAGATTCCAGATCCTTATGTATCTACTGAACTAACTGGACGCTATTTACAAAAAGCAATTCTTGAGTTTGATCAGACAACAGGTCAACCACAAGTATCACTTCAGTTCAACGACGAAGGATCAAAACTTTTTGAAAAAATTACTAGAGCTAATGTTGGTAAACCAGTAGCAATATTCTTAGATGGTCAACCAATATCTACTCCAACTGTTAACGAGCCAATCACTGGAGGTAAGGCTCAAATCACTGGGAACTTTAAACCAGAAGAGGCAAAGACCTTAGTTGGACGTTTAAATTCTGGCGCCCTTCCTGTTCCTATTGATTTGATTTCAACACAAACTATCGGTCCTACTCTTGGAGCACAAGCAACAGCCGCTGGAGTAAAAGCTGCATTAATAGGATTTCTTGCAATTGCAATATTCCTTATCATTTGGTACAGACTACCAGGATTGGTTGCCGTTATAGCTTTGTCTATATATGTAGTACTAATGCTTGCTCTATTTAAGTTCATTCCAGTTACTCTCACTGCTGCAGGTATAGCCGGATTTATCATTTCGATTGGTATTGCCGTTGACGCAAATGTCCTTATATTTGAACGTATAAAAGAAGAATTAAGAGGAGGCCGTACTATAATGGATTCAACAAAAAATGGATTTACACGTGCATGGCTTTCTATTCGTGATTCAAATTCATCAAGTATTATTACTGCAATAATTCTATTTTGGTTTGGAACTCCACTTATACAAGGATTCGCTCTAACATTTCTAATCGGTGTTATTGTTTCTATGATTTCTGCAATATCTATTACTCGTCTTTTCCTTAAAACTCTAAATATTACAAAAACAAGTAAATTTACCAACTTTTTATTTGGGTCGGGGATAAGTTCTGCTCGCGTGCAGTCAAAATAATATATGCCAATAATTAAACACAAAAAAATATTCGTTATTATCTCTATAATTCTAGTTATACTATCTTTAGGATCAATAGGGTATTTCGGTTTAAAATTAGGAATTGATTTCAAAGGGGGTTCACTTACAGAAGTAGAATATAAAGGTGTTCGTCCAGAACAAAGTGTTGTTGATACACAACTAAAAACCCTATCTTTAGGTGAAATAATAATCCAACCAACAGGAGAAACTGGTTACAGTATTAAGACTAGAGCAGTATCAGAAAATGAACGAGGAGCAATACTGAATTCTCTTGGAAAAGATGCGACTGAAAAGAGTTTTACCTCAATTGGTCCATCTGTAGGAGCAGAGCTTGTACGTAAATCAGTACTATCATTTATATTGGTATCACTAGGAATTATTTTCTTTATTGCATTTTCTTTCAGAAAAGTTTCTAAACCAGTTTCTTCTTGGAAATATGGAATGATTGCAATCATAACTCTTATACATGACATAATGATTCCAGTAGGCGCTTTTGCAGCACTATCACATTTTTATGGAACAGAAGTTGATACTCTCTTTGTTGTTGCAATACTTACAGTACTTGGGCTTTCAGTTTCTGATACCATAGTTGTATTTGATCGTATTCGTGAAAATATTCGTGTTGGACACTTTAAAACATTTGAAGAAACAGTGGGTAAAAGTCTTGAGCAAGTTTACACTCGCTCTATTGCAACCTCTTCTACTGTCATCATCGTGCTTCTGTGTTTGGTGTTCTTTGGCCCAACTTCAACAAAGGTATTTGCAATGATGCTTACTGCAGGGATGTTCTTTGGAACATATTCATCAATATTCCTAGCATCTCCACTCTTGGTAATGTTTAATACTACTAAGAAAAAGTAACTCCAATATCAAAAAAGCCCATTGTAGTAACAATAGGGCTTTTTTGATATAATACGAGGACAATATTAACAAATAACCCATAAATTTTATGATGATACCCCTAATAATACTCGTAGTTTTAGTCCTATATTTTATAATGAAATATAACGGTTTTATCAATCTTCGTACTCGTGCACAAGAAGCTTGGGCTGATATTGATGTCCAACTAAAGCGTCGATATGATCTTATTCCAAACCTAGTGAATACTGTAAAAGGTTATGCTACCCACGAAAGCACTGCTTTTGAGAAAGTTACAGAAGCTCGCGCAAAGGCTATGAGCGCAGGTACACCAGCTCAAAAAGGAGAAGCTGAGAATATGCTATCAGGAACTCTTAAATCCCTTTTTGCAATTTCAGAAGCATATCCAGAATTGAAAGCAAATACCAACTTTTTACAACTTCAAAGCGAACTTAGTGATACTGAAAACAAAATTCAAGCAGCGCGAAGATTTTACAATGGCAATGTTCGTGACTTAAATGCTGGAATACAAATGTTCCCAGGTAATGTTATTGCGAGCATGTTTCATTTTACAAAAATGGATTTCTTCCAGCTAGAAGAGGGAAGTGAACAAAAAGAACCAGTAGCAGTTAAATTTTAAAATAATATGACTGACAATAAAATGTTTTCTGGTGGAAAACCAGAAGAGAAAACAGCTAAAGAAAAAGCAAAAGAAATTCTGAGTTCTAGCACAAGTGGATCTCTTTTTTATATTCCATATCCTGGACGTATGGAAGCATATCTAAAAACAAATGCTTCAACTGCAACAGAAGAAGAGATTAAAGGAAATATGCAAGAGAATCCATTGATCAGTCAATTATCTTCCCAAGATCTTATTGAAGCATGTTTAGAAACTAAAAATATTTACACACTATTTGACTGTCTAAATTTAATAGAAAAAAGAGGTCCTGTAGATAAAGATAAGATTGTTGAAGAAGCCTTAAAGGTTGATAGTACATACACTGAGTATATTATAAGTAATTTAACTAGTGGGAAGTTGGGTAAATTGAAAGATTCAACACTAGATTTACTCGGTAAAGCTTTAGGAGGAAAATATAAATATAAAATAGACGAATATAAATCAAACCTTAAATAAGTTTATGGATAATAAAAAATTTTGGTTTTTTGGGTCAAAATTAAACACTGCACTTTTATTAATATTAATAATATTAATGGTAATTGCGCTTCGATGGATGTATCAAGATCGTGAAAAATATCTTGGAATTCCAAGTGATAATATGACTTCTAAGGATGCAGAGTACTGGGATGATTTAACTATAAAAAATCCAAAATTAAATGAAATTTTAGGATATGATGGTAAACCATTAAGTAAATTTGAAATTGAAGGGAATAAGGGCGATTTAGTATCTTTCTCTATTAAGCCAGGTCAAGAAGTTTCTGGGCTTACAAAATTTACTGGAGTTTTAAAGGGCGGTTATTTTTTTGAAGGGAATTTTGGTTTATCTGTTGTTGATGCTAATAAAAAAGATATAAATATTAAATATGATGTGACCAAGAAAGCAACTAGTGATTGGATGACGTCCGGACCAGTTTCTATCGAAGGATCGATAGATTTTACTAATTTACCAAAAGGTAAGGCCTATATAGTAATTACTGCAGATGACCCTCGAGATCATCCAGAGAAAGTAGGTACCCCAACCAAAGAAATACTTATACCAATTGTTATAAAATAAAATATGGCTACACTATACACACAACAGTCAAAGAATGTAGGTAAGACATGGTTACTCATGAGTAGTTTTTTAATAATTGTCATAGCTCTTGGATTTGTCTTTGCGCGTATATATGGCAACCCAAATATTTTATATTTCTTTGTAATTTTTTCAGTAGTCATGAATATTGTTGGTTACTGGTATTCAGATAAAATTGCACTTAGGATTGCAGGTGCACATCCAGCAACTCGTGAACAATATTTTGACTTATATACATCAGTTGAGAATCTGTGCATTACAGCAGGTCTTCCAATGCCAAAAATTTATGTGATTGACGATCCGGCACCGAATGCATTTGCAACTGGTAGAGACAAGAATCATGCAGTAGTTGCTGCTACGACTGGATTGCTCTCTATGATGAACAAGACTGAACTCGAAGGGGTAATCGCTCACGAGCTTTCTCATATTGGCAATCGCGATATGCTTGTTTCAACTGTCGCAGTTGTGCTTGTTGGGTTTATTTCAATAGTTTCTGACATGCTTATGCGTATGACATTTTTTGGAGGACATAGAGATGATGATAATAAGGGAAGCGGCCTCCTTATGATAATCGGTATAGTTTTATCAATTCTTGCTCCAATTTTAGCTACTCTTATACAGCTTGCTATATCTCGAAAAAGGGAATATTTAGCTGATGCATCAGGTGCGCTACTTACCAGATATCCCGAAGGTTTAGCTTCTGCACTCGAAAAAATTGGAAGCTACCAGAGGCCTATGATGAGGCAGTCAACTGCTATTGCACATCTATATATTGCAAACCCTTTTGGAAGTGGAACTTTTGGTAAAAAGATTGGTAACTTATTTTCAACTCATCCTCCAGTTGAAGAGAGAATTAAAATTTTAAGAGGGATGTCGAGTTAATTATTTTTTTTAAAATACTATGAATATATTTCAAGAGATAAAGAGTAGCGTATTAGATAAAGCTTACTACCAAAAAATAATATCAGAGCGTAGTTTTAAATCATCACTTAGGTATTTGGCCAAATTAATATTACTGGTTTCCTTAGTTACTACACTAGTGTTTATAGCTAAGATGCCTAGCATGGTTTCGTTTGTTAAAGACAATATTTCAAAAGTTGTTACTAATTATCCTGAGGATCTAATAATTACTTTAAAAAGTGGTAATGCTTCTATTAATAAACCTGAGCCATATAAAATGAAACTACCCCAAGAATGGCTGGATATGCAGGATAGTAAATCAGATAAAATAGAAAACCTATTGGTTGTAAATACAAAAGAACCTTTTAGTACGGAAGAATTCTTTAAATATTCGACGGTTGGATTAATTACAAAAAATGACCTAGTTCTTATAAAAGATAAGAATTCTTTGCAAGTTACGCCGATTTCAAAAATAGGTGACATAGAGATAACTAAAAAGTTAATTTTAGAGAAAGAGTCTAAATTGTTTGAGATTATACCAATTTTCTACTTTATAGTACCACCAGGAGTTTTTGCTCTATCTTTTGTCGGTGTGTTTATTGGTACTGTGTTTATGCTCTTGATCTATGCTCTAATAGTTTGGATAATAGCAAAATTTAAAAAAGTAAAATTATCTTATAAAAAGTCATACCAAGTAGGTATCCATGTTGCAACACTATTAATCTTCCTTGAGTTGCTATCAATAGTTTTTGGAATTGGGTACCCCCTTATTGTAAAAATAATAATTTTCTCACTAATAGCTTATATTAACTTGCCTGATAGCCCTAATACTGAAGTTGTATCATAAGCTAAATTCTAGTAGTATTTCTAGAAGCTAGAGGGTTCGCATAGCGGTCTAGTGCGCTACCTTGGAAAGGTAGTAGGCTCGAAAGGGTCTCAGGAGTTCGAATCTCCTACCCTCTGCAAGACAATATTATTTTAGATAGTCAATTTGTTATTAAGCTCAATTTATCATAGAATTGATTATTAGAGTATGATTAAACACAAGAAACGAATCGTAATTTTAGGAGGTGGATTTGGGGGTCTTTATACATATAAAGGCCTTTATAAGTATTTTGATAAAAATGAAATAGACATAACAATTGTAAATAGAACAAACTACTTTCTCTTTACTCCGCTTCTACATGAAGTGGCCACTGGTAGCTTATCTGATCAACAAGTGGTTGAGTCAATACGACAGATAATATACAAAACAAATGATCACTTGCATATTGCAGAACTTGTTTCTATTGATTGCGATAATCAAATAGTAAAAACTACAATAGGTGAATTACCTTATGATGTATTGGTGATTGCACTTGGTGCTACTACTAATTTTTTCAATGCACCTGGAGCTGAAAAATATTGTATGGTTCTAAAAGATTTAGGTGATGCAATAAAAATAAAAAATCTTCTTATCGATACATTTGAAAAAGCTTCGGAGATAAAAAATGAAAAAGACCGTCGCCATGCACTCTCGTTTGCAGTTGTAGGAGGAGGACCAACAGGAGTTGAGTTAATTTCCGAGATGGCCGAATTATGTTTAGATACTTTCGATCGCTATTATCATGATTTGATTGACCCAGAAGATATATCTCTATATCTGATTAATCGAGATGTAAATGTCCTATCTCCATTTCATGAAGATTTGCGAAAGAAAGCTCTCTCCTCACTAAGAGAATCTGGAGTGAAGGTAATGCTAAATACTGGGGTTAAAGAAGTGCAAAAAGACAAGATTATATTTACAAACGATTCAGTTTTGCCTATTAATCATGTTATTTGGACAGCTGGAGTTAAACCAAACACACCAAAATTCATTCATCCAATTGCGCTGGATAACTGGGGTCGTATTGTGGTTAATTCTTCATTACAAATGCCAGATCACCCAAATGTTTTCGCTATAGGTGATATTGCAAGCCTTGCTGGCCCTGACGGTAAACCTTTACCAATGCTTGCACAGGTAGCTGTAAAACAAGGTCTACTTACAGGTCATAATATTAAAAAACTAATCCACTCTAAAAAACTCCTCAGCTTCTCATATAAATCAAAAGGTACACTTGCTTCAGTTGGTCAATGGAAAGCCGTGGCAGATATTTACGGTATGAGATTTTCTGGCCCATTTGCATGGTTTTTATGGAGAACAGTTTACTTATTTAAGTTCTTCTCACACTCTAAAAAAATAAAAATTATTGTAGATTGGACAATGAATATATTTTATCCTAGAGATATAACTAAAGCATAATATGCACCAAGGAAGTGTTTGGGATAGAGAATATAGAAATCCAAAATTAGTCACGAAGAATGACGGACCTAATGCTGATACATTGCGTTTTTTTAAATTCTTAAAAAAAGATCAAAAGTATAGCGTTGAAAATAAAACCATTCTTGATTTGGGTTGTGGTACTGGTCGTAATTCAAATTATCTAGCAGAAAAAAGAAATATTGTAATAGGAATTGAAATTTCAAAAACTGCTCTTAATGTTGCAAAAGAACGAGCACAAAGCTCGGGACTCAATGTTGATTATCGCCTCGGAGATATTGGTGAGCCATATGAAATAAAAGATGAGTCTGTTGATATTATTATTGATGTCACATCTTCAAATTCATTAGACGAAAAAGGAAGAGAAACTTATTTGAAGGAGTCGCATAGAGTATTAAAAAATAGTGGTTATATGTTTGTAAGGGCACTCTGTAAGGATGGAAATAAAAATGTTAAAAATCTTTTAAAAGATAATCCAGGTAAAGAATATGACACCTATATTATAAAAGAAATTGGTTTAACTGAAAGAGTATTCAGTCGCGATGATTTTATAAAAATGTATGGAAAGTTTTTTAAGATCCTGAAGTTAGATAAGAAAACCAACTACGCTACATTTAATAATCGTATTTATAAGCGTGATTATTGGCTCGCATATTTACAAAAATAATCTATACTAAATATATGGATACAGAAGAATTAAAGAAAAAATTAACACCAGAAGAGTATCACGTTACTCAAGAAAAAGGTACTGAAGTTCCATTTTCTGGTAAATATCATAATGAAAAAGCCAAAGGAACCTATAATTGCAAAGTCTGTGGAAATCCATTATTTCTATCTGATGCAAAATACGATACGACACATCCATGGCTAGAAGGTTGGCCAAGTTTTGATCAAGCAATACCAGATTCTGTTGAGTATAGAGAAGATACAAGCTACGGAATGTATCGGACAGAGGTTGTCTGTGCCAAATGCAAATCACACCTCGGACATATATTTGATGATATGGAGGCAAAAACTGGTAAACATTTTTGTCTAAATTCCTGTGCATTAGATCTAGAAAAGAAAGAATAAGATGGCACAAGTAAAGAGAAAAGATGAAATCATAAAAATTAAAAAAGCATGTCAGATAACGGATGCTATTTTTTCGAACATCATTAAGAATTTTAATTTTAAAACAGAGATTGAACTTCGGGATTTTATAGTCGATGAAATTAAAAAAAGAGGACTTAAATCAAGTTTTCCTCCGATTGTCACTTCAGGTAAACGAGCAGGAAATGAAATCCATCCAAAATCTACAGACAATAAAATGTCTGGTTTTGTCATTATTGATTTTGGGGTGATATATGAAAAATATATGTCAGATATGACACGGACTATTTATGCAGGTGTTCCAACTAAAGAAGATAAAGATATATATAAATTACTTTTACAATCAGAAGAATTGGGTATTAATATAGCAGCTAAAGATGTGAATTGTGCAGATGTTGATGAAGTTGTTCGTAATTCACTTGGTAAATACAAGAAATATTTTATACATATGCTTGGCCATGGAGTAGGTACCAAAATACATGAAGAACCAAAACTATACTACAAACTCACAAAACCTATTTTAAAAGAGAATATGATTATAACTATCGAACCGGGGATTTATATTAAAAACAAATTAGGCATCCGTATCGAAGATACATGCCTCATAACTAAAAAGGGCTGTGTTTCACTCACAAAATCACCAAAAGACCTTATTGTGGTAAAATAGTCATATGAATATTGGCGTATTTGATTCAGGGCTTGGAGGCTTGTGGATACTAAAATACTTGGAACGTGAACTCCCAGGATATAATTTTATATATTTTGCCGATCAAGCAAACTTGCCATATGGATCTCATACTCCAGATGAGATAAAACAGTTTTCATTTGCTATTACCGATTTTCTACTATCAAAAGACTGCAAGCTAATAGTAGTAGCTTGTAATACTGCTACTTCAGCTGCAATAAGTGAACTTAGAGAAAAATATCCTATACCATTTGTGGGAATTGAGCCTGCAGTCAAACCTGCAAGTGAGAGTTCAAAAACGGGTCACATAGGAGTACTTGCGACAAAAGTAACAGCAGAGGGACAGAAGCTCCAAGATAGTATTGAAAAATTTGCATCTAATGTAGAAGTTCATACTGTTATAGGATATGGATTAGTTGAGCTTGTTGAAGGTGGGGAAGCTGATACTGACCAAGCGGAAGTTCTCTTGCGAACATATTTAGAGCCGTTACTTGAAAAAAATATTGATCAATTAGTTCTTGGATGCACTCACTATGCATTTCTTATAAATCGTATTAAAAAAATTGTAGAAGACAAGGTTCATATTGTTGATCCTGCGCCAGCAGTTGTTAGGCGAGCGAAACAATTAGTTGAAGAAAATAATATTACTCCAAGTGATAGCTCTAAAAAACCAGAATTATTTACTTCAAGTGAAAATCATATAAAACTAAAAAACTTTTTTGAGAGTATAATTTAAGTCTATTTTTCTCCAATCTGTTGACGCCACATAGCCGCATATAATCCTTTTTGGTCTATGAGATTTTTATGTGAACCAGATTCAATTATTTTGCCTTTTTCAAGTACATAAATACGATCTGCATGCATAATAGTTGAAAGACGATGCGCAATAAGAACAGTTATATGTTCTTTTGCTTCACTTATTGATTGCACAGTTTTTGAAATTTCTTCTTCGGTTATAGAATCAAGAGAAGATGTTGCTTCATCGAATACTAGTAATTTTGGCTTGCGTAGTAATGCACGAGCTATTGATAAGCGTTGTTTTTCACCACCAGATACTTTTACTCCACCTTCACCAATAACTGTATCAAGACCTTTTTCCGCTCGAGAAAGCAATGTCTGGCACGCAGCTTTCTCAAGTGCTTCCATACACATAGCATCTGTAGCATTTGGGTTTACGAAAAGTAAATTCTCACGAATAGTACCTGCGAAAAGTTGAGTGTCTTGGGTTACAAAGCCAATCTGAGAGCGTACGGTATCGATATTTATTTTATTATATGAAATATTATTGTATTTTATGTCTCCTCGTAGTGGTTGGTATAGTCCAACTAATAGTTTTACTAGAGTAGTTTTGCCTGATCCAGATGGTCCTACAAAGGCAATAGTTTCTCCTCTTTGTGCTTCAAATGATACTCCACCAAGGGCTTCACTAGTTGCTGATTTATGTTTAAATGCTATATCATCAAAAACCAAAGATTCAATAGTTGAAATATTTTCAGGGTTTTTTGGTTTTTGTTCAATTGGAGTTTCAATAATATTTTTGAAGTTTGAAAGTGAAGCCTGGCTTTCTCTATAAGTACTGATTATATTTCCTAATTCTTGCAGTGGTTGAAATAAGAAGAAAGAGTAAATCCAAAGAGAGAAGAATTCACCAAATGTAATCTTTTGTGAAAATATCAAATATAACATTATAAATAGTATGGTTGTGCGTACAAAGTTTACAATAGTACCTTGAACAAAAGCTAAACTCCGTATATATTTTACTTTCTTTAATTCAAGTATCAGTATTTTCTCAGTAGTATTATTGAGTCGGTTTATTTCCTGTTCTGATAGCCCAAGACTTTTAACAAGTTCAATATTACGAAGGGATTCGGTTGTTGCACCAGCTAAAGCTGCTGTCTCTGCAAAGATTTTCTCTTGAACTTTCTTGATTCTTTTAGAAAGAGCTAGACTCACACCTCCAATCACAGGAATAGTAAACAAATAAAGAGGAGCTATTGGCCAGTAAACTTTTGTGGCATATATCATGACAAACACAAAACCAACTATGGTTATAAATACAACATTAATTAATGAACTAATTAATCTCTCTGTATCAGTACGTGCTTTTTGGATTTTACCCAGAGTTTCACCACTGCGTTCATCTTCAAATTGTTGGTAGGGAAGTTCTAGTGAATGTTTTATTCCATCAGCATACATTTCTGCTCCAATACGCTGAGTTACAGTATTTACATAAAAATCTTGGAAATTTTTAGCAACCCTTGATACAAAAGCAACTCCAACCGCAGCGCCGAGCAATATACTAACACCTTTTATAAATTGCGAAAATGTATATTGATCGTATTTGGTGGCATATCCATCAATAACATGACGAAAGATAAGTGGATCAAGTAGTGAAAAAACTTGGTTTATAGTGGCTAAGAAAAGGGCCAAAAGAAGGATCTTCCAGTACTTTTTGAGGTATGAATATAGTATTTGCATTAACCGATTATATCGCATTTTTCGTTTTACCTATAGTCGGAGTATAATGTGTGTATATGAGCAATATTACCTTCGAAGAGTCCTATAAAAAGCTTAATAAAGCTCAACTTGAGGCTGTAAACACGATAGAAGGACCTGTTATGGTGGTTGCTGGTCCTGGTACTGGTAAGACTCAAGTTTTGACACTTAGAATAGGTAATATACTAAAAAAAACAGATACGGACCCTTCAAATATTTTAGCTATTACTTTTACTGATGCAGGTGTTAGCGCTATGCGTAAACGACTCTCGGACTTAATAGGAACTCGAGCTTATCAAGTTGTTATAACTACTTTCCACTCATTTTGCCAGAGTATTATTAGTGAAAATCCGGAACATTTCCCAAAAATTGTTGGCTCGAAACCTTCCACTGAAGTTGATCAAATATCATTAATTGAAAAGATTATTGATAAAAAAACCAAAGACCATTCTATTGAAGTACTCTCACCATTTGGAGATAGATATTATTATGTTCGTGATATTTTAGCATCAATCAATGAGCTCAAACGCGAAGGTATAGATGAAGATTTATTTATTGATTTAGTAAAAAGAGAAGAGGATGCCTTCGATATTTTGCCAGATAAATTTCATACTAAAGGACCTCATGCAGGAAAGATGAAAGGGGAATATCAAAAGATTGAGAAAAAAATAAAAAAGAATAAAGAGCTTTCTTTAATATACAAAACATATCAAGAAGATCTATCATCAAACAAGATATATGATTACTCTGATATGATCATGGAGGTTTTAAAAGCACTCAAGTCTGATGAATCATTACTTCTAATATTGCAAGAAAAATACCAATATTTCTTAGTAGATGAACATCAAGATACCAACAATGCTCAAAATAAAATACTAGAGTTGCTTGCTTCATATCACGCACCGAACCCCAACCTTTTTATAGTGGGGGATGATAAGCAAGCTATTTTTCGGTTTCAAGGAGCTTCACTTGAGAATTTTTACTACTTCAAGACCCTCTATCCTAGTGCTAAATTAATAACACTTACTGATAACTATCGCTCAACGCAGAATATTCTAGATGCTTCTGGTAGTTTACTCTCATCTGGCGATATATCTTTAATGTCGCAGTTTAAAAAAGATAAAAACGCTTCATTAGTACATTTATATCCATTTGAAACTACTTGGGCTGAAACCTTCTTTGTTGTTTCAGATATAAATAAAAAAATAGAGGAGGGCGTAGAACCAAGCGAAATTGCAATTTTATATCGTAATAATAGCGATGCCAAGGTTTTTGCAGATGTAGCAAATGCTCTAGGCGTACCATATGTTATTGAATCGGACCTCGATTTATTTGGAGAACCTGATATCAAAAAAATACTTTTAATATTAAGAGCTTTACGTGAACATGAATACGGTGTCTCACTATCATATGTATTACACCAAGACTTGTTTAGATTTTCTCCACTTGATGTATATAGAGTTATTCGTAAGGCAGATAATTTAAAGAATCATGGAAGCGAAAAAAGAATTGGATTGTGGGAGATAATTTCTGACAAGAAACTCCTTGTCGATGCCGGAGTTGTTGATGTTGATAAGTTTTTAAATTTCTCAACGATGTTCTCTAATCTAGTAAGCAGAAGTCACAATACAGATTTAATGTCTTTTATTCCAGAAGTTTTGCGCGATACAGGAATGCTCGAAGATATCTTATCAAGCAACAATCAAGAAGATCGACTTGATGTTGTGAATACTTTAATAGATGAGATAAAACTTATTGTTGAATCAAATAGCAAGGCAACACTCGATGATTTCTTTGCCTACCTAGATACAGTAAATAAACACAATTTGTTTATAAAGAAACGCAGAGCTAGGATTCCAACTGGAAAAGTTAGAATGATGACAGTTCACAGGTCAAAAGGTCTCGAATTTGGATATGTATATATTGTGAATTGCTACGCCGGCCATTTTGGAGGACGCAGAGAAATTGATAGACTGCCACTACTTGATAGTGTTTATGATTTATCTATAAAAAAAGATAATATTGGCAATACTATACCAGATGTTTTAGGTGATGGAGATTCTGACGACAGGAGACTTCTTTATGTAGCACTTACTCGTGCTAAATATTGGGTTTGCATGACTTATTCTAAGACATCTTTTGATGGTCGTGATCAACTACCAAGCCCTTTTATTCTTGAAATGGATAAAAATTTAATAGAAGAGTTGAACACTGAAAAATACGAAGATGAAGCAAAATCTAATAAAGAAATATTGTTAAAAGAAGTAAAATCCGAAAGTTCCAACCAAGGAGATAAAGATTTTGTTAATGACTTATTTATTAAAAATGGTTTATCAGTATCTGCACTCAATAATTATCTAACGTGTCCCTGGAAATATTTTTATAGAAATTTAGTTAGAATTCCACAAGCTCCAGAAAAATATTTATCTTATGGTACAGCAGTTCACGCTGCACTTCAAAAATTCTTCGATTCCTTAAAAGAAGAAGATGTAGGTAAAGATTTCTTAATCGATTCATTTAAATATGCCCTGTCTAATCAGCCAATAGGGGAAAGTGAATATGAAGAAGTTTTAGAGAAAGGTAAAAAGGCACTTTCTGGTTGGTACGATACCTATAATGGGAATTTTGAGGTAAATACTATATCTGAATTTCGTATAAATGGCGTTATTTTACGCGATAATATAAGGCTAACTGGGGTATTGGATAAACTTGAGTTCATAGATGGAGATATTGTGAATGTTGTTGATTATAAGACTGGTAAACCCAAAACTCGCAACGAACTTATGGGTGAGACAAAGAATGCAAATGGTGATTATTATAGGCAGCTTGTTTTTTATAAACTACTTTTAAAATATTGGAATGACGGTAAATACAATATGCAATCAGGAATTATTGATTTTATTGAACCAAGTGAAAATGGTAAATACCACAAAGAAGTTTTTGAAATTTCTGACAGTGAAGTTAAAGATCTAGAAGAATTGATTGTAAAAGTTACTGATGAGATTTTGTCACTTTCTTTCTGGAATAAAAAGTGTGAAGAAAAAGATTGCGAATTTTGTCATCTGCGAGAGATGATCAAATAATTATTAATTAAGTTAGTTTTATTATGGCACATACAACAATACACGATCATAATGTTTCTTATGATGACAGTCACGAAAGACTTCGTCACGCAGTTTACTATTTAGAATCTGTTTTATCTCGAGATGAAGCTGAAACTTTTTTTCAAGTTGCACGTACAGGAACTCACGCACACTTTGAGGATGAACATCATACAAATCTTGGTCTTAAAAAAGAAGGTGAGGAATATATTCTTTACTTACGGGAGGAATAGTCATTTTTTGAAAAAAAGCTTAAAAATGCTATATTCTATTTATGCGAGAATTCCAGAAAGGGAGCTTACACCCACTAACAATTCTACAAAATGAAGCATACGAAGTGTTTGGAAAACTTGGTTTTGAAATAGCACAAGGCCCCGAACTTGAAACGACTTGGTATAATTTCGACGCACTCAATGTACCTAAAGATCACCCTGCTCGTGATATGCAGGATACTTTTTATATAAAAACAAAACTAGCGGATACTTTTTCTTCGCATCTTTACCCTCTCTCCGGGGGCTCCGACGCTGACTCAGAAAAAGTATCCGCTAGCTATGTTATGAGGACGCATGCGACAAATGTTACCGCGCGAACTCTCGAACGTGCAGCAAAAGAAGGAATCAAAGAAATTGCATCAATATCAATCGGAAAAGTTTTTCGAAATGAAGCGACAGATATCACTCACGAAATGCAATTTTTTCAGATTGATGGATGTATGATCGGTGAGAATGTAAATCTCTCTCATATGAAAGCAGTACTAGTAGAGTTTTATAAAAAAGCATTGGGGGAGGATATTGAGATTGAATTTCGTCCAAGTTTCTTCCCGTTCACAGAACCATCTGTAGAAGTACACGCCAAATTCAACGGCAAATGGCTTGAGATGATGGGTGGAGGAATGATTCATCCAAATGTTCTTCGTAATGCTGGACTTGATCCAGAAAAAGTTCAAGGGTTTGCGTTCGGCGGAGGACTTGATCGTATTGCTATGATACGTTGGAATATTCCAGATGTACGCTTATTTTATCAGGGTGATTTACGATTGAACCAATTTTAATCTATGAAGAAATTTATAATCACATCCAATATTTTTCTATTCATTCCAGTCATAGCTTCCGCAATAGTACATGAGTGGTTGTATTTTTTCTTTGCGCTAGGAATTAGTATTTTCTCACCCATCTTTCATTATTTAAGAGAGAATAATTCCAAGAGAACAAAATTACTTCATGCAATAAGAGATTTTGATTGGTTTTTTGCAGTTGGTGCTTATATCTACATGTATTATTTTATTTTTACTAAAGTAAATAATCAATTCCAAGTTCCACTTACTATTGCACTTTCATTAACAGGAATATTTTTCTGGTATGGATTTAAATTTGGTAATTATAAAAAATTCCACCCATGGTTTCACATTGTCGCACCAGTTGTTTCTGGGTTAATAGTAGTGTCAAAATAATTTATGAAAATTTCTTACAATTGGTTAAAAGCATATGTGCCAGAAATTCCAGAACCAAATCGTTTGGCAGATATTTTTACCTACCATCTCTGCGAAGTTGAATCAGTTGAAAAATTACCAGACGGGGATTTTCTCTTTGATCTTGGAATTTTGCCAAACCGTGCGCATGATTTGCTTTCCCATCAAGGTGTCGCTCGTGAGCTATCTGGACTCTTGGGAATAGAATTCAAAGATCCTACCCCTATGTATAAGACTCCAGCTTCAAAACCTACAAATCTAAAAGTCGAAATAGAAACAGAGAATTGTAGGAGATACAGTGCTCGAATAGTTCGCAATATAAAAGTTGGCCCATCACCAGAGTGGATGGTAAAACACCTAGAATCTATAGGACAGAGAAGTATAAATAATATCGTGGATGCCACAAACATTGTCATGTATGATTGTGGTCAACCAACTCACGCATTTGATTTACAAAAAATTGTATATGAGAAAATAAAAATAACAAATGCAAAAGAAGGTGATGAATTAAAACTTGTCGGTAGAGAAGGAGTAACTGCCAAACTAAAAGAAAATGATTTAGTCATTACTTCTGGTGGAATTAATCTTGCACTCGGTGGAGTAAAAGGAGGACATGAATCTGGGATAAGTGATACAACAACTGATATTGTTCTTGAAGTTGCAAACTTTAATCCAACATCAGTCAGAAAAACTGCAAGAAGAATCGGACAACTATCGGATTCTGCAAAAAGATTTGAAAATGATTTGTCACCAGAGCTTTGTGATTTTGGTATGTTTGCATTATCTGCACTGCTGATTGAACTTTTTCCAGAAGCGACATTTGAAGAAATTGTAGATGTATATCCTAAAAAACAAGAAAGCCATAACTTAGAATTCTCAAAAAAATATATAGAAAATTTATTGGGTCTTAAGATATCAGATAGTGAAATTGAAGACATTTTGAAACGATATAAATTTGATTTTACAAAATCAGAAGATAACTTTTCTGTATCTATACCCCCAATGCGGCTAGATCTTACAAACCGGGAAGATATGGCCGAAGAAATAGCTCGTATAATAGGCTATGACAAAATAAAGCCAGTATTACCAAGGATTAAAGTAGATTTAAAAGAAAATGAAACATACCAAAAAATCTCAAAAGCACGAGAAATTTTAGCATCAAATGGCTATCTTGAGGTCATGACTTATGCATTTGCTAATACTGGGGTAGTTGAAGTTTTAGCTTCAGCTTCGGATAAAAAATTCTTAAGGACCAATCTGACAGACGGATTAAAAGAATCTTATGAATTAAATAAATTAAATGCTCCATATTTAAATTTAAATGAAATAAAAATATTTGAAATTGGAACAGTATTTACCAAAAATGGGGAAGAAGTACACGTAGGATTTGCAAATAAAAAAGAAATAAAAGAAATGAAATTGGATGAATTTGAAGAAAGTTTTCTTCAAATTCTCGGATCTACGGTAGATAATACTCTCTCTTCGCGTCTTAACCCTCTCTCCGGGGGCTCCGACGCCGACTCAGAAAAAGTATTACCT
The DNA here is from genome assembly GCA_964502615.1 of uncultured Candidatus Saccharibacteria bacterium. GTDB lineage: Bacteria > Patescibacteriota > Minisyncoccia > Phycocordibacterales > UBA9973 > UBA8515. The sequence goes on along the minus strand of CAZCXF010000004.1, from coordinate 50,829 downwards.
ACCTCCGCTATGAATTATTTCAAAATGTGGAGTTTGTATCCTTTTGCAACTCGTGATATTGCTGTTTGGGTGCCAGAAAATGTTTCTGCTGATGAACTTGCAAAAATTTATCATGAATTTGGAACTGAACTCCTAATCAAAGATCCGATTTTAGTAGATACTTTCAAAAAGGATGATAAAGTTTCTTATGCGTTCCGACTAATTTTCCAGTCATACGATCGCACTCTCACCACTGAAGAAATAAATCTAATTATGTCAAAAATAACTGAAAAATTATCTTCACTCGGTTATGTTGTTAGGTAACTATTTTTACTTTAAAATAACCATTTTTGGTTATCCACAATTTAATATAAAAAAGTAGGGGAATAGGCTCGAATTTTGACCAAAAATATGCTAAAATAAGGCATCAGTTTTGATTGATTTTGGGAAAATTATTTTTTCAGGAATTCTCACAAAAGTTATCCACAGTTTTCCACAAAAATCAATAAATCTAACAGTTTTTCGAGTGTTTTCGCTATACAACTATGATATAATATAGTTGTATTTTATGTCCGAAAACAACAATCAAAAATACATACGATTTCTAACAAAAATTGCGAAGAAAATTCACCCTAGATTTTCTCTTCACTATGCTGTCTACTCAGTACTTTTCCTATTCCTCGCTTTCTCAATCGTTGGTATCGTAACAGCTACTACTCCAAACCCTGGTCACCCATGGGCTGAGATTGGTGACGGACACCTTCAGTTCAACGACGCAGGTTCACTTGTTACTTACACTGGTCCAACTGTTAACGCTACACTCATTGCAAACAATATCGGTCTATCTGGTGGATCAACTTTGATCGGAGGTACTGGTACTACAGATACACTAACTTTCAAATCAACTTCTGGAGTTGGTACAACTGGTGCAGATATTATTTTCAAAACTGGAAACAACGGTGCGACAGAAGTCGGAAGATTTTTGAACAGTGGTAAGTTTAAACTCGCACAATACGGAGCTGGTACGTTTACTGGTACTCCGACTTTTGCTTTGCAAGTAGATTCAACTGGAAACATAATTGAAGGATCAACTGCAACAGGAGTAACAACACTTTCTGCAATTGGATCATCTCCGAATGCAAACGGCGCTACAATTACAGGCTCAGTTCTTAATCTTGAACCAGCATCTGCATCGTTTGGCGGTGTAGTTACAACAGGAACACAGACATTCGCTGGAGATAAGACGTTCTCAAACTATATTCAAGCCAACGGTGTCCTTACTGTTACCAATCAAATAAATAACCAAGGTAATACTACTGTTCTACTCAGACTCACTAATGCTGGCTCTGATCTTTCATATCCTTTCTACTTCGGTAACGGAGGCAATACAGCTGGTAACAGTGGTATTTTCATGACTAATTCAAATTCGAATGGTTTGCTATTCTCAGCTGCCAATGGTACAAGGCAAATAGCAAGAGCAAGTATTCAGATTACTAATCTTGGAAACACAGCAGGCTCAGAAAGTGGTGACTTGATTTTTCTAACACAAAGTGGAGGTACAGCTGTGAGTGAAAAGCTTCGAATTGGAAGTACTGGAATACTAACTCTAGCAACCTCACCTTCAGCGTCTGCTGGTGGATATGAAGTTCTAACACGTAACACTTCTACTGGAGTAGTCGAGAAGATTGCATCATCATCTTTCACAGTTCCGCTTAACAATGTCGCCGCAGCAAACACAACTGCAACAATTGGTAACGGTGACAATGCAATTGTTTGGAACTGGGCACTAACTACAGCAGCAAAAACAGCATTTACTTTTGGTGAAACCACTGCAGCTGCAAATGGTGCTGGAAACCAATCACTAGTAGATATCTCAACACTCGCAACTTCTACTGCCTCACCACTACGAGTAACTTCAAATGGTACTGCTGATATAAAATTTAATCTGGCATCAACTGGAGATTTATTAATCCAAGACAACGGTACAGCCATTGCATCATTCCTCGACACTGGCGCTATAACATTTGCTCCAACATCTGGTCAATCATTAACAAATACTCTCGCAGGTGCAGGAACATTTACTATCAACTCTGGAGTGACAACAGGTACGACAACAACTTCTGCATTTGCTGGAAACTTTAATTCACTCACTTCTGGAACTGGTATGTATTTAGCTTCTTCAACACTAACATCTGGGTCACTTTTAAATATTTCTTCAAGTGGAACAGCAGCTGCTACAAATCAGAAAGGGTTAAATATTGCTCTTACCGGAACTAATGCTACTAGTTCTGTTTCAAGTTACGGAGCTTACATTTCAAATGGTCATGACGGTACTGGTGCTATAAATTACGGTTTGTATAGTAGTACTTCTGCAAGTAACAATACTCAATATGCTATTTACGGAACAGCCACAGGAACAGGAGGTGGGCCAAATGTTTACGGAGGATATTTTTCAGCAACTGCCCCTGCAGGAACAGCTTATGGTTTGTACGCAACAGCAACAGGAGCTGATAATAACTATGCAATCGTAGTTCCTTCTGGTGGAGGTAGTGTTGGTGTAGGTACAGTAAGCCCAACTAATTTATTCTCTGTAGGTTCCTCTTCTCAATTTCAAGTTGATAACAACGGTGATTTTTTAACTACATCTGGAGCGACAACAGGCAACGCTGGATTGATAACTGCTAATTCAGCAACTTCTGGAAATATTCTCTCCCTAACTTCATCGAGTGCCGCCGCAACTACCGGGCAAAAAGGATTAAATGTTGCACTCACTGGTGCGCTTACTGGTGCACAAACTACATATGGTGGATATTTTTCAAATACACGAACTGGTGCAAGTGCAGTCAACGTCGGTCTTTACTCAACTGCATCTGGTGCAACTGGTGGTAATTACGCTGCGATTTTCGATCAAGGTAATGTGGGGATTGGTACAGCAACACCACAAGCTCAACTAGAAATCACAGGTAATTTTAGAATAGCAGATCAACAAACAGACACTAATGCTTCAAATGGAATTATCTATAAAGATGGAACACCTTTTATTCATAACTACAGGCATCCAACTGGAGGTGGCGCAAGACCAAACGGTAGTAATACTTTTGTAGGATTAAGTGCCGGTAATTTGACAATGGGAAGCACAGCGACAGCAACATATCAGGCCTCAAATAATTCAGGTTTCGGAGTCCAAGTGCTCAATTCCGATACTACCGGCTATTATAATTCTGGTTTCGGAGTCCAAGCTCTCACCACCAATACCACAGGTTATTCCAACTCAGCTTTTGGAATGTATGCTCTCAAACTTAACGACACAGGTTATTCCAACTCAGCCTTTGGAATCTATGCTCTCGAAAGAAACACCTCAGGTTACTATAATGCCGCTCTAGGGTATTTTGCCGGAGGAGTTATTGCAGATGGCTCAACTTCAAACCAGACCTCTAACACATCTGTTTATTTAGGAGCAAGCACCAAAGCTCTAGCAGATGGGGATACCAACGAAATAGTACTCGGCTATAACACCACCGGCTTTGGTTCTAATACTGCTGCGTATGGTAACAGTAGTATTACGAGACATATTTTCCAGACAGGAGAAGTACAAATCGGATCAACCTCTGACCTTGGAACATTTAAGCTTCAAGTCACAGGCAACGCAATTGTCGATTCATTAAATGTCTCTGGTCTCACTGCTTCTTCTGCTGTTTATACAGACGGCTCAAAAAATCTTACATCTACTGCCCCAACCTCTGGCGCGATCGGATACTGGTCAAGAAGTGGCACCACACTTTCTCCTGCCACCGCTAACGATATTGTAACTATCTCTACTAACGCAGCAACTGGTGCACCACTTGCTCTCACTAGTTCCGCTATTACTACAACTGGTTCATCTGGATTCTTAAACACTGTGACAGTTTCTGGCTCTGCAGCATCAGAGACATATTATGGAGAAAAACTTGCTCTCACAAACAACCAAGCAACAAATGCAGACACTCTCTATGGCCAACATATTTCATTTACCGATGCTGGCTCACTTGCTAACACTGTCACCGGTCTTTATGTCGACGCTACAACCGCCAACACTGCAGATACAACATATGCGGCAGCGTTTATGGGAGGGAGGGTAGGAATTGGTACAGCAACTCCAACAGGAATACTTGATGTTAGTGATGGCACGCGAAGTTATTTCAAAGTAGCAGGGACTGAAACAGGCGGTGTTTCTATTTTACTTCGCAATGATCCTATATATTTAAGTATTACAGGAAATGCAAGTGCCGGAGCTACCATTTCAGGTGCAAATCATGTATTATTTACAATTCCAGTTACTCTAGACACTACTAATCTTACATTACAGAATGGTTCTGGTTTATATATTACCCAAACAGGAGTTATTGCTAACCAGCTTGGAGGAACTACTGCACCCTCATATACATTTAACGGAGATTTAGATACAGGTATTTGGAGTCCTGGAGCAAATACCCTTGCATTCTCGACCGGAACTGCAGGAGAGAGAATGAGAATAAACTCTGCTGGCGAACTCCAAATTGGTTCAATGACTGATCTTGGTACATATGCACTGCAAGTTACTGGAAATACTAAAATCACAGGTCAAACAGATTTCGGTACAGGGACAATTGGATCATTGTACTCATCAGGTGGTGACTCTGTCTGGGCTTCTTCAAGTAATATAAATATAGCTGGTGGAGTAATACGTCTAAATGCAAATGGTGGTGGATCTGGGGGTGCTCGAGTTAGTACAGATAGTATATTGTTCCTTAACGGAGGAAATAATACTTTTGCAGGTATTGGCGGTGGTAATTCTGGAGCTCTGTATTTTTATTACGATGATTCCTTCGACAGCCCTAACGAAGGAGGAAGATTTAATACTGCTGGTGAACTTCAAATCGGTTCAACTTCTGATCTTGGTGCCTACAAACTTCAAGTGACAGGGGATACAGATCAAGCTGGAGATTTTTACTCAACTGCAAGTGGTGTTGTGAAAGCAAAAATTGCATCATCAAATGGTTTAATATCTGCAGGTCCAGGTGGAATAAATATTGCTAGAAATGATACGTCAACAATCGGTGTTTCTGATGCAAACATAGTATATAGTTCCGCAGACATTGTTATTATAAACAAGAATCTAGCTGTGGCTGGAGGTGTTTACGGAACAAGTTCATATTCTATAGCTTCAAATAATCTTACTATTGGTTACAACACTCTCTCTGCAAGTATCACTGCTTCTGGTTCCGGTGATGCATATAAATTTGATACATCAGGTGCACAAACAGGAGGGAATCTTCTGAATATTAAAAATAATGCAACTTCTAAGTTTGCAATTGATTATAATGGACAAATTACTGCACCGTTTTATGGAGGTGGAGGAACTCAGTGTATAAAGACTGATAACGTTGGACTCATTTCAGCTGGTGCTTGTGGAGGAGCAGGAAGTACTTCACTCAATACCATTACTCTTGCAACTGGTACAAATACAATCGACAACACAAACTATGCACAACAATGGGATTGGTCTACTGCTTCAACACAGAATCCATTTACCTGGACAGCAAATGCTTTGACGACTGGTACATTATTTAATCTCACTTCGACTTCAACAGCATTTACAACTGGTGGACTTCTTAATATTTCTGCAACAGGTGCACCGGGAACTTCTTGGACAGGAGACCTTGCAAAGATAGAATACAACAATGCTGATGTTGATGTCGATGGTACTGCGCTTAAACTCGGACTACTTGGTGCTGCAGGTGGAGAGGGTACAACACTTAATGTTACAACTGCGCAAACTGGTACCAATGCTCTAGCATTTCGAGTGAATGATGATGGTACATATACAGATAGTAGTCCATTTATAATTGATAAAGCAGGAAATGTTGGCATACAAACTACTAGTGCAACAAGCGCTCTTACTGTTGCAGGAAATGCTGAATTTACAACTTCAAGTACTAGCGGGTTTACATTTACAAATGCGACAGCTTCAAGTTCAAGTGGTGTGTTAAGACTAAACGCAACATCTAGCAGTGATTTTGTACCTGGAGCACGATTCTCAACCACACAAACAGGAACAGGTGCACTCACTGCATCATACGGACTTCAAAATTTCTGGACATCTTCTGCTGTAGTTGCAGGGGCATCAGTAAGTCAGACAGCATATGGTATCTATAACAACGCCTCAAAAACAGGTGCAGATACTGCAACTGGTACTTATACTTTATATGGTTCATACAACACGGCAGACAACACAGGCCGAACAGCTGCAGGAACAGTAAATACTTACGGTGGATATTTCGCAGCGACAGGAGATACTGCGGGAGCATCAACTGCGATTGGTCTATACGCAACAGCATCAGGTGCGGATAATAATTATGCGGCTATATTTAATGCGGGGAATGTGGGTATAGCTAATACAGCTCCTCAATATAAACTCCATGTCGGTGCAGGTAATGATGTATCAGACATAGCAAGTACTGAATTAGCAATTTTCCAAAATAATGGTTCCTCTTCAATTTCAGTTCGTGATGCAAGTACAAATGCCGAAGCATATATTTATGCTGATGGAGGCGGATCAATGTTTGGTTCATCAGGTAATTATCCAGTACAGATAGGTTCTAATGCAGGAACATCTATATATATAGACACAAGTAATAATTTAAATATTGGAGGTGATATTAGTCCGAACTCATTATTTACTGTAGGCCCAGGATCTGAATTCCAAGTCAACTCTTCTGGGGCTATTGCTTCAGCAGCCGGTATTATATCTTCTGGAACAATTCAATTCTCAGCTCTAACCTCTAACGGTCCACTATATACTTCAGGTGGTAACGGAACTCTCACTACAACTGCTCCTACATCTGGTGCTATCGGATATTGGTCACGTTCTGGTACAACACTCTCAGCAACAACAGCAAATGATGTTGTAACACTCAACACCACAAATACAACCGGTGCTGATCTCGGCATCACGAACACTGGTGTCTATACAGGAACTGGGATATTTAATCTTACTGCTAACTCTGCAACAACTGGTACGCTTGCAAGTATTACAGGGAATGGGCTTACATCAGGATCATTGCTATCACTTTCTTCAAACGGAACTACTGCTGCAAACGGACAAAAAGGATTAAGTGTAACTTTGGCTGGTAACGTTGGGACTACAATTACGACTTACGCTGGATATTTCGACAATAGTCATACGAGAACCGCCGGAACTCCGGTAAATATCGGTGTATATGGTAACGCATCAAGTGGTGGAGCAGACAATTACGGAGTATATGGTCAGGCTACTGGAGGTAATAATAATTTTGCTGGATATTTCACAAATGATGGTGCTGCTTATACTCCTGTTACTAAAATTCTAAATACATCTACCGCAACAAATGGATATACTCAAATGGCAATCGCGGGTGGACAGGAGTGGAGCATTGGAGTGGGAAATACAAATGAAACAGCCCTCAGTCTTGCTAGTAAATTCTTTATTTATTATCCATTTGGTGGAATAGTTCCTCTTACAATTGATACTTCTGGAAATGTCGGTATAGCTGATACTACTCCAGATGCACTCTTTGATATAGATTCTAATGCAACTACAGGTACAAACCTTGGAATTACAAATACTGGTGTTTACACTGGTACAGGAATATTCAATATAACTGCAAACAGTGCAAGTTCAGGTAAAGTGCAATCAATCTCTGCTAACAACCTCACTACTGGGTATGCTCTCGATGTCGGAATTTCTAATGGAACACTTACCACCGGAGGGGCAATCAATGTCTCTGGTGCAACATATAGTCATGCAAATGGTCAGACAGGAAGCCTTGTTAACCTTTCAGTAAGTAATGGTTCGGCAACAGGAGGTGCACTTACTTCAACTACAAATGGTATTAATATTGATTCAAATTTCAACACAACCAATGCAACTTCAGGGGTAAAAACACTCAATGCTATAAATGTGGGTGCACCAACATTTACTGCGTGTACTGGTGGAGCGACCTGTACTTGGAATGGATTAAGAGTAAATAATACTGCTTCTACTTCTGTTGTTTCATCTACAGGAATACTGATAAACGGAGCTTCTTCTGGTTCTGCTGGAACTCAAATAGGATTGGACATAGGAGGTATAACTGCTGGAACTGCGACAGAAACTGCTATTAGAGTTGGTTCTGGTTGGGATACAGTTATCGGGGGAACAACGGCTGGTACAAATTTGATTGGCTTTACAAACTTTACAGTTGCAACTAGTGGTAACTTGGATACCCAAGGTACTATTCAAGCTGGTTCAAGTAATATAACTCTTACGACTGCAGCAGGAACAATCGATGCAAGTACAGCCCTTACTCTGACAAGTTCAGACGGTACTGGTTCTACATCTAACGGTTCTGGTCTTGAAGTAGGAAATACTACAGCAATAGGTTTGCTTCAAGGTTGTGCAGACGGAGAAATATTAAAATGGACTGAATCAACTTCAGTCTGGAGTTGTGCTACTGATGCTACTGGAGGTGGAGCAGGATCATTTACTTCATCAGCAGGCGTGATAAATAAAACAACTGCTTCTGACAGATTAAACCTTCTATATGGAGATGCTGCAGATACTCAATTTACAATTGAAAATACAACAAATGGAACTATTCCAACAGCCGATGCAATGAAAATAGATCTTACCGGTGGAACAACTGGAATGGTTACAGCTAGTACAGAAGCACTTTCTATTGCTTGGGAAGCAGGAGACATGACATCTGGTGGAACAATATCTGGTATAAATCTTGCATTCACACCAATATCTACAGGAGTAAGCTCTACTGATTTATTCAATGGTCTAACAATTGCAAATATAACAGGTACATCTGCAACGGAAAGTGCGATATCAATCGGTGCTGGTTGGGATGTTGGTGTAAGAATGTTTGAAACAAATACAGGTAACGGAACAAATTCAGTTAGTATAAGTGCACCAGCTTCAATAACTACAGACTATACAATCACTCTTCCTGACAAACCATCAGCAAACGGTTGTATGAATATGGATACAAACGGTACTATCACTGTCGCAACTTGTGGTGATGTAAACTACAACGTATTTACTTCAAACACTACTTACACCAAAAAAGCAGGTGTTAAATCTTTGATTATTGAAGCAATCGGAGGAGGAGGTTCAGGAGGTGGAGGACAGGCAGCTGCAGTAGCAAACCCTCGTATGGGAGGTTCAGGAGGTGGAGGAGGAGCATATGTTACAAAAACATTTGATGGTGCAAACTTTACTTCATCTGCTGTAAACGTTCAAGCTCCTGCAGCTGTGACTGGAGGTGCAAGTGCTACAAACGGTACTGCTGGAGATACTGCATGTGTCTCTGTAAATGCGGCTTGTTCTGCTACATCAACTGTATTTATTGAAGCTTATGGTGGAGGTAGAGGAGGTAAGGGAGGTATAGCTGCTGCTGGGTCTGGTGGAGGAGGTGGAGGAGGTACTGGCGCTGTCGGTTCAAACTCTCCATCTGCAACTGGAGGTACTGGAGGAGGTCCAAACGGAGGTGCTGCTAACGCATCCGGAGGTCAATTCGGAGGAGGTGGAGGAGGTACAGCTACAAACACTGCCGCTGGTGCCGGAGGTTCTGCAATATACGGAGGAGGTGGAGGAGGTTCAACTGCTGGATCAAACAACGCTGCTCTTGTTACAGGAGGAGCTGGAGGAACTTCAATATGGGGAGGAGGTGGAGGAGGAGCTGGAGGACAAGTTCTTGGAAACAACGCTGCATCAGCAGGAGGAGCTGGAGGAAAATCTGGAGGAACTCAAAACTGGGTTGCTGGAGGAGGAGGAGCTGGAGGAGGAGCCGCAGCAGGAGCTGGAGGAAATGGTGCAAACTCTGCAGATGCAAACTCTACTGGTACTGCTGGATACGGAGGAGGTGGAGGAGGAGCGAACAATGCTGCTGCTGGAGTTGGAGGTGCTGGAGGTAACGGAGGAAATCCTGGTGGTGGTGGAGGAGGTGGAGGTCCTGGAGTTACCGGAGGTGCTGGAGGTAACGGAGGCCGTGGAGAAGTACGTATTATTGAAATTCGTGGAGCATCTGGTGCCGACCTCGGAGAATTTTATGCAACTAATGATCCACTTATTGAAGCTGCTGATGTCGTATCATTTGATCCTGATCTTGAAGCCGGTGTAAAAATGAGTAGTAAAAAATACGATTCTAATGTTGCTGGAGTTATATCAACTCAACCAGATATGGTGATGGGTTCAGGAATGCTAAGACAAGGAGCAAAGAGTGTTGTCCTTGCCTTGGCTGGACGTGTTCCAGTAAAAGTATCTGCTATGAATGGTATTATCAAACCAGGTGATTATCTTACAACATCCTCGCATCCAGGCTGGGCTATGAAGGCTACAAAAGCAGGTCATGTTATAGGTCAAGCTTTGACTGGTTGGAATCCTGCAGTTGATGATCCAAATGTTGATCCAGATCGTATGGGTGTGGTTATATTGTTCGTTCAACCTGGATACTACAACGGTCAGAAGTTGGAATCTATAACTGAAGACTCTACTCTACTAAGTGGTCTTACTCCAAATACAGGTGATACACCAAATACTCCAGAAGCCCCAGTTGCTGATAAACAGGAATTTGGTCAAAAAGTTCTTGCTAAATTGTTAAGCGATGTTGTCGCATCACGCACTGCTCCAGGTCCAACGGTAGATCCTAATGCAAATACACTAGACATGTCTGACTTATATGCAGATAGGCTAGTTGCTGCAGTTGAAATAATAACTCCAAAAATTACGACGGATGTACTTGCAACAAATACTCTCAAATCTGCTACGGGTGATGATATAAATCTAATACTAAACGAAAATGGTAAGTTTATAATAGGTACTAAAGATGGTACAAATACTTCAAATAGTGTAAATCCAGCTATCGTATTTGATAGTCTTGGCAATGCAACATTTAAAGGTACTGTCACAGCACACGATATTAAATTGGGAGATATATCCGGAGTACAAGCAATTACCGATCAGATTAATTCTCTTGCTGAGGGACAACAAGCCTTTACTCTAACTGCGGAGGGTATGAATACACTATCTAGTGCTTTGACTATTGCTCAAGCAGATATTAAAAAATTGCAAGAAGATCTTACTACTGCAAGTACTACTATCGCAGGGCTTACAACAAGTGGAACAGACCTCGATACAAGGCTAAAAGTTATCGAAAGTTTCTTGACTAAAGATGCCGATGGAAATGTAAATGGATTTACAATGAATATGCTCTCAGTTACAGGTGATAGTTCATTTGCAGGTCAAGCGAAATTTAATGGCTTATCCTTCTTCTCCAATACAACAACATTTGATGGTGATGTTGTTTTCAGCAAGCAAGCGGAATTTTCATTACCGCCATTGTTTAATAAAGATACTGCTGGTTATGCACTCATAAAAGCAGGGGACAGGAGAGCAAAAATAGTATTTGATAAGCCATATATTTCAACTCCAGTTGTAAACGCATCTATGACTTTTGAAAAAGATGACAATGTTGATGATAGTGCCGCAGCGAGTTTGTTTGGAGAAGATATAAGATATATAGTAGTCGATAAAGACCAAACAGGGTTCACAATACTTTTGAATAAAACACCGAATAGAGATATAAGATTCTCATGGACAGTATTTTCAGTAAAAGACCCAAAAATATTTGAAAGTATCTTAGAGGAAACAGGCCTTACTCCTGATCCAGTTCCAACAAATCCGCCACCAACAGATGGAGGCAGTAACAACCCACCACCAGCTGACAATACGCAACCACCAACAGATGGAGGTAGTAACCCACCACCAGCTGACAATACGCAACCACCAACAGATGGAGGTAGTAACCCACCACCAGCTGACAACACTCCGCCACCAACAACAACCTAATTTATGAGTAAGAATTTTAAAAGAATAATCTTACAGTTATTTTTATTTACCATCATTTTTTTTGCTGGGTTTTTTACTAGCAGTTCAATAAATAATAGTCAAAATTGTGTTTCTTCCAAATTTGAACATATAAACCCAAAGCTAAAATGTATGCAAAAATATGTAGTTAATAAAAGTAACTATATAAAATTAAAAAATGACCTAGAGAATATGATTGCGACAAAGATTGCAGAAAAAAAAGCCGATAATGTATCAATATATTTTCGTGACCTTATAAATGGCCCAACAATGGGCATAGATGAACATATACAATTTTCTCCCGCTAGTCTTCTAAAATTACCCTTACTTATAACATATCTTAGAATTAACGAAGATAGGCATGATAATTTCCTAGATAGAAAAATAGCCTTTCCTAAAATAGAGGACTATTCAGAACAATTTTTTTCTCCGAAAGCGTTAATACAGGAAGACGTAGAATACTCAATAGATGACCTCTTAAGAAGAATGATAAAGTATTCTGACAACCGTGCGTATTTTGGCCTCTTAAAATATTTGAGTATTGCTAGTCCTAAAGAAGATTTATTGCTTGAAACAGATGTAGATTTGGGTATTGTAGACCCCAAAAATGACTATGACCAAACTGTAACAGTTAAATCATACGCAGGTATATTTACTCAGCTTTTCCACTCTTCATTCTTCAATAAACAAGAGACATCTGAAAAAGCCTTATCTATATTAAGTGATACTGATTTTAATGATGGCATAATAAAAGGAGTTCCTAAAAATTTAAAAGTTGCGCATAAATTCGGAGAACGCTCCGATCTACCTAACAACAAAAAACAACTACATGATTGTGGCATAGTCTACTATCCTAAAAATCCTTATCTCATATGTATAATGACTCGAGGTAATGATTTTAATGATCTAACTAAAATAATCCAAGATCTTTCAGGAGTAATCTATAAGGAATTTGATTCCAGAAAGTTATAAATCGCTTAATAAATTTCCGATGCTTAACTCGAAATCTTTCAAGATAATAATTTTTACACTACTCATAGCACTGTATGGATCTTTTCTTGTGTATAAAATCAGTTTACCAGTAGCACAAGATTTACCTCGCCAAATGCAAAACGGAGTAGATGTGTTAGCGGGGAATTATGATGTTTTTACAAAAAATGTTTACTCATATACAGAACCCAATCAACACTTTGCAAATCATCACTGGCTCTATGGAGTCCTTGCCTATGTTCTTTATCTGACAGTTGGTTTCGGTGGTATGGTTATATTTAAAATCATCCTTCTACTTGGGATGTTTGGATTACTTTTTTATCTAACCCAAAAAAATAAAAGTTTTTATCTTACCGCATTACTCTCAATACCCACAATATTTATACTTATAAATCGTACTGCTTTCAGGCCAGAGATATTTAGTTTTCTATTTGTTGTTCTATTCCTCTATTTACTTCTACATTTACAGAAGAATCCCAATAGTAAAAGGATTTTTTGGTTAATACCGATACAGCTTATATGGGTTAATACTCATCTCTTGTTTGGGGTAGGTATTATGATGGTTTTGGGTTTTCTGGTTCAAAATTTAATTCTAAATAGAAAGAAAATCTTTAAAAATCAAATAATTAAAAAACTCTCAATTGTATTTGTATCTTTGATAGCGGTATCTTTTATAAACCCATTTGGATTATGGGGTGTTGTTTTCTCATTGATGGTCAATACTTCTGCCACTTTTCCAATCTCAAGTGGAGAGATCACGCCTATAATAAATGCTCATAATTTAGCGCCTGGATGGGATACAATATCTGCTACAGTATTTTTCCCTTCGATACTAGTTTTGTTTTTAAGTTTCGTAATCGCATTTATCTACCGTAAGAAGAACCACTTACCAATTTGGGGAGATAACTACATATTCTATTTTTTAGCTTCTATTGGTTCAACTATTTTGCCATTTATTATAGTAAGAGGTTTACCATTGTTTGCAATAATTTTCTTACCTGCAGTTGTTAGCAATTTAAATGGTCCATTTATTTGGTTGAAAGAAAAATTATATTCAAAACTGCCAAATTTTAAGAATTTAATAAGATATACTTTTTTTGGATTCTTTCCTGTTCTAATAATTTATCTTATTTTTGCTGGTCAGACTAAATTAATGAATTCGATGGAACAAGGGATAGGCCTGACCAGATATTCTGAAGATCCAATTAAATTTTTTAAAGCCAATAATCTAAAGGGTCCTATATTTAATGATACTGATATAGGAAGTTATTTAATAGGAACACTATATCCAAAAGAAAAAGTTTTCACTGATAATCGTTTTGGAGATGCTTACTCCGCTTCTTTTTTTAGTGATATATATTTACCGGCAATCAGGAACGAGGATAGTTGGAAACAATTGGACAAAAGTTACAATTTTAATACTATTATTTTTTATCATTATGACGCCCTAGATGGAGCGCGGGATTTTATTTATAGAAGAATATACGATCCTAGCTGGGTTTGGGTATATTTAGATAATAGTGTAGTTATATTGGTTAAAAACAATATAGAAAATAAAAAAGTTATAGATAAATATCAGATAACAAACGATAATATTTTAAGCAAAATAGATTTTCTATCTACTTCTGGCAAAACTCAAGATTTGATAGCTGCTGCAGATATATGTAATCTGGTAGGTAGAGTTGATCTGTCTATGCAATTCTATCAAAAAGTTGTTTCTTTGGATCCAACTCGAGGGAAGGTATGGATGGTACTTGGTAGAACAGAATTAAGAAAAGCTGATCAAGCTAATTCAAATCCTTATTTAGCGGCTATATATTTAGAAAACGCAATAAAAAATGGTTGGGGAACTTGGGAATCTTATAGTTATCTTGCTCTTGCGTATCTTAGAACTGGACAGTTGGCAAGAACAAAAGAGATGGTAAAAAAAGAGATGGAAATAGAACCAAATAATCCAGATGTAAAAAAATGGCAAGAAATTATCGCTGAAGAAGAATCAAAGTTACAAGATGGAAATAAATAATCATAAAAAAGTAATAGGAGTAATCCTTACATATAAGTGTGCAAATTTTTTGGAAGATTTACAAAAAAAGCTTCCAATGGACGTACTCGATGAAGTATTTATTACAAATGATGAATCTGGAGATAATACTGAAGAAGTTGCCAAGAAACTTGGAATCAAATGTTTTTCTCATCCTAAGCTTGGTTATGGAGGTAATATGAAATACGGGATGAATAAAGCGCTTGAACTTGGAGCAGATTATATAGTAGAAATACACGGTGATGGTCAGTATGATATATCTTTTATAAAACCCGCACTTGAAAAAATAAAAAATGGTTATGGTTTAGTGCTTGGGTCACGATTTACAGATTTAAGGCAACCACTCAAAGATAAGATGCCATTAATAAGATATATAGCCAACCTATCTCTTACTTTTATTGATCGGATAATCTTAGGAGTTCGTACTAGCGAGCTCCACACTGGAGCAAGAGTATATAGCAAAGAGTCAATACAAAGTGTAGATTTAACCCATACTTCTAATGACTATTTATTTAGCTTTGAAATAATTGCTCAGATCGTATATAAAAAATTCAAAATAGGAGAAGTACCAGTCAGAGGACTATATATGAAAGAACATACATCTATAAGTATAAAAAGAAGCATTGTTTACGCATTTGCTACTTTTGGAGTATTATTCTATTATGTTTTGGCGAAACTGGGCTTTAAGACAAAACTTTTCCACAAATAGTAACCTATGAAATACGATAAAACAATTTTGGTCACAGGAGGCATGGGATTTATAGGGAGTAATTTCCTAAATATTTATGTACCTAAATATAAGAATTACTTTTTTATAAATATCGATTGCCTAACTTCTGCAGGAGATATTGCGAATGTCACGGTAGATAAAGAAGAGAATTATAAGTTTGAGAAAGTAGATATAAGAGATACTGTTTCACTTGAAAAAATATTCTCCCTTTATCAGATAACTGACATAATACATTTTGCTGCAGAGAGTTATGTAGACGCAAGTATCGAAGACCCGAGACTATTTATAGAGACAAATATTTTAGGTACTCACAACTTGCTTGAACTTGCTCGCAAATATAAAATTAATAGATTTTTCCAGATATCAACGGATGAAGTTTATGGATCACTAAAAATCGGCGATAAATCTTTTGATAGAAATTCACCTCTCTTACCAAATAATCCATATAGTGCATCAAAGGCTTCTGCCGATTTGATCGTGCGCACTTATCATGAAATGTATGGCTTAGATACAATAATATCTAGATGTACAAATAATTATGGTCCCAATCAAGATTATACAAAGTTGGTACCTAAGTTTATAAAACTTTTGCTTGAAGGTAAGAAAGTTCCACTTCATGCAAAAGGTGAACATGTAAGGGATTGGATATATGTAGGGGATCATGTAGAAGCTATTGATATAATTTTCCACAAAGGAGTATCGGGGGGAATATATAATATAGGTGCCAACAACGAACTGACTAATAAAGAGATTACAGATAAAATACTAGCACTGGGAGGAGTGGATGAATCTAGTATCGAATATGTACCAGACAGAAAGGGAAATGACTTTAGATATTCTATAAATACAGATGAGCTTCGAGATGAGCTAGGCTTCAAGGCCAAAACTAATTTTGAAGAGGGGATAAAGAAGACTTTTGAATTTTACAAAAATAGGCTCAATGCTAAATAAAAAAATATATAAAGCAATACTATTTATACTAGCTGGAGGAACAGCAGCTTTATCTAATCTAGTACTTTTTTATATATTTTTAAATTGGTTTCATGTTTGGTATTTATTAGCATCGATAACATCTTTTGTGCTTTCAGTTTTTGTGGGGTTCTATTTGCAGAAGTATATTACTTTTCAAAATACTAGTAAGAGTGAGACTAAGAAACAAGCAATTCTTTTTTTCTTAGTATCAATGGTGAATCTCGGTATAAATATATTATTAATGCTTTTTTTTGTAGAAATATTACATATCGACAAAATGCTCTCAAAAGTTTTTACTTTAGCAATTCTTGCATGTTGGAACTTTTTTGTATACGAGAAGTTTGTGTTCAATAAAAAAACCCCAGATCAGTCTGTTTTATAAACAAACTAATCTGGGGGCAAATAAAATAAGATTCTATTTTTTACGTGATTAACTCACGGGTTTGGTAGTACTCAAAGACCTGACCAAGCGTAGCAAGATCAAAAACGTACTGCTGGATTCTGGAATACTCAAGCCCAATGTGATCATGCCGAGGCATATCATATAGTCCTTGTGAACCAGCACATTTTTCAAACCAATCTACACTCTGTGGTGCAGCTGAATATACACGCATCGGATACTCCTCTGTTTTCATAGAACGGACCAATCCTGCTATACAACGAAGCAACTGGTGTGGTTGTGCTATTGAAACCGCAGTTTTCCATCCCTGCTTTTTAGCATAAGCAAGCATTTTTCTTCCCTCATCTGCAGTATTATAAGCAGGTTTAAAGAAGTGAATTGCATTCTTACTTATACCTAGCTTTTGCAACCTGTCAGCCCAGACTTCACCACCAGCCCAGCTTTCGCCAGGAATTGTTTTGCCTTGTCTTTCTCCACGGGATCCATTTATCAAGATATTCTTTATGAGACCAATCTTGTAAAGGTAAACCACAAGACCAAAAAAATTATTGTTGTCATCTCCATTGGCTCGGCCAAAGAGCAAAGCAACATCAACTTGTTTGGTTGGCCTATCGCTCATAATCATAAGCGAAAGCTTGATTTGCAGATCGATGCGTTTTGCAGATGACTGGATTGCCGTTAGAATCTTATTCTTTAGGCGATTAATTATATTTTTCAATGTTCACCTCCGTCTTTGTATACCCATCAGTTAAGAAGGGTAGATATGAATGTATGTTTATGTCTTGTTTGTTTTATAACATATTTTTGACTTAAAGTCAAACTAGTTAAGATACTCTTTTAGGGCAACTTTCCAAGATCTTAATTTTATTTTTGAAGAAGCAAGAGATTCATTCTTACCCCTTTTTAGTTTTTTATTTTCTATATCACGCGCCAAAACTTTCTTGATTTCTTGTTTAAATTTACCTACTTTTTTGATTTCTTTTGCAATATCAGCGTATGAAGCAGTACCAGAATTTACTACATGATATATTCCACTTTTGTTTTGGTATATCAATTTTTCTATTGTATCCAATAAATCTTTCACGTATGTAGGCGAACCTTTTCGATCGGATGTTGCCATTACCTCCTCACCATTCTTAAATTTTTGGTAAGTTAGTTGCACAAACTTTTTATCAGTTTTATTGCCACCAAATAGCCAGCCCGTGCGTACTATCAAGGCATTCGGAAGTATTTTTTGTATAATTTTTTCACCCCCAAGTTTTGTTTCGCCGTATACATTTAAGGTTTTAGCTCGATCACTTTCTTTATAAGGTGTTTTCTTTTTACCATCAAAGACAGCACAAGTGGACATATAGACTAGCTTCATGTCGTTTTTCTTACAGGCACGAGCTATATTCTGTGTTCCTGTAACATTTATTTTTTTCGCTTTTATTTTACTTCCTTCACAACCGAGCATATTTGCAAAAGCCGCTAAATGTAGTATGACATCTGGCTTGTATTTTTTTACAGCTTTTTCTATAGATGTAGAGTTATTTATATCAAGCTCCTTATGGCTTGGCTTTATACCAAATTTTACTTGGCTTCCTACCATCCCACTTCCTCCTGTGACTAATATTTTTAACTTTTTCTTCATATTATCTTTACTTTAGGAACTGGTAATATAAATTTTACACCCCTCTTTTTAACCCAAGATTCTTTTTCCATAATTGACTTCGCGTGATTCCAAGAAAGTATAAGTATATAATCAGGAGTTTTTTTCTTTAATTGGTTTGAAGCAAATATTGGTATATGTGTTCCAGGAGTAAACTTACTTTGTTTAATAGGCGCGTCGTCTATTATATAGTCTATATATTTTTTATCTATATTAGAGTATTGAAGGAGAGTATTACCCTTGGCTGATGCTCCGTAACCTACTATAACTTTCCCTTGTTTTTTTAATCTACTTAATAATTCCACCAAGTCTTTTTTTATTGTTTCTGGTTTTTTACTGAAGTCTTTATATGTTTTTAATTTATACAAACCCCGATTTTTTTCTCTAGTTAAAATCCTTTTTACATTATTGCTTTTTGGTAACATGGAAGAAGAGTGGCTCGCATATACTCTGATAGATCCACCCTGAGCTTCTACTTCTTCTACATCAAATATAGATAGATTGTGTTTACTTAAAAGAGTTATTAGTGGTGATAAAGAAAAATAAAAAGTATGTTCATGATATGTATTGTCAAATTCGTTGTATTTAATTAAGTCCCCTAGATATTGCACCTCAAATACAAAAACTCCGTTTTCGTCTAACAAATCTTTAACCCCACTCATTATATTGTGCAGATCATCTACATGAGCGATGACATGGTTGGCAGATATTATACCTGCTTTGCCGAATTGTTTTGAAATTTTTTTAGCTGAGTTTAAGTTGAAGAATGCTGGTAAAGTTTTTATACCGTTTTTGTTTGCAACGCGGGCAATATTTTTAGCAGGATCAATACCAAGAACTTCTACACCTAACTTTTTAAAATATTTTAAAAGAATTCCATCGTTACTTGCTATCTCAAATACATATTTTTTAGCTTGATTAGGGAATCTACTATATACGTTCTTTGCGTATTTTTCAAAATATTTTTCAAGTTGGGGGGATGCAGATGAAAACCAGGCATATTTTTGGAATAAGACTTTTCTATCTACAATATGGCCAAGCTGAGCAAGGTGGCAATCTTTACAATAATATACTTTAAGAGGGAATTTGGATTCTTTTTTCTTTAAGTCAGATTTCTTCAAAAAAGAGTTTGCCAAGGCTGTTTGACCTAGATCAAGATAAAGGGCTAGATTATAGCTATTACAAATTAAACACTTTTTTGGCTTATTTTTGTTCACTTCCCTCATGATTTTTAGTATACACCGAATATAGTCATTGCTGAAATTAGTTATTTAACTTATAATATGTTTATGTCTATTGACTTCCGGAATAGTAAATCAGATGATTCTGACTTATATGAATCACAAGATAGTGTTTTTGCAACAAAAATCGTTAAAAAAAGATCTTCCATGACCAAACAAAAGTTTCTTAATATGGTTATATTCATAATTCTAATAGTTGCAGTCGCTCTGAGCGCGTATTTTTACTATAAATTACACAATCTAGAAAAGAGCACTCAAGAAGGTGCTAGAAAAGAAGCAAAAGATTTGTTAGGTAAAGTGGCAAAACTATATCTAATACCCACTGGAGAAGAACCTACTATAGCTACTGTATCTGATCCAGTAAAATTAAAAGACCAAGCTTTCTTCTCAGGTGCTCAGAAAGACGACAAAGTACTAATTTTTACAGAAGCTGGTAAGGCCGTTTTGTATAGACCAAGTATAGATAAAATTATTGAAGTCGCTCCTATAAATAATAAAAAAGATGTACCACCACCAGTACCAGAAAAAACAACAGGGCCACTTAAAGACAAAACGTTTTAATTTTATATTAATAATCGTTTTTGTTGTGTCGGCTCTTTATCCAGTTTCGCGTATATATGCGGCGCTTTCTTGCAACGTAGTATCACAGTCATCTTGTAATACAAGTGGTTTCACTACATTACTTCGCATGTCAGGTTCGACAAATGCTCACGCAGAACTTCCGAGTCAATCAAATGCAAATTATGACGGCAATGTTGTATGTTGTAGTAGCGTTTCAGCTATTGGGAATTCTTGCTCTGGAAATTTTCAGAGAATTGTAAGACTATCTGCTGTAACAAATGCTCACGTACAGGAAACAAGTGTTAACACGTATGGACAAAGTGCATGTTTATCTGATGCAGCTGGAAACGATACTATAACTATTGCTTATCAAGATACAAACTGCACTGGTTACGATACAACTTTATTTTCTATGATTGGAAATCCTGCAAACCCAGCTGATAATGCAACAGTAGGGAACACAACTGCATACACAAGAAAAGTTTGCGCAACTGTTATACCTCAGACCATTACATTTGATATTGATACTTCTACTTCAAATACTAATACAGTTGCTCCATATAATGTAGCTCTCGGTACATTGTCGACAGCCCAGGCAAGCAATTCTGATAATAGTACTATAAATTCTATATGGGTAGATTTAGATACAAATGCATCTGGTGGTGCAGCTGTTACAGTTTTATCTAAGAATGGTGCTCTAAAATCAACATCTGTACCTACTGATTCAATTCCATCAACTACTGGAACAATGGCTCCCAATGTTGCAAGATATGGACTCTGTGTCGGTTCAGTTACTCAATCTTCAGGAGGTACTTTAACTAAAGCAAATCCTTATGATGGATCACCATGCACAAGTGGACACGTTAATTCGGTTGGTCTAGTTGATAATACATCTAGGAATATTCTTACTGTATCATCTGGTATTGTTGGTGGACGGTCAGAAATTAGAGTAAATGCAGAAAATAGTACTTCGACTCCAGCCCATAATGATTATGCAGATACATTGACCTTTATCGCCACAGGGACCTTTTAACTAAAGGCCAAAGTTATCCACATCTTATAGTTTATATATAGGATTTCGTATCTTGTTGTGGTAAAATAAGGGTAGAAAATTTAATTATTATTAATCAATAAAATCATTTATTCAAAATGAGCACACACATTATAAAATCTACGTTCTCTAAATTTTTAAGTGCCTTTCTAACAATTGCACTTATAGTCGTTTATTCATTTGGTCCACAATTGGCAACTGCTGCGAGTTTTACTGCATCAAAAGATACAGCAACTCGTCTTAAAATAAGTGCTAATGCAGACCATGTTGTAACATTTACAATGCCTACTGGAGTAGACTTTGATGTAACAGGAGGTAATCTTGATGGATTTCAAGTAGACTTTCCTGCAACCTTTTCTCAAAGTGGAACATGGCAAACATCTGACTTTGCTTTCTCTGATAGTAACGGTTCTCACACTATAGATGCTGTGTCTGCAGGTGCAGGTACTATTACTTGTACTGCTACTACTGCTCAAAGTGTGTGTGTCGCAATAGATACTACAAATTTAATTTTTACTGTTAAACCTGCATCAACTTTTACTTCTTCCTCAACTGCCTCAGCTATTACATTTACAATAAAGGGTGAGACTGGAGGTACAGGAGTACTTACAAATCCTTCATCTGTTGCTGCTACAAATATTGACTTTAAAATGTGTGACGAACAATCTGGAGCAGCTTGTTTTACAACATTCGTTAATTCACACTCAAGTCAAATTGCTTACGGTATAGTAGATGATGACCAAGTAAATGTTACTGCGACAGTTAATTCTACACTTACTTTTGATCTAGACGTAGGTACAGCTGGTAGTGAAAATACTAGTGCACCATACAATGTACCACTTGGATCTTTAAGTACATCAGACGTTAAAGTTTCTGGAGCAACTGATGGTATTAATAGAATAATGATGGACCTTGATACAAATGCTCCTAGTGGAGTAGTGGTGACTGTTAAAAATGCAAATGGTGCAAACGGTTTAGTGTCTACTTCGACTCCTGCAGATAAGATTACAAACACAGCTGCAGCAATGGCTACAAACACAACAAACTATGGTCTTTGTGTTATATCTGTAACTCAAACAACGGGAACTCTTTCAAAAGCAGCACCTTACAACGCTGGTACATGTGCAGCAGATGGTGGTACTAACGATGTTAAAGGTTTAACTACAACTGGAGATAACATGGTTTCATCATCCGGTCTCCTTGCAGGTGGTCGTGCTCAGGTTGCAGTTAATGCTTCAATAAGCGGCGCTGTTCCTGCTCACAATGACTACGCCGACACTCTTACATTTATAGCAACTGCTACATTCTAATCTAAATTTAATGACTCGTACTTACTTCAACAAAAGAAGACAGATTACCTTCTTGGTTCTAACCCTTGCTTTGTTCCTTGGGTTTAGAGGTAGTGCGTATGCTATTACACTTTCTCCCGTAAGAATAGAAGTTACAGGTAATCCTGGTGAGTCTATTACTAAAGAAATAATCCTTACTAATGAAAGTGATGGTCTAATCACATATTACTCTTCATTTGCTAACTTCGAAGCTTCTGGAGAATCTGGTAACCCTTCATTTGTTAATGCTAAAGAAGATCTAGGAACTTGGATGACTACAGATTCTTCTGTAACTTTAAAACCTAAAGAATCTAAAACTTTAAACTTCCATATTAATATTCCTAAAAACGCTGAGCCAGGAGGACATTTCGCTGCAATATTTTGGAGTACGACTCCAGATACAGAAGGGGCAGGACTTTCAATCGGTGCTCGAGCTGGAATATTGATATTGCTATCGGTTAACGGAGATGTGAAAGAAGAGGGAGGACTACTTGATTTCTCAATGAAAGATAAAAAAATCTTTTATACTACATTACCAGTATCTTTTAGTTATCGTTTTAAAAATGATGGAGGAGACAGAATAAAACCAGTTGGTAAGATAAAAATGCATGACTTAATTTACATACCAGAAGATACTATTGATGCTAATCCAGGTGGAGGAAATATACTCCCTAAAAGTACTCGAAAATTTAATGTTGATTGGGTTAAAAAACCAAGATCAAAAGATTATATAGCTCCAACTGGTTTAATAGCTAATTTCTTTGATCAAGCACTTTATGAATGGCACAACTATGCTTTTGGACCTTACTTTGCAAAATTAAATGTTTTATATGGTACAAATGCAACTCGTGCAACTGAGACAGTTTTCTTCTTCGTACTTCCTTGGCAATTGCTTATATGTCTAGCTGTTATCTTTATAATTGTATTCTGGGGTGGTAAGAAACTGATTCGACGTTACAATCGACATATTATACAGAAGGCTCGTCTTGGTATGAATACACCAAACGGTGCCAATCATGTATAAAAAAAATGTTATAAAATTTATCTCCTTTATATTTTTTTTACTGATTTCTATTCAACCAGTATTTGGTTTTACTATTGTAAGTTCTCCTGAAAATGTATCTGTTACAGCAACTGTAGGTGGTTTCGCAACACCACTTGATGATAATTGTAGTGGATGTCATAGTGGGCGCTTTAGTGGAATTGTTTTCTCTGGTTGGGCTTATCCAGGTGCTACTGTTCACGTATGGAAAGATGGAGTCCCAAAAGGAACCACAGTTGCCGATAATAGTGGATATTTTAGTATAACTTTTAGCGAATTGTATAAATCAAATGTCTTATATACACTTTATGCGATAGATAAAGCAAATAGGCAATCAATCCTACTTAATTATCCAATTGTTGCAAAAATCGATTATCTTACTCAGGTTAGCGGTATTCGTTTCCCGCCAACGATTGCTACAGATAAGACAGAAGTAAAACAAGGTGATTATTTAGGAGTACTGGGTTATTCATTACCTAACCAATTTTTAGATGTTGTCATAGAAGGAGTTCCAAATAAGATATTCAACCTAACTAGTGGAAGTGATGGTAAATATAAACTTGTTTTACCACTCTTAGGATTTAAAAAGGGAAGTTACAATCTACACGTCAATTATCATGATGATAAAAAAATAAGTAAAGTAATTCAGTTTACAATAGGAGAAGCAAATATTTTAAGCGTTGATCTAACCAACAATATTCCTGGAGATTGCAACGCAGACCAAGTCATTAACATTACCGATTTCTCAGTTGCAGCTTTCTGGTATGGTAAGGATAACCCACCAAGGTGCGTGGATACTAACAATGACAATATTATTAATCTAGTCGATTTTTCAATTCTCGCTTTTTATTGGACTGGTTAATGTATTATTAAAATAATAAAGATATGAAAAATTTTTTACTAATAGTTGCAATATTTCTAAGTAGTACATTGGTTGCATATGCAGCTGATGTTTCTATTGTTGCTCCAAATAAAATAGAAAGCACAGGTCAATTTAGTGTATTGGTAAATCTAAATTCTGGAGGGGTATCAGTTAACTCTATGGATATTACAATAGAATATCCCAAAGAGCTTTTTGTATTTAAAGGTTACAAAGAAGATGGTGGTATAAAAAAATTATGGCTTCAAACTCCAAAAGATGACGGAGGTAAAATTCATTTTTCTGGGATTATTCCTGGTGGAGTTGAAGGCTTGTATGACCCTGATAAAGTTGGATTACAACCTATACCTATAACTGAGTTATTGTTTTCTCCAAAAATAAATGGCACAGGTGAATTTACTATTAGTGATTCTAGTATTCTACAAAATGATGGCCTTGGAACGCCCCTAGGCCATGTCAGAAACAATGCAACGACTTTAATTAACATACCAGAAGATCAAAAAATAAATCTTACTGAGAATAGTAGCGGGGATAAAGAGCCACCGGAACCATTTGTAGTTGAATACATTCCTTCAGGATTTTTCTCTAAAACGCCATCGATGATATCTTTCTTTACTACTGATACTATTTCTGGAGTAGAAAAATATCAAATAAAAGATTCACATAGCTATTGGAAGGATGTTGTGAGCCCTTTTGAGATATCAAAGGGAATAGTAAAAAGATCAATCATTGTCCGGGCTCTGGATTTCAATGGTAATATTAGAGAATCTAGTGTTGAGATACCTGGTTTGCTATCATCACTTCAATTGCTAGGAGTATTTATTATATTAATATCTTGCTATTTTCTGTTTTTTGTGGTAAAAAGAAAAAGATGAAATACTACGTAAGAACTATAATATATAGTGTTCTAATATTAGTAGTATTTATTGCTACTCCTGTATATGCAGGCCAAGCATCACTTTTTCTAAGTAAATCTCAGACGACGGTATCGGAAGGAGAAAATATAACAATCGATGTCAAAGTTAAATCACCAGACCAAGCAATAAACGCTGTCTCAGGGTCTATTACATTCCCTGGGGATTTGATACAAATAAGTTCTATTTCAAGGGATAATAGTATTTTGAATATATGGACACATGATCCAAATGTTAGTAGAAATAAAATATCTTTTGAAGGAGTGATATTAAATCCTGGATACACTGGACAAGGAGGTAGTATTTTTCACATAGTATTTCAAGCTAAGAAGACTGGTAATGCAACAGTGTCTTTTAATGAAGGATCAATACTTGCAAATGATGGACTCGGAACTAATATAATAAATGGATTAAATTCTACAAGTTTTAATATTATAGCTTCTGGAGCTCTCGACTTAATAAGGCCAATTGCTAAGACAAATAATAATAAATTGCTGGCGTTGCCTGTGATAACCGAATATTCGCAATCAGTACTTTCAAAGGATAGTGCTTATTTGAAAGGAAAAGGAGAACCTAATGCCCTAACCAAATTATCTTTTGAAGAAGTTTCTAGTAAGTCTTTTGGTGAGCAGTTTATGGACTTTATACAATCCAAAAAGAAACGTCTAACTGATGTCTTGGTTAAAAACAACGACAAAGGATTATTTGAATATATTACACCTAACAATCTAGTTGCGGGTGTCTATAATGCAACACCATTTTTGGTAGATAATGACAACAATATTAATAAGCCAGGACTCGGGGTCAGATTATTTGTAAATGATAGTAAAATCATAAAAGCACTAATTATATTCATCAATATACTAATACTGCTTATACCAATAGTTGGTTTGATAATGCTTATATACTTTATACCTTGGTATTCATCAAGACGTATGCGTATCCTAAAACGTAAAATGGGTCTAGAAGAAGAGAAAATACAACTTACAGAGCATGAGTTGGAGCGTCAGGATAAGATTCTATCTCAAGCCCCAATATCTCCCGTTCCTGCTGAAAAAAGGGAATAGATATGGTATTATGTAAACTATGAAGAGATTCCGCCACTTGGTATTTCTAAGTATTTTCGGCCTTATATCAATTTCCCCTAATATAATAATGGCTAATAGTGATATATTAACACCCCAAGAAAACTTGTGGCTTAAGTCTCGTAACAACACTATAGTTGTATATCCAGAGAAAAATTTTCCTCCATATTCATATCAAACCTCTTCCAGAATCCCACAGGGTTTATCAATAGACTATATTGAAATGGTTGCTAAAAAGTTGGGAGCCAAAATTGAGTATTTACCAGCTCGCTCACTTTCTCAGATCCTAGATGATGTTAAACAAGATAGTAGAGGTGATGTTATTACATCTCTGTCAGAAACTAAAGATCGAAGTGAATTTTTATATTTTTCTGATGTATATATTACGAGCCCCGCTGTCATTGTCGTGAGGAAAGATATAGATATTGGAAGTAATTTAACTCTTGCCGATTTAACTGGAAAAAAAGTTGCTATTGGTAGTAAATATGCGGTTGAAGATTTTGTTAGAACCAATAATCCAAGAGTTGTTATTGAATCTGTGACGGACGATGAACTAGGCTTACAACAAGTAGTATTGGGAGAAGTTGATGCAGCAATTATAGATGTAACATCTCTGTCATATTATCTCTCTAAACAAGTACTAAACAGTGTAAAGATCGTTGGAAGTACCGGATTTGAATATAAACTATCTTTTGCAGTTCCTAAAGATAAAGAAATCTTACAATCAATTATAGATAAAGGATTGCAACAAATAAGCACTGATGATCGTAAAGTTATTACAGAAAAATGGGTAGTAGTACCAAGTGAAATAAAATCCGCAAGTTCTTTTGTACCTTATGTAAAGAGTAATTTAAGTACAATAATATTATATATTCTTCTTTGTTTTATAATAATAATTTTACTTTTAAG
Organism: uncultured Candidatus Saccharibacteria bacterium; assembly: GCA_964502615.1. Classification (GTDB taxonomy): domain Bacteria; phylum Patescibacteriota; class Minisyncoccia; order Phycocordibacterales; family UBA9973; genus UBA8515. The sequence continues at coordinate 23,147 of CAZCXF010000004.1, read as the reverse complement.
ACAGAAGCACGGACACTTTTCTCTAAGAAGGCACGCTAAATTAGATGCAGTTGAGGAGTTAAAAGAAGAAATTATTGAACTTGAAGATACAAGCAAGGGATTGATGTACGAATTAAATGAAGTTAAAGCTCTTGAAGAAAATATAAAGGAGAAGATAAAAAAAATTGAAACTTAAATTATAATTACAACATGAAATTATTCCCTATATATATTATATTAGCTCTTTTTTTTACCAATCCTTTTTTGGTCGCAAACGCCCAATCAGATCTTCTAAGTAGTGAGGAAAACATATGGTTATCATCTAGGAATAATACAATCTCTGTTATTCCTGAGAGGAATAACCCCCCTTTTTCATTCAATGATTCTTCTTATATATCACAAGGAATTTTTGTAGATTATATTAAACTTGTAGCCGAGAAGCTTGATATAAAAGTTGATTTTATAACTCCTCGTACCAGATCTGACATAATCTTAAGTATGAACGAACCTAAGGTTGACTATATATCGACTCTAGAGATTGATAAAAACCAAGATTTACCGGTTATTTTCAGTGAACCATACGCAATTTTTCCGGTAGTTATAGCGGTACGCAAAGATTATGACTCACGCGAAGGTATGACACTGGATGATTTCAATAATAGAAGCGTAGCAGTTATTAAAGGTTCTCCGGTTGTTTCTTATATTAAACAAAATTATCCAAGAGTTATAACAGAAGAAGTTGTAGACGGTGAACTTGCATTACAAAAAGTAGCCTTAAATGAAGTAGATGCTACTGTTATTAATTCTGCATCTTTAACATATCTATTATCAAAGCAATCAATGAGAAGTATTAAAGTGGTTGGTAGCCTTACTCTTGATTCTAAAATGGCTTTTATCGTACCCAAAGATAAAACTGTATTGAGCTCTATATTAGCTAAAGGTCTACAAAAAATAAGTGCAAAAGAACACCAACAGATAATAGATAAATGGATTTCTTTACCAAATGAAAAGATTAACCCTGGCATATTTTCTTTTGATTTTAAAAGCAATATGAACTCAATAGTTATAATTTCTCTTGTAATTATAATATTTATCTTACTCCTTATTTTCTTAAGAAAGAAAAGAGCAAACTTTGTTTATAGGTATCCTCAAAAAACAAGTAAAATTAATGAGTTAGAAGAAGAAATAGCAGAACTCGAATCTGCTAGTGCTAGTCTCATAGGAGAATTAAAAGAAGTTAAAAATCTCGAACAAGATATTAAAAATAAAATAAAAGAAGTTAACTAGTAGATTATAAAAATTATTAATAGACAGTAGTTAATAAATTATATGAAAACTCAAAAAGGTTTTACGTTAATCGAACTCCTTGTTGCTGTGGCTATCATTGCAATACTTGCAAGTGTAGTAATGGCTATGTCATCTAATGCACGGAATAATGCAAAAGATGCCTCAGTTAGAAGAGAATTCACTGAGTTTGTAAAAATACTTTTACAAGAATACGCTGACAACGGAAGTTATGCAAACATTGAGTCTCCGGCAACATATTTTTATACTGCTCAGGATTGTGATTTAGGATTTACCTCTAGTGCTTATGCAAGTGATGCTCAAGCAGTATGTAAGCGAATTGTTAAAGATTCGGCGGGAGGATTTTACGTGGGTGCAAATAATCCTACTTCTCAAAAATATTCTATTTCTACTAGTCTAAATACACCAGTATATTTAGGTAGTAATCCAACTGGACATGATTATTGTGTGGGTAGTAGTGGTACCTATGATGGGTCCTCTGTTGGTAATGGTAGCCAGACTCAAAAAGGTTGCTATAATAACCCTTAAAATAAGCATAAAATCGACTGGCTAATTATAGCCTAAAATGCTATAATTACTTGGTATTTATGGCTAAAAAGGATGAAAAAAATGCTAAATATGGAGCAGATCAGATCTCAGTTTTAGAGGGTCTTGAGCCAGTCCGTCGCCGCCCTGGAATGTATATTGGTTCAACTGGGGTTGATGGACTTCACCACCTAATTTGGGAAATTTTCGATAACTCTCGCGATGAAGCGATGGGAGGATTTGCAGATCATATTGAAGTTACACTACTTCCAAATAATTCTGTAAGAGTTGCAGATAATGGTCGTGGTATTCCAGTGGATGTTCACCCAAAAACAAAAGTCTCTGCACTTGAAACAGTAATGACCACACTTCACGCCGGAGGAAAATTCGGAGGAGACGATAGTGGATATAAAGTCTCTGGTGGTCTCCATGGTGTTGGAGCATCTGTTGTTAACGCTCTATCTATATATACTCAAGCTGTTGTTCATCGTGATGGAGGAAAATATGTTCAAGAATATTCACAAGGTAAACGTAAAGCAGCTGTAAAAAAAATTGGCACTTCTAAAAATAACGGTACAATTATTACTTTTCGTCCTGACGAGGAAATATTTAAACAAGTTAAATTTGATTGGAATACAATCGTAAACCATTTACGTCAGCAAGCTTATTTGGTTAAAGGTCTACGTATCGATATTATCGATGCGAGAGATGAATCTTTTGCTAAATCAATACTTACCAAAGGAGCAGAAGCTCTTAGTGATGATAAAGTTTTCTGGTTCAAAGAACTTTCTCTGGAAGTTCCTAGTACAACGTTTTACTTTGAAGGAGGATTGGTATCACTTGTAAAGTTTTATAACAAACTTGAAAAAGCTATACACCCAACTGTTTTTTATGTTGAAAAAGAAGTAGATGAAGTTGGAGTAGAAGTGGCACTTCAATACGTAGATGATGTTAACTCTCACATAGTTCCATTTGCTAACAATATTTATAACCCAGAAGGTGGTACACATATAACCGGTTTTAAAACAGCTCTAACTCGCGTTTTAAATACTTATAGTAAGAAGAATAACTTAATAAAAGAAGCAGATGGCGCTTTTACTGGAGATGACGTTCTAGAAGGTCTTATGGTTGTTGTCTCAGTAAAATTGCGCGAGATTCAATTTGAAGGCCAAACTAAGGCAAAATTGGGATCTACAGAGGCTCAAGGAGCAGTTGCTACTGTATTTGGAGATGCTTTTACTGGGTTTTTAGAAGAGAACCCAGATGAAGCAAAAGCAATCATTAATAAATCAATCCTTGCTCTTCGTGCTCGTAAAGCCGCTAAAGCCGCTAAAGACTCAGTATTACGAAAAGGAGCTCTTGAAGGTATGACACTACCTGGAAAACTTGCAGATTGCCAATCAAAAAGTGCAGAAGAATCTGAGATATTTATAGTAGAGGGGGACTCTGCAGGTGGTACTGCTAAAATGGGTCGTGATAGAAAAACTCAAGCGATTTTACCGCTTCGTGGAAAAATCTTAAACGTTGAGCGTGCACGCCTTGATCGAATGCTTGGTAGTGAACAAATAAAAAATCTTGTTATCGCTATGGGAACATCAATCGGTGATACTTTTGATATTGAAAAAATTCGTTATCATAAATTGATAATCGCAACCGATGCGGATGTGGATGGTGCTCATATCAGAACTCTTATACTAACTCTCATGTATAGATATTTTAGACCAGTACTAGATGCAGGTTATGTTTATATTGCACAACCTCCATTGTTTAAAATTAAAAAAGGTAAAGAGATATCTTACGCTTATTCTGATGAAGAACGCGACCGTTTGCTAGGAAAAGATGCTCCTTCTATAGAAGAATTACTTCAAGAATCTGCAAATGAGGGAGAAAATGAAGTTGAAGTAGAAATTGAAGAAGAAGATGAAAAATCTAAAACAAAGAAAGCAGTAAAGATACATGTACAGCGTTACAAAGGTCTCGGAGAAATGAATGCCGAAGAACTTTGGGAAACTACAATGGATCCTTCAAAACGCATACTCAAACAAGTCACTATAAATGATGCTGAAGATGCGAATAAGGTTTTTGATATGCTTATGGGTTCAGAAGTTCCTCCTCGTAAAGCTTTCATCCAGTCCCACGCCAAGATGGCAAAACTCGATATTTAATTAAATGTATATAATTCTTGCTCTAATTTGTGTATCATTTGCCGCACTATTCTCAAGTTTAACAATTGGGCTTATGAGCCTAGATCTTTCTACTCTCAAAAGAAAGATAGAACATGGTGATAAAGATGCAGAGAAAGTTTATAGAATCCGTAAAAATGGAATGTTGCTACTGACAACACTTCTTTTAGGAAATGCAGCAGCAAGTTCATTTTTTGCAATTTTACTTGGAGATATGCTCCACGGGGTAGTTGCAGGAATGCTATCTACAATACTGCTCTTCATTTTTGGTGAGATATTACCTCAAGCAGCCGTATCTAGACATGCACTAAAATTTGGAGCCCAGACTGCTCCACTAATACGATTTATTATGTGGTTTGCTTCACCGATTTGTTACCCAATTGCTTGGTGTTTAAATAAGTTGCTTGGAGAGGAAGGTCCTACTCGTTATACTAAACGCGATATTTTATCTATTATTGAAGACGATGCTGCAACTAGTACAGAAGTAGATCAAGACGAGAGACGTATTGCTCGTGGAGCTTTTTCATTTTCACACAAAAAAGTTGAACACGTTATGACTCCTAATACTGTTGTTAAAACTCTTCATGTGGACGATATTATTGATGAAAAATATTTACTTGATTTGAAAGATTCAGGTTATTCTAGACTACCTGTGGCAACAGACGACACCAATCAATTTATGGGTATGCTTTATTTAAAGGATTTGATAGGAATAAAATTACCACAAAAAGTAAGTGATTTGATGGAGAAAACAATATACTTTGTACATCCATCTGATCCTCTCGATTCAGTATTAAACAAATTTATAAAAACAAAAACCCACCTATTTATAGTTTTAGATGAGTTCGGAGGGTTTGAAGGAGTAATAACAGTCGAGGACGTTATTGAAGAAATAATAGGAACTGAAATAATGGATGAAGACGATGATATACCAGATTTACGCCAGGCTGCTATTGAAAATAAGATAAAAAAGAAAGTTTTAAGTAAAAATGCAAATAAATAATATAACGAAACAATATTGGACAGAAGAAGATATTTTAGCGGTACAAGCTGCAAAAGATTTTAAGGAATTATACTTTATAGCACAAAGAGTTCTTAATCGTATGCCACAACCAGTAGTCCAAGTTTGTGGTCCTATTGGTACTGGTGGTTTGGGTAATGTTGAAGACAATTTGAATGCGTTTGATTCAACAATTAAAAATTTACAAAATAAAGGTTTGAATGTTTTTGATCAGATGCCATTTGAATGGCCAATGCAGGTTATAAAAATGAAAGTTGATCTAAATAAATACCCAGAGGCTATACTGTATGATTTTTACGAACCATTATTTAAATCTGGGCTAATAAAAGAGTGTTATTTTATGAATAATTGGCAAACATCAAAAGGTGCAAACTGGGAACATGATCAAGCCAAAAAATTAGGTATTAAAATAAATTATTTATAATTAAAAACCGCTCCTAGGAGCGGTTTTTAATTTCTTCTTTGATGTGATTTATAAAATCAGGGAGTGACATTTGTATTTTTGATCCATCACGTTTCTCTATTGTGAGAAGTCCTGATTCTTTTTCTTTATCTCCAACAACTATAATATAAGGAGTGTTAATTTTCTTTGCAGCATGAATGCGTTTACCAAGACTATCGTTATAATCTATATGCTCAATTCTTATACCATTTTCTGAAAGAGTTTGTACTATTTTATTTGTTTCTTCGAAATGATTTTCCTTGACTGGGATTATAGCTACTTGTATTGGATTAAGCCAAGCAGGGAATTGACCAGCAGTGTGTTCTATCAATATAGACAAGAATCTCTCAATTGATCCCATGATTGCTGCATGTATCATTACAATACGCTCCTTTTCTCCCTTTTCATTAGTACAAGTTAGGTCAAATCTCTCTGGCATATTCATATCAAGTTGTATAGTTGCAACTTGCCACTCGCGTCCAATAGCGTCATTGGCCATGAAATCAAGCTTTGGTCCGTAAAATGCAGCCTCACCTATGCCAGGAAATGTATCAACCCCTTTTCCTTTAGCAATTTCTTCAAGCATGTTTTCAGCAAATACCCAGCGTTCTTTGTCTCCTAAGTATTTTTCTGGATGTTCTGGATCGTGTTTTGAAATACGTACTCTTAAATTAAAACCGAATGTCTTATAAAACTTTTCAACAATGTCCCAGATTTTCAAGAACTCCTCTTGTGCTTGTGACATTCTACAAAATACATGGGCGTCATCTTGAGCAAAAGCCCTTACTCGAGATAGGCCTGAAAGTTCTCCAGACTGTTCGTCTCTGTAGCAAGTTGTAGTGTTTGCATATCTTTGAGGTAGTTCTCTATAACTCCACATTTTACGAGAGTAGATCTGAGTGTGATGTGGACAGTTCATCGGCTTCATTGCAAATTCATGTCCTTCACGTGTAGTTATACGAAATAAATCATCTTTATATTTATCCCAATGTCCACTTTTCTCATACAAATCTTTTTTTGTGATATGAGGTATTTCAACTCTCTCATAACCTTTTTCTTTGCGAAGCTCCCACACATATGCATCAAGCAAATTGCGCAATATAGTTCCTTTTGGGGTCCAAAGTGGAAGTCCAGGTCCTACTAGGTCTGAGAATGTAAATAGATCTAGCTCAATGCCTAGTTTCTTGTGATCTCTCTTCTTAGCTTCCTCTTGTTGAATTTCATATGCTTCAAGCTCAGCTTTGGTATTAAAAGCAAGGCCGTATATACGGGTTAGCATTTTATTCTTTTCATCACCACGCCAGTATGCACCAGCAACTCGGTCGAGTTTAAATGAGTCTAATTTTATTTCCTTATTTGGATTCTTTGCATGTCCTCCACGACAAAGATCAGTGAAGTCACCACAAGTATATAGAGTGATTTTTTCACCACGATCAGATATTTCGTTTATTAACTCTGCTTTATAAATATTTTTTTTGAAATAACCCAATGCTTCTTCTTTGCTAACCTCTTTATGGCTAAACTCTATCCAATTTGGCAGGTTTTTTAGCATTGTTTTTTCAACTTTCTCTAGATCCTCATCTGTGAATTTATCTGCACCAAAATCGATATCGTAATAGAATCCATTATCAATTGCAGGGCCAAGTGTAGGTAAGGCATCGGGGTAGTGTTCCAAAACAGCTTGCGCAAGTAAGTGAGCCAATGTGTGGCGAATATGTGATAATTTTTCAGTATTTTCCATATTTAGCAATCATAGCATATTTGCAATTTCTTCGAAAATAGCTATACTGTCTATATGGTAATACGAATGAGACATACTCGTGCCCATACTGGTAACCGCCGAAGCCATCATGCATTAAAGGCAAAGACATTTGCTGTTTGTGCACACTGTAAGGCACCAAAAGAGACCCATGTAGTCTGCAAAAACTGTGGATTTTACCGTGGTCGCAAGGTTATCGATGTGGTCAAGAAGGTAGAAAAGAAACAAGCAAAAAAGAAAGCTAGCGCTAAGTAATTTTAGGCGTTAGTTGCTAAGCTCTAGTATTTATACTAGACCCTTGCAACTAAAGCGTAGATCTTTATTAAACAATGGCAAACAGGCACCTTTCACGTTCAATTGTTCTACAAACGCTCTTTGAGTGGGATTTTGGTGCACAAAAAGATGTAACTCCAGAGGAAATGCTAGATCATAATATAGAAGAATTCGGTCCTGGACTTGATGATTCTTCTTTTATGAGTGAAATTTTTCTTGGTGTCGTCAAAAAGAAAGCTATTATTGATGAAATAATTGAAAAAGCAGCTCCAGATTGGCCAATTGAAAAGATCTCAGTAGTAGATCGGAATATATTACGCTTAGGCTTATATGAGTTGCTTTTTGGAGACAGAACTCAAGTTCCGCCAAAGGTTGCTATCAATGAATCTATCGAGCTTGCCAAAAGCTTTGGCGGAGAGAATTCTAGTAAATTTATAAATGGAGTTTTGGGTGGAGTGTACAAGGAGCTTGGTGAACCAGGTAAAGATGATGTCGGTAAGCCAAAAAATAAAATTAAGAATCACGAAACTGATCCAAGTAAATTTCCAATAGAAAAAAAAGCTGGGGCAGTTATATATTCTAAGGATAATGGAAATATATATTTTGCATTTGTACATGATGTATTTGGATACTGGACTCTTTCAAAGGGTGGTGTAGAAGAAAATGAAGACGTTGAAGCAGGAGCAGTAAGAGAGATAAAAGAAGAACTCGGTCTTGAAATAAAAATAAAAGAAATGCTAGGACAAAATGAATATATCGCTACACATCCTGAAAAGGGTAAAATTAGGAAACAAGTAACTTTTTTCCTTGCCGAAGCTGATTATGGATATATAGAACTGAAAAATAAATCAGGAGGACTCGACGATGCTAAATGGTTTCCAATGGAAGAAATCACAGGCTTAAAAATGTACGACAATATGATTCCACTTCTTACGAAAGCAATAGAAATACTAACTAAGGCTGAATAATACTATGGTTGATTTATCACAATTTGAACAAAAGACAAAGATTATTTTTAAAGACAAAAAGCTTCTCGAACAAGCTTTTATTCACCGTTCATATATAAATGAAAATACTGGTCTAAAACTTTCTCACAACGAGCGCCTAGAATTTTTAGGAGATGCAGTCCTTGAACTTATAGTTACTGATCATTTATATAAAAAATATCCAGATCGTGATGAAGGGGAGTTAACAGCTTACAGGTCTGCCCTCGTTAATGCCGTCATTATTGGTGAAGTAGCTCAAGACTTAGGAATGAATGACTATTTGTTACTATCAAAAGGTGAAGCAAAGGACGTAGGACGTGCTCGTAGTTATATTCTTGCTAATACTTATGAGGCATATGTTGGAGCAGTATATCTTGACCAAGGTTACGATAAAGCACTTGAATTTATTTCGAAATCCCTTTTCGGTAAGATTGATACTATTGTTTCAAAAAAACTTTGGCGAGATGCAAAAAGTTTAGTACAAGAAAAAGCCCAAGAATATTTAGGAGTTACTCCATCTTATAAGGTTATAAGCGAATCAGGACCAGATCACGATAAGCATTTTACTGTAGGTATATATTTTGCAGATGATAAAGTTGCTGAAGGTAAGGGCAAATCAAAACAAGAAGCTGAACAAGCTGCAGCAAGACTCGCATTAGAAGCTAAAGAATGGCTAGATTAGTATGACTCTTAAGTCCATAGAACTCATAGGTTTTAAATCTTTTGGACGGAAAAGTTCCGTGCAATTTACTACTCCTATAACAGCTGTTGTTGGACCGAATGGATCTGGAAAGTCCAATATTGTAGAGGCTATACGTTTTGTGTTAGGAGAGCAATCAATGAAATCTTTGCGTGGCAAGGGAGGAATAGATCTTATCTTTAAAGGTTCAAAAGCTATGCCTTCTGCAAACCACGCCAAGGTAACAATAACTTTTGATAATAGTAAAAAAATTTTTTCTTTTTCAAATAGTGGTTTAGGTGTATCACTTGATTATGATGAAGTTTCAATATCACGTGAAGTTTTTACAGATGGTGGCAATGTGTATAGTATAAATGATACAGAAGTTCGTCTTAAAGACGTAATAGATCTTCTTGCTTCGGTCAATATTGGAAGCTCAGGCCATCATATAATTTCACAAGGAGAAGCTGATAGAGTTCTAAATGCTTCAAATAAAGATAGACGTGCAATGATAGAAGATGCGCTTGGATTGAAAGTCTACCAATACCGTATTCGCGAATCAGAAAGAAAGCTTGATAAAACAATTATAAACATGAAAGAAGTACAAGCTTCAAGGCGTGAGCTTACACCGCATCTGGCTTTTTTAAAGAAACAAGTACAAGTTATTGAGAAAGCTCGCGAAATGCGTGAAGATTTAAAAGGACTATATAAAAATTATTTTTCTGCTGAAAATTTCTATATAAAAAAAGAATCAAAAAGGTTAAAGGATCTTAGGCACGATCTAGAGAAACAAATTCAATCGATTGATAGTAATATTGAAGCAGTAAAAAAAGAGAAAAATAACAATAGTATTGAAAATGAATATTCAAATCAAATAAAAGATGAGGAGTCAAAACTATTAGATTTACGTAGACAAAAAGATGAACTTGTCCGCAAGCTCGGTCGTATAGAAGGAGTTATTGAAGGAATTGAAAGAGAGATAAATCGTGCAGAAGAACAAGAACAAAAGACAATACCAGCCTCTGAGTGGTATTCAATAATTGATCATATTAGTGAACGTATTGATCACGCATTACAACTTGAAAATATTGGTGATATAACTAATATTTTGAAAGAATTAAAGCAAAAAATTAAAAGTCTCAATAGTTTAGGTACTTCCGATAAAGTAGATGAAAAAATAGAGAAAGAATATGAAGAAATGAAAGGAGTCAAAGAGTCTATTGTCTCTGAACTCCAAAATATAACTAAAAAAGAAGAATCAATATTATCCGTAATTTCTAATCTACGAGAGAAAGAGAAAGATATGGAGTTGAGCCTAAGAGAAGGTGAACGAGTATTATATGAACTTCTTGGACATAAAAACGTAGCCACATCTTCCATGCATTCATTGTCTTTTGAAGAAGAGAAGTTAAGCATGGTTAATAATGCATTTCTTATGGAACTAGAAGAAGCGAAAGTCCTAATAGGACATGAGGTTACTTCTTATATGGATATAGAGGTTAGCGAAGAAGTTGCGCGACCTCTTCAAGAGGAACTAAGACGTAAAATTGAGCGTATAAAGATTAAATTAGAAGATATTGGTTCTGGAAGCGGAGCTAATGTTTTGAAAGAATATCAAGAAGCTGAAGAGAGAGATCAATTCCTTGCTCGTGAAATTATAGATTTAACTAAAGGTGTTGAGGATTGTAGATTGTTAATTGCTGAGTTAAAAGAAAAACTTGATACCGAATTTAAATATGGTGTTGAAAAAATTAATAAGCAGTTTCAAGATTTCTTCTCTCTTATGTTTGGTGGGGGATCTGCCTTTCTTTCTGTCGTAATGGAACATAGAAAATCAAGAGTACGTGACGAAGAAGACGAAGAAGAAACTGAGGAGGAAGAAGAGCTCGGTTTTGAAAGGGGAATTGAGATAAATGTAACCCTTCCACATAAAAAGGTAAAAGATTTACACATGCTCTCTGGAGGGGAGAGATCCCTTGCTTCCATTGCGCTTCTGTTTGCTATATCTCAAGTGAACCCACCTCCATTTCTTGTTCTTGATGAGACAGATGCTGCATTGGACGAAGCAAACTCTAGAAAATATGGGAATATGCTTGAGAACTTATCAAAGTATTCACAGCTCGTAGTTGTAACTCACAACAGAGAGACTATGTCTCGAGCTCAGGTTCTCTTTGGCGTTACAATGGATTCATCTGGAGCTTCCAAACTCCTCTCAATACATCTTGAAGATGCAAGTGTTTATGCAAAATAAAATCACGCAAATTATTGTGTGATTTTATTTTTTAGTTCCTGTACTTCTTTGTCTTTGCGATCTTTTAAGAATTCATTGATTGTTTGTTTATTTTTTATTATTTCTTTTGCGTTGTCTATACCAACATAACGATAATGCCAATCTTCGTTCATATACCCAGTAATTTCTTCTTTATCTTCAGGATAACTTTCTATAAATCCATATTCACTTGCGTGAGTTTCTAACCATTTGTCCTCAACACTATTTTTAAATTTAGCTGCAGCAGAAATATTTTTTATTGAAGCACCAGTTAAGTCAACAGCCACTCCAAGTTGGTGTTCTGAATACCCTGGTTTAGCTATAAGTCTGCGAGCATTTTTGTTTCCATTCTTTATATTATTATCTAAAATAGCTTTTTGTGTTGTATAACTTCTAAACCCTGAAGAGACTTTTATATCATATCCATCTTTTTTTGCTGAGGAGATTAGCTCAGCTATAGCTAAAGCCGCATCTTTCTTCAAGCAACTAGTAGCAGTAGTTATATTCTTATCTAGTAGTACTAAATCTGATGGTATATATGTTTTATCTGGTATTGCTACTTTTTGTCCAACGTCTAAGTATGTGTAATCAGGGTAATCTTTTTTCGGTATTGGGCAATCTGGATTTTTAGGTTTTTTTACTTCAGAGTTATTTGTCTGGGTAGGAGTTGGTGGTTTTTGCTCTGGCATAATAACTTGAACATTTTCTTTATCACTCAATAATGCAGCTGCAGGTTGCTCGCTAACTATTTGTTGGTTTTCTAATAATATGGGTTTTATATATTCTGTTGTAGTAAAAAAACCGCAGATGAAACCCAAGATAGAAGTTACAAATATAATTGTTATGTTTTTAATATTCATGATTATTATTCTGTGATATCAGATGGGTTAACAAAAGAATAACCCTTTTTTTCGATATTAGTCATAAGGTTATCTAGGTATTTTGTTGTCCAAGGGTGCCCATGTAAAAGTATTATCTCTCCATCGTGAAGATCGCTCAATACATTTTTTGAAAAGACTTTCTCATCCTTCGTATTTTTCTCCCAATCTTTTGCTGCACCAGACCAATTCATAAATAGCATACCTTCTTTTTTTACTAAGTTTTTAGTAAAAGTGTTTATTGCACCATAAGGTGGGCGGAAAAATCTTGGATTTTGACCTGTAAGTTTTACTATTAATTTTGTGTTATCATCAATCTCTTTTTTTATAGTATCCTCTTTGGATTTTTTAAGATTCGCATGGCTCCAGGTATGATTACCTATTGAAAATCCTTCATCAAATAACATTTTTATATTACTTTTATAATCTTTATCATGAATTCCATTAATAAAGAAGATAGCTTTTGCATTATGTTTTTTAAGAGTATTGATTAGATCCCTGTCTGTTTTACCAGGGCCATCATCGATTGTGATTAGGACAACTTTTTTATTCATTGCCTTATCATTTGGAATTAAGTCAAAGTTCTTATTTATATAGTAACCATTTTTTTTACTGTTATCAGCATTAGCAACACTAACGAATAAGCTAGCAAAGATAAAGCATAATAAAAATATATTGAAAAACTTAAAGTATTTCATAATCTATGGTTTTCTTATTTCTGTCGACATTTTTAACTTTGAATTTCATTTTATCTCCCAAAGTATACTTCTTATGAGTTTTTCTTCCTCTTATACTCATGAATTTGTTATCAAACTCATAATAATCATCTTTCAAATCCCGCATGCGTACCATACCTTCACATTTAGTCTTTTCTTCTTCAATGTAAAGCCCCCACTCGGTAACCCCAGTTATTATACCCATGAAGGATTCTCCTATACGTGTGGACATATACTCAACTTGTTTGTATTTGATTGAGGTGCGTTCTGCTTCTGCTGCTTCTTTCTCACGATGAGAAGCTTCAGTACTCATTTCTTCATATTCAAACCAACGCTCTTTTGGAATAATTTCATCTTTCAAAAATGAATTTAAAAGACGGTGGACTATTATATCTGGGTAACGACGGATAGGAGATGTAAAGTGAGTATAAAATTTAAATCCAAGTCCAAAATGACCAATATTTTTAGTAGAGTATATAGCCTTAGCCATTGTCCTTATAATAATACTGTGAACTGTATCGCGGAGGGGATTATGCTCAAGTTTTCCAATCAAAGCATTTATTTCTTCAGAAGGAATAATTCCATCTTTTAATTTTACATGATATCCAAGTCTTTTTAAAAAAGTAACCAAATCCTGCATTTTTTCTTTATTTGGTTTATCGTGGATTCTATAAAGGAATACTCCACCCTTGCCTTTATTTTTAGAAGACATATACTCCGCCACGCGCCTATTAGCAAGGAGCATGAACTCCTCTATCATTTTATGAGTATCACCACGTACTTTAGTGTAGACCGATAATGGCACACCATTTTTATCTAACTTAAATTTAACCTCTTCTTGTTCAAGGGAGATTGCGCCCTCTAGAAAACGTTTTTTTAATAGTTTTTTACCTATGTTATTTAAAGTTGATAATTCGTTGAAGAATTGCCCATGACCATCGTCTAAGATTTTTTGTGCATTTTCGTAGGTAAACCGTTTGTCTGAATGAATTACAGTCCTACCGAACCACTCTTTATGAATTTTTCCATGTAAATCTAATTCAAAAATAACTGAAAATGTTAGTCGATCAACATCTGGATTTAAGCTACATAGTCCATTTGATAGCTCTTCTGGAAGCATTGGTATTGTACGATCGACTAAATACACAGATGTACCACGTCTGCGAGCTTCTTTATCAAGCGAAGTATTAGTTCTGACATAGTGAGACACATCAGCTATATGAATTCCTACTTCAACATGTCCGTTCGATAATTTTTTAAACGATAATGCATCGTCAAAATCTTTTGCATCTTCTGGATCAATAGTAAAAGTCGTAGTTGTTCTCATGTCTTTACGCCCTTTTAAATCACTCTCTTTTATTCCATCTTTTGCAATTTTTTTGGCTTCCATATCGACACTGGGAGGGAATAATGCATCAAATCCTTTTTCAAGAGCAATAGCTTCCATCTCGGCATTGTGCTCCATAGGTTCACCCAATATCTTATTTACTTCACCGATAGGTGCTTTTTTAGGGTCTTTCCAATCTGTTATTATTACGAAAACTTTTTGGCCAATTTTTGCTCCATTTAACTTGTCCTCTGGAACTACGATATCCGCATACATTTTTAAATCACTAGGTATCAAAAAATATGTCTCGTGTTCACGCTCTAATATTCCAGAGAAACCTATTTTTGATCTCCTAATAATCTCTATAACTTCTCCTGTTTGATCAGCGTCTCTTTTTTTAGGGTGGAGTATCACTTTCACTGTGTCACCTTGGCAAGCTGTCTTTAAAAAATTATGATCAACTTCTATTGTTTCATTTGTATGGGGAATGCGGACAGTACCGATACCTTTATGAGATATGTGTATGATACCCTCAACAGTTCTATTTGAATGGCCTATTTTACCGCTTTTGTTTTTATGTGATTTCTGGAATTTCTTTCTTTTTTCAGTATTTTTCATATAAACAGTATAGCATAGACATTCGGGCTTGATTCATATAATCCTTTATGGTAGGATACGCTCATGTTAAAAATACGATTACAAAGGGTTGGACGCAAGAATGATGCCTCTTTCAGAGTTGTTTTAACTGATTCAAAAAATTCAGCTAAAAGTGGAAAATTTAAAGAAATTCTAGGTTCATACAATCTAAAAACAGGGGAAGTTCTATTTAAAGCTGATCGAATATCTCACTGGATCAAAAATGGAGCTCAAACTTCAGCTACAGTGCACAATTTCTTAGTCCACCAAAAGTTAGTTGATGGCAAGAAGAAAAATGTATTGTCTAAAAAGACCCCTACCAAAGCTCGCAAAGAACTCAAAAAAGCTTAATAAAATCACCCTAAAACGGGTGATTTTATATTGCCAGAAAAAATGTTGTTATGTTATAATATACTGCAAGCAGGTTGTAGTCGATACACTGCAAGATTTTAAGAATAACACGATAAGACTATTAATATGGCAGATGATAAAGCGTTTCTTGAATATATAGTAAAAGCATTGGTTGATCATCCAGAAGATGTTGTGATTGACCGAACAGTTGATGAAATGGGTGTACTCATTACAATGACAGTAAATAGTGCGGATATGGGTAAAATTATTGGCCGTCAGGGTAATACAGCAAAGGCTATACGTACATTACTTCGAGTAATTGGTATGAAAAATAATGCTCGCGTAAACCTAAAAATTAACGAACCAGAAGGTAGTACTCACCAGGCTCCTGTACAACAGTCAGCAAGTGAAGCTTCAAAGTCTGTTGATTCAGCACTAGAAGATTTGAAAGGAATTTAATTCAGTTTAAATAAAAAGGGCCGCCGGGGAACCGGCGGTTTCTTTGTTTATGAGTAGTTAATTGACCAACTCATCCATTGATCAAAACCACTCACCAATGTGTTCATATTAATATTTTTCTCATCAACTACTCTTGAGAGAAAAAATACCCAACCTTGCTGTACTTCCATTTGGTCGGCATAAGGTAATTTTTTTATTCTATCATGAACACTTTTCAGGTGCTTACCTACTTCATTTATTACAAGATCCTCATCTCGCTTTAGTAATTCATTTGCGAATATTGAATTCTCGTATACATATGAACTTGAGTCTATAAATTGTTGATGGAGTTCTGTTATAAGGGAATCCACGGTCATTTTTTTAAGATCTTTTGTCATAAGAATAGTATTTTATAAACTATACATCTAAGAAAAAAAGTGTCAAGAAAGTATCTTTATGCTATATTTACCCTATGAATTTCCATATTGTTACCTTATTTCCAGAGATGTTTGACTCCTATTTAAAAGAGTCTATTTTGGGACGAGCGATAAAACATAAAAAGATTAAAGTATCTTTTATAAATCCTCGAATGTATGTTTCTGGAAAATATAAAAAAGTCTGGCCAGATGGCAATGTGTCACGACAGATAGATGAGCGACCCTATGGTGGAGGCCCAGGTATGGTTATGATGGCAGAACCAATAATAAAGGCAGTAGAATCTGTTACTAAAAAATTAAATAAGAAAAAGAATAGAAAAATACTAACAATAAATTTTATTCCTTCTGCAGAAAAATTCACAACTAAATCCGCAAAAAATATTTCTCAGAAATACACAGACGTGATTATGATTTGCGGAAGATATGAAGGTATAGATGCTAGGATAGATAAAATATTAAAAACTAAAAAATTTTCAATAGGGGATTATGTGCTCACTGGAGGTGAAATTCCTGCCATGATATTGATAGACTCTATATCTCGTCAGATAGAGGGTGTGCTTGGTAATTTTGATTCTCGTGAAGAAGAACGAGTGTCTAGTAGTGAAGTTTATACGAGGCCTGAAATAATTGAATATAAAAATAAGAAATATAAGGTTCCAAAGGTGTTACTTTCTGGGGACCATAAAAAGATAGATAAATGGAAAGGAAATAGGTTTGACAAATAAATGGAAAAAGGATAGTATATATCCCAGATTGAATGAGATTGAGTTATGGCAGAATCAATCGTATTTATAAGCCTTTAGGCACTAATTGTGGTAAAACAAAATAACTGCCAAAATCAATAACTTACAACAATAAGGTTTGGTCACCTTAGTGTTTTTCTTTTGTTAAAAATTTCAATATATGAAGAAAAAAACTGTACGAGAGAAGAAGTATTTCGCGCGTTACAAGAAGCCCTTGGTCGAGTTTCCTAATTTGATTGAGAATCAACTGGTCTCATTTAACTGGTTGGTTGAGCAAGGACTCAAAGAAGTTTTCAAAGAATTTTCTCCAATCAATGATTACTCAGAGAAAAAATTCCAACTGGAATTTTCATCTTTTTCTTTAGGTGAGCCAAAGTTTGATGAAGAATATACAAAGATCAACAAACTAACTTACGAAGGTGGTCTTAAGGCTCGCGTAAAACTTTTAAACAAAAGTATTGGTACTTCTAAAGAACAAGAGATATTTATGGCAGATGTGCCACTTATGACAAAGCACGGTACATTTATCATCAACGGAGTAGAGCGTGTTATTGTTCCTCAGCTTACTCGTTCATTCGGAGTATTTTTTACAGAACAAGAACTAAAAGGTAGACACTACTTCGGAGCAAAGATAATTCCTGCTCGTGGTGTGTGGATTGAAATTGAATCTGATCCAGATGGGGCTATATATGTACGTATTGATAAGAAGCGCAAATTCTCAGTTGCGTCTCTTCTTCGTGTATTAGGACTTGCAACCGACGAGGCTATGACCAAAGCCTTTGGTAAAGACGAAGAGCTTCTAAAGACTCTAAAAATTTGCCTAGAAAAAGATCCAGCTAAAACACTATCAGACTCTTATATTGAAATATACAAACGTCTTCGTGATGGAGATCTTGCAACCCCAGATAATGCTCGAGAATTTATAAATATCTTACTTTCATCTGAACGATATGACCTTTCTCCTGTTGGACGTTTCCGCTTCAATAAGAGATTTGAGAAAAACATGGATGATAAAGAGATGGAGCGCCGAACTATTTCTTCTGATGATGTTGTATCTATATTCAAGCACATCGTTGAATTAAACAATACACCTCACGCAAAAGCAGATGACATAGACCACCTTGGTCAACGCCGCGTTAGATATGTTGGTGAAATGCTTCAACAAAAATTCCGTATGGGTATGGCACAGATCAAAAGAAACATTCAAGATAGAATGTCTACAATTGATGTTGGCACTTCAATGCCGATTGCAATAATCAATCAACGCCCTCTACAAGCTCGTATCAAAGAATTCTTTACTGCAAACCAACTTTCACAATTCATGAACCAAGAAAATGTCATGGCAGAAGTAGAGCATTTGCGTACACTCTCTGCTCTTGGCCCAGGAGGTCTTACTCGTGAACGTGCAGGTCTTGAAGTCAGTGACGTGCATACATCTCACTACGGACGCGTTTGTCCAATTCATACACCTGAAGGTCCAAACATCGGTCTTATTTTACACTTATCAACTTACGCTAAAATAAATGAGTTCGGTATTATTGAAACTCCTTACGTAAAGGTAAAGAATGGGAAAATAACTAATGAAGTCGTTTACTTAAATGCATTAGAAGAAGAAAAATACAATATCGCTCATGCGGGTATTGATTACGATGACAAGGGTAATATTTTAGAAAAACGTGTTGAAGCACGTGTTAAAACAAAACCTGGAATGATAGCACGTGAAGAAGTTGACTATATTGATGTGGCTACAAACCAAGCTTTCTCAGTAGCAACTTCAATGATTCCTTTCTTAGAACACGATGACGCTCACAGAACACTCATGGGAAGTAACATGCAGAAACAAGCTCTTCCTTGTGTGGTTCCAGAAGCTCCACTCGTTGCAACAGGTATGGAAGAACTCGCATCTCGTGATTCAGGACGTCTTATAGTTTCAGAAGTATCTGGAACTGTAACTTATGTTGATGCAAAGAAAATAACTGTTAAAGATGAAAAAGGGAAAGAACATACATACCCCCTAATTACTTTTTCTCGTACAAACAACTTCTCTGTATTTCATCAAAGACCAAGTGTAGAAATGGGTGATCATGTTAAAAAAGGTCAGGTTCTTGCTGATACAAGTACTACTGATCGCGGTCAGATTGCTCTCGGACAAAATGCACTAGTTGCTTTCATGTCATGGGGAGGTGCTAATTACGAGGACGCGATAATCCTATCTGAGCGCCTAGTTAAACAAAGTAAATTTACTAGTATCTATGTTACAGAGTTCATCTGTAATGTGCGTGATACAAAGCTTGGTCCTGAAATTACAACTCGAGATATTCCAAATGTTGGAGAAAACAAACTTAAAGATCTAGATGAAGACGGAATAATAGTTGTCGGAGCTGAAGTTCGTGAAAATGATATTTTGGTTGGTAAAATTACTCCAAAAGGTGAGACAGAACTTACTCCAGAAGAAAGACTTCTTCGATCAATATTTACTGAAAAAGCTCGTGATGTAAAAGATACATCACTTCGTCTTGAACACGGAAAACGTGGACGCGTTGTCGGTGTTAAAATATTCTCACGCGACCAAGGACACAACCTAGAATCTGGAATTATAAAGAGAATAGTTGTCGAAATTGCACAAATCCGAAATATCTCAGTTGGAGATAAACTCGCTGGACGTCACGGAAACAAAGGTGTTATTTCTGTGATCTTACCGGAAGAAGAAATGCCATTCATGGCTGATGGTACACCAGTTGATATAATTCTTACTCCACTAGGAGTCCCTTCTCGTATGAACCTAGGTCAGATTCTTGAAATGCATTTGGGATATGCTGCTAATGCACTAGGTTACCAAGCTATTGTTCCATCATTCTCATCAGCAACTGTTCCAGAAATTAAAGAAGAATTAATAAAAGCAGGACTTCCAGATACAGGAAAGGTTACTCTATATGATGGACGCACAGGAGATGCTTTCGACCAAGATATCGCGATTGGTTATATGTACATGTTGAAACTTCACCACATGGTGGAAGATAAATTGCACATGCGTTCAATTGGACCATACTCTCTAATTACCCAACAGCCTCTTGGAGGAAAAGCTCAAGGTGGAGGACAGAGATTTGGAGAAATGGAGGTCTGGGCACTTGAAGGTCATGGTGCTGCTCATGCGCTTCGTGAAATGCTTACAATAAAGTCTGATGACATTATGGGTCGTTCACAGACATTCGACGCTATTATTAAAGGTCAACCGATTGGAGAACCAAACGTACCAGCTTCATTCAATGTTCTATTGAATTACCTCAGAGGCCTATCGCTTGATGTTGATTTAAAAAAGTCGCAAGAATAATAATTATCAAATAAATATCAAATATTATGAAAACAATTGATACAACAGATTTTGACTCAATCACACTCAAGTTAGCAAGCCCAGAGAGAATACTTGAATGGTCATATGGAGAGGTAACTAAGCCTGAAACTATAAACTACCGTACAGGTAGGTCAGAGCGAAGTGGTCTTTTCGATGAACGTATTTTCGGCCCAGAAAAAGATTATGAATGTTACTGTGGTAAATACCGACGTATTCGTTATAAGGATATTGTATGTGAAAAGTGTGGAGTTGAAGTCACTCGTTCCATAGTTCGTCGTGATCGTATGGGTCACATAGAGCTCGCATCCCCAGTTGCTCATATTTGGTTCTTGCGTGGAGTTCCTTCTCGAATGTCTATACTATTGAATATTCCAGTAAATGATCTTGAAAAAGTCATTTACTTTGCTGGATATATAATTACTAAAGTTCACGCAGATGAAAAAGAATCTATAATTAGAAATCTTGAAAGTGAATTTAAATCAAAAGTTAAAAGTGCGGCAAGTGATGAAGAAAAAGAAAAACTAAAAGAACTTCTAAGTAATACTAAAAGGGAAATCAATGAAATAGTTCCTGGTAAAGTTCTAAATGAAATAGCTTACCATCACTTTGGTCTTAAATACGGATCATGTTTTGAAGCTAGTATTGGTGCTGAAGCAATATTTACTCTATTTAAGAACCTAGATTTAGAAAAAATAAAAGCAGAAACCCAAGCTCTTATACCAAAAGCTTCAAGTATTGATAAAGAAAAATTAGAAAAAAGGATGTCTTTGATTAGATCTATGATCCACTCTGGTATTAGACCTGAATGGATGTTCTTGACAGTTATTCCAGTTATTCCTCCAGCGCTTCGCCCAATGGTTGCTCTTGATGGTGGAAGACATGCTACATCTGACTTGAATGACTTATACCGTAGAGTTATAAATCGAAACAATCGTCTAAAGAAACTGAAAGAAATTGGTGCACCGGATGTTATTCTTCGTAATGAAAAACGTATCTTACAGGAAGCAGTTGATGCATTGATTGATAACTCAATTGCAAAACAAAATGATTCTCAAGCTGTTTCTGCTTCACAGAAGAGAGCTCTAAAGTCTCTTTCAGATAATCTAAAATCCAAACAAGGATTATTCCGTCAAAATCTTCTCGGTAAACGCGTTGATTATTCAGGACGTTCAGTTATCGTTGTTGGTCCAAATCTTAAACTAAACCAATGTGGTCTTCCTAAACACATGGCTTTGGAACTTTTCCGACCTTTCGTAATATCTAAGATTTTAGAGACTGAACTTGCGTTCAATATTCGTGGAGCAAATCGTTTAATTGAAGAAGGAATTCCAGAAGTCTGGGCAATTCTAGAAGAGGTTATTAAGGGTAAATATGTGCTTCTAAACCGCGCTCCAACTTTGCACCGCCTTGGTATCCAAGCTTTTAACCCAATTTTGATTGAAGGTAATGCTATCCAGGTTCACCCACTCGTTTGTACAGGATTCAACGCTGACTTCGACGGAGACCAAATGGCTGTCTATGTTCCTCTTTCTGATATGGCTCAAAGCGAAGCACGTGAGTACATGGCAGCAAATAAAAACCTATTAAAACCTCAAGATGGAGCACCGATTGTCATGCCAAAAATGGACATGGTTCTTGGATGTTACTGGATGACAAAATCAGTTGATGGTGAAAAAGGTGAAGGTATGGCTTTTTCAAGTCCAAACCAAGCAATTACTGCTTTTGATCTAGGTGCTATTACTTTCCGTGCAAAGATTAAAGTTCTCGGTAGTGATAAAGCACGATACAGTAAATTTGAAGGTAAACCTTTTGAGACAACTGTTGGAAGATTATTCTTCAATAGTATTTTCCCAGATGACTTCCCATTTATGAACGAAGAGATAACTATCAAGAGAATGTCTCTACTTGTAGATGAACTTATAATGCATTACGGAATAGATGCTACTCCAAAAGTATTGGATAAAATCAAAAACTTCGGTTATCAATATGCAACTTACTCCGGTGTAACTTGGGGTATTGATAATGTTAGTGTTCCAGCTGGCAAGCCAGCCATTGTAACTCTTGCTCGCGCACAAGAAGAAAAAGTTCGTGAACAATTCAACGAAGGTCTTCTTTCTGAAGATGAACAATACCAGAAAGTTATTGAGATTTGGGAGTACGCTAAAAAAGAAATTGAAAAAATAATTCCAGATACTTTGGATAAAAAAGGATCAACATATGACCTGATTACATCAGGTGCTAGAGGAAACATGGGATCTTTAGTTCAGATGTGTGGAATGAAAGGTTTGATTGTTAATACTTCTGGAGAAACTCTGGATTTCCCAATTATTCCTTCATACATAGAAGGTCTTTCTCCACTGGAATACTTCATTACTACTCACGGTTCACGTAAGGGTGCGGCCGATACAGCTCTTAATACTGCAAAAGCAGGTTATCTAACACGCCGTTTGGTTGATGTTGCTCAAGATGTAGTTGTTACAGAAGAAGATTGTGGCACAAAACAAGGTAAACATATATACGCAGTTGATGGCGCTTTTGCTAAATTTATAAATGGACGGGTTCTTTTATCAGATATAAAAGATAAAGAAGGAAAAGTTCTTTTCAAGAAGGGTTCACTTATCATGAAAGAAGATGCAAGAATGCTAGAAAAGCTTGGTATAACAGAAGCTTATGCTAGAACTCCTCTTTCTTGTGAGACAACTCACGGAATCTGTCGTATGTGTTATGGTCTTGATTTAGGACGTAACTGTATGATTGAACTTGGTCAAGCTGTAGGTATTATTGCTGCTCAGGCTATCGGTGAACCAGGTACTCAGCTTACACTTCGTACTTTCCACGCTGGAGGTGT
>CAZCXF010000003.1:79720-106107 GCA_964502615.1 uncultured Candidatus Saccharibacteria bacterium | reverse complement strand
ACCAAGGACCCCAGAGGTATAAGCTCTGTGCTCTAACCAACTGAGCTAAGGGTGGGAAATGGTTAGTATCAAACTCCTACATACTAACCAAATTTTATCTATTTGTTAAGCCTTGACGATTGTATCCTTTGTTTTAAGAACAATCCCATGTGACTTAATTATTTCATTGTATTCATCCTGTTCTAGGGTTTCTACTTCAACCAATTTGTTTGCAATAGCATCAAGAACGTTGCGATAGTCAGTCAAAACTTTATTTGCAACAGAAAGCGCGTTATTCATAATCTTTGAAACTTCCCCATCAATTAAGGCGCTCACTCTTTCAGAATATTCTTGATCATTTACTCCACGACCAAACATAGTGCGCCCTCCATCACTCTCAAGTGCAATCGGTCCTATCTCATCACTCATTCCCCAGCGTGTAACCATTGCTCGAGCCATACCTGTTGCAACCTGAAGGTCATTTGATGGACCAGTTGTAATATCTCCAAATATCATTTGCTCTGCTGCGTATCCTCCCATCGCCATTGCAATATCATCTAGGAATTCTTTCTTGCTTTGAAGTCTTCGTTCTTCAAGTGGAAGCTTGAGAGTATATCCACCAGCACTTCCTCGAGATACTATTGAAACCTTATGAACTGGATCTGCATGAGGAAGAACAGACGCAACAAGTGCATGGCCTGCTTCATGATACGCTGTTATTTTTTTCTCTTGTATTGAAAGCAAGTGACTCTTTCTCTCTGGGCCCATCATAACTTTTTCAATTGAACGGATTAGGTCAAATTGCGCAACTTTCTTTCTATCTTCCCGTGCAGCAAGTATTGCCCCTTCATTCATAAGTGAGTAAAGATCTGCTCCTGAGAATCCAGGTGTACGCTCTGCGATAACTTTTAAGTTTACATCTTCAGCAAAAGGTTTTTTTAGAGAGTGAATTGTTAGTATCTCTTCTCGATCAGCACGATCAGGTAGATCAAGGACTACTCTGCGATCAAAACGTCCTGGGCGTAAAAGAGCTGGGTCAAGAACATCAGACCTATTTGTTGCTGCCATAACGATAACTTTTTCATTTGGTTCAAAGCCGTCCATCTCAACAAGTATTTGGTTTAGTGTCTGCTCACGTTCATCGTTTCCCCCACCAACACCTGTACCACGAACACGTCCAACTGCATCTATTTCATCGATAAATATTATTGCAGGTGCTGCTTTCTTAGCCATTTTAAACAAATCACGCACACGCGATGCACCTACTCCTACAAACATTTCAACGAATTCAGATCCAGACAAATGGAAAAATGGTACAGATGCTTCCCCTGCAACAGCACGCGCAAGTAATGTCTTTCCAGTACCAGGCGCACCAGTGAGCAATACTCCTTTCGGAATACGTGCACCAATTTCTAGGAACTTTTTAGGGTTTTTAAGGAAGTCTACAATTTCTTTCAATTCTTCCTTTGCTTCTTTAGCGCCTGCAACATCCTTAAATGTAACTTTATTATTTTTATCATCTGGGTTTGTAATGCGAGCTTTTGATTGACCAAATGTAAAAGCTTGCATACCTTGGCCTTTGACTTGTCTTGAGAGCATCCATACAAAGAAAACTACAAGCAATACTGGTAGCAAGAATGGCAAAATATTTAATAGCCAATATCCAAAACCACTTTCATTTTTTACTTCAATAGGAGTTCCGGCTAGTTGTTCTTTTGTAACACCGTAGTTATATAGCGTCTCTGATAAAGAGCTTTCTAATTCTTTTTTAGCAACACCTTCTGTTTTATCTTTAAATGTTACCGTTATATCCTGTCCGACTACGTCAATCTTTTCAATAGTCCCATCGATTACATTTTTTGCAACGTCAGAAATTGTTAAGTTTTTTACTTTACTTGGAGTACTTGAAACTAATGAATATATAAGAGTAATACTTATAAATATAAATATTGCAATTACTATCTGGTTAGCTATATTTGGTACTTTTTTTTGCTGTTGAGGCTTCTTTTTTGGGTTCATAGTTTAGGTATTATACACGAAATAGAGATAAATAAAAAAGCTTAGACCCGAAAGGATCTAAGCGTATTCCGGTAAGGAATAAGTAAGTTAAGACAGGTTACCCAATATTATTAGATGGGTCATAAAAAAACTAACCACAGCTAATAATACTAAGAGCGGGAGCAATATCATACCTTCCATAGTCATACCCTCCTTAGAGAATAAAGCCAATTTACCTCCTACAACAAATAGGATTAGAGAGGCTGGTATATATATCTTATGGAAAAATGATATATGAAGATTGCCCAATTGGGCAACAACTCCAGACGCAACTAAAAGCAGTAACCCGAAAAGAAGATGAAATCTTTTCATTTTGAGCAATTTATTGGTTAAAAAATAATGAACAATTTTTCGCTGAGATAAATATTACTAATTTAAAATCAACGTTTGTGGAACTGCTGGGAGTTGAACCCAGATGCAAAAGAAGTTCATACATGAGTCTACGTGTGTAGTATGTTCGATTCGTTTAAATATTCACTCTAGAGAACAAACAAAAAAAGTGAACACCGAGCTTTTAATTGTCAGAATCACAATCAAGCATTTTGTGATTCTTAACCCGATTAATTATGCTTCCCTTCTTCATCGGATGTCGAGAAGAGAAACACTCGCACGGCTTAAATTTAAGCGGTAGCGAGAGCTAGATTACCAAACCCAAAAGAGTAAGGTGATCGAATAGCTTTAGCGACTTTGTTTGCACTTAGTCTTTTGAAAGTAGTTTAAAGAGATACCTCCGCACTCTACACGCACATATATGATTGACTGCTTTCGTCGAAGCCCGTCAGTCCCATTTTTCAAAGAATCTATCTCTTCATTTCTCTCCTTATATCTCTATCTGTATCACGCTTTTTAATAGTCTCACGCTTGTCGTAATTCTTTTTACCTTTTACGACAGCAAGTTCTACCTTTATCAAGCGTCCCTTACTATACAACGACATTGGCACCAAGGTCAAACCCTTCTTACTATCCATATCTACAAGTTCTTTGATTTGTTTTTTTGATAAAAGTAATTTACGAGTACGAGTCGGATCGTAATCTATTGGTGTATTGCCGACTTGGTACGGAGGGATTTGCATATTCATAAGATAAACTTCCCCACCACGGACAACTCCGTATGATCCAGCAAGAATTGCCCTGCCTCCTTTGATAGATTTCACTTCAAAACCCAAAAGCTCAATACCTGCTTCGTATTTTTCAATCACTTCATAATTGAAGTGTGCTTTTCGATTGTCGATCAAAGTTGTCATACTAATATCCTAGCACAGAGTCAATAAAGTTTGTAAAACAATAGAAAATGCCATCCGCGGTACGAAGTGGATGGCATGGTTCTCCTTTTAATATTTTGTGTTTTATTTTAAGGACCTTCTGAAAGCCTTGTCCAAAAAATGAAACGTTACTGCAAATATTCCAACAAGAACTATGATTACCACTCCGAGTGGTAAATTTTCTTGCATGGTGTCATTTTTATCGTAAACACCAAATAAGAAATATGCAGCGGCAGCAACAAGTGCTACCATGATTCCCAATAAAAAAAACGATTTCTTTTTCATAACAATTGGTTTAGTATTTGAATGGGTTTAAAACCTAAAATTGTTTCGCAATTAGGTTATATTATATCAAATATCGTAAGAAAAGTCAAGCAGTTTTGGCCTTAAAAAACTGTTATTATGCCCTTATGTCACAAGATATAAAATTCACTATTTCAGGATTGAGGGGTATTTGGGGAGAAAATCTTACCAAAGAAGTTGCAAGGACTTATATTGAAGCATTCACTTGTTTTCTCCAAAAACAGGGTGCAAAGAAAGTTGTCATTGGGCGGGATTCTAGAGTATCTGGACCAACAATAAGCGACACTGCAAAAGACGTATTAGTAAAAGCCGGTATGGAAGTTATAGACATAGGCATAGCCCCTACCCCAACACTTATATTTTTAATCAAAAATATGGGTTATGACGGAGGAATAATGATAAGTGCATCTCACAATCCTCCAGAGTACAATGGCATAAAGTTTTTAACCAAAAACGCGATGTATGCAAATAGAGGAGAGCTTGAGGAAATAAAAAAATGTTTAGGAAATATTCCAGAGAATAAAGACGGTGGAGATATTTTAATCGAAGAAAAATTGGGAGACAAACATATTGATCATATTTTAGAAAATATAGATGTAAATACAATAAAAAATAAAAAATTAAAAGTTGTCATCGATACGATCAATGGCGCTGGGTACAAGCTTGGACCAATGCTTTTAGAAAAATTAGGTTGCGAAGTAGTTGTTATCAACGGAGAGCCAAATGGTAACTTTGCTCACATGCCAGAGCCACTACCGGAGAACCTAGTAAGTCTTGGAGAGAAAGTAAAAGAAGTTTCGGCTGATATTGGTTTTGCACAAGATCCCGATGCAGATAGGCTTGTAATGTGTAACGAGGAGGGTGTTGTAGTATTTGAAGAATATATGCTTTCTGTTTGTATTAAAGGAGTTTTAAGCAAAACTCCTGGAGATATAGTTACAAATCTTTCAACATCAAACACAAATGAAGATCTAGTAAATGCTTTTGGTTACAAAAATATAAGATCAAAAGTAGGTGAAGGAAATGTTTCTGAAAGTATAATCGCAAATAATGCTGTTATCGGCGGTGAAGGAAGTGGTGGAGTTATTTACCCTAAAATAAATCTTTGTCGAGACAGTCTTACGGGTATGGCTCTAATACTTGAATATATGGCCTCAAGTGATAAAAAAATATCTGAAGTCGTAAGTGAACTTCCTAAATACGAATTCGTAAAAACAAAAATGCCATTTGAAGGGAGCCTAAATGAAAAAGTAGAAGATATTGTAAAATTATTTCCAGATGGAAAAGTAGACAGACAAGATGGTATTCGTATAGATTTCCCTGACCGCTCATGGGTTCAAATTCGTGAGTCAAACACAGAACCTATTATCCGAATATGGTCTGAAGCAAAAACTAAAGAAAGAGCTTTAGAATTAGTAGAGAATATAAAAAGTGAAATAAATTAAAAAGAACGTGAGCCTACCAATGTAGCAACTCACGCCTTGGGGATATACAACTGCACATGACAATTAGTTAAGCAGCAAAACCTATAACTCTTGCCTTCTGGTCTTCATCCAGAGTATTGAGTAAAATTACCTTTTTTAAATTAAAAGCTGTTACACTAGCTTTCTTAAATAAGATTAAATTTAACTCATTTATAAAGGCAAGATATTTTGCTTTGCCATTAAAGAAGTTAAAAAAATTCTCCAACACATAAACCTTATTCACCTTATTAAAGCTTTTTACTTCTTTCAGAATTTCATCCTGGCTTAGCAAAACTAAACGTAGGGCTTCTTCTTCAAAATCTTTACGGTGTTCCAGAAATAAAACTCTTCCTAAAGCAAAATTCAAACGACTTAATAGTTTTGCTTCATGTGAGTACTTGTTCAGGTAATCAATGAATTTATTCATTAGTGATCTTTTAAACCAATAGTCAAATACAAACTTGAATTTAAAAGAATTACGATAGACGACAATTTCTAACTCGTCGCTGTGGTTAAATAGTTCACTGAATATATCTTTTTTGTTGAACTCTTTCAAAAATTTATATTGCTTGGATAAATCTTTTAGGAGCATCTCTGTGGGTTTTATTACATGGTTACAGAAAATAATAATAATGAGGATGATCAATAATATGAGTCCCATAAGATTTCAAGTTTTAGTGGTGAAGAGATAGTTTTTTAAAGGATCTTAAGCGTATTATACTACTTTGCCATACTCATCATCAATACTATACCCTCCTATTTTTGTCCTCTTTATAGAATAAGTAACCATAGGTATTCCAATCAATTCTCCTATATCTGAAACAAGCTGGCGTATATAAGTCCCACTACTACAATCACAAATAAGAGATATAATTCCAAACTCTTTCTGATTAGAATTTTCTAAAACCTCGATCCATTTATCTGTTATGTCCTTTTGTCTAAAATCACCTTTTACCAAAGAAATCTTACTGATTATTTCATTTCTCAGATCTTCTTTATTAAGGGTAGTCTTACTAATACACGATAACTCATAAATAGTTACTTCATGTTCAGGAAGATTCTCGGGTAATTCGTCGTCTTTTGACAATTGAAATAGTTGTTTACCTCCTACTGTTTTTGAAGAAAACGAAGGATACTTCTGAGCAAAAGTATCTATAAATTTTGGTAATATATTTTTTATTAATTCAGAATATACAAATTCTGAATCATCGTCGGAGCCCCCGTAGAGAGGGTTAAGATGTGAAGAATTTGTATATTCTGAATTAACCAACCCAAGTAGATCATAAGTATCTGTTGAAAAACCTACTAGTATTTTGAATTCATAAGTCTTATTGAAACCTAAATATTTTTCTTTATTCTTACATTCCTCTCCTACAAGTACGACCATTAGACCTTCAGCCATTGGGTCAAGGCGCCCAGCATAGGTCATGGGAATATCGTCACTTATTCTATGCTCTTTTCGCATCCTTTCAAGGCATTCCAGTGGCGTTTCCCCCATATTCTTATAGGCAATAATCAATTTTTCTGACATATTGCCATAGTATCATATATATGCTAGTATTCTCTCTAGGTAGGCCTGACCTTAGAAATATCTGAGGCAGACAAGTAATCTATTTACTCTATCGGCAAATACATAATTTGAGAGAAAGAATAAACAATCAAATACGCGCAAATGAGGTTCGTGTAATCTCAAGCAAGGGCGAAAACCTAGGTGTTTTAAGTTTTAAGGAAGCCTTTGATATGGCTCAAAAAGAAGGTTTAGATTTGATTGAAATCTCTGCAAATAGTAATCCACCAATAGTAAAAATAGCAGATTACGGTAAATACCAATACGAACAAAACAAGAAGCAGAAAAAAGCGAAAGCTGGAGTAAAGCTAACTGAGACCAAATCTGTACAAGTAAAAATAGGTACAGGAGACAATGATCTAGCTCTAAAGGCTCGTAAAGCCTCAGAATGGCTCAAAGAAGGTCATCGGATTAAGGTTGAACTCTTCTTATCTGGTCGCTCAAAGTATATGCCAGATCCCTTCTTAAAAGAGAGATTAGATAGAGTACTGCATCTTATAACTGAAAACTTTAAGATTGCAGAACCTTATAAAAAAGGTCCAAAAGGTCCAACTATTACAATAGAAAAAGATAAGAAATAATTTTATGAGTATAAAAACAAACAAATCATTAACAAAGCGTTTAAAAGTTACAAAAAAGGGTAAGATTTTATCTCGTGCTCCTGGCTTTAATCACTTTAATGCGAAACAATCACGAACAAAGCAACTTGGTGGAAGAAAAATGAATCAGCAAAACTTTTCAAACAAAATTACTAGGACATACCTTCCTAACGCATAGTTTAAATTATTAATATTAGAAAAAATATATGACAAGAGTAAAAAGAGGAGTAATAAAAAATAAACGTCGTAAAAATATCCTAAAACAAACAAAAGGATTTCGTTTTGGCCGTAGTACAAAAGAAGCTCAAGCAAAAGAAGCATTGATGCATGCAGGAGCGTATTCTTTTGCTCACAGAAAAGACAAAAAAGCAGATGCTCGTAGCCTTTGGACAACACGCATAAACGCTGCTACAAGACCACTAGGTATCTCATACAGCAAGTTTATTGACGGCTTAAAAAAGAAAAATATTGCAATTGATCGTAAAATACTTTCAGATATTGCTAAGAACAATCCAGAAACATTTGCTCGAATCGTAAAAAGTCTTTAAATAAAAAACCCTCCATATGGAGGATTTTTTATAATAAACCTTTTTGTCTAGCATATTCATAAAGAGCTTGGTTTCTATATTCAACAGTACCTCTTAATCCTCTAACACCGTCATCCATAAAAGGATATATACTTGGGGTTCCATCTTTTTTTATTAATCTACCAGAAGGATCTAATTTATCTTCATACTTAAATAGAAATTCTCTATCTGTTTCTTTATGATATTTGAATAATTCTTCAGAAAGAATCTTTTTAAACTCTGGGTCTTCTGAAGCAAGATCTTCTGAGAATTTTACAATTTGCCCAGTATCTTCAACTAAGCTTTTTCCCCAAGAAGCCTTCCAATATTCAGCGAACTCTTTTATTATTCTTTCTTTTGGATCTAGCTCTTCTTTATCTGATTTTTGTAATATATCAACTAGATCTGGTCGATTTTCTTCTGTTACGTTCTCAGGCCCTTTATCATTAGATTTTGGATTAATTCCAGTTATAGCTTCTTGTAAAACTTGTTTTTCTCTGGAGATTTTATTTGTTTCTTCTGTGTTAACAGAATCAACACCTAATTGTTTTCTTATAATTTCTATTTCTTCCAGTTTGTTAATTTCTTTCTTTGTTACTTCATATAATTTATTTTCTAACTCTTCTTTAGAAGGCTGATCTAATGTTATATTTTCTGCGACTGTTTTTTCAGGGTTTACTACCTTATTTTCTTTCTCAAAAGCTTCTTGTGCAGTTACTAATGAATTCTCATTTTTCTTTGAAATTATGATCTGTCTTCCAGAATTTGGATTTTGGTAAGTTATGTTTTTATCATCTTCGTGGACAATTTTTACTTGTTGAGCACTCTGAGTTCCTGGAGCATTGTTTATAAATTGTTCGTTCATATAAAAATAATAACATAAATAAAAAAAAGAAACCTGTATAGACAGGTTTCTCAAATTATTTTAGTGGCCCCTATTTCTTCTCCTGAAAGGTCTCCAGCCAACCATGAGAGCAATACCCATAATGATAATGCTTAATTCTACCAGATACCAGAATATGGTATTGATATCTTTAAGAAAACCATTAATCTGAGTAACAAAGCTATCGTGATTGATAAGCCTCCAAAAGAATAAAAAGAGAACCAGGACTACAAGTACGAAGGTAACGAAGTACCATACTCTTGTAGCCACTCTGTGGAAGTATTCACGCATAATTACAAATATCTATTTATGATTTTATTATAACATAATAAAGAATAATAGTCAATATTAATAAACTATAAAAAACCCTCCATATGGAGGATTTTTTATTTATCTTTATTTTTAGATACCATCTCTATAATTCTCTCAACTAAGACTTTCGGGTCTTTTTCAAAAATAACATGACTACTTTCCCTGTGACTTCTATCTATTATTTCTTTAATAGTTTTAGATGTATCCCAATCACCTTCTAGTACACCGACAGGTTTCCCGTCTTCAAAAGCAATAGTAAATTCGTGTATTGTACCAATGCGACCACAGCCAAGTATTATTGCATCGCAAGAACGAGTAAAAAGTAAATCGCGACCTGAGTAACCAAATCCTGTATAAATAATTAAATCCATATAATCGAGTGGCAATCTGTAAGTATCTTTATGTTCTTTTTCGTTAGCAGCAGGAGAAATACCAATACTAACCCCTTTTTCTTCTTTAGCCCCCATAGCGACCCAGAACGGAAATCCAGTCACAGCTCCAGTCACAAGTATTCCACCCTGTCGGACTATTTCTTGACCAAGCATTTTTGCTTGGCTAAGTGCATTAACCCCGCAAATTGTGGTCTCAGCAGCACCGCAAACACCAATTTTTAATTTCAAATGGTTGTGTTTATCGCCGTTGCCAATCGGACCATTGTAACAAAGATATTCGGTTTTATTTTTATTTATTTCCATAAACTCCTAACATTCTATCACAACTTGTTCACCCAATTCTGGTACATAAGTATCAACACCTAGATTATCACGCAATTTCTGAGCTAAGAAAAGAGATGATTTTGGCTCACCCATTACCACAAAAACTTTTTTAACTTTATCTGCAGTTTTGTGCACAAATTCTACCAAATGATCGGAGTCTTTATGTCCTGAATACCCGCTTATCATCTCTACATGCGCTTTAAGTGCAATTTCTTCCCCTTGAATATGTAACTTTTTTACTCCTTCTTGAATAGCACGTCCAAGTGTTCCTACTGATTGGTAACCTGTTAATAAGATCGTGTTATTTGCATCTGGTAAGTAATTCTTTTCGTGATGGATAATTCTTCCACCGTTAGACATACCACTACCAGCAATAATTATCTTT
The DNA here is from genome assembly GCA_964502615.1 of uncultured Candidatus Saccharibacteria bacterium. Taxonomy (GTDB): domain Bacteria; phylum Patescibacteriota; class Minisyncoccia; order Phycocordibacterales; family UBA9973; genus UBA8515. The sequence continues at coordinate 96,014 of CAZCXF010000003.1, read as the reverse complement.
GGGTTAGGAATTTGGAGTATGCCTTTAGATTCTTCAGTTTCTTTGGTTTCTCTAAGACCTGGGAATTCAAAGAGTTTGTCACCTGAAGCTATAGCTTTTTTTGCAGTATCATTGAAATACTTTTCATACTTTACATAAATATCAGTTAATTTTATTCCTAGGGGTGAATCTAAGAAAATAGGCATCTTTGGTATTCTCTCACCTTCAACAAGTGTATCTATCTCGTAGAGTAATTCTTGGGTTCTTTCAAGAGAGAAAGTTGGTATTATTAGTGTACCCTGTCTTTTGTAGTTATCTTGAATGACTTGAGCGAGTTTTTGTTTACGAACATCTCTATCTTCGTGATTGCGATCACCATATACCGATTCCATTATTAAATAATCTGCATCATTTATATCTTCTGTGTCTTGGATTAGTGGCGATGGTGAATTACCTAGATCTCCTGTGAAAATTATTTTCTTACCATTGTATACAATCTGAAGCATTCCTGAGCCTAATATGTGTCCTGCATCTTTGTATGAAAACTGAAAACCATGATCAACATTTAAAACTTGATGATAATCTAGTGTTTCCCAAAGATCTAGAGCCTTTTTTGTATTTTCTTCTGTGTATATTAGATCTAAACCATGATCTTTATCACGAGAGAGCAGATGATTGGTATCTGCAAGCATTACTTCAGCTATATCTTTGGTAGGTATAGTTGAGACAATTTTACCCTTAAAACCTTCACTAATTATCTTAGGTATCCTACCTATATGATCTATGTGTCCATGAGTAATAAAAAGTATATCTATTTCAGACACTGGATAGTTAAAAGGCTCCCAGTTTATACTTTCAGCTAATTGCTCACCTTGAACCAAACCACAGTCTATTAAAAATTTTTTACCATTGCCTTCAATTAAGAAATTTGAACCAGTTACAGTTGCCGTTCCAGAACAAAAGGTCACTTTCAGATTCTTGTCATTTGCCATATGTGACATATTATACCTTAAATATCAAAATTATCTAAAAAAATATATAGTTTTCCTGATAAAAAACAAAAAATCCTTCCTAAATTTGGAAGAATTGCTTGTTAGGACTATTTGAAGGATATTACCATAGCCGTAAAGCTAAGTGGGATTGGGGATGATAGGGATTTGTTCACATTAATAGTTGTTACAGCACTCTATCAAAACACTCTATCCCCTATAAAATATGATCTAGGTAATACAAATCAAATAACCCTATCTAAAGTATACTCGCACAGTAGAAGTCTGCAAGTTTTTTTCTAAAAAAACACACTTTTGACATAGTTTCAAGTTGTATTTAGAGTTTAAATTTCAAAATTTTTCAATTCTTCAATAATATTTTTTACAGATTCATCATTTATATCTTCAGGTTTAATATTTGAGTAAGAAAAAATATATTTTTCTATATCACGCCCACAATTTACTAACCTATCACGCTCTTCTTCCTCTACACTGAGCTTATGATTTTTATATCTTTTATTTGCATCATTCATACGCTCATCATAAGAAAGAATTCCATGTGGACCAACTCTTCCGTCAGCATAGTGAATCAATTTTTGGATAAGATCGCCTTCTTTACTGTGCTTACACATAAAAGAAAATCTATTTTCTCCAGCCAAGTATGATATTTTTTCTGGTAAATTCAATTCTTTAATAATTTCAACGGTTGCCTCATGTTCATTTTCTCCATACTTTTGTATAAATTCATCTTTTACTCCTTGCCAATAATCTATACCTTCGGGTTTTACAAATTCTGGGAAATAATCTAATTTTGATTTTATTATATTACCCATATCGTGCAGTAAACATACTGTGACTAGCATGTCTTTGTCTATTTTAGTATTCAATGAATCACAAATCTGGTATGCCACAGCTGCAACTCTTAGTTGATGCATCTGTAGGTTAGGCATTATTTTATATTCTTTATATATCTCTGTGATTTTCCGCATATGGCTATCTTAACATAAAATCCCCTTTCGGGGATTTTATTAGAGTTTATTATTCATCAACACCGAAACGTTTATAATCCATAAGTTTAATATCGCCAAACCAGTGCTTGATTTCGTGTTCTGCTTCTTCTGGAGTCTCTGAACAGTGCACTATATTCATAACTGCACGCTTTTCCATGTTTGCGAGTGCAGGAGAATCAATAGAGAAATCTCCACGGATTGTTCCCATATCTGCTTTATAAGGCATAGTATCACCTGCTACCTTACGAACCACATCTACAGCATGAACTCCTTTGACAACCATTTTCACAAGTGGAGCTGAAGTCATGTAATCGATAAGCCATTTTCGAATTTCAGGACCGATTTTAGCAGCATCTGTTGTGCCAAAGTCTTTCATTGCGTCATATCCATATTTCTCGTAAGTTGTAAGAGTCTTATTTCCTAGACGAGTAATCCATTCTTCAGATTTTGGATAATGGTCATTTACCTTATCAAATTCTGGAACAAACATCTCAAGGGCAACAATCTTTAGATCTCGCTGTTCAAAACGCTTGATAACTTCACCGATTAAGCCTTTTTTGACTCCGTCTGGCTTCATCATGACATACGTAACTTCTTCTTTTGGGTGTTTCATATAAATAAAAAATCGCTTTCGCGGTTGTAATAATATGTTCAAACTATAGCAAAAACCTGAGTATTTTGCAATTTTACTTTTTTACCTGTTTTTCAAAAGTAAACTCAGAATAATCATGGGGATTTACTCCATAATTATGTAAAACTTGTAGCGCCGAGCATATGACGTGATCTGACCATTTAAAACCTAGCTTATCTGATATTTCTTTTATTTTTTCGATTGTATCACCCTCCAACTCTATGTATGGAGGTATCAGAGGCCATTCATCTATATCACATTCTATTCCATCTAAAATATATCTTGTTCTTTTTCTCTCCTCATATACTTTTGGCACTAATCCTATTTCTTCAAGGAGTTGAGATGTTTTGTCAAAATCTGAAACTTCAACTTCAATCTCTTTCATCCCTTGATCTTTTAGTGGATTGTTTCCAACTCCGAGTCTTTCTTTGTAACTAAGTGTTACTTTGTCCCCTTCATCTCTAAGTCTAACCCATGCATTTCTTTCTTTTGAAAGTTTTAAGTCTGGAAAATCATAAGGCTTAAGCCGGTAATCAAATTGACCAACAAGAACAGCTCCTAGATTTTTTAAATCTTTTTCTATTTTATCTTTATCTATATCAAGAAATTTTACTTCTATCTCTTCCATTAGCCTTGTTGTCTATATTTTGCCATTATCTCTTCTTCTACTTCTGCGCGTTCGCGGCCGAACTTAAGATATGATAACTCTTTAATTTTTTCTACTATTTCCATATTTCCTTGTGGAGGTGGGAATGTCGCCATATTGAAAGGTTTAGTTGGTTGACCAGCCACTAGCATTGATACATACGCATTCCTATTTTCGATCTTCATGATATCCCCTGAAGTAAATACTGGTTTGAATTTACTTTCTAAGAATTCTGCGTCTTCAGCACCGACACGAAATACTGTCATTGAACCTACGTTTCCAAAAACTGCATTTTTAATATTATCTTCAAGTTGAGATATGTATTGGTGAGCAACAGTGAGTGATAGTCTATACTTACGAGCTTCAGAGAGTATGGATTCAATTGAGTCAGTAGTAACATTTTGGAACTCATCGATATAAAGGAAGAAGTCTTGCATCTTTTTGCCATACATATCTACGCGTGAAAGCGCAGCCATCTGAATTTTATTTACAATCAACAAGCCAATTAGGTTGGCATTAATATCTCCGAGGCGTCCTTTTGAAAGATTTACTAATAAAATCTTTTTATTATCCATAATGTCTCGGAAATTAAATACAGATTTTTCTTGTAGAACAACTGGGCGCATGATGTCGTTCGAAATGAAGTTGTCGAACTTTGAAGTTATATATGGTACGAAGTTCGCAAGAGATTGATCTCCAGTTGTTTGTTCGGCTCCTTTCCAGAATTGGGTAATTATAGGATTTTTACAATGAGAGAGTTTCATATCTCGGAACTCTTTATCAGCAAGCACTCGCCCAATCTCAAGGAGCGTTGCACCAGATTCTGGATGCTCCATCACAAGAAATGCTGAGTTTTTGAAATACTGTTCAAACATCGGCCCACCGGATGTCTTCATATCAAAAAGTTTATTGAATATATTCATGAGCTCATTTACCACAAAAGTCTTCTGCTCTGGATACTTTGGATCATACTCAAGCATATTTAGCCCCATAGGACGAGCAGTATAGGCTGGATCAAAGTATATGACATCATCAATACGTTCTTTGGGAATATAACTCAGTATATCTTGAATATCTGTACCGTGAGGGTCAATATAACAAACACCATGCCCCGCTTTGATATCTTGCGCTATCATATTTTTCATAATTGTAGTCTTACCTGTACCAGTCTGACCTATAACATATAAGTGACGCATACGGTCCTCGTCTGCAAAGTGAATAGGAGTATCTTTCCCTCGATAACTATTAACCCCAAGAATAACGCCTTGCTCCCCCATTTCGATAGGAGCAGGAGCAATGCCAGCTTTTGCTTGCTTGAGTTGAGGAGATGAAGTAATACCGTGTGGAAAATGGAAAATTGTTGCAAGCTCTTTAAGGTTTAGAGGCATTGAGTATTCATCTGAAAAAGTTCTATATGAAAAGTCATGGGTAAGCTGGTTTAGGTCTTTACCTTGTGGGTGATTCCAATTCAAGCCATTTCTATCAGCCTCTGTAAATTGATTAAAGGATGATTCAATATCGCCTAGGATTTGTTTTGCTCTTAGACTACTCTCAGCTGAAGCAATCACACGTATATTACAAGCCATGATGGTACTCTTCATCTTCTCAGTAATATTTTCAACTGCTTTTTCGTTAACTTTTTTTTCTTCTTTACTTTTTGATTGGCCAAAAACAAGTTCTTTGGCAATAGATCCTAGACCTTTGGTAAATTGCCTTGTCATACTTGAAGCAGTACGGACAGACATACCCTCTTTAACATCACCAAGTATGATATGGAACTTTCTTATAATGTCATCATCTTCTGGACAGATTGTAAACTGTATAGCTGCTCCTTCTCCAGATTTTTTAAGTTTAGTAAAAACATTAAGGATGATATTTAGTGGGTCATGATCTATAGCATCGTAGAGTTTGATTGGATAAACCTCATGATGAGCAAGTGTTGCATATGAAGCTACTACTGACCCCCCATCAGTAAATATATTGTAGTCATCCGGAGCTTCGTTTATTTTTGCACTTGGATGAACACCTAGAAGTTGTTTTTCAAATAGATCTGCTTTGTGTGTTGGCACTGCAGTGTAAAAGACAAAATTATCACTACCTTCAGCTAGTGCAATCTCAAGAGTAAAATGGTTACGATTATAATTTTGCCTGCTCTCTCCTACAGAGTGCATTCCAGCATAAAATTGTTCCATCGCAGAAAGTAATTCTTTTAAACTTTTCTTTTCTTTTTCGTCGTTTGTCGGGTCAGGGAGAGTAATCTCAAACAATTTCATGTCGAGTGACTTGAAAAGCGGAGTGCTTTCTTTTAGTCCAGGGATTTTGTGTTTACTATATAGATATTGAACAAGGAATCTGTGGAAATCATCATCTAAGTGAGGGTTGTTCATTTTAGCTACAATTGAAAGTGCTGTTGAAATACCTTTATCGAGTAGAACTCCAAGCATTTCTTCCATCTTACTATCATGCGTCTCAGGATGAAGTCTGAGAACTAAATCATCAGCATCTCTTTCTTCCATTACCACGCTTTTATGCATGACATCTTGTGGTTCGTACTTTTTGTACTCCTGGAGCATGTCATGAGCTAAGTTCTCTTTTGAATATTGTTGACCTTGGTCCAATAAAGCTTTCTCTTTTTCAGCAATATGCGCACGCAAAAATTCAAGCTCTTCTTGAGGAGTCTTGAACTTTGGAGCATTGTTTAAATTAAAACCTTCCATTGAAACTATTATATCATAAAGATTTTTATAAATCGGTATAAAAAAAGCCGGATCGAATCCGGCAACAAATCTAAACCTGTTTGGGTAAATTAAAACCTTTCCTCCATAAAACCTTTTGGGTCTTTTATGAATTCAAGGAGTGATCTCCCGTGAAGCCCAGCTGCATTTCCCCAGTCGTACGATATCTCGTACATTGACTTGCCGTTACGACGGAAACTTGCAATAGCTACTTCCCGGAAAAATCTTGCTCCCTTCATCTCTGAAAGGAATTCAACATTACCCATTATCCCCGGGTTTCTCACAATAAAGTCTATGCGGCCGATCTGGTAAAAAGTTGACTCTTCACCGGTATTTTTGGGAGACAGGGCAGACATTAAATCTATTCCCTTGGCTCCCAGTTTGGTGAACTGGTCAATTTTTTCCTGGATACGCATGAACTTGGCTTTGAAACCAAGAATGTCAGTAAGGTTCTCAACAGTTTCGTCGGTATTTTGGACCAACGAAAAATTACATTCAAATTGGCAGAATTTATCTTTAAAGAAGTGCATTGCCTCTTCAAAAGAAAAAGTTGCTGTTAGCATGGCGGTATATATTTAGGGTGATTGTAATAAAAGCTTAGTCAGATTAAATCATTTTTTATCACTTTTGTCAATATATATTATTCTATTGTGAGAATCTCTGCATCTCCTTCTGTTATTAGAACTGTATGCTCAAAGTGCGCACTACGAGAACCATCAACAGTTTTTATTGTATATCCATCTGGAAGGGTCATAATAGCAGCTCTGCCGATATTTAACATAGGTTCTATTGCTATAACCATACCAGGTATAAGTTCCTCCCCTTTTCCAGGTTTACCAAAGTTGGGAACAAATGGATCTTCGTGAATCTTTTTACCAACCCCATGCCCAGAGAGTTCTTTTACTATGCCGTATTTTTTACCTACAAACTTTTCAATTGCATAACCAATATCTCCAACTGTATTTCCACACTTTGCTGCTTCAATTCCGACAAGTAGAGCTTCGTGAGTAATTTCTAGAAGTTTCCCAGATGCCTTAGGAATTTTCCCGACAGGCACAGTCATTGCATGATCTGTAAAAAGACCTTTATGTTTTATTCCAAGATCAATAGATATAATATCTCCTTCTTTTAAGACTTTATTCGCATTCGGAATTCCATGTACTACTTCATTGTTTACAGAAGTACAAAGCGATGCTGGATAAGCCTTATCTTGTCCTTCTGGCTTGTAGTTTAAAAATGCTGGTTCGTCTCCACCTTCCTTTATCAGTTTGTAAGCATATTCATCAAGCTCTTTAGTAGTAACTCCAGGAGCTACTTTCTTAGCTACACGCGCCAAAATAGAAGCCAATCTCTTGCCCCCTTCTCGAAGTATTTCAATTTCTTCTTTGGTTTTAATTATAACTGCCATATAGAGCTTATACTAACAGAAAATATTAAGAATACAACGAAATCTATTTTATAATTGTTCCAATAAATTCTTCCCCTTCTAAATATTTTTTAAGATTTTCAATATTTTTACCATTTAAAATTGAGACTTCAAGCCCAAGCTCTTCGGCTTTTGCTGCTGCAACTGGGTCAAATGGAGCATTGAGTCCTGGATTCCACTCTGTTGGCAATATTGCTCGGAAATCTGCCCAAGAGCTTTGTTTTATTATTTCTGCATCTGTGAACTTTTTTGGGTCCTTATTATAAGCATAATCAATATTTGAAAGGTTTATCACCTTTTTTGCTCCTACACTCCCTGCTGCATGAACAGCTGCAAGGTCGCTACTATTACCTGGCTTCCAGCCTGCTCCTATGAGTACAGGTTTATCTGTACTAGGAATACTATCTGGATCCATGATTATAGAGTTGTGAGCAATACCACCAAATCCAACTCTTATTAGTTCTGCATTCATGCGTGTTGCTGCGATACCAATCCAATCCAAATCATCGTGACTAGGAGTAATTATTTCTTTAGATGCGTTTATATAAGTACGAGCAGTATGTCCCCCACCTGTAATAATTACAAATTTAAAACCTTTTTCTACGTATTGATTAATAGTTTCTATAAATTGTTTTATAAAAACAATATCAATATCATCAGGCACGATAAGCGAACCACCGAGAGATATTACGATGTGCTTATCAGTTTCCATATTAGAGTCCTAGAGTTTTGATTAATTCTTTATGGACGTCTTCGACTGACTGCTCACCGTTGATAGTATAAATAGTATAGCCACCTTTATCTTTGAAATAATACATAGCTGGAACAACATTATTTACGTATTCATCAATACGTTTAGCAATTCCTTCATCAGTGTCGTCAGTTCTCCCACGTAGTTTCATTCTTTTTATTGCTTCTTCTTTCTCAACTTTAATATAAATAATTTTTATATCTTTTCTATTATAAAAATCCATAGCTGCCTCTAAAACTTCTGATTGTGTAACAGTACGAGGGAAACCATCCACCATTAGGTTGGTATCTTCTTCTAAAGAAGAAACCAAGAGATTGGTAAAAAGACTAATTGTCAGGAAATTCGGCTGAAGCCAACCTTGATCAAGAGTTGTTTGTACCAATTTTCCAGTATAGCTTCCACCAGCAATAAGTTTACGAAACTCAGAACCCGGATAAGCAACTGCTATCTTGGCATTTGAATCTTTTTCCTTTATATATTTCTGCAAAAGTTCTATCTGGGTTCCTTTTCCAGATCCAACTATTCCAAAGAAAACAAATGTGTGTGGTTTATTCATATATTTATATTATATACTAAACTGCCTTATATTAAAAAAGACCTTATTGTAAGGTCTTTTTTAATATTCTCTCATAGAAAGCTGAGCTTCAACTTTCTTAATCAGATCAAGAACTACAGAAACAACGATAAGAAGTGCTGTACCACCGATTGCAAAAGATGTGATACCAGTAACCGCACGTACAATCAAAGGAAGAACAGCAATGAGTCCGAGGAACACTGCGCCCATAAGAGTAATACGATTCAATATCTTTGCTATATAGTCACGTGTTGCAGTTCCTGGACGAATACCTGGAACAAAGGCACCATTTTTCTGAAGGTTTGTAGAAAGTTGGTCTGGATCAAAAGTTACTGCTGTATAGAAGTATGTAAATAGGAATACAAATATAAAGTAGAATAGTGAATATAGCCAAACATTGTTTACAAACCATAACAATCCTTTTGAGATACTAAGAAGTGTATGATTAGCACTACTTGCTAAGAAGTTTCCCACTAATTGTGGAAATAGAAGTATAGATAGAGCAAAGATTATAGGAATAACTCCAGCTTGGTTTACGCGAAGTGGTAAATATGTCTGAGTTCCACCAGAAACTTTGTCTCCATGCATTTGTCTTGCATAAGTTACAGGGATTGGTCTTTCTGCTTCAGTCACAACCACAACTCCGGCAACAATAGCTACACCTACAGCTAAGAATAGTATGTATGTTGGTAGATTTGCCATATCAAAAGTAAATAGGAATTGAGAAACTTCTTTTGGAATATTTGCCACAATACCAGCAAAAATTATAAGTGATACTCCGTTCCCGATACCGAATTCAGAAATAAGCTCACCTATCCACATAAGAAGCATTGATCCTGCAACTATTACTGAAACGTTTGCAAACATTCCAAATAAGTTAACATCTCCAAGTATTCCTTGGCGTTTTAGAAGAATTAGCAAACTTAATCCTTGGATTATAGCAAGTGGTATTGTAAGAGTACGGCTAAGTTGAGTGAACTTTTTGCGTCCAATTTCTCCATCTTCTTGATACATTGCCTTCAATCTTGGAGACATTATAGTCAAAAGCTGCATAATGATTGATGAAGTAATATATGGTCCAACACCAAGCATTAAAATAGATAAGTGAGAAAGACCTCCTCCTGTGAAAATATTTAGCGTACCTAGGAATTGGTTATTGTTTAGGAATGCATCTAGTTTTAGTTTATCGATACCTGGGATTGGAATACCTGCAAGTAGACGAAACACAATAAGAGCAAGTAGCACAAATAAGACACGAGATCTAAGTGTCTTATCCGTAAATATAGTTTTTATTTTATTCCAAACAGTTTCCATAATTATTTTACGCTTCCACCAGCCTTTTCGATTTTTTCTTTTGCTGATGCTGAGACTTTACAATCTACAACAGAAACAGCTACTGTGATTTCTCCACTACCTAGGATTTTTACTTTTGGAAATACTCCACCTAATTTGCGAATGAGTTTCTTTGCAAAAAGAGTCTCAGGGCTTATAGTTGCTCCTTTTTCAAATACATTTAAAGCTCCTACGTTTACAGGTGAGAACTTTGAAACAGTTGAATTGAAGCGATAACCACGAAGTTTAGGGAGCTTCTTAATGATATCACGCATCTGTGGACGGCGCTTGTTACCCGCACGAGCTGTCTGACCTTTGCCTCCACGACCTGAAGTCTTACCACGAGTACCACCACGGCCTACTAGGCGTGATTTACGATTTGGATTTTTTCTTTTTAGTGTGTGTAATTCCATATAATTTTTATTTAGCGTCTACAACTTCAACTTCTGTAACTCCAGCACTAGCAAGCAAATCTTTCTCTGAAACTGCTGCTTCAGCAATAACTTGAGCAATCTTTGGTAATGCTGCTTTCGCACGTAGTTGGTAAAGTGCAGCGTAAGCAACGCGAGCGTTGTTTAGCTTGTTCTTACTACCAGAGCGAAGTTTAGCTGTAACATTTTTAATACCTGCAAGTGTAAGCATATCGCGAACAGTACTTCCAGCAACTAGTCCCTTACCGTGGTTTGGCATGATTGAAAGCTTTGAACTTGAGAATTTATCGTGGACTTCATGAGGTATAGACATGTCTTTTGTAGTTTTTATCTTAAACATGTTCTTCTTTGCTTGGCGAAGTGCTTTAGCAATAGCTACTGCTGTATCTCCACCCTTTCCTGTACCAAGACCGACAGAACCCTTCTTGTCTCCGATCGCAATAGCAACAGCAAATGTCATGCGACGTCCTCCTGCAACCACACGAGTAACACGACGAATAGAAACCATCTTCTGGTCAAATTCTGGTTTTGGACGTTCGAAGAAAGTTCTTGGTTTTCTATCACCTCCCTCTTTTCTTGGGCCGTTACCTCTAGTATTATTTGTTTTAGGTTTTGTTGTATCCATATATTTATATTAAAATTCTAGACCAGAAGTTCGAGCAGAATCTGCAAGTGCTTTTACACGACCAGTGTATTTGAAACCATTTCGATCAAAAACCACTTTCTTGATTCCTTTTTCGTTTGCAAGCTTTGCGATATTTGCACCTACTTGAATTGAACGTTCTGTCTTTGTGCCCTTTTTAGTATCCATATCAGAAGCAGATACTACAGTGACTCGCTTTGCATCGTCGATAATCTGAGCGTAGATAAATTGGTTAGATCGGAATACTGAAAAACGTGGTCGCTCGTTTGTACCAAGAATCTTTGTGCGAATCTTTTTCTTTAATCTTATTCTTTTTTCTGCTTTTTTGTTCATCATAAAATAAAATTATTATGCTGCTTTCTTACCTTGCTTACGACGGATAACTTCACCAACATATCTGAATCCTTTACCTTTGTATGGTTCTGGTTTTTTCATTGAACGTACAGATGCAGTAAATTGACCAACGAGTTCTTTATCAATACCAGTAACTGTGATTGTGTTCTTGTCAGCTGTAACAGTTAGGCCTTGTGGGATTGCAACTTTAACAGGGTGAGAAAAACCTAGAGCAAGATTAAGGGTGCTACCTGCAACATCTGATTTGAATCCAACTCCTTCAAGGATAAGACTCTTTGTATAGCCATTATTTACTCCTTCTACCATATTTTTTACATGTGAAGCATATGTTCCCCATAGAGCATTGATTGTACGATCACCTGTCTTGTTTGGAGTGAAAGTTATCTCACTACCATTGATATTTATTGTGACAGGACCTGCGAAATCACGTGAGAGTGTACCTTTTGGGCCTTTCACAGAAAGAGTAGTTCCAGATAGTTTGACTTCTGTACCACTTGGGATCATAACTGTTTGTTTTCCTATACGTGACATATATAATTACCAAACTTTAAATAAAACTTCCCCGCCGACCATCTCTTTGCGAGCTTCTTTGTCTGTCAAAATTCCTTTTGGTGTAGTCATAACAGTAAGACCATAAGAACGCTTTATATCTTTAACACCTTTGTAAACACGACATGAAGACTTTGAAACTCTCTCTGCTCCTTTTACTTTTGGCATACCGTCTACATATACAATACCGATTTCAAGAGTAGGCATCCCTTTCTTCATCTTTTTAGTAACAGAAGAAACATATCCTTCTTTCATAAGACATTCAGCTACTGACTCTTTGATCTTTGAAAAAGGAACAGTAACAAACTCGTGTTCTGCAACACCAGCGTTCTTTATCATATTTATCATGTTTGCGATTTGATCCATATAGTTTAAATATTACCAACTAGATTTACGAACACCTGGAAGCATACCTTCATTTGCTAACTCTCTAAAGCAAATACGGCAAAGACCGAAATCTCTCATATAAGCATGGCCTCTTCCACAGCGAAAACAACGATTTGTTTCTCGTGTTGAAAACTTAGATTTCTTATGATGTCTTGCTAAAACTGATGTTTTTGCCATATATAAAAATAATTGTTCTTAATCAAGTGATATCTTGTGTCTTTTCTTAAAGCCTTTATTTTCTTGCCTTAAGGAGAAACACAGATCCTCTCAATACCGAACTTCCCCTATACTATCAGATGCCCAATTAGAAGTCAAATTAAAATCCCCTTTCGGGGATTTTAATATTTTAGATTATTTCTTAAATGGGATACCTATCATTTCAAAGAATTCAGTTGCTTCTGCTTTAGATTTTGCTGTAGTTACGATTGTTATAGCTAGTCCAAATATGTCTTTGATATCTTCGTCACCTGTCTCTGGGAATATTGTATGTTCTTTGATTCCATAAGTCATGTTACCGATATTATCTACTACTTTTCTCTCAATTCCACGGAAGTCTTTTGTACGAGGGATAGCAACATTGATAAGCTTGTCTAGGAATCCATACATGCGAGCTCCACGAAGTGTAACCATTACACCGATAGGATCTCCAAGGCGGATTTTAAATGTTGCGATAGATTTCTTTGCGCCACGAGTCGCAGGCTTCTGGCCTGTGATCTTTGCAAGACGATCCATGATGAATTTATTGCGGTCTTTGTCTTTCTTGATACCAGTGCCAGTACCAGTTGCAATAACAACCTTCACAAGGTGAGGCGCAGCCATAGAGCTCTTGTAGCCATATTTAGCCTTAAGTGCTGTAAATGCTTTCTTTTCTTTTTGTTTAACTGTTTCCATAATATTTTTTAGCTAGTCTTTTTAACATTTGATACGTGGATAGGCATAGCAATATCTAAAACCTGACCTTGTTCACCTTTCTTCATCGCTTTCCTAGATTTCTTGTGCATATTTACTCCTTCAACAATAACTTTGTTGAGAGTTGGCATTGCTTTTAACACTTTACCTTTCTTGCCTTTATTTGCTCCAGCGATAACTATTATATTGTCTCCTTTCTTGATTTTCATAAAATTAAATAACTTCTTGTGCTAAAGAAATAATCTTCTGGTATCCTCGCTCTGCAAGCTCACGTGGAATAGGTCCGAATACACGACCTCCTTTTGGATCCATTTTATCTTTTTCCAAAATAACCACAGCATTGTCATCAAAACTAATATATGATCCATCTTTACGTCGGAAAGTTTTGACTGTTCTGACAACTACAGCTTGGTGAACATCTTTTTTCTTTACAGCCTTGCGAGGTTCAGCAATTTTAACAGAGATGATAACCTTATCACCAAGGCCTGCATAACGACGCTTGGAAGAACCAAGTATCTTGAAAACTTTACCAACTTTACCGCCGGCGTTGTCTGCTATATTTACTACTGTTCCATCTTGTATCATATAATTTTTATGCTACTACTTTAAATTTTTTATCTTTTGATATTGGTCGTGTCTCTTCTATTTCTACAACATCTCCGATTTTCTTACTGTTGTTTTCATCGTGAGCTTTGTATTTCTTTGACTTCTTGATTCTCTTTCCATATTTTGGGTGTTCTACGAATCTTGTAACTTTTACAACGATAGTCTTATCCATCTTGTCTGAGGTAACTACACCTTTTAGAGTCTTATTTGTTTTTTTATTTTTTGCTTCCATATATATTATCGTGCAACAACACGTGTAGTTACTGGTAATTTTGTACCTGCTTTACGCAATGCTTCTTTTGCAACTGCTTCAGGTACTCCATCGACTTCAAATATAACTCGGCCTGGACGGATGTCTAGACAGTAACCCTGAGGATCACCCTTACCCTTTCCCATTCCTACTTCTGCTGGTTTTGCTGTAAATGGTCGATCTGGGAAAACACGAATCCACATACGGCCAGTTTTACCAATTGTACGTGAAGTAACCTTACGAGCAGATTCTATCTGGTTTGAACGAATACGGCCACCTTTTACAGCTTTTAGACCATATGAACCGAATGAAACTGTAATACCACGAGTATCTGGAGTGACTTTCGTCATATCAGTTCTACCAGTTTGCCATTTTCTAAATTTTACTTTTTTAGGTAATAACATAAAATTAATTCTTATTATTTCTACTATTATTCTCTGGTGTATTAAAAACTTCACCACGGTAAATCCAGACCTTGATTCCAATATCTCCGTAACTCATGTGAGCTTTCTCACGAGCAAAGTCCACATCTGCGCGGAATGTCTGAAGTGGGATTGAACCTCTTTTGATTTGTTCAGAACGAGCGATTTCAGATCCAGCCAAACGGCCTCCAACATAAATACGTGCTCCTTTTACTCCACGAGCAGCCATAACTTTCTCAATTGCTTGTTTGATAACACGGCGATATGGAAGACGCTTCTCAAGACCCTCTGCGATAGCACATGCGACGATTGCAGCATCTGCGTCTGGGTTTCCAACTTCAACAATATCAAATTTAAAATCTTCAGGTATTAAAATCTTCTTCTTTTTCATAGCAGAAACTAGATCCGCTTTGAGTTTTGCTGCACCTTCACCTGAACGGCCGATAATCATACCTGGGCGTGAAGTGTGAACCATGATCTTTGTTGATTTAACATTTCTTTCTATCTCTATGCGAGAAACATAAAAACCGCGTAGTTTCTTTGCTAAGAATTCACGAATAACTACGTCACTTGCAAGGAGTGTCTTGTATTTTTTATCAGCAAACCAGCGTGATTTCCAATCACGGTTTATTACTAGTCTATGTGCGTATGGATGGACAACTTTTGACATATATTATTTATCTTCTTTCTTAGTTACCTTTTTAGCTGCGACTTTTTTAACTTTTGGTTTTTCATCTTTTACTTCAGCCTTTTTCTCTTTAACAACCTTTTCTTTTTTAACAGATGTATTTTCTGCAAGTGTAAGCATAATATGGCTCATGCGCTTGTTTATTCTAGAAGCACTACCTCGAGCACGAGGCATACTTCGCATCATAACAACACCTTTATTTACTGTAACATTTGAAACGATTAGGTTTTCTTCTGAAACACCTGCAACTTTAGCGTTAGCTACTGCTGAAGCAAGTAGTTTCTCTATAGGACCTGAAGCCCGCTTTGGAAGTGATCTTAAATGAGTAAAAGCGTCAGCAACCCTTTTGCCTTTGATAAGTCCTGCTACAAGGCGAACCTTGCGTGGTGACTGTCTGTAGTTTTTTAAAAATGCTTTCATAATCTAAATTTTATTTCTTTGAATCTGTAGCTGCTTTGGCTGATTTCGATGCTGCAATTTCGGCTTCTTTCTTCTTCTCTTCTAATTCTTTCTGCATCTTACCTCCGTGCTTAGTGAACTTTCGAGTGGGAGAGAATTCTCCGAGTCTGTGTCCCACCATATCTTCACTGACTAGGACTTCTATGTGTTGCTTGCCGTTATGGACACCAAATACGAATCCAACCATTTCAGGAGAGATAACGCATGCCCGAGACCAAGTTTTTATCATACCCGTCTCAATAGGCTTTTTGCCAGCTATCTTTTTTAGTAGCCTTTCATCAACATATGGACCTTTTTTGAGTGACCTTGTCATATACAATATAAATAAGCTCTTGTGAGCTCGTTCGTCTATACTAGCAAACTTAAAAATAATGTCAAATCCTAAACATTAGGATTTTAAAATAAGGTTATTATTTTGGGTAAGAAAATTATAATCCCTATAATTCCAGCAATAATTACAGCTACAGATACTGCTCCAGCTGCGACATCTTTTGTATCACGAGCATATGGGTGGTAATTGGGG
>CAZCXF010000003.1:79420-79710 GCA_964502615.1 uncultured Candidatus Saccharibacteria bacterium | reverse complement strand
AGCTGTATTTATCATTTCAGAGAGAATAACGAGTCCTATTGCAAAGATTACTAAAATCCATTCAATGCTTGATATACAAAGTAAAAATCCTAAGTATATAGCAAGTGCTCCAAAGAATATATGCACCCATGCATTGTGAGTAGTTTTTAAGAATATAGAAATCCCACGTAAAGCGTGATTTGTACTTCGAAGTCTAGATATTATCGAGAATCTTGTTTTCTCCGGTAGTTTGTTATCCATAACGTTATTATATAACAAAAGTGGAGTAAATGATTAATTTTATGAGTCGT
>CAZCXF010000003.1:0-79410 GCA_964502615.1 uncultured Candidatus Saccharibacteria bacterium | reverse complement strand
CCGCAGAGAGGGTAAAGCGCGAATAAAATTAATAATTTACGAAGCTCTAATACAAAAGCGCCCATTGGGCGCTTTTGTATTTTTAGTATTATGCTTTCTTTGATTTTCCAACCTTTCGGCGAGAAACGATCCACATGTTTGAGTATTTCTTTGGAGTTCTAGTCTTTTGGCCCTTTCCAGATGGTTTACCCCACATAGTCTTTGCACGGCGCAAACCTCGTCCTTGAGCACCTTCACCTCCTCCGTATGGGTGATCAACTGGGTTCATAGCAGATCCACGAACTGTTGGGCGAATACCCTTCCAGCGTGAACGTCCTGCTTTACCGAAGTTTTGAAGCTTGTATTCAGAGTTTGAAACTTCACCAATACATGCGTAGCAATTTTCAGAAACCTTTCGGACCTCTGTTGAAGGCATTTTGATGTTTGTATATCCTCCATCGTTTGCAACTACTTGAGCAAATACTCCAGCACTTCGAGCAAGCTTTGCACCATTACCTGGTTTGATTTCAATATTGTAAACAAATGTTCCAACTGGGATTAGTTTAAGAGGTAGACGATTTGCAGTAGTTAGAGGAACTTTCTCACCTACTACGAATTTATCTCCAACTTTTATAGATTTAGGTACGATAACATAGCGCTTTTCACCATCAGCATAAACTGCAAGACCGATAAATGCATTTCTGTTTGGATCGTATTCAATAGACATTATCTTCGCAGGAATATCTTTCTTGTTGTACATGAAATCTATCTCACGATATAGGCGCTTGTGTCCGCCACCTTTATGACGAGTAGTAATACGGCCCTGATTATTTCTTCCAACAGATCTCTTAAAACCTTTAGTTAAAGATTTCTGTGGCTTACTCGCAGTCAAAACATTTCTGTATGAAACAGTAGTTTGGTGACGCTTTGATGGAGTTGTTGGTTTATATGTTTTCATATTATACGAATGCTATTTTATCTCCTTTCTTCAAATAAACGACCGCTTTTTTACCGCCACTTTTTTTACCTATGATTCCACCACGCATTATTATCTTTGAAGTTCTTTTAGTTATAGAAATCTTAACTGGTGTAACATTATAAAGCATTTTTATTGCTTTCTTGATTTCACTTTTGTTTGCATTTTCAGTTACATTAAAAGTATAAGCACCTTTATCTCCACCAATTGCTGACTTCTCTGTAATACGTGGACCTATTACCATAGGATGTGTTTTTTCACTTCCCTTTTTCTCAGCCACTTCTTTTGTTTTTTTGTTTTTTGTTGTTGCCATATATTATTTCTTTTCAGATTTACCACCTAAGAAAGCAATACTCTCTGTAGGTTGGGAGATAATAATGTATCGGTAAGAAAGTAAATCAACTGGATTCATATTTCGAACTTCATCTATTTCAACTGTTGGGATATTTCCAAAACTTTTCTTTAGAATTTCACTCTTTGCTGGCACAGTGATATAAGTATTTGGCTTTTTACCACCAACCATTTTTTCAAAACCAGTAACTTTACTCAAGTCAGTAACAACACTAACTGCATCTTTAGTTTTTATATTTTTAAGCGATAGTTCTTCTAAGAAAAGAATCTGACCCTTGCGTAGTTTTTCTGAAAGTACAGTGTAGAGAGCTTTTGTTCTCATCTTCTTGTTGATCTTTTGCTCATAACTCTTTTCATTGCGAGGACCATGAGTGATACCTCCGCCTTTCCAGATTGGGGAACGAGATGAACCGTGACGAGCGCGTCCTGTACCTTTTTGTCTCCAAGGTTTTTTACCACCTCCGCGAACTTCTCCACGTGTTTTTGTGTGTGCAACAGGAGTACGAGCATTTGCTTGCATCGCAGTTACCACTTGGTGAACAAGATCAGCGTTCCAAGGCACAGCAAATATAGACTCTGGTAGATTTAATTTACCAACTGATTTGCCTTTTTGATTGTATACTTGTGTTTCCATAATATTATCCAATTATTTCTACAAGAGTTCCACGTCGTCCTGGAATTGCTCCTTTTACGATTAATTGATTGTTTTCTTTATCTACACCAACTATTTCTAGATTCTTTATAGTTATGCGATTTCCGCCAGTTCTTCCTGCCATGCGCATTCCTTTTGGAACTTTGTTTCGAAGACCTCCTCCGATAGAACCTGGTTCACGTTCAGAGTGTTTCTGACCGTGAGAACGTGGGCCACCATGGAATCCGTGTCGTTTAACAACACCTTGGAAACCTTTACCTTTTGAAAGTCCTGAAACAGTCACAATATCACCTTTAGAAAAAGCATCGACAGTAATATGATCTCCTACTGCAATCTCTTCAATATCACGAAACTCGCGGAGATGTTTGTATGCTCCTTCTTTAACATGTCCAAGGTGAGCCTTTGTTGCGCGACTTGTTTTTTGTTCACCAAATGCAACCTGAATAGCAGTGTAACCATCAGTATCAGGATTTTTGACTTGAGTGACAACCAAAGGACCAGCGTCTATAACTGTTGCTGGGATCACTGTGCCGTCATCATCAAAGCACTGCATCATATGCTGTTTTTTACCAAGAATAAATTTCATAAATTAATATCTTTACATCATCTTCACGTCTATATCAACTCCAGATGGAAGAGATAAGTTCGTAAGCGCTTCGATAGTTTTTGGATTCGGATTTAGGATATCGATAACACGCTTATGGATTCTGATTTCAAATTGTTCACGAGCATTCTTAAAAACAAACGACGCTCGGTTGACAGTATATTTCTTTATCTCTGTCGGAAGTGGAATAGGTCCTACGATTTTTGCATCATAGCGAAGTGCAGTATCGATAATCTGCTTTACAGATGTATCAAGTATTTTATTCTCATAAGCTCTTACGCGTATGCGAAGTTTAACAACTGCTTCCTCTTTATCCTTTTTTACTTTTGTCCCACTTGTAGGGGCTTTTTTTGTTGTCATACGTTTGTTATTTAGAAAGAACGGAATGGTTAATACTACTTAATAACTTTTGTCACAACACCAGCACCAACAGTCTTACCACCTTCACGGATTGCGAAGTGCTGTTGATCTTCAAGAGCAACTGGAGTTACGAGTTTAACTGATAGTTTTACTGTATCACCTGGCATAACCATTTCAACTCCAGATGGAAGTGCAGCTTCACCAGTAACGTCTGTTGTACGGATGTAGAATTGAGGCTTGTAACCAGTAAAGAATGGGGTGTGGCGACCACCTTCTTCCTTCTTCAAGATGTAAACTTCACATTCAAATTCTGAGTGAGGAGTAACTGTTCCTGGCTTTGAAAGAACTTGTCCACGAGTAATGTCTTCTTTCTTGATACCACGGATAAGAATACCAGCATTGTCTCCAGCCATACCTTCTTTTAGGTTCTTGTTGAACATTTCAATTCCAGTAACTGTAGTTTTTGCAGTATCTTTGATTCCAACGATTTCAACGTCTTCACCAACTTTAACAATTCCTCTTTCGATTTTACCAGTAACAACTGTTCCACGGCCTTCGATTGAGAATATATCTTCAATAGGCATTAGGAATGGTTTTGCTGTATCACGTTCTGGAACTGGGATGTAAGTATCAAGAGCATTTACTAGCTCAAGAACTTTCTTTGCCCATTCATCATTGTTGTCTGCTGATTCAAGAGCTTTAAGACCTGATCCACGGATAACAGGAGCATTTGCGCCGTCAAAGCCTTGTTTTGTAAGGAGTTCACGGATTTCTTCTTCAACTAGGTCAATCATGTCTTTATCATCAACCATGTCGCATTTGTTTAGGAATACGATTATTTTTGGAACACCAACTTGTTTTGCAAGGAGAACGTGTTCACGAGTCTGAGGCATCGCACCGTCAGTTGCAGCTACGACAAGAACAGCACCGTCCATTTGAGCGGCACCTGTAATCATGTTTTTGATGTAGTCAGCGTGTCCTGGAGCGTCGATGTGCGCATAGTGACGAGCTGGAGTCCAGTATTCGTTGTGAGAAAGAGCGATCGTGATACCACGAGCTTTTTCTTCAGGAGCTGAGTCGATTTGATCTACGCCTTTAATTTTAGCACCATATCCTTCACCTTGACGGTTAAGTACTGATAGGATTGCTGCTGTTAATGTTGTTTTACCATGGTCAACGTGACCAATAGTTCCCACATTTACGTGTGGCTTATCTCTGTTAAATTCTTCTGCCATATATTTTATTGGTTCCGACTACGCCGGAACATAAATTAATTAATAATTAAAGGTGCTCCGACAAAGTCGGAGGAAATCCCAATGTCACTCATACTAGCAAATCTAAAAATAATGTCAATCTTCCTAATAAAAACTCCCCGTCTGGGGAGTTTTTTATTAAACTATATCTCTATTTGTTTAGGCTTAGGGTTGTTGCTTTCACTATTATCAATAGCACTACTACAACCTGAATCTCCTATTCCAGCAGGAAATGCTGTTGGTTCATCCTTGAAATCAATCTTTTTATCTCCATCATTGTCTATTCCATCGCTACATTGTGGTACACCTACGGTGTTATTTTCTGTGTTATCGTTAGGATCATATGAGGCAGCATTATTGGCATCACCATCGGTGTGACATCCAGGATCAGCAGTATCTATAAGTGTATCAGTGTCATTATCAATTCCATCGCTACATTCAAATACTGGGAAGTTCTCAGAACATGAGGCGGTAGTACCACCATTTATTCCCTGACATTGCCAAGTCCAAGAGTTTATTCCTGTTCTATTGCGTATACTTGTTCCTGCGACACAATTGAAATGCTGAGGAGAACATACTCCATTAACAACTTGGTTATCTAATACAACTACGGTTGTCTCTGGTGTTGCAGTATTTCCATTACCATCTTGGCAAGTCAAATGATAAGTGGTTGTAGTTGTCAAATTTACATCGACACTTCCGTTTGGAGCATTACCTGTACTGAAGTCTGGACTACTACAACTTATACCTCCCGGCAAAGAATTCCATGTTAATGTTGAAGTTCCTCCTCCATATTGAAGAATACTTGGATTTGCTATAAGTGATGCTGTAAAACAATCTGCTCCATTATCTTGAGTTCCAACACACCCTTTAGGAAATACTGTTACACTAACTTGTGAGACATCATTGGGGTATCCAGTTTTCATACAAGTTATTGTGTATATGTATGTGCCAAGTGATAATCCACTCATGATCTGCTGACCTCCAGCTGGATTTTTACTTCCACTCCAACCACTTGAACCATTAGAACCTACACAACTATCTGGAGTACCTGTTGTTGTCCATCTCAGAGTTGTCTGATTAGTTGGTAAGTTCATTGAAGCCGGATTTGCTTGTAAACTTACAGTCATACCAGTACTTTGTGGCAAAACAGTAATAGTTACCTGAGCTTGTGCAGAATTTCCATTCCCATCGTCACAAATTACTGTGTAAGTAGTAGTTGTAGTTAGGTTAACAGTATCGTTTCCAGTAGTTGCTCCTCCTGTAGTAAAGTCACCACTATTACAAGCGGTTGCACCTGTTGAAGACCAAGTTAAAGTCGCAGATCCTCCACCATAAGGAAGAGTATAGGTATTTGAACTTAGGCTCGCAGTGACGCCATTTGAAGGGAAAACATCAACCTGAGTTTGTGCAGATGCATCTGGAGATCCAGCTTTGTGACAAATAATTTCATAAGTATAAGTTCCTGCTGTATAAAGATCAGCTACTTGTTCACTTCCACCGTTTGGAGATTTTGGGCCATTCCAAAGACCGTTTGCAGTTGCATCACAACTATCTGGGATTCCAGTTGTAGTCCAAGTTAGAGTAGTTGTGTGATTTGGAAGTGTTATTGGTGTTGTGCCTGAAATTGAAACCGTGATTGATGAACTGCCTGTAACTTGATATGTCTCATCGTGAGCAAAATACGCCCAAGTTGCTGAAGCGCTTTTTGCCATGAGCAAAGATGAGATTATGAACAGTCCTGTAATTATAAATCTATAGTTGTTTAATATTTTTTTCATTTTAATTTGTTGATTAAATTAATATAGTTTAATAATTAAGGACAGTTATGGATGAAGTTATCATCTGAACAGAATGCTCCGTTAGGATGAGAGTTACACCAAGCTTGAGGATCTGGCTCAGGAGTTGAACACGGCAGTGCACATGTTCCATAATTACTTGAAGAAGGAGGATAAGCAAGGTGACCTTGAGGTGCAGGAGTATTGTCTAGACAATAGTTACCATTAGGACATTGAGGATAGGTAGGTGCTCCAGATCCATCTGCTGAACATCCAACTTTATTGTGGACTAAGTACCCGTCAGCATAGTATGTATGGTCACCATCAAGTATAAAGTTATATAGTTGTGTATCTGTTCTGTCAGATTTACCATAAACTTTTCTAAGTTTAACCAAACCATGATCAGTAACTAACGTATCTCCAACTTTTAGTTGAGAAACTTCTATATTTAAGTGTTCCTCGGCTGTCTTTGCTGGGTTCAGGGACTTCCATCCATCTGTTGTATAGAATGGGTGCTCTGCAGTAACAAAGTGTCTGCCTCCATTGAATGAATATAGTTTTTCATTACCCAATTCTGGTCTGTGGAATCCAATAACTTTATTGTTACCAAGTTCACCTTTCAAAACATCTCCTAGTTTTACATCTTGGATATTTTTCTCTGTTCCGTCTGCCATAGCAACTTTTGTATCAGCAATGAAGCAGTGTGCAAATCCTCCACCATATGTAGTATTTCCTGTTGCCCCACATATAGATCCTCCACCATATGTAGTTATTGGTGAGTTAGAAGATATATGTCCTGCCCAGAATCCCCATGGGTTTTCTATCTCACAGCCATTATATTGTTGATTACAATTGAAACCATTTATATTTTCATAGCGACTGTCGTTAGTAGTATTTGCTGGGACTATAAAGTGGCGTATTCTAGGAGCAAGAGGTGTTGGGTTGGCACCAGTTCCTGTGAGTTGTACATATACATCTATTTGTGGGTGAGATGCAGGGCCTGAGTAAAGAATCTTACCCCATCTAAACGTTCCTGAGAATGTTAGTGTTATGACACAAGGAGTAGGCAAATCATCTACTTCATCAAAGCCTGTTGTAAATGTAACTGGATATGTTGCAGGAGTAGTTTGTGATGAGAATGTTGTAAAAGCAGGAAGTCCTGTCGGATATGGTCCACTATTTGCAGGCAGAACTGTTGTTGCCGGTATTAATGTTACTGGTGTTCCATTGTGCTCAACAACTAAAGATACGTGATTTGTTAAGCAACCATTTGTCTCAAGTCTACCTTGAGCATCAAATGGAGTTGTGCTAGTAGAGAAAGGTCCACCAGGGTTGAGAGTTGCCTCTGTCGCTATATTTCCACCAAATACGCAGTTAGTAACATAAGATGTAGCTGAAGCTTTAGAGTAACTAAATAGTGTTATTAACAATACTATTGCGAAACCTATATATTTTGTATTTTTAAGAATGTTTTTCATAATTTTTATAGATTACATTTTAACACTATTAATTTTCTTTTTCCTATTCATATAAAGACCAAATATTGCTATCAAAACAAATACTATTATCGAACCTATCACATATTTGTTGTTAACAATGCTTGTAGTTTTATTCTTGGCTTTATTAGTTTTAAATGTAAATTCTTTCTGGTCTAGTACAGTACCACCAGCATCACTTATTGAAATTTTAATATGTGGATCATCACAAGTATTTTTTATGGGTATTGATATTTTATTTACTGGTTCATTTTTTTCTTTAACTACGTCTTGTGTCACAGAACTTGCACACTGCCAACCTCTACTATTTGTAAGTGAAGCATTTACTGTAACTTTTGGTGTTTTTTCATAAAAACCTGCACCAAACCAAACGAATGAAACTTCTGCATTTTCTCCTGCTTTATAAAAATCTTTATCTAGTGAAACTTTTTGAATAGTTGCACTCATTCCTTTTATTATGTAGCCAACTGAAATAGTGTTTGAATAGTTTTCTCCATCCATTAGATTTACTTTTACGTTGTAAGGCTTTGGAATATCACCTCTTGGAAGCAACATTGATATATTTTTCTTTTCTCCTTTTGCAAATGTAATGGCATCTTCACTTCCACCAGATTGTGGAGCGTATTCACCATAAGATCCAGAGTACCTAGTATTAAAAATAGGTGTTGCTGTAACTGTATTAGTAGAATTGTTTATAACAGTACAATTTAAAGATAGAGAATCAGTCTCATTGATTTCAACAATTTCTGTTATGAGGTGGTGTTTATTTGTCTTATCTTCTTGTATTTGTGTGTAGCATGATTCAGGAATAATTTCTAACCATTTCACAGAAGCTGTTAGTTTTATTTTACCAACAATGAAAGAACTAAAAGGGAAATTACTTTGATTTTTACTTTCTAGGAGGATTGTGTAACTGCCATCTAAAATAGAAGGTGGTGTGTAAGTTATCTCTTTTGATACAGAACTATTCTCACCTAGAGTTAGTGAGTCATCATATATCTTTTCATCAACTAGAGATTGGCTCTTGTCATCTGAGAAAAGTTTTAAGCCGTATTTAACTCCTGTTTGTAGTCCTTCACCGTTTGATATAGTAAATGATATTTTAAAATTCTTACCATCTTGGAAAACAATTTTTGCATTTTTAATGTTTACATTTGCAACAATAACACCTAGGTTATCTGCTGAGTTATTTTTAGTTACTACAGGTGCAGTAGCAGCTCCTGCTAGTTGAAATGAAAAGAGAGATAATAAAACAAAAAAACTACTAAGCGAAAATTTAAATATATTCATACTAATAAAATTAACGGTGGCTAAATTATATGTTTCAATTGTACCACTCTTGTATGTTAAATAATAGCAATATTATCCACAAAATAAAAAGACCGGATTCCCAAAAAGGAATCCGGCTTAAAGTATAGCCATGAAAAAATGAAAGAAAACTTGAGGGGCTACTGATGAGTAGCGTATGCGGTGTAGGTATAGATACCCTCCACATGCACCCTTATCCACTGGTATTTCCAGTTATTTGGGGTAACCTCTTTCAGTCCGATAAAAACGTTGTTCCATATCCACTGGCCATCTCCGTATTGGGCA
Organism: uncultured Candidatus Saccharibacteria bacterium; assembly: GCA_964502615.1. Classification (GTDB taxonomy): domain Bacteria; phylum Patescibacteriota; class Minisyncoccia; order Phycocordibacterales; family UBA9973; genus UBA8515. The sequence goes on along the minus strand of CAZCXF010000003.1, from coordinate 70,368 downwards.
CCATCATTAAGGTGATACCATGTACCTGGATTTGACAATGTACCATCAGCTCTTAAAGCTCTTGCAGTACGGTCTCTGTAGTATATCCAGTTTGGCAGAGGATCCGGGGGAAGGACTGTATGTCCACCAGCCCATGTTTTTATAAGGGAATCTGTGTGCCATACCGGGCTATTCTTACAGATGAAACTGAATACCGTGTCATACACCGGAACAGGAACTGTCTTAGGAGTAATTGTTCCATCTTCACCTGTAAGGGTGATTGTGGCGCTGGTTGATGTTTCCTGTGGTGGAATTGTAGCGGAATTTTTGCTTTCGGCAAGAGTACCTATGTTAATCGAGGTACTAGTTGCGTGAGCTGAAACCCACGACATTACACCGGCAGTCCTTGCATAAAGCGTATCCGGGTTCAATACCGGATTGCTTGTGAAAGATGCGGCATACTTTACCACGGGAATGGTGTCTGTTTTTACGGGTTGTTTCGGCTGAATTACGTCAGATTTACTGCAGCTAACCAGAGCTGCAACTGAAATAAGGATAATTGCCCCTATCCATGGGGTTCTGATTAACTGTTTCTTTTTCATGATGTTTGTTTTTTAAGAAGATGAGTAATACAGATCAAGCCTTGATTTATAAGACTAAAACTGTATTACCCACCTACAAAAACATTTTTCAACGTACAAATTGTGTTTAAAACACAATACTCACCTCTGTGTCAAGTATAAGGGCTTTTTGGAGTTTTGTCAATTTCTACAAGGGTATTTATCCACAAATTATCCCCAATTTGACGAGGTCGTCCTTTTATAGTACGATGCGATTAGCAAGTCCGTTTTCGAACCGGACTTTTTTAATTAAAAATTTAATAACAACTAAATATGTTAGACCTCAAAACAATGAAATCCGCGCTTGAGCAACTCGAACAGGAGCGCAAAATACCTCGCGAAAAGATAATCGATGCTATCGAGCAGGCTCTTGCTGCTGCCTACAAAAAAGATTACGGGAAAAAGGGCCAAATAGTTCGGGCAACAATAGATATTGAAACTGGAAAGATGGAATTCTACCAAGTAAAGATTGTTGTCGATGATTCAATCGTCCGCATGACAACAGATGAAGATGCTGAAGAAGAAATTTCCGAAGATGACAATCGTGTTCGCTTCAACGAAGAACATCACATACTACTTGCTGATGCAAAAAAAATAAAAAGTGATGCAAAACTCGAAGAAGAAATAATTTTCCCTCTTGAAACAAAAGATGACTACGGTCGTATCGCAGCACAAACAGCTAAACAAGTTATCATACAAAAAATCCGTGAAGCAGAACGTGGCGCTATTATCGATGAATACGGAAGTAAAGAAGGTGAAATAGTAAACGGCTTTGTTCAAAAAGTTGAACGTGGAATAGTTTATGTAGATTTCAATCGCGCAACTGGAATAATTCTTCCAGAAGAACAAATCCCTGGAGAATTTTACAAACGTGGTGAGAGAATTCGTGCATATCTTTATTCTGTCGAAGAAACTCCTCGTGGTGTAAATCTAAAACTTTCTCGCACTCATCCTCAGCTTATCGAAGGATTATTTGCATCTGAAGCTCCAGAAATTGCAGGAGGTATAGTAGAGATAAAAGCTATCGCTCGTGAAGCAGGTAGTCGTTCTAAAATTGCAGTTTATTCAAACGATGAACACGTTGATCCAGTTGGATCTTGCGTTGGTCAGAAAGGTGTTCGTGTCACAACTGTCATGAGCGAACTCGGTGGAGAAAAAATCGATATTATTCCTTGGTCAGCAAATCCTAGCGAATATATTGCAAGCGCACTTTCTCCTGCTCGTGTTCTTGATATAGAAGTAAATGAAGGAGAACACAAAGCAGTAGTAGAAGTTACGGCTGATCAACTCTCTCTTGCAATTGGTAAAGGAGGACAGAATGTTCGCCTTGCAGCAAAACTAACTGGTTGGAGAATAGATATTAAAGGTGTAACTGGCGAGGTAGTATCTAGTGAAGATGATATAATAAGTGAAGATGCAGGTGAGATCACACTCGACGAAGGTCTAGTAGATGATGGCACAACTGCGTAATATTATTAACCGGAATAAAGTTTTTTAAGAAAAAATGTCTGGCCTGCCAATGCGCAAGCATGGACAGGAGATCAGAGGACTTTTTTATTAATAAACTTTATGGAGAAATATAAAAAATATGGCAAATATAAATCATAAACCATCAAGATACATGTTAAATCTGCTTCATGTGCTACCACCATTTGCAAATGAAGATAAAAAAATAGTTAATACTATTATAGAAAACAACAAGGGCTCAAGAAATAAATATGAACTAATAACAGAGAGTGGCCAACTTAAACTTGATCGCGTAGGATACTCACCACTTGTATACCCATTTTCATACGGAGCAATTCCAATGACATGGGATGAAGACAATGACCCTCTTGATATTGTTGTTGTAAACGTAACAGAAGAATTTGTCCCTGGATCTCTTGTTGAGATAAGAGTTATTGGTGTAATGAAATTTATAGATAGTGGAGAAGTAGATGATAAAATAATCGGAGTAGTAAATGATGACAAGAAAAACGATCATATAAATTCTATTGAAGATCTGGGAGATTATTTTAAAACTGAAACAAAATATTTCTGGGAAAAATATAAAGAATTAAAGAAGCCAGGCACAGGAGAAGTAAAAGAATTCTTTGGCGCAGACGAAGCAGTAAAGATAATCAATGAATGTAAAGAAAGATACAACAAAGATTACGCTCCTAAACTAGAAAATTAATTACTCTGTCAAAAAATCCACCAATTGGTGGATTTTTTGACAAATAACTTACGTACATATAAACTAGATAAACTTATGAAAACAACAATCAATAAAAAAGAAAAAAGTGAATTAGAAATAATAGGGTCACTACCTGTAGCAGATTTTGAAAAATACGAAGAAAAAGCTCTCTCTATTATAAGCGAGCGTATTGAACTTCCAGGATTCCGTAAAGGCAAAGCTCCTGCATCTGTAGTAAAAGAAAACGTCACAGACATGATGATATTAGAAGAGATGGCAGAACTTGCAATCAAAGATGTGTATATAAAAATAATAGAAGAAAATAAAATCGAAGCTATTGGTCGCCCACAGATTGCTATTACAAAGATTGCTCGCGGTTCAGATCTAGAATTCAAAATCCTAACTGCAGTATTACCAGAAATGAAGCTTCCAGATTATAAAAAACTTGCAAGTGACGAGAAAAAGAAAAACCCAATCGCAGAAGTTAGTGTTGGAGAGGCTGATGTAGAAAAAACTATTCTTGATCTTCGTAAAATGCGAGCAGAGCAAGCACGCGGAGGAAGTCATGAAGGTCACGAAAATATGACAGAAGAAGAACATGCTAAGGCTCATGAAATACCCGAGAGTGAGTACCCAGCATTTGATGATGCTTTCGCAAAATCTTTCGGTGATTTTGAAAATGCAGAGGCTCTGAAAAATAAAATTCGTGAAAATATGAAGATCGAAAAAGAAACTCTTGAGAAAGACAAACTTCGTATGGTAATTGTTGAGAAATTAATTTCAGAAACCTCTGGAGAAATACCTGAGATATTGATCGAAAGTGAAATACAGAAAATACTTTATCGATTAGAAGCAGATGTTACGAACGCAGGATTAAACTTTGCAGATTATTTAGTTCAAATAAAAAAGACTGAAGATGACTTAAGAAAAGAGTGGAGAGGAGATGCAGAGAAGCGTGCGAAACTTCAAATGATAATCCGCACAATTGCAGATAAAGAAAACCTAAAACCAACTGAAGAAGAAATAGAAAAAGAAGTTGGAAACATTATGACAATGTATAAAGATGCTGATCCAGTTCGCGCTCGCGCATACATCGAGAATATGCTTGAAAACGAAAAAGTTTTTAACTTCTTAGAGAATCAATAAAATATTTTGTGCAAAAAAAAAGAGCCCGTATGGATATAGATCCTGGGGCTTCTTTTATTTACTAACTGCTTGGCTGAAATTATTTTTTAACCAACGATTGTTCCTTCCCAACGCCCGGTTGTAAACGGTCTTGGATCCCAACGAACCAGAACAATGCATGGAGTGTTTGGATGTTGTACGAACCAGTTTTTCAAAGAAAGAAAAATTTGATTTGTATTTGATCCAACCCCTTGGTCACACCGTACTGTTCCGATAGATAAACCTGTCCGGTCAAAAACGGGTACTGATTCTGAGCTCGCAGGAGAACTTACAACATAACATGCTGTCATGTTAGTTGAATTTCCTCCGTAAACATAAGAACCATATCCGGACTGGGGATAATAAAGCCCGGTGGCTCCATTACCAAAACTCAGAACGACAGGAACACCAGCGATTTGAAAACCGAAGGTTACGTTGGTGTTTTGGAGGAACTCGTCCGTGCTTTCTTTGGTGCAGCTTGTTAAGAAAGGAATTGCGGCTAAAATTACTAATAACTTTTTCATGATATAAAATTGAGTGGTTTAAAATTGTTGATTTCTAGGGACCAAGATTGATCCATACAATTCAACAATCTAAACCTTCATGAAAAGCCAATATTCTCAAAGATCATTTCTCACTGTATTATACCATATAATATCATACTATGTCAAGTAGGTTCACATTGGCGCAATATCCTTATTTTGCTATACTAAACCCATGTTAATCCCTACAGTTATAGAAAAATCACAGTTTGGTGAACGAGCGTACGATATATACTCTCGCCTTCTAAATGAGCGCATAATTTTCCTTGGTGGTCCAATAGACGACCACACTGCAAACCTTGTAATTGCTCAGCTACTTTATCTTGATCACACAGATCCTAAGAAAGACATATACTTATATATCAACTCCCCTGGTGGTTCAGTTACAGCAGGACTCGCAATACTAGACACTATGGGTTTCGTAAAAGCAGATGTATCTACTATATGTGTAGGTATCGCTGCTTCTATGGGTGCAGTTCTTCTTTCTGCTGGCGCAAAAGGCAAAAGATTCGCTCTTCCAAACTCTGAAGTTATGATACACCAAGTTATGGGTGGCGCAGAAGGTCAAGCATCAGATATCGCAATCAACGCAAAACATATTCTTCGTACAAAAGATACATTAAATAAAATTCTTGCAAAAAATACAGGACAGACAGTAGCTCAAATAGAAAAAGATTCAGATCGCGACTACTGGATGACAAGCGATGAAGCAAAGAAGTACGGAATCATAGACGATATAGTTTCAAAACCTAAAAAATAATAAAAATGCAAATAATAATTATTACTGTTTTAGTTCTCATTATTTTATATTTACTTAAAAGAGAATTCAGTAGAGATTTTACTGAGCAAACTTTTCTTACTATTGTAAATCACACTTTTAGAACTCCTCTCACTCGTATCAAATGGATGGCTGACGCAATAAAAACTGACATGCCACGTAAAGATGAACTCGAGATAATAACAAACCTAGACAACTCAGTAAACAGATTACTCGAGTTAGTTGATATTGTCGCTGGTATAAAAGATATTCAAAATACTTCAACTTATGACCTAAAAGCAGTTTCAATGCGTGAAATTTTAGAAGATGCTTTAAAAAAATATAGTGTACTGCTTCATGATAAAAAAATCTCACTAAAAGTTCCTTCTTTGGTAAATCTACCCCTCCTCACTATTGATACAAAAAAGATTTCGTTTGTTATAAACGTAATAATAGAAAATGCAATTTTATATGCAAAAGAAGGCGGTAGTATAGATATCGAAGCCGAACTAAAAAATAAAGAGCTGGTACTTAAAATAAAAGATGATGGTATAGGGCTTTCAAGAAAAGACAGGAAAAACATATTCAAACGTTTCTATCGAGGTGAGCGTGCTAAAAAAATGAATACTGACGGCATGGGTCTTGGACTATATGCATCAAAAGAAATCATCAATCGCCATAGTGGGCAAATATATGCTATTTCTAAAGGTGAAAATCTAGGTACTACTTTTTATATAGTTCTCCCAAGAAATAAATAATTTACCAAACTCGACAAAATCAAGTATTTCTAGTATTATACGTATATCGAATTTTAACAGTTTAGTAAGTGTTTACTTCCAAAAATACAGTCTTATCTGATACAGAAATTCCAAACAATCTTATGAAAAAAAGTTTTATATTGGTGAACGTGCTACATAAGAATACAGAATATAAAATAGGTCTATAGAAGACTCGTGTATTTAGAAGTGACATTGTCACTTATATGTCATTAACAGCAATAATAATTTCAGTACTTGCACTAGTTGCAGGTGTTGGCGTTGGATATTATTTGCGCCTTATCATATCTCTTGGTAAGAAGGGTTCAATGGAACTCGAAATCAAGCAGATCATGCTCGGTGCAAAAGAAGAAGCACAGAGAGTTCTCGACGAAGCTAAAAAGAAAGCTGAGGAGAAGGCTGAAGAAGTGCAATTAGAAAGTAAGAAAAAAGAAGAAGAGTGGAAGCAGACAGAACATCGCCTTATAAAAAAGGAGGAGCTTCTAGATGCACGCCAAGTTGAAATTGATCGTGAAGTTGAGAATATAAAAATTAAAGTTGAGGAAGTTAAAAAAGTAAAAGAACGAGTTGAAAATATGCAATCTGAAAAAGAAGCTGAGCTTGAGAAAATAGCTCACCTTTCAGTCGAGGATGCAAAAAATATTCTTTTCAAGAGTATTGAAGATAGATATGAAGAAGATTTGCTTGTTAGGATGCAAAAGATGGAAACAGCAAATACTGAAAAACTCGATCGTAGAGCAAAAGATATACTTTCTGCAAGTATCAATCGCCTTGCTTCATCAACTGCAAGCGAAATGATGACGACTTCAGTAAATATTCCAAACGATGAAATCAAGGGTAAGATTATTGGTAAGGAAGGTAGAAATATTCGTGCTTTTGAACGTGCAGCCGGGGTTGAACTTATTATCGATGAAACTCCAGGGGCAATTGTAATCTCATCATTTGATCCAGTTCGAAGACAAGTTGCTCGCCTTGCGCTTGAGAATCTTATCCTTGATGGCCGTATTCAACCAGCAAAAATTGAAGAGGTTGTTTTGAAAGCTCAAGAAGATATCAATAAAATAATTAAAGAAAAAGGTGACCAGGCAGTATATGAATGCGGAATATTCAATCTTGACCCTAGAATAGTAGCTATTGTTGGACGCTTGTATTTCCGTACAAGTTATGGGCAGAATGTCCTACAGCACTCTATAGAGATGGCTCACATCGCTGGAATGCTTGCCGAAGAACTTGGAGCAGATATTCAAATCGCAAAGGCTGGTGCTCTAGTACATGACATTGGTAAAGCACTTGACCATGAAGTTCAAGGTACACACATAGATATTGGTATTCGTATCCTTCAGAAATTTGGAGCTGACCCAAGAATTATAACTGCAATGAAAAGTCACCACGACGATGTTCCTCACGAGACTATAGAAGCTGTTATAGTACAGACAGCTGACATGATCTCAGGTGGGCGCCCTGGTGCACGACGCGACTCTGTTGAGAATTATATTAAGCGCTTGCAAGACCTTGAAGCCTTAGCTAAGAGTTTCGACGGTGTTGAAAAATCTTACGCTCTGTCTGCTGGACGTGAAATTAGAATCTTTGTTACCCCAGAGAAAGTATCTGATATCGGAGCAAAAGATATGGCACGTGATATTGCAAAGAAAATAGAACAAGAACTCACCTACCCTGGTGAAATAAAAGTAACCATGATCCGCGAGAATAGAATAGTCGAATTTGCAAGGTAAAATAAGTTAAAGCTATATGAATATGAATCAAATTGGTAGGACAAAATTAGAGAAAATAGCTGGAGAAAGTCCTGAACTACAAGCAATTTATCTAAAAAAATTTGAAGAAATAGAAAAAAGAATCCTTATAGGAGATGTTACATGGGACCAACTCGAAGATCTTATTTACGAAGCACTTACTAGCTCAGAAGAAGTTCAAGAAATAGCAATGAATTTTCTAAAAAGACGAGTTGAGGAGAGAAGAAAGAATCCAGACAAAAAACCGTTGATTCTAAAAGAAGACAGAACAGGATTTGTACACCCAGATTACTTAGGAAATAGAGAAAATTAGAGTGAAAATGACAAAAAATTACAATGTTTTTATAATTTTGTCAATTTAGTACTAGAGCTTGCGTGAAAATACCCTTGGTATATAATAGTATTACTCCTATTTTAAGGAACGCGTTTCTAAAACGGTCGAATATTATTCAGAAAAATTTTTATAATTTCTTTTGAGATTATAAAAAAATAATTAAATGAATAAACAAGCATTAGTAGAATGGGTTCATGGCAAAATCGGCGGTACAAAAGTACAAGCTGAAGAAGTTGTGAACGGAATGTTTGATGCAATCGTTTCTACTTTGAAGAAAGGTGGCGAGGTATCAATAGCAGGAATTGGAATCTTCTCAGTCAAGCAACGCGCAGCTCGTATGGCTCGCAACCCAAAGACTGGTGAACAAGTTAAAGTTCCAGCAACAAAAGTTCCTAAGTTCCGAGCAGCGAAAGCTCTAAAAGACGCTGTAAAATAAAATATTATACAGATTGAAAGACCACTCTATTCTATCCATGAGTGGTTTTTTAATACCTACTTAAGTGTTATGATGAAAAGAAACTTTAACCTGTACTCTTAAAAAAATAAATATGATAAAGATAACCACGGGTCAGGGCTCCCCTTTCTACAGCTCTTTAAAGACAAAAGTTTATTCCTACTTTGAAGAAAAAGGAATCTCGATTAAGGGTAACCTGGTTCTATTCATCAAAACAGGTATCATCATACTCCTGGCAATATTTCTTTATGTTTACCCCTACACTACACAAATGACCCTCTCAACCTACTTATGGTTCAGAGCAGCAAGTGGAGTGGTCATGGGATTGGCAGGATTTAATATTGGCCACGATGGAGCTCATGGTAGCTATAGCAAAAACGAAGTCGTGAATGAAATAATGAGTTGGGTGTTTGATGCTTCGGGAGCTAGTAGTTTCATGTGGAAGACCAAGCATAATGTGATACATCATCATGTAACCAACACACCGGAAGATGATGACGTAGATACAAATAGTGCTCTGCGTTTAGGGTTTTGGCAAAAATGGCGTTTTGTTTATATTTTTCAACCTTTTTATGCTTTTATCCTTTATGGAGTACTTCATTTTTTCTGGTTTGCAATTAAAGATATCTACAAGTATTTTACTGGCAGAATTGGTGGTCATAAAATAAAGCAGATGACAAAAAACCAGAAAATATTTTTTTGGGCTGGTAAACTTGTTTACCTATTCAAATCTTTAATCTTACCTATGATTGTGTTTGGTTCTGTAAAAGGTGGCCTCGGATTTATCGTACTTGAGTTTGTATGTGGATTTATCATAGCGATTGTTTTTCAAATGGCACACGTCCAAAACAAAGCTACGTTTTATGTAGGTAATCCTAACATAAACATGGAATGGGCAGTGTTTCAATTAAAAACAACAGCAGACTTTGGGACATGGAACCCCGTTTGGTTCCATTTGTTTGGTGGACTAAACTTTCAAGTTGAGCATCACCTATTCCCGGATATATCACATGTACACTATCGCAGAGTACGAAAAATATTGAAGCAACATTGTAGAGAGTTTAATGTGGAATACAATGAATACAAAACGTTCATCGGAGTATTTATTGACCATATTTCATATCTTTGCAAAATGGCCTGGGTTAAAAATCACTCACAACCAGTGGTTGCATAATTAATTATTGTATTACAAAAATGGAGCCGGATCTTAAGTGATCCGGTTTTTTTATTTATAGAGCTCTGGTAACAAGAAATATTAAAATTATTCCTAGTACCGTCATACCAACAGTTTTAAGAGATGAATTTTTACTATGAGCCTCAGGAAGTATATCTGAAACACCAATATAAAGAAGGAATCCCGCAAAAAATCCCAAATAAGCAAGTAAAGTCTTTTCAGATAATGTAAAAAATAAAGTTGAAAGCCCTCCTAAGACTGGAGCAAGAGCATCGATAAACAAAAACTGTATTGCTCGCTTATCGCTATTTTTATGACGAAGCATTAGGGAAACCGTATTTAATCCATCTGCAAAGTCGTGAGCAATTACAGCAAGAGCTACAAATATACCTGTTGCACTCGATATTTGAAAACCAAGACCAATTCCAACTCCATCTAGGAATGAGTGTCCTGCCAAAGCTAGGGCTTGAAACTTCCCTACTGTTGGGTGTGTATGAGGTCCATAGTTATCTTCGTGAGAATGGTGAACAAGCAATAACTTTTCAGCGATGTGAAAGATTAAAAATCCTATTATCAGAAAAAGCATTGGGTATATTGGATCAACCCCTAGAGATCCTGTGATTTCTATAATTTCAGGAAATATATCAAAAACAATAACACCTAGAATTATTCCAGCTGTTAAACCCAAGATTAGATGCATTTTATCTCTAAATTTTAGTCCAAATAAGCCACCTAAAAATGTGGATACAAAAGTAAAGAAAATAAATACAAATTGCATGTGCGGGATAAGAGAATCGAACTCTTGCCAACAGTTTGGAAAACTGTAGTTCTACCACTAAACTAATCCCGCATAACTAAAAATTCTCATCCGGCTTGTCGGGGTGCCGGGATTCGAACCCGGAGTCGCCTGTTCCCAAAACAGGAATGTTAGCCGTTACACCACACCCCGAATACGAAAAACACTCATCTATATTAGCATATTTTGCATAAAACACAATTGATATGATCTAGGCGATTTCTCTTAAATAACACTCGTCGCATGCAATTTTTTCATATCCCCAACTTTTCGGATAATATGCATTAATATCTTTTTTACAGTAAAAACACTGGTATAGTTCCCCTTTTGTTGGACTAGTAGTTATAACTCTTTCTTTAGTTCTCACATCAAAGTGCACTCTTGGAATAGCGATTTTATTTCTTTTTAGAAAAGAAAGTTCATCAACAGAAATGTTATATCTCCATCCAGTTACAGGACAAATAAGAGGCTGTTTGCATATATCTTCACCGATATCATAAATTGAGTCTGGTAAATCCTTAGTATCCATCCCTTCAATTTTAACTCCCCCTTCTTCATCCCAATAACCACCTTTTTCTAAAACATATTCTTTTGTTACTTCTGGAAAGTAGATCGCTGCCGTAGAAACATTATAAGGACATAGACCTAGTGAGTATGGTGGGAATTTACCATACTCCCCTCTCTGTTTCATGTCAGAAATTATTCTTTCTTTTAGAACCTCATATTCTTCTTTTGTATATTGTTTATTTAAAATACAATATTTTTTCTTACGTAAACTTACACAACCAAAACAGTAGTCGATTTCCAAGCATTCATCACAATACTCCGAATATCTTGCCCCATCACACCAAATAGAATATTTGAGTTGATAGCCATTAGTGCAACAACTATTATTCCCAGATAATTCCATAATCCAGTTCCCTGTTAGATCTATACAATCTTTAGAGCGAAGCCCTCTTAAACAATTCATACAATCCTCAGAACTCTCCCAGAAAAAAACATTATTACAATTTTTACAGTCTGCCATATAGCTACCAATAGAATCATATGTTTTAACGCTGAAATTCTCTCTATGAACAACTTCCTTCCTTAATATCTCTTGATATTGAAGTCTTAATCGCTCGAGATTTTCATTTGAAGAAAAATCAAACTGCTTAATTTTTTCTAAATACTCTTCTTTTGTATATTGAACATTTAAAATACAATAAGATTTGCCTCTCAAGTTCCAACACATAAAACAGTTACTACAGTTTCTACAATCAAAAAGAAAGGCGCTGTTCATACAATCTCTACTGTTTCTTGAGAAGAATAATTCGTACGAGTTAAAACAGTAAACGCAATCGTAACATTGATTTAAATCATACACGTGAGAAATATCTATTGAGTCTTTACAATTAACTGCTCTGTAACCATAGATTAGATTTTCTGCACCAAAAACAGATCTGCTTAGATAGCAGTTCTTTGATTCCCATGTATCATCGCACCAATCACATCCAACACTCTGTGCACCTTGTTGATGAGGCCTTGGAACTTTTTCTTGAAGCTCTTTGAGTTGATCAAAAAATGAACGACTTGAATCATAATCTTGTCCATATTCCATCGGATCCCAAGCATCACTCCACCATTCTTTTGATGTATACACCGGATATCTTGGATTCTCAGGCAACACAGTAATTAGCTTTTCACCAGACAAATCTGACTTCCCTACTCTAAACTTACCGAACGGCCAAAAAGCCATGTGTTGTTTCCATCTGCAGTGAGAACAGATATCCGGCTGAGAAACACCTACTTTTTCGTACATAGTCTTTTCTCTATCAGAAATATCAAAATTTGACTTACAATACAGGCATTCTTTCATTTATAAAGTATAACTTATATATACTATTTATAAAATAATATTTTCAATAGTTCTTACTCTTGCTGTTCTATTTTTTAAGTCTATATATACAAGCAGTAAGTCAAATTGCCAAGGTGTATTCCCTATTCTTTTGTGGATAAGGTAAGTTTGAATTGTCTTTGATAGTCTTTTAAGCTTCCAAGGATGCATATTCTCTTCTGGTCGTTTAATAAATGGGTTTTCATCTTTAAAATCTGGTAAGGTTACACATGAAACTGATTTTACCTCTATAAAGTATATTTTTTTATCCTTTTCAGCAATTATGTCTATCTCGCCCCATTTTTTTGTATAATTTCGTTCTAATATTATAAAATCGTGTTTCATGAGAAACTTACAAGCAATATCTTCGCCTAATTGGCCAATTTTTTGTGAATCTGAGGTGAATTTTTTCATACGTTACATGTGTAACTTATTAATATGTTTCACGTGAAACCTAAGCTATTTATAGGACATAAAAAACCAATATTACTCTGTCTTTGTAGAAAAAGCTTGTAAATTAAGGATATTTACAGACAAAAATAAATTCAATTAGTTATATTATGTGTCTTTTATGAACAATGCCCACAGAGTTATCCACAAAAGCTATAATTTAAAAGGGTTTTAAATGTGTATAAAAGACTAATAAAGAACATATAGACTTTGGGACACATAGAAAATATTTTGTGCGGGATAGGAGAATCGAACTCCTGTCTCATCCTTGGCAAGGACGTGTTCTACCACTAAACCAATCCCGCAAAATAAAATAACTCATAGATTATAACTATTTTCTAAGATAATTGCAATTTACGATTTTAACCTTTATTTATAAGGCTATTTACTAAACATGTGTTTTAGTATACAATTACTTAGTCGCAAATATAAACATATAATTGCACCCATGGTGAAATGGATATCACGACGGTCTTCGGAACCGTTATTGGGGGTTCGAATCCCTCTGGGTGCACAGAACGGCACGTTCTGTAGGGATTCGAAGACTTTGAGTTTATTGCTCCAGCAATACGAAAAGTGTACTGATCATGTAATGATCGAAATCCCTCTGGGTGCACATAAATAAAATGTCGAATAATCTAATAGATAATTCAAAAATACCTCTATATGTTACACATGTAACATCTACCTTAGAGAAGGCTGGATTTGAAGCCTTTATTGTTGGTGGTTGCGTAAGAGACCTTTTAATAGAAAGAAGTCCTAAAGACTGGGATATAACAACAGATGCTAAGCCTGAGGAAATTATACCTCTGTTTGAAAAGACGGTATATGAGAATACATTTGGAACTGTAGCTGTTATAGATGAAACCAATGTTTCAGGTGAAACACGTAAAATAGAGGTTACACCTTATCGAATTGAGGCAAAATATAGTGACTTTCGCCATCCAGACCAAGTAAAATATAGCGATAATATAGGAGATGATCTCAAAAGACGTGATTTTACTATGAATGCCTTAGCTTACAACATATCTAAGGGACAGATTATTGACCTTTATAAAGGACAAGAAGATATAAGGGACAGGGTGGTTAGAGCTGTAGGTCAGGCAAATGATAGGTTTAATGAGGATGCACTTCGCATGCTCCGAGCTATACGTTTTTCCACACAGTTAGGTTTTGCAGTGGACTACGACACCATGCAAGCTATTTCAGATAATTCAAACTTAATAAAGAATATCTCGAACGAAAGAATCCACGACGAATTTGTAAAAATAATTGAATCCAATAATCCTAGTATTGGGATTGGTATGCTTTCTAAATTAGGACTCTTAAAATACATAATTCCAGAATTAGAAGAGGGAATTGGGTGCGACCAAGGGGGAGCACATATATATGATGTTTTTGAACATTGCCTACAAGCCTTAGAACATGCTGCAAGTAAAGGTTTTTCTAGGGAAATCAGATTATCTGCACTATTTCACGACATTGGAAAACCACGCGCTAGGAGACCAGGTGACAAGAAAGCTTATACCTTCTATGGTCATGAAGTGGTCGGAGCTAGGATGGTAAAGACAATAATGGAAAGATTGAAGTTTCCAAAGAGGGAGACAGATTTTGTTGTATCTATGGTTAGAAACCACATGTTTTTCTCTGATACTGAGCAAATTACACTCTCAGCAGTTAGGAGGATGGTGGCGAAGGTGGGTAAAGAAAACATATGGGATCTAATGAATATTCGTGAATGTGATAGGGTAGGAATGAAAAAAGCAGAAGCCCCATATAGACTAAGAAAATATCACGCTATGATTGAAGAGGTTTTAAGAGATCCGATTTCGGTAGGACAACTCAAGATAGATGGAAAAACTTTAATGGAAGAATTAAATATAAAACCAGGGCCGAGAATGGGGTGGATATTGAATGCGCTTCTTGAAGAAGTTCTTGATGATCCTAAGAAAAATACAAAAGAAAACTTATCAAAACTTGTTCATGAATTTGAAAAACTAGACGATAAGGAATTAAAAGCATTAGGGGAAAAGGGTAAGGAAAAGAAAGAAACCCTTGAGGAGGAAGAAATAAAAAAACTCCATGCAAAGCATGGTGTCAAAAAATAAATAAAGAATAGGGGATGGTTTGATATGTTATAATCATGTTATTACAAACTAATAATTAGATTATATGATCACAAAAGAACAATATTTAGGAATACTTGGAAACGAATTTCGAATTATCAAGCACCTAGCAGAAAAGATAAAACCAGAACAACTTTCTCATAAACCAACAGAACCTCAGAGAAATATGCAGGAGCTTATGACATACCTTACTCAGATATTTATATCTGGAATAGAAGGAGTAGTTACAGGAGATGGAAGTGCCTATAAAAAATATCTTGGAGTAGGGGAGCAAGCGACCCTTGAGAATTTTGCAAGTATGATGGACAAGGAATTCACTGAGGTAGAAAAATTAATAAACTCTATTTCAGAAGAAGATATGAAAACAGAAGTAAATATGTGGGGAAGAACTCAAAGTAAAGCACTTCATCTGATGGGGATGCTTTCTATTGCCGCTGCATACAAAATGCAACTCTTCCTGTATATGAAACAATCAGGTACTGAAAATATAGGAACTATGAACCTTTGGGCTGGAATGGACCAACCGCCAAAAGTAAGCTAAATAAAAAAGAACCAACCGGGTTAGCAGTTGGAACTTAACGGGTAGAATCAGAAGTATTCATGTAATGCTTCTTATTTGAAGCCTTTTCTTGACCACAAACCATCTCCAGGTTTTGGTGGTCGGTTTTTAGACTGAAATGTTCTTTTCAGACACCAAAATGATGCTGATAAGGAGCGAACAAACACTCTTGCAAGATACCTCATAAGCCGAGATTTGAAAAGTGAAAAATTGGGGTTTGAATGGTTTTAGACTAAGGATAGTGTGCATGATAACTATGGTCATCCCACGTTACAATTTTTTCTTTTTCTTTTTCTTTTCTCGTGTAGATAAAAACTGAGAAAAGAGAAAGGACAAATGTTTTCACAATCATAAAAAATCTTTTAATGGTTAAACAATCACTTAAAAAAGATACTAACATAAAATAATAAAATTGCAAAAAATAAAAAACCCCGACTCATAGCCGGGGTATTCACACATAGTTTGAGAAAAACAATTCAAGCTCTCAAGCTTTTTCTGATTGATTCTGTAGCAATTCTTGGAAAATTGTTTGCTACATTCAAAATAGGCATAACCACCTCTTCCTCCATGAATTTACGAGATGTTAATTGATCGGGTGTTAAAATTTTATTTACACCTTTCTCAGTACAACCACCACGGGTAACAACAGTACTTCGTAAATTCGCAACAGGATCTGCATTTCCTTCGTTTATCATTGCTCGAAGAGTTTGCAGAGTGCTTTTGAATGTACCGAGAGCCATCCTCTCAGACTGAGAAACATTGTGGTAGAAATTCCTTGAGAAAATTCTACTTACATTGCATAAATACTCTTTGATGACGTACTGAGGATCTTTGGAGTGAATTTGGTCAGGAAAGTTAAAGTTAGATAATGAATAATCAG
Organism: uncultured Candidatus Saccharibacteria bacterium; assembly: GCA_964502615.1. Taxonomy (GTDB): domain Bacteria; phylum Patescibacteriota; class Minisyncoccia; order Phycocordibacterales; family UBA9973; genus UBA8515. Next base: position 53,954 of record CAZCXF010000003.1, on the reverse strand, counting down.
CGCAATCTATCCACTTAGAAAGTGGCATGCGTGACTTTGTTTTAGCAAGGTCGACCCCAACGCAATGCAGAGCGTTGAAAGAACCGATACTTACAATATAATTTATTATCTTTTCTTGATTTCTTTCTATGTACAAATTCTCCCCAACCAAGAAACGAAGCAGGTTGGAATCCCTTGTCGAGCAGATAATACCGTGACCATAAGCAATATTTGTATTACAAGTAGCTGCGATAGTACGATGCAATACATTCTCAGGAATCACGTTTGAAATCTGTTCTGTTAAAAGACCTGAGGTAAACGAGATTATTTCGTAACCCCACAACCTTTGCAAATTTACATCTCTAATCCGGACCAAGGTATCTCCGCAACCGTCTGGAGTAACAGCAATGATTATATGACTTGCTGTAGCAATTTCTTCCATGTTGCGTGAAATATTTACCTTCTTTGAGAACCATTCTAAATCAGAGGTTTCTCTGCCTATAACAATGATTTGTCCTGGTTTAAAACCAGATTTTAATAAGCCGAGTACGATGGACTTAGCTAGCTTTCCGTTGCCAATAATGGCAATCTTAAAATTCATCTTGTTCATGAAATTAAATTTAGGGGGTTAGTGAATATTTTGAATATTTTTAAAGAACAAAAATGAGCCATATTTGATGGCTCATTTTTAGGTTTAATCAATTTTTTCTAAGGAGAGTGTTTAAACGCAAAAATCAGCCATCAAATATGATGTCGGAAGGAGGCAAGGAATTTGATTATACTGACTATTAAAATTGCGTTTCATACTTTTATCAATATAGCGTACTTCCTCACAGGAAGTCAATACTTTATTATTTTAATTCCAAAAGGATGGGGCAGTGATCAGACCCTAAAACTTCAGGAAGAATTTTAGCTGATTTAATTTTTGATTTTAGTTTAGTTGATACTAAAAAGTAATCTATTCTCCAGCCAACATTACGAGTACGTGCATTTGCGAAGTGACTCCACCATGTATAGTAACCGTTACCTTTCGTGAATAATCGAAAGGTATCTATAAACCCAGCATCAAGAAAATTCTGAAATCCTTTTCTTTCTTCAGCTGTAAAACCTTTGTTGCCGATATTTTCCTTTGGACGAGCAAGATCGTCCTCTGTGTGTGCAACATTAAGATCACCGCAGAAAATAACGGGTTTATTTTTCTCAAGTTTCTTCATATATTCAAGGAAAGCCTTGTCCCACATATCATGACGCATTTCTATACGAGAAAGATCATCTTTGGCATTTGGAGTATATACAGTAACAATATAGAAATCTTTAAACTCAGCTGCTATTACACGGCCTTCACTATTGGCATCTCCATATTTATCGCTCAAATTTTTATATTTTTTAGCAATCTCTTTTGGAATATCGAGAATAACTGATATGGGTTTGGTCTTAGTAAAAATTGCAGTACCACTGTAACCCTTACGTGATGCAGAATTCCAATATTCTTCATAATCTGGCAGATCCACTTCTGATTGGTGTTGTTCTGCTTTTGTTTCTTGAAGACAGATAATATCTGGCTTGTATTTTTTCACAAAAGGCACGAAGAGATTCTTCTTGTGTACTGCGCGTATTCCATTTACATTCCATGAAATTATTTTCATAAATTATTTTGACTTACTGTGAAACTTTTTATGTACATCTCTGAGTTGCTTGTCTGTTATGTGAGTATATATCTGAGTTGTAGCAATATTAGCATGACCAAGCATCATCTGCACTGAGCGGATGTCAGCACCATTTGATAGTAAATCAGTTGCAAATGAATGGCGAATTACGTGAGGTGTAACTTTTTTCGATATTCCAGCCTTAATTGCGTAGTGTTTCACGATTCGCTCTATTGACCTTGGGGTTAATCTACCATTTTGTTTACCTCCATTGTGAGACTGTTGCACAAACATAGGCTCGTCTAAATCTTTACGCCCTTTCAAGTATGCACGTATTGCATTCTTCGCTTCGTCTGAAAGAAATACTACTCTTACTTTTTCTCCCTTTCCTCGAATTGAGAACTCATCTTTTGATAAATCAAGATCGCGATCAAGAGAGCAGAGTTCAGACAAACGAAGACCGGTAGAAAAGAATAATTCTAGAATTGCTCTATCACGAAGACCTTTTGGGGTACTAACATCGGGCGCATTCATGAGCCTTACAAGTTCATCTGTTGAGATAAGATCGAGAGATCTTTCTTTGATCTTGGCAAGTTCAATACGGTCAGGCGGTAGGGAAGTAACCTCCCGTTTCATCATGTATTTTAGAAATGAACGAAGTGCAATCAAATGATAGTTCTGAGTATTCTTTTTAAGTGTGGCAGCTTGCTGACCACGAATTTTCATACCCGGCTGTCGGTTTAAAAATAACCTGAATTCGCGAATCTTGTCATCAGTAATTTCTTTTGGCTCGCTTATCTTTGCAAATTCAAAAAACCGTGTCAGGTAATGATCGTAATTATTTACTGTTTTTAGGCTATTTCCTTTCTCAATTTCAACATGTTCAAGGAATTCTCTTTTTAATTGGTCAATTTTTGAAGCCATATTAATGTCGTACAATAATTGTAACACATAAGTCTGTATAAATACCCTTATATAAAGCCCTCTTGCAATTTTTTTAAATATGTGCTAGTATATAAGGACGATGTTAACGACAAAGAAAAAGCAAAATATTATAAAGAAAAGCCAGATTCACGATAAGGACACAGGATCTCCTGAAGTTCAAATTGCAATTCTAAGTAAAAGAATCGATGAACTTGCAAGTCACTTGAAGGAACACAAGAAAGATAATCACTCTCGACGTGGACTTATCAAGATGGTTGCTGATCGCAGAAGTCATCTTAAGTACTTAGAGAAGAAAGACAAGACTCGTCACGCAGCACAACTTAAAACATTAAAAGCATAACATTGTGTTCCGACCTAGGTCGGAACATTTTGTTTTGATACAATAAACATATATGAGCATAATAAAACATAAAGAGCAGAGAGTTGGTGTATTTATCGATACAGCAAATCTGTATCATAGTGCTAAAAATCTATATAAACGAAAAGTAAATTTTGGTGCAGTACTTAAAGATGCTGTAGCTGGGCGAAAGCTCGTCCGCGCGACTGCATATGTCATAACTTCCGAAGGAGGGGAAGAAAAGAACTTTTTTGATGCACTTACTAAGCTAGGTATTGAAACCAAAACAAAAGAACTACAAATTTTTGCTGGTGGAAATAAAAAAGGTGACTGGGACGTAGGAATATCAATCGACGCAGTAAAAATGGCACCTAGACTCGATGCAGTAGTACTAGTAGCAGGGGACGGTGACTTTGTTCCACTTGTAGAATATTTACAGAGTACATTTGGAGTACAAGTTGAAGTAGTATCATTTGGAAAGAGTTCATCTATGAAATTAAAAGAGCAAGCAGATGACTTCTTAGATCTTTCAGCTAATCCAAGAAAATATTTAATATATTAAAAAAGGCGGCCACGGGGCCACCTGTTATTATTCAAGTACACAGAACTAAGCAACATTAACCATTTTTTGTGGAATTGAAAAATTCCAAACTTTTTCAATTCCGAAAACCTCACCACCATCGTACATCTGACATTTTTCAAAAATTGCCGGGGTAACTTGGAACATGTAGCCATTTTGAGATATGAAGCGATGGTTTTTGGGTCTGGAAAGGATTTCAACACGAACTGTTTTATTATCCTTAACCAGCAATTCATGAAAGTCGTTCATGAAAATATTGCTTTTGTTTACTTCCGTGAGTGAACCACTAACCATGGATATACTCAGGTCATCATTCTTATAGTAGAGAGTGATATCCTGGCCAATCATGGTGAGCAAGTATTCTCGTGACTCTTTTATGAACTGTCGGTAAGAAGACAATTCCTCCCCAATTGTAAAAAATTTTGAGTCACCTTTGTAATTGGGTAAAATCGGTAACTCTGCAAGTGGATTATCCAGCCGGATAACTTTCTTTTGAGCAATAAGATTACCGGATTCATCGCAATGGTGTTGATCATAATACAGTGCTTCAATAATGTTATTATCAACCAGTCCTACTGATGAGAAATTAATTGCAGGCACAACTTCAAAACTTGAATCGGTTAACCGACCTAATGACAGGCTAATGAAATTCTGCCTAGAAATCTTTTCCCTTATCAGGTTAAACATTTCAAGAGAGGTTGTTGAGAAGTTTATAAGGCTTTCCCTATATACATTAGAGTATTCCTTGAAGATTATACTTTTCATGATGAGTTTTTTAAATGATTTAAAGTTTCAGTCCGTTTAATTGGAGTATATCTTCAATACCCATAAAAGTAAACATAATTGAAAACATCCATATTTCCTGCTATGCTTTGTGTATATTACAAATAACCAGTTATTCTCTAGACGGATAGAGTTGAAACTAGAAGTGTTTCAAAACTAGGGTCTGGAGACTAACTAAATAAAGAATATGAATAGTAAAGAATACGAAGTAGAAATCGGTGGTAAAAAGATCACTGCAGTTTTTAGTGATTTAGCAGACCAAGCAAACGGCTCAGTCATGCTCAAATGTGAGGGGACAGTTGTAATGGCTACAGCTGTGATTTCAAAGAGTGGGGAAAATAATCCAGGCTTTTTTAATTTAACAGTTGAGTATTTAGAAAAGTTCTATGCAGCTGGAAAAATCCTAGGTAGTCAATTTAGCAAACGTGAGGGTCGTCCATCCGACCAAGCAATTCTTGCAGCACGAGTTATTGACCGTACAATCAGACCACTTTTTGACCACCATATAAAAAATGCAGTTCAAGTCATCATAACTGTAATTGCTATAGGAAAAGCTGATCCAAAAACTTTGGGAGTAAATGCAGCATCTATTGCACTCAACATTTCAGACATACCTTGGAACGGTCCAATAGGAGCAGTTCATATAAGTAAGACAAAAGAAGACAATACTCTAAAAGTAAATAATTACATTCCAAACGGAGATGAACCAGTTTATACTCTTGATTTGATGGTTTGCGGAAAAGAGAAGACTATAAACATGATTGAGTCTATGGCTTTCGAATTGTCTGATGAAGAAATAGGTAGTGGATTTGATATTGCAATTGAAGAGATAACAAAGTGGGAAAGTTTCCAACAAAAACTAAGAAGTGAATTTGGTAAAGAAAAACTTTCATTTCCAAAACCAGAAGCAACAAAAGATGTTATGGATTTGTTTAATGATAAAGTAAAAGGAATGATTGATGCTGGACTTTTTAGTAAAGAAGGAAAGAAAGTGGCAAATGATGCGGAATTACTTTGGAACAATATCTTAAAAGAAACATACAACGAAGAACAGAAGGAAGAAATTTATGTTGCACAAGATTACCTACACCACTACCTAGATAAAATGTTTCATGAAAAGGCTATTTTAGAAAATAAACGTGCTGATGGACGCACACTCGATGAAGTTCGTGCTCTTTATGCTAAGGCCGGAGGTATTTCAGACGTGTTACACGGTTCTGGAATATTTTACCGAGGAGAAACACACGTACTATCTGTACTAACACTTGCAGGTCCTGAGAGTATGCACACTATAGATGGAATAGAATTTTCTGCAAAGAAACGTTTCATGCATCACTACAACTTTCCTCCGTACTCAGGCGGTGAAACAGGTCGTGTTGGTGGAATCAATAGAAGAGAAATGGGTCATGGATTCCTTGCTGAAAAAGCTTTAACTCCTGTGATTCCAGAGAAAATAAATTTCCCATATACAATTCGAGTGGTTTCTGAATCAGTTGCTTCAAATGGATCAACATCTCAAGCTTCAATCTGTGCATCAACAATAGCATTGATGGATGGTGGAGTACCTATAAAAACACCTGTTGCAGGAATATCAATCGGAGCAATGATTGATACTGCTGATAAAAACAAATACGTACTGCTTACAGATATCCAAGGACCAGAAGATCATTATGGTGATATGGATTTTAAAGTTGCTGGAACAAAGGATGGTATCACTGCAATACAACTTGATGTGAAGGTTGATGGAATACCTGTAAATATTTTAAAAGAAGCATTGGGTCGTGCAAAAGTTGCACGCCTAAACATACTTGAAACTATCGTAAAAGAAATAGCTGTACCTCGCGCATCTATATCACCAAACGCACCTATGATAGTAGTTACTAAAGTTAAAAAAGAACAAATAGGACTTGTCATCGGACCAGGTGGAAAAAATGTAAATGCAATCCGCGAAGAAACTGGTACAGAAATCACAATTGATGAAGATGGAACAATATTTATTACTGGTAAAAACGGAGGTGCAGAAAAAGCAAAGAAAATTATTGACGATATGACTCACGAATACACAGTAGGGGAACTTGCAAACGGAGAAGTTGTAAAAATTATGGATTTTGGTGCTTTTGTGAAAATAAATACTGACACAGAAGGACTAGTGCACGTTTCTGAAATCGCACCATTTCGAGTTGAGAAAGTTTCTGATATCCTTAAAGAGGGAGATAAGGTTCCAGTAAAAATAATAAAAGTAGATGAAAGGGGACGCCTAAACTTATCAATTAAAGAAGCTAACCCTGATTTCTTTAAACCAACAAATGGAGGAAAATAAAAGGCCTAACAATTTAAGTAGTGATCTAAAAGTTATCCATACTTATACATCGGATATGGCTGATGCAGTGCGTGACAATGAAATGTCAGTCATAAAAATTGCACTAGCGGAAAAAGAAAAGAGGGAAAGTGAAGAAATATATAAAAAAGCAGAAGGTAGTAATTCTTCTAAAGTTTTTCTAATTTTTGGAGGAATTATTCTAATAGTAATTGCTTTAGGCATAACTTACTTTGTAACTCAAAAAAATGTTGAGACAACATCACCAGTTCAAACTATAAAAGAAATCGAGGCTCCGATATCTTTTAACGAAAAAACATTTGTCGATACAGCTGGGCTTACAACTCATAATGATTTATCGGGTGCAATAAAAAAAGAGGTTGGAAATGATAGTAAAGAAAATTCGGTAAAAGCTATATTCTTAAAAAAAGATGTTAGCGGAAAACCAGAATTAGTAAATGTTACAGAATTTATTTCTCTAATCGGCGAGAGTGCTCCTCAAGCTCTAATTAGAAATTTGGGTGAAAAATACTTAATAGGAACTTATAACACAAAAGATGGTGATAGTTCTAAACCTCATCTATTCTTAATATTTTCAATTAAAGACTACAACCAGACATATGCTTCGATGCTTTCTTGGGAAAAAACAATGCTTAATGATATGAGTTCAATTTTTGGTATAGACATAAGCGGAGATAGATCCGAACTCCTAGAAAAACAGTGGTCTGATATTATTATAGACAACAAAGATGCTAGAGTGCTTTATGATAATCTAGGAAAAGAAGTACTCTATTATATATTTATAAATAAAAACAATTTTATCATTGCCGACAACCAAGATGTATTGAAAGAGGTTGTGACAAGGATTATATCAAAAGAAACCAAGCCGTTATAAGATTGCTAATTATAAATAGTCTTGTTAATATTACAATTATGAAAACAGAAATATACAAAACAAAATTAGAAGAAGAAAAGAAGCTACTGGAAGAAGAATTAAGCTCTATGGGTAAATTAGACAAAGAAACAGGCGAGTGGGAAGCCACTCCTCCATCCCAGAGTGCTCCTGAAGCAGATGAGAGTGATATGGCTGATCGAACAGAAGATTATGGAGAAAGATCAGCAATAACAGAGACACTAGACCAGAGACTCGATGATATAAATAATGCTCTGCAAAAAATAGTAAGTGGAAATTACGGAATTTGTGAAGTTTGTGGAAATCCAATTGAAGAAGATAGGCTAGAAGCAAACCCTGCAGCTCGCACATGCAAAGCTTGCATGGAAAAGGTCGTATAGTATTTTTATAAAAGCCCTTTGGGGCTTTTATGTTTTTATGTCATTTTCAAGAGTTTATTCAGCTCAAACATATCTATTAAAAGGTAAGATCGTTACTGTAGAGGTTGATATAACTAAAAACACCCTACACGCTTTTACTTTAGTAGGACTGCCAGATAAAGCAGTAGATGAGTCAAAAGATAGGATGAGTTCAGCACTCAAAAACTCTGGTTTTACTTCTCCTAAAAATCAAAACCAAAAAATAGTAATATCACTCTCTCCTGCTGATATAAAAAAGGAGGGTCCGTATTTTGATTTAGCTATTGCTCTTGCTTATTTACTTTCAGCAGAAGAAATTGATTTTGATCCAGAAGGAAGAGTGTTTTTAGGTGAATTATCTTTAAATGGTGAGCTTCAACCAATAAAAGGGGCTTTGCCACTAGCCCAAGAAGCTAAAAGGCTTGGTTATAAAGAAATATTTTTACCGGAACAAAATGCAAAAGAAGCAGCATTAGTAGAGGGTATTACAGTCTATGGAGCAAAAACTCTAAAAGAAGTCGTTGATCACATTTATAAAATAAGATTAGACAAGGAGGGTAATCCAATTGAAAAAGAGAAATCTAAAATAATCCCAACCCCAAAAACAGAAATATTTCACAATAAAAAAGAATATGGAATAGATTTTGCAGATATCCGCGGACAAGAAGGAGCAAAGCGGGGAGTAGAAATAGCTGCAGCTGGTGGACATAATATTGCAATGTCAGGACCTCCAGGAACTGGTAAAACAATGCTTGCTCGAGTTTTCTCTTATATACTTCCAGATTTAAAAACAGAGGAATGTCTTGAAATCACGGGGATACATTCAGTAGTGGGTCTTCTTGAAGATAACCTTATTACAGAACCACCATTTAGAGCACCTCATCATACTGCAAGTTATGTATCAATGATCGGGGGTGGAGTAAATCCAAAACCAGGAGAAGTAACACTTGCACATCGGGGAGTACTTTTCTTAGATGAATTTCCAGAATTTGAAAAACGTGTCTTGGAATCATTGCGTCAACCTTTAGAAGATAATATCGTTGCTATTTCTCGTGCTCGTGGCTCGGCAATTTTTCCATCAAATTTTATATTAGTCGCGGCTATGAACCCATGTCCATGCGGAAACAAAGGGAATAAACAAAAAGAATGCATTTGTAAACCAAGTGACCTTGATAGGTATAGTAGAAAACTTTCAGGTCCTATTATGGATCGAATAGATATTTGGGTAACTGTTGGTGTGGTAGATTATGAAAAACTTTCAAGCACAGAACCTTCTGGAGAAAAAACTACTGTAATAAAAGAAAGAGTTAAGCGGGCTCGAGATATTCAAACAAAAAGATTTAAAAACTCTCCGAGAAAAATAAACACAAATAGTGAGATGAATGTAAAAGAACTCGCAATTTATGCCCCACTTACAACAGAAATAAAAAAATTATTAAATGATAGTGCTGAAAAACTACAACTCTCTGCACGTGCATATCATAGAACGATTAAACTTGCTCGTACTATTGCAGACCTTGAAGGAAGTGAAGATATAAATACAAATCATATCTTGGAAGCATTACAGTATAGACCTAGAAACTAGATATTATTTTTTCAAACAATTAAGCTCGTTTATTTTAAACCTAGTGTAGTATCCGACGATGCCAGTTACTTTATTTTTCAAAAATGGAGAGAATATATCTTTATAGTATTTGGTCTGAAAATTTTTAATAGCTTCTACATCTTTGCGTCCATAAATACCGTCAGCAATTAAATTTGTTCCTTCGTGAGTGTTTAAGAAAGTTACTAGTTTATTTACTTCTTCTGGGTTATTTTTCTTACCTCTCTCAATAGGACCTGTAATTAGAGGCATACACACAGCAGGAATATTTATCCCTGTTGTTGGTGTAGGTATTTGCACCAGACTTGGTAAAAACCCTGAGCTATGGTGACCTCCACCTCCTCCACCAGAAGAGATAATTACTACGGGATCAGCATTTAGTCTAATGATGTCTACAGCTGTTGATCCGTTATATTGGCCAAAATCTCCACCAACAATTAACTTATTATTTGAATCTAACAACATTACTAATGGAGTAAAATCAAAACCAGTGCCTATAGAAAATGTTGAATCAAGTGCCCCGGTAGAAGTTAGTTGCGCAATACCGTGCGACACTGCAGTTGATCCATAATTATTGAAAACCCCTCCTACTATAATTTTTCCATTTGACTGAATAACTGCAGAATTAATAGTACCGTCAAAATTATTAGAAGTATTAAAACTACCATCAATAGATCCGTTAGAATTGAGGCGTATTAAATAAGGAATACTATTTCCATCAAATGTAGTAAACGGTCCAGCTAGAAGGATTTTATTATCAGATTGAACGACTATCGATGAAACTCTATCACTAAAACCAGCTCCTGTTGAAAAAGATGCATCGTATGTTCCATCAGAATTTAATCGAACTATATTTGCAACAGTATTACTATCGTAACTATTAAAAGTCCCTCCAACTATTATTTTATTATCAGATTGAATAGCTAAAGAAAAAGTTTCGTTATCGAAACCACCACCCTGAAGAAAACTCGAATCAAAAGAACCATCTGTATTGATACGAACTATATCAGCAACAGTATTACCGTCATAACCATTAAACCGCCCAACTAAAATAACTTTGTCATCAGATTGAACTACCATAGCATTAATAGTATAAAAATTTCTTGCACCACTAATACCAATACCCGTAACAAATGTTGAGTCAAAAGTTCCATCAGAATTTATTCTTGCTACTCCCTTAGAATAATTACTATTGTAGTCATCAAAAGTCCCTGCTGCGATTATTTTTCCATTTGATGTAATACCTAAAGCTGTTATAGCTCCGTTGAAACCTGTACCAATAGTGAAACTACTATCTATGCTTCCATCTGAGTTTAGTCTGACAATAGATGCAGAAGGTGTTCCATTATAATTATAGAATTGTCCTCCAACGATTATTTTTCCATCGGATTGTTTAACTATTGCGTTAACTGGCCCATCAAAACCAGTCCCTGTTACAAAACTAGTATCAATAGTACCATCAGAAGCTAAGGCAGAACCTAGATTAACAAATCCAGATAATAGAAAAACTATTAGAGATAGTAGTAAGAGCCTTTTCATTTATAGATAAATTATAGCATAAAAAATCCCGCGACTTTGGTCGGGGATTTTTTATGCTTTCTTAACTGTTTTCTTAGTTGTTTTCTTTTTTGCTTTGGCAATTGGTTGAGGTGAATGGGGAGCAGTTTCGAGAGTAAATGGTTTTGGAGCACTAATTAATCTTTCTTTTCTCTTTCTTTTTACTACTTTTTTCTTCGTAGCTGTTTTCTTTTTTACTGTCTTGGTGACTGTTTTTGAAGCTGGTGTTGATCCTGTTGTAGTTGCAGCAGAAATATCAGCCATTGGATAGCCTATAAATAATAGGAATGCTATAAGTAATGTTAATAATTTTTTATTCATTGTCTATAAAATCCGTACTATTAACTTTCAAACCAATATAAGGGTTTCCTAGTCCTGAACCACTCTCAAAGTGGAAACCTAAGTGTAGGTGGGGGCCAGTAGATTTACCAGTTGAACCAACAAATCCTATAACATCACCCTTTTTTACTACTTGCCCTGGAGTTGCAGTAACTTCGCTCATATGTCCAAATATTGCTTGGCGCCCATCATCAAAGTTTATAACGACATATCTACCATATCCACCATTATAACCTGTTGGATGAGCAATTAAAACCGTACCATTTGAAACAGCATATATAGGAGTACCTTTTGGTGCTGCAAAGTCAATCGCTTGGTCAGCATGCAAACCTTGTGATACGCGACCTATTCCTTTAGGGAATGGCCATATATATCCACCATCGATTCCACCTTCTGGCTGCCCAGTTGGAGTTTGAGGTTCTGGTTGTTGAGGCTGAGCAACCTGAACTGGGGGTTCTATAATAGGTGTTGTAACTACTGGAGCTTGTACTATAGGGGCTGGAATTGGTTCTTCTTTTGGTGCTTGTTGTTTAGTTTCAACAACGACTTTCTTTGTTTCTTTTGGTTCTTCCTCTTTCTTTACTATCGTTTTTTCATTTTTAACTGGGACCTCTTTGACATCAGGCTTAATTCCAAAGATAGCAAGAGGTTGTCCAACCTTTAATAAATCTGATTTTTTAAGGTCTGTGTTTGATGCAATTATAGTAGCCTTAGAAATCTTGAGTTTTTTAGCAATACTATCTAATGTATCACCCTTTTTTACTGTATAAGTAGTAATTTTGACGTTTGAGTCATATTTTTCAAGCTCAGAATCAACGTCTAGATTACCATTATTAGATAAGGCTGTATTACTAGATATAGAAACAGGAGTAGGTTCATCTTTTATATTCTTTAAGTCTGGGTTAATAGAAGACTCAAGCAAAGGAACATTTTGAGAATTGTGAATCACCTCTGTATTTGCAGGTTCTATTTCAGAAGCCTGAGTCTTATTGCCCACTATTTTATCAACAAGATCAGATAAAAAACCAGCCGAAGCTAAGCTTGGCTGGCAAAAGATATACATTAATACAAACACAGAAATACAAGCTTTCATAGTAGAAGGCTTGTAAAATAAGGCTATTTTCATCTTTTGGTTTTTTTGCCAAGCAAAACTACCATTAGAATCTTGATTTTTGAGTTTAATAAGCCTAAATAAATTAATCAAACTGGGATCACCCTATCTAGGAACTACAGTACGACCACAAAAGTGAGGGCTGTAATTTTCTAAATGATACCAATGTGATTGTTACAATCTTTTCGGTAATGCTTACAAAATAAAGCTTTTCTTCTATTTCAGGAAGTAGTGAAGCCCTAAAGCTACCCTACTCCTTTAAGGGTAGCCCATGTAGACCCCTTAGTCAACCAAGTAATACACAGGGTTATCAACTCCCTATAAAAACGCTTTACTACACCACAAATAGCTTTATTTGACAAGCATATTTAAATATAGGTATAATAGACAAACATGGATGGACTAAAGAAATACAATGCTCTTAGTGAAATACCCGGCCAAAGTGGCGGGGGAGATAATCCTACACCTATAGAACCACGTAAACCAAGAAATATTGAAAAGGAGAGTAGGAAGGAAGCAGGTCGTATTTTTAACCCTATGCTAAAGAGGCTTTTCCCTAAAGATTATCCAGAAGGTAAAGATATAAGGGAAATAGAAGAAAAAAACCCAAAAACTTCAAGAGGGGAAAAACTAGATCGTATGGGTCTTGTACTAAATAATGAAGATATAAAACTACAAGATTTAGTTTATTTAGAAACAGATATATGGAGAAATGAATTAAGTAAAATATACGGGGATAAAAAAGTTGATGAAAGAAATAAAAGGGAGTTAGAAATTTTTGAAGAGAACCCATATGAGTGGGTAAAGATAGCATTAAGTAGAAAAATTGATCGAATAAATAATAAAGATTTAAGTGATATAGAAAAATCTAGTAGAAAAAAAGCTTTAGATAATTTACTAGACAAAAAAAGACTTCTTATAGAAAGATTAAATAATATTAAATTAGCTCTTGATAAGAAGATCCCTCTCGAAGTAAACGGAGAGATGAGATCAGATTGGGTAAATTTAGATAATGGTAAAAGTCTTGATGTAGAAGTTGCTACTGATGATATAAACAAACTAGTTGGTAAAGAAAGTTTAAATTACTCAGTGGTTGGAATTGTTATACGTGGAAAAGAAAAATATATTGTTGTTAAAAACGAGAAGGGCGAACGAGTAGAATTAAAAATGGAAGATGCAGAGAGGCTAGCAGAAGAAACAAGTATAGAATTTAGAAAGAATAAAGAGAAAGAAAAGAAACTTGAAGATATTAGTATTGGAGATATTGTGAAAATTAGAACTGGCGGATTAGACGGTGAAAGAGCTATATATAAAATCAGAGAAGTTAGAAACGGGAAGATTTCTTTTGAGAATCTAACTACAAACCAAAAGGGTAATATGAGCATAGAAGATATGCGCTCTTTCTTGATGGATAAAAATAAGGAGTTCGTTGTAGAAAAAAGTGAAGAATACAAAAACAAACAAGAATTAAAGAGTCTTGAGAACTTCGGTGAGAAAATTGAGGAATTAAAAATTAGGCAAACCATTGGTAGAAGAAAGGCTTCGCCTGAAGAAAAAGCAAAATTATGGAAAGAACAACTTTCTATTCTTGGATTTGGAAATGTAGAAATACAACCAGCAGGACAAGTTGAAGATACAGAAGAAAATGAAAAAATAGAAAAGGAAAAATTAAAGAGATTAGAAACAATGCGAGAGATAGGAGATATCTTACGAAAGAATAATATGAAAGTAGATAGAGTAGTTATCCATGGATACAGTTTCGAAAACGAAAAGGGAGAACTACTGAGCCACTGGGATGCGGATAGTGATACACGTGGAGCTCTATATATGCTTCAACTAGCTGGAGTTAAATATAATTTAATAGAAAAAACACATAAAGGAGAAGGTGTTGAACAAAAACCAGGAGAAGTAATAATATATATTGATACAAATAATAAGACTTTGTCAGTAGAGCATGAGAATGGAGGCGTGCAAATAAACTTTGATCACCACCAAAAAAATCATCCTGGCGACAATAAAACTTCAGCAACAAAAGAAACATACGATACTATGCTAGAGAATGGTTTTATAGAACGTGATCTTAAGTTAGATAGATTGACCAACACAATAAACCAAGAAGACAATCTTTCATATGTTGATAATAAAAGATTCAATGAGTCATATTTCAAATACAAATATGCCAGTTCTTTATTTGCCTTGCAGAAAGAAGTTGATTTTAGGCACTTGATACAATGGTCAAAAGAAGGTAGAGATCCTTTTGATCCAAAGTTTACTGACAAGGAATTAGAAGAAAAAGTGAAGATACTTGTGGAAGCGGAAGGGTGGCAAGAAAAGGGTGAAAATAAACCAAGAAAAATGTACCGAGAAGAGATGGTGCCATTAAAATTTGTTATTGGTGAAATTCAAAAAAAGATAGATAGTGATCTAAAGGCTTTTGAGTTTGCAAAAAGAAAAATGAAAGAGCGAGTTATCAAAGAATACACAAACGAATTGGGTAAGGTAATATATAACTTTCCTGATTATCAAACTTCTGGCAAGAATAATAAATATTTAAATAAATTCCATTATCCTTTTGCGTTGATTAAAGCAAAAGGATACGACACTTATGCATCATACAGTGAACTGACTAAAAAAGGTTTTATAAATAACTCAACCCATGATTTAACATTTATTGATCAAGAATTATCTAAAGCTATTCCAGGAAGTAATATGATTAATGGAGTGATGATTCTTCCGCCAAAGAAAAAAGCTGACAGAGATTTGGGTAATGAAGATAAGTTTTTGAAAGCTATAAAAATAAAAGAATAACATGAAACAACTTTTTAGATTTAAATTAGAAGATGGAACAATAGTCACGGGAGCAAATCCTGTGGAAGCTTTAATGCAAGTGAAAGCTTCTACTACTGGGAAAGCTTTTGATGAAAAATTTAAAAAGGAAGAAAAAGAAAAAGGAAGAAAAGAAGCGTTGGTTGAATTTAATAGACTTCGTGACGAATATATACAGCTAAAAAAACAAATTTTGGGTGAAGAGAAAGTTGAAAAAACTCCTGATGTTATAGCAGAAGAAGAAAAAGTTAATTTTGATAATGAAACAAAAATAGGGGGACTATTCTACGACAATTTAGATAGCAATGCTAAGGAAGAATTTATAAAAAATAAAAGTAGACAGAACAGGGATGCTTTTGCTTCGCAAGCAGAATTTATAGAAAATTACGAAAAAACAAGAAATAGAATGAAGGAAGTAATAGACCGTAACGGCGACAAAGAAGAACTACTTCTAGTATGGGGAATACACCCATCATATCTTGATAGTATTAAAGATAAACCAGAAGAAATAGAAAATTCATATAAGAAAGCACTCGAAGAATATGGTTTAAATAGATAGTACTTGACTTTATAGTTTTTTTGTGTTAATTTGATTACAAACTTTGTAATCATGAGAAAAAAACTAATTATCTTTACTGCAATCTTTTTAATTGCATTGCTTGTTTTTGAAACTAAAACTGCAATGAAGAAAAAACCTAAAGCACCTGAAGTGGCATTTGGAATAGACATATCCCATCACCAGGGAACCTGTATCATATGGGACTCAATAGCAAATGAGCATCCGGTTAAATTCGTAGTTTGTCGAGCAACCAGAGGAGTTTCGTACAGAGATTCTACATTTTTGAAGAATTTCGCCGAAGCAAAATCGAGAGGTTACAGAGTTGGTGCATATCACTACTTTGTGCCCAGTCAACCGGTTGACTCACAAGCAATGAACTATCTTTCAATGTCTATGATACTGATCAAGGGTGACTTCCGCCCAATTATAGACATTGAAGAAGGAGATAGTACCAATCGTAAGAAGGATATTTTATTAACCGATTCTTTGAAAAAGAGGTTTAAATTCCTTCTCGATACTGTAGCCCAAAAACATAGAGTTGTTCCGGTAATTTACACTAGCTTAAATTTTTACCGAAACAATTTCAAGGAAGATACGGCTTTCAATAAGTATCCTTTGTGGTTGGCAGCTTATGGAGATTCGAAAAAAGACTATTTTGATGATCCTGACATCAAAAAGGCTTTGATCCATCAATTCACCGACAAAGTAAGTATCAAGGGGATAAAAAAGAAAGTTGATGGTAATAATATACCTCTGAAAGTTTTTGACTCATTGCTACTGAAAAAATAGTACCGGCATATTATGTCGAAGGCCCGCTTGCAAAAGCGGGATTTTTTATTGATATTACTTGACTTTTTTGTTTATTTATGCTATTATATACAGCAATATGTGATCTTTGATACTTTGTTTAGTTTGGGTTACAAGTTTTTGAGTATATAAAATATACCTAGAAATTTGTAACTTAAACCCAAAACAAATATAAAAAACAACATGAAAAAGGTAATTTTTGCCCTGGTAATGGTGACTGCCCTGAATGCAACAGTAAATGCTCAAACCACAAGTCTGAAACCGATCGCTGACTGCGGTTCAGTAAAAACCTGGTCGCTTGTATCTGATAATGTACCGGTGGGCTCTGTGATAACGGTTGAAAAACCGGATAACAAAGCAGACATTCTGTTTTACCCGAAGCCCGAAAATTTCAAAGGCTACAGCCTGGTCCTGACCGGAACCTATTCCACACCCACTGACTCCATTTCCGGCCAAGCATTGGACAATGGAAATAATTTAGGATCAGTTGACCCTAAATTCCAACCTTCCGGTTGGATCAATTTTTATGCAGACGGGATTCTGAGAGTTGAGGGTGAGGACGATGGTGTTAAATCAATTCAGGTTTACCTTCCAATGTGGAAAAATGATGTGGACACTGCTGAAATGAAAAAGCTGCCGTCAAAGTCAACAAACTGGAGATTCCTGGTTCAAAAAGAATGGGGTAAAACACTCAAAGACAGCGCTAAGACATTTACTACTGGCAGAGATATCTCCATCGTTACCATGAACGCCATGCCCCTTGATCAGGCCTTAAAAATCCTGAAAGGTTGGGCCCGTGAGAAGTTGGAGACTAAAAGCTTTATTTACGAAAGTACAATAACAGCCGCTATTCTTCCAAGCGCAGCTTACACACCGATGATCCTTAACGGCCAGCAGGTTGGCGGAATGTTCCGCCAGAAACAAAGTAATGTGATCGTGATAAAATAATTCATTGATCCGTACCCACGCCCTAAAGTTAAAGTCTTGGACAATAACTTTAGGGTGTTTTTTATTTACTTTAATGATAAAATAAGGCTTATAAACAAAGTAATATTATACTGATTTGACAAAATTATTTATTTACTTTATAATATAGACCTATTACAATGTCTAAACAGAGATGACAGACAATATTGATTCAATAAAAAAGCCAGGTGATAACCTTCAAGAAAAAAATGAGAGGGATTTATTGCTAGAGAGATTAGAATATATTAGAGGAAGAAAGGCTTTACTTGAAAAAATTATAACAGAAGAAAAACCACAAGAAATTTTAAAAAACAATGAAAAAAATACAGAAATTGCAACTGAATTAGTTGAAGAAGAAAACGAAAATACTATTCTCCAAGAATTTAATAAGTTAAATGAAGAGAGTACAAAAGAAGTAATTTTTGCTTTAAATAAGTTAGCAAAAGAAAAGAGGGAAGATTTTTTAGATAAAGAAAGTAAAACACCCGAAGAGTTGACTAAAATACTGGCAGACACTTTGGATAAAGTACATTCTGGAAAAGTTGGTCCATTATGGATGAAAATTGCCAACAAGTTTTGGAATCAGAAAAATAAATGGTTACGTGGTTCTATTCGTCTTTTAACTTTATCTGCTGGCGTAAGTGCTAGTGTTGCACTTTCTTATCATACCCCCCAAGAATATTGGCAACTCTGGAAAAACTGGAAAGAAAGACATATGGATAAGGAAGGTAAGGATGATCCAAAAATCGTAGGTATCAGTGAAGGATATGATGTAAATAAAATTGGAGACTCAACAAATGTTGAGAGAAGTACTTATGACTTTATAGGGGAACATAAAATAGATTACAAGTTTGGTTATTACAAAACATCAGTTTTTGACCTAAGCGATAGAACTCCTCCTAGGTTTAAATTGATAAATGACCGTGAAAATTATAGTGATATAGATTCAGCAGCAGGTATAACAACAAATTTATTTAAGAAATTTTATAGCTATGGGGAATTCAGTCCAGCTCTCAAGGGACATACTGGATTAGGTGCTGAAAAGATTGGTGATATACCAGTTGTAGGATACAACACAAAAACACAGCAAATTAAAGCCGGTCATTATAAAGAATTTAACGATGATTGGATGGTGTCTGAAACATACGAAATACCTCTCAACTTTAAATTGAATCCTGATTCAACATTAAATCTTGTCTATCATGAACAAGCCTTGCGAATGGTGCCTGTTTCTATAAATGAGAAAGGTAAAGAAATTCCATTCCCTATAGGGGTAAGTGTAGATAAAAATCTAAAAGCTACTAAACCATCAGACTGTACACATTTTGGAACGCTTGAGGGTGGAAAAATAATCATGGTCTGTGGAGACAAACAACTTCAGGTTAATGGATCATTTAGTGATATGTATCATGTTTATCAAAGACTGCAAAATGAATACAGGGGTGTACCTATCCAAGCTTTTCTCTTAGACAATGGGTCATACAATCTTCCTATTTGGGACAACGACCAAAAAATAACAACAGAAGAAATTAAAAAACATTTACTTAGAAACACCGATGGGGGTACAGCTCTTGTTTTAATTAATGATGAAAGAATATCTCCATATGAATACAAAAATAAATATAAAGAATATCAAAACTATACCCCAAACTTTACGCTAGATAGCATTACTCATAAACCTGCAATAAATGAGAAGCAGGTTATTGTGATTCACCATACTGGCGAATACGAAGAGGCAGACAGCATTATAAGACAATTTAAAAACCCAGAATCAAATACTTCTTCTCATGTAGTAATTATGAAAGATGGAACTCGATACTTATTTAATACCGACAACTCAGTATTGGCACACGCTGGAAAGAGTGATTTTAATAATCGTAATGCAGTCAACTATTTTTCACTTGGGGTTGAGATGGAGGGCGATACAAAAAACCATACTCAGTTTACAATTGCTCAACTAGAGAGTCTTCTTGAATACTTACGTCCCCGTATTGAGAAATATGGTATAAAATTTGAAAATATAACAACTCATAAAATTATTCGAGACAACTATATAAAAAAACACCCTGATTCAACTCAAGTAAAAAAGAAAGAAGATCTTGATGATGAGGTATGGAAACAAATACAAGAACTTATTAAGAAAAAACTGTATAATAAAGTCAGTAGCGATAGCATTACAGGTAAGGGTAAGACACTATTAAAAACAATATCTTACCAAGATGCATACAGATCATATAAGGATAAGGAGTTGGCATTAGAACAAGTAAGAACGTTCTTCAAAGAGCAAGGGATAAAAGACGAAAATTTAGAGGAAGTTTATAATGTAATGAACAACCGTAGCTATGAATCAAGCCAAATTTAACCAACCACCAATACCAACCGATAAAGATAAAGCCAAAGAAGAACTGGATGCTCTTTTGCTTGAGGAGGAAGAATTGATGGCACAGCTAAATGAAAAAAAGTTAGACAATTCTAGTAAACAAGTAATTCCAGGAGAGGTACAACCTGACGAAATATCACATCCTATCGTACTTCATGACACTAATCCCGGTGATTCACAAACAGAAGAGAACTACACTGAAAACCCTGATACTGAAGACGTCGTCGAACCAGAAGAAGATTCCGAGGTAATTCAAAACAATGAGGAACTACGGAAACAACTTTATGAGGAAATGCAAAAAGTAATCGAAATAGAAAAACAACTCGCTCAATTGGATAAGGAGAATAAGGAGCTTGAAGAGTTTATCGCCAAACAAGAGGAAATGGAAAAGCTGGAACAGTTAAAAAAGAAAGCTATGGAGGCGATTGCGAAAGGTAGGGAAGCTGGATTAAGTAAAAAGGAGTTACTAGCAGAGGGTTTTAATGCAGGAGACATAGACGAAGTTTTTAATAGTAAAAAGAAATAAACTAAAGTAAAATTAACTATATGGCAATTGAAGGATTAACAAAAGAAGAGGCTCAGAAAAAATTAGATGAAAATAAGGCTATTTCTGCGCAACTGAAGAGCCAGATCGGTAGTAGTAAAGAAATGATTCTTACTATGGCAATCAAATCCGGAGAAAGCGATGCAGGGCTTATCAATCTAGGATTTGACCAAGTTACTATTGATACATTCAGAGAGAAAATAAAGATAGGAAACCTCAAAGAGGAACTAAAAAAGACAATTGCCGAGCAAGCAGAGGAAACGAAGAAAACAAATGAAGAGCAAGCTGAAGTTATAAAACAAAGCATTGAAGAACATTTGGAAAAGAAGGAAGCAGAAGAAGAAGCCAGAAATGCCAGCACTTTACTTGGTAAAAAACTAAGGAAGGTTGGTCTAAAAGAAAAAGATTTTGAATCTATACCAGAATGGGCAACTCTAACTGAACCACAAAAAATGTTGGTTATAGAACAAGCATCTCAGCAAATATTTGTTGATGTAAAAAAAGAGGGAGAAAAAAGATTTAATGAAAAAAACAAAATAAATGGAACATTTAACGTATTTAAGTGGCGTCCTAGTGCTCTTGGTAAAGTATGGAAAAAGATATGGAAATCATCTTACGTAAATTCACAAAGTAAAGAAGCTTTGGAAGATTTTAGATCAGGAAAACTCAAGCCCGACGAAGAAGTATTGGGAGCTTTAACAAAAAGAATGTCTGAGCTTAATTTGAAAGTGATTGATAATGCTGGTAAGCCAAGCATAGAGTTTATACAAATTGATCCTGCTATGTCTCCTGAAGTTAAAGAAGCTGTAGAAAAATATAACGAAAAAGCAAATGAATTCTCAAAAATGCCAGATTCATGGAAAAATGAAAGAGCTGCAAAAGGGCTCGGTAGTGAGAAAAATTACGATAAATATATTTTGCTTGAGCATGAATATAACGAAGCAAAAAAGAAAGTCATAGATTTACGTGCGAAAAAATACAAAGATGAAGGAATGGAGGCTTCACTTGCTGTAGAAAAAGCACAAACATTCATGTGTGAGAAAGACTACAAGATATCTATGATGCAATTTACAAATACGAGCCCAGATGCAATCTTGGAAATGGAAAAATTACAAGAATCTTCATCCTGGAAAAAGCTGGCAAATAATGAAAACTTGTGGAGAGCAAGTTATATGGGGTTAGGATATGCCAGCAGGTGGGCATTGAGAGGATTTGCAACATTAGCAGGTCCTATCACAGCAGCGACAATAGGAGCACTTAGAGCAAAAAGAAAAGCTGAACAAAAAATAAACAAAGCTTTTAGTGAGGGAAGAGAAGGTAAAACTTTTAGAGAGATGACTAGGGAGGAAAGGATGCTCGCAAGAGAGAAGTACAGCAACAACTTTAAAAAAGATGATGCTGGAAATGTAATGCTTGATGAACAAGGAACTCCTATAATGGCCAATGGTAAACCCTACCAGCCTGGGCAAATTTTTGAAGACAAGAACTCAAGTAAAGATATGGAGCTTAAAGGCAAGATATTAAAAGAAGCTTCCAAAGTGATATCTGGTAAAGACGTAAATGCTCGAGAAGTAGCAGGATTTATAGATGCGGACAGTCAAATACAAAGATTGGAAAATATATTAAATAAAATTGGAGGAACTACAAATCCTGGAGAAAAGGCAAGATTAATACTTGAACTTGAGAGACGCTCAAACTATATAAGAAGTAAATTAGAAGAAGGTCTTATAAACTATGGTACTAATAATCCAGTTGGAATAAACTATGAAATGCTAAGACTTTTGTCTAAAGCAGCTGTTGAAATACAAGCAAACAAACCAAACTTTGCAGATATACCAGATGAGCTAATAGAAATTAAGGTCATGAGTATGGATGGTTCTTCAAGAATGGAGAAAAGACAACTTAGAGACTTAATCCAAGAAGACAACAGAGATGTAGCAGTTATTCTTGAGAGATTGAGACAGAAGAATGAAATTGGGTTCGATGACAAACAAGCAGCATTTAAGAAACATGAAATAATCCGTGGTGCTTTAGTTGCAGCAACATTTTCTGGTTTGGCTTATGAAATCCGTGACATACAAGAGAGACTTGGCCTTACTATTAACTGGAGTAGTATTTTGGGGCACCACCAAGATAAAGTTGCAGGGGCTATCGGTATGACAAAGGTTAGTAACAATGAGATGTTACAGAATCTACCAAGCAAGGATAGTGTATTAACATCTTCAATAAAAGATACCGTTAATGTTAATACTGTACCAGCAAATATTCCAGACAGTGCTCACATAACTACACAAACTAATTTAAACGATACTCTACCACCAACTCCTAAAGCAGAAGTGAAAGTACCTGTAGACGATCAACCAACAGTCAAAGCAGATGGAAGTCCAAAAATTAAAGTTGCTCCAAAATTAGAAAAGGTTGCTGATATCTCAAAATCTCCAGTCGTTGAAGATAATTTCAATAAAAATATAAAACTAGACGATAAAGACATAATTAGTACTGCAAAAATTTCAACAGAATCAACTATATTAGATGAGTCAGCAATAAAAACAGAAAATGTAGATTTCCAAGAAGGAGTTAATACTGAGAACGTTGCACTGAATGGAACAGAATTAAACTCAACAGTAAATAATGAATCTATTGATCTATCCGGAGCGCACCAAGTGACAGGAACAACAGCACCAGTAAACATAGACACAGTGCCTACTCCTAAGGTGGAAGAAAATGATATTGATCTATCTGGGGCTCGTAAGATTTCTGGACCAAGTATTACAGCAGAAAAAGTTGATGAGTATGGACTTGGTACAGTTACTAAAACAGAGACACCCATAATTATGGATAACAATGTTCGTCCGACACAGCCAGATGGTTTTAGTAACGAAGGTATAGGATCTGGGAAAATAATAAAACCTACTGAGGCTGTAGGTGGATACAATACAGGAGAGGAAACGGGAAATGTTTATCCTAGATCTGGTGCAATTAAAGGTGGACCAAATCCTGGAACGACTTCAAGAGAAGTACCTATGACAGATAGAGAAGCAATATTTACCAATAAAGGTAATGGCGTTTATGAAAACGCTGTAAACAATAGCACTGGTGAAGGTTTACCAATAGAATCAGATCCTAGGCATTTAGAAACAGCCAGAGAGATAAGGCAAACTTTTGGAAATAAAACCGTTTTAATAGACAAACCTGAATATCCAACAATTGATGACACTAAAGATGGTCTAAAATATGATGATTGGAATACCGCGAACGATCAGATGTTTGAACAAAAAGGTTTAAACTTTGATTCTTATGAAGACTTCAATAAAGAGCGTGAACTGCAACAACTATTTGGAACAAATGTCCGAGTAGAAAATGTACCTAAAGTTATTTATGATCCAGTTCTTGGAAGAAATGTTCCGGGTCCAGACGTGAGAGTTACACAAGAATACTTTAGACCTACCGAGGAATGGAAAATTGTAGAAAAAATACCGGCAAAATATTTCATGCAAGAAGATTTTCTAAATGGAAACAATTTACCAAAAGCAGATTTAGATAAACTTGTAAGAAAAGGAATCATTAGTCAAAATCCACTAACTGGAACATATTCATTCTCACACAGAAATGAAGTGGAACGTTTATCTGGATTCTATAAGAAACTTGTAGGTAGTAAAGACTATGAGAAATTCGTGGACAAAGTTGAACACACGCTTGGAAACGAAAAACCTATTGGTAATGAAAATATGGAAACATACATAAAACGTATAACAGAGAAAGTATATAAGGCTGACGATAATACACTTTATGGTTTCAAGAGGCCAATAGATTGGAATGATAGAGATTCATGGAGTAGAGACTATGAAGGAGATGTACCTAGCCAAGACAAGATGATGCGTTCAATTTCTCCTACACGCCGTATATATGAAAGGTAAAATTGAGAAGGTTAATAAAAATGTTACAATAGGGTACTAATGAATTACTTAGAATCCTTAAACGATAAACAAAAAGAGGCTGTCCTTTATACGGAGGGGCCTCTTTTGATTGTAGCTGGAGCAGGAGCTGGTAAGACAAAGACTATAACTCATAGGATAATTCACTTGATCCACCAAGGAATAGATCCAAGCCAAATACTTGCAGTTACATTTACAAACAAGGCTGCAAAAGAAATGCGAGACAGGGTCGCAAACCTTTTAAATGATCCTGTTCATGGGCAAAATAGCTTACCTTTTATATCAACATTTCACTCTCTAGGTGTATATATCATAAAAGAAAATGCTCACTTGATAGGCCTGACTAAACATTTTGCTATTGCTGACGAACACGACGCGCTAGTAATAATAAAAGATAGTATGAAAGAGAGGGGGATAGACCCAAAACAGTACGAACCTCGTAAGATAAAAAGTATTATTTCTAAATCAAAAGGAGATTTTATAACATCTGAAACTTTTAGCCAAAATGTAAATGGAGCTATGCAAAGTATAGTTGCTGTTATTTGGCGAGATTATGAAAGAAAGTTAAAAGAGGAGAGAGCACTTGATTTTGATGATCTGCTTCTTCAAACAGTTTTAATCTTAAAAAAATATCCTGAGGTAAAAAATAGTTACCAAGCAAAATGGAAGTACATACATATAGATGAATACCAGGACACAAATGAAGTTCAGTATGAGCTTACAAAACTATTAGTAAACAAAGATGAAAATATTTGTGTGGTTGGTGATACAGATCAAAATATTTATAGCTGGCGTGGAGCAAATATAAAAAACATGCTTCATTTCGAAAAAGATTTTCCAAGTGCAAAAGTTATAATGCTTGAACAAAATTATAGATCCACAAAAAATATAATTAGTGCTGCAAATAGCGTGATAAAGAAAAATCAATATCGAGTAGATAAAACATTATTTACTGAAAATGTAGATGGTGAATCTATAGACATTTACGAAGCTTACGATGAAATAGTAGAAGCAGAGTTTGTTGCTGAGAAAATTGATGACTTATTAAAGAAAGACATAGATCCAGAAGAAATTGCAGTTTTATATAGAGCAAACTTTCAGTCCCGAGTACTTGAAGAAGCTTTACTCGGAAGACAAATACCTTATCAAGTCCTTGGAATAAAATTCTTTGAGCGTCGAGAAGTAAAAGATATCCTTTCGTACATAAAAGCAGCTTACAATAAAGAAAGTCTCTCAGATATAAAAAGAATTATAAATACACCTACACGAGGAATTGGAAAAGTAACTCTAACAAAACTTTTTGCTGGAAATTTTAGTGATCTTCCTAAAGCAATGCAGGAAAAAATAAATAAATTTTATATTCTTTTAGATAAAATACGAGAATACACTGACAGTCACACTCCATCAGAATCTATAAAATTCGTTATAAAAGAAAGCGGACTTGAAGAAGAATTATCTAAAGGAGCATCAGATGATCTTGAACGTTTAGAAAACATGAAAGAGCTTGTAACCCTTGCAACTAAATACGATACCATGCCGGAAGGGGAAGGAATGGAAAAACTACTAGAAGATGCGAGTCTTGCTAGTGATCAAGATACTTTAATGCATAAGAGTAAGGGTGTAAGACTTATGACAGTACACGCTTCAAAAGGCCTTGAGTTTAAATACGTATTTATAACTGGACTTGAACAAGACCTTTTCCCACACACAAGAATGGATGGAAAATCTAAAGAAGACTCTGAAGAAGAGAGGAGATTATTCTATGTAGCATTAACAAGAGCAAGACGTAAATTGTATTTATCATATGCATCTCTTCGAACAATATTTGGAAATAGGCAAGTAAATACTCCGAGTGAATTTATTTACGATATCCCAGAGCATCTAACTTCGTTTGATCAAGGTGGACCAAAAAATGGAGAGAGGGTGGTTTACCTGTAAAAACAAAACTAATTTTATTCGCTTATCCCTACCTCGCTTCGCTCGGCGCGCGCCCACACCTACTCATAAAATCAGTTTTGTTTTTTATTTTAAAAGCGTGTTAGTATTAATTGATGATACATGTAGCAAAAAAATCTTTCGGGCAGAACTTTTTAAAATCGGAATCCGCACTTCGAACAATGTGTGAAACTGGAGAAGTGTCTAAAAAAGATACTGTTTTAGAAATTGGTCCAGGTAAAGGAGCGTTGACTGAAAAATTGCTGGAAAAATCTGGCAAGGTTATTGCTGTTGAGAAAGATAGGGATTTGATATTGATTCTCGAAGAAAAATTTCGAACACAAATAGATACTGGTAATCTTGTCTTGGTTCAAGGTGATATTTTAGAATTTGACGCTAAAAAATATAACTTAATAAATAATGAATACAAAATAATCGCAAACATTCCTTACAATATAACTGGAGCAATATTTAAAAAATTCTTATCTGAAGAAATACAACCAAGCAAGATGGTGATACTAGTGCAAAAAGAAGTTGCTATGCGAATAGTTGCAAATGATAAAAAGGAGAGTATCTTATCTCTATCTGTTAAAGCATATGGTACACCTAAATATATTATGAAAGTAAATAAGAGATTTTTTAGTCCAGCTCCCAAGGTTGATTCAGCAATCATAGCTATAAGCAATATCTCAAAATTAAATTTTAAAGATAAAAAAACAGAAAGTAACTTCTTTAATCTTATTAAAACTGGTTTTGGGCATAAGCGTAAGGTTCTAAAAAAGAATTTGGAGCTGATAATACCAAAAGATGCAATAGAAAAGTCGTTTTTAAATTTAAAAATTGACCCAAAATCAAGAGCCGAGGACTTGCCTTTAGATATTTGGCTTAAATTAACGAAATCTGTTGACACTAGTATAGGAAATTTGTAATTTCAGTTGTATAATATTCCCATACAATGAATCAAGATTATTTACCGAGTAAACAATTCATACATAGGGTAATAGCTATTGCTATAATACTTGCTATTGTTTTAGGAATATATGAAATTGCTAGGTACTTTGGCGGCAAATCAAAAATTCTCCCTAAAAGTAAGCTTGTGGTTAAAAGTTTGACTGAGCAAGATGCAAATAATAACACTATTCCAGACTGGGAAGAAAAGCTTTGGGGGCTTGATCCAACAAAAAATGGCCCAGAAAATAAGGAGTTTATCTTGGCAAAGAGGGCAACCATAGCCAAAGATAGGCCAGATTTAGCTGGCGGAGATACACCAATATCAGAAAACGATGCACTTTCTCGTGACTTTTTCTCTATTATTATGTCTCTACAGCAGAGTGGAACACTAGATCAAAACTCCATCCAGGCAGTATCTGAGGCTATTGGTAAAAAGGTTGAAGCTACACCTATTGATGATATTTATACTAGAAATATGGTTAAGGTTGTAGAATCTAACCCTGATTCAATAAGCAACTATTATGAAGCTTTTATAAATCTTGTTATAAAATATGGAGATAAAAACATTGGAGATGAGCTTATTTTTATAAACCAAGGCTTAGTAAACAAAGACCCAAATGCTATCAAGCAAATAAACTCAATTTCTAAGGCTTATAGAGATTTTGGAGCAGAGTTTATAAAAATACCAGTACCGAATACATTGGTTAACCCTCATATAAGCCTTGCAAACAATTATGAAAAGGTTGGACAAAGTATAGTTGGTATGACAAATCTACTAGGCGACCCACTGTCTGGGATAAAATCTTTTATAAATTATAAAAAATACAGTGATGCACTCGAGACTGATATTGATGGCATTTCTGGTAATTAATAATGTGTTATACTAAATAGTGATTAATCTATTATGAATAAAGGAACTACAAGAAAAATCATTTCTACTCTAGTCATAGCCTTATTCTTAGTGGAAACTATTTTGCCTTTACAAGTATACGCAGGTATAGCAACAGGCTCGCCTCAATCAACTCCATCAGGTCAAGCATCTGCTCCACTTAACTACGACAATCCAAATAATGGTGATAACCCTTTCAAACCCAAAGTTAAAGATTTTATAAATCCAAGGCTTCTTTCTCAAGTTGTAGGCTGTACTGGAATAGTAAACAAAGTTTCAGACAAAATTGTTGGAGCTGTAAACAAGGTTGCAAATAAATTGGTAGATAAGGCAAAAAAGAAATTGCAAGATTGGGCAAAAAAACAACTAGCAAAAAACACTAAAAATATAGTTACTACTGTAATAACTGGAGTGATTCAAACTGCGCTTGGTGCCACTACTACAACAGTAGTAGGAACAGGAACCCAATTAGGAACCGGTGCTGGTAAAGGAATTGAAAACATAGCAAATCGAAACCTAACAGAAGAGCATGCAGAAGTCCCTGGCGTTGAGAAAAAACTTGATGATGCTTCAGAAAAACAGCATGAGGACAAAAAGGATACAGATACAAAAGAAGCAAAAAAAGAATATCGAGAGAACTGTTTAAATGGTATAGCCATACAACTTGCAAAAAATCAGCTTTCTGCAATGACAAAATATACTATGAACTGGATAAATACTGGATTTAGTGGTAATTCTTTTTATGTTAATAATCTTAGTAAATATTATAGTGACATAGAAAATAGCATTTTAGATCAAGAAACAAGATTATTTAAAGATCCGATGAATGGTGCTGATTACCCGTATGGTAGAGATTTTGCTCGAGGAGCAATCTCTACGCAACAACTTGCAAAAGATTTTACTTCTTCTATGAAACAAGATTTAACAAATTACTTAGAACCTGGAGCAACAATAGAAGATTTCTCTAATGATTTCACAAAGGGTGGATGGAGTGGCTGGTCAAGACTAACTCAAGATGATAAAAACAATCCACTTGGTTTTATAGCACTAAGTACTGAAAATATTTCTTCAAAACAACAAGATAAGGTTGAAAATGCTAAGGCTGAATTAGTTCAAGGACAAGGATACAGACCTCAGCAAAAGTGTAAAGTTTATGAAACTCCAGCTGGTCCAACTCCTGCAGAAATTAATAGTTGTAAATCAAATTATGAATCTCAAAAGACTGACTCACTTCAAACATGTGAAACTGACAACAAGACTCCTGCAGCAATAAACTCTTGTAAGACTAATGTAGAATCAGAATATTCTGGTCTTATCTCTTCATGCAGTACCAATGGTGGTAAGGCACCTGCAGAAAAAAAGTGTAAAGAGTGGGAAACAGTAACCCCAGGAAGTGCTATAGCTGCAAAAGCAAACACTTACCTAAACACTCCTGAGAGACAACTTGAACTAGTAAAAACAATGAACGATGCATTAAATGCTTTGTTTACAATGCTTCTAGCTAAATTTGAAAACCAAGGATTAGCAGGACTTGACCCAGCTAAAAACATAACAACTGTTGCATCTGGCGGAACAACTACTCAATCAATAACTTTCGATGAAGATGGATATGTAAATGTTGACGACACTATTTTTGGTACAGGTAGTACTCCAGTTTCAACAACTACAGGAGTTACAGTAGGTTCTGGAGGTAATCCAACTTCAAATGGAGGAGGTGCGACAACAGGAGGTGGCGGTCCAATTAAAACTCCTCATACATACATAAAAGACGATGGATTTGATATAACAAAAGATCTTGGAAACATATATGATCAAGATGGGGTATTAATCAAGAAGGGGGTAATACAAAATCAATACGACTATATAGATGCGATGGGAATATACAAAGGTGTTATTGCAGATGTATTACCAGCACTTGGTGAACTTGATTATTGTATACCTGGTCCAAATCCTAACTGGAGAGAAAATTCTAAAGAAGCAATTGACGAATATCTTTCTACCCTAAATAGTGTAAATGATGTTGGAAATGTAGGTAATACAATAGAATACGCTCCAGATGGTACCTACGAATATCCTCAACCGTTGCCAGACAAGCCTGTAAAAAAGAAGGTTTCACTATTAAAGAGACTCAGTTTCATAGTAAACCCGCTTGCAGGAATGAATCAGATAAGAAAGAAATTTAAAGAAGCAAAAGATTACAGAAATTACGAAGAACAGAGAGCTGCAATAGAAGCAGACAATGAAAGAATTAGAATAAAGAATGAGAAGATTAGAGACGATATGCTTGCTGGTAAAAGGCCTCTCGATCCAATCTTTATAGCAAATACAATCGGAACAGATCGTGATTCAATATTAAAAATGATCGCTCCAGAAAATACAGGATTAGACCCTGCAAAACTTCTTGCAACTTTAGATGGATTTGAGGAATACATAGATGCAACTTATGGACTTGCTAGTCCAATGCAAAACTATTGGAAGGGAAATACAAAATACCTTCCAGCAGCACAAGAAGGGCTTCAACTTACCAAAAATATTCCAGATTATATAGAAGAGGTTGAAGCTGCAAAAAATGATTCAAGAGATTTGCTAGCAGAAGCAACTCCAAACTTAGATAAGCTAAAGGCAATACAAAAAAGAGTAAACGAAATAATCGCTGCTGCTCAAAAGAGAAGAGCAGATAAAATAGCAAAGGAAGGTGGAACAAAAATAAGTCCAACTTGTTTATTAAAAGAAAAAGTAACCTTTACTGACTATAACGGAAAAATTATTGCTTCAGATGATAGACCTTTACCGATCATTAAGAACAAACAACAGATAATCAAAGATTACGCCCCACTTGAACCAGAGGGTACATTAATAAAAGTCGCACAATAGATATATGGAAAACAATCCTAAAAAAAGTAAAGCTCTCATAATAACAATAATTTCAATTATTGTGCTTGTTGTGGTTGCATATCTACTATTTAAAAATAGTGATAAACTTTTTGGGACCAAAAATCAATCTATTACAAAACTATTCTCCCCATTACTTGGTACACCAAAACAAAAGACTGTTGATACTGTAGATAAAACTAATACTGAAACAGAAAATACCGACCAAAACACTAACACAAAAAACAATACACAGAATAATGGTGGTAGTGATATAAACCAGGTTCCAGGGGGCGATGTAGGAGGAACTGTAAACAAAAAAAGTGGAATAACAGCACCTTTTAATCCTATTCCAACACCAGGAGAAGGTATAAGTGTAGGGAATGAGCCAATAGTAAGAACAGGTGGTGGACCAAAACCGACTCCAACACCAGAACCAAAAAAAGATGAGAGTCCAAAAGTTTGTCCAATAGATGAGGAACTAGAATACACCGATGCTGAAAAAGATGAGTTAGCTGACTTACTTCGTCAGTATTATCTAATAGCCCCTGAGTTAAAAACTGCCGATGAAGTAGCGATGATCAATGCTGATATTAAAAGGAACCAAGATCTAATTGATCACGCAGATACTTTGACTCTTCAATGTAAAGACCAAAAGAGGGATGTAAAATATACAGGTCCTAAGGCTACTAAAAACAACCCTTACTATGGAGACTTTAATATAAAACCAGATTTTTACGCTCCATCACAATACCAAGACTTAGAATATCAACTAAATATCTGGTAAATACTCAAGCTAAATCTATAGATATGATATAATTAATATCATATTGCGAATGAGAAAAATTATACCTTCAATCCTAATAACCCTTATTCTCGTGAATCTTTTCGCGCCTTTTACGGTTAGCATAAAAGATGGAGTTCCTATTCTAAAAAAATCTGTAGCTAGCGCTGACCTTTCTATAACAATATTAAAAAAGAAAAGAACTAGTACATCCATAAGTTTCGCTTTTGACATAACACAATTATCAAACACAGACCATGAAGGTTTAGTAGTGATAGTTACAGATAAACCAGGTACTACTATATCAAAAGAAAATTTAGCATTACTAGATTTTTACATGGCTCATGATTCTGGATGTTCTATAAATGAGAGTTTTTTCTCAATTCCAGAAGGATCTAAAATTGATGGTGGTAGAGATGGTTGTAGTAGTAACTGGATAGATTTTAAGAAAAATGGGGTTGTAGAAAAAACAATAAATAATCTAACTCCAGAAAAAACTTACTATGTAAGTTACTTTGGTTATGCAGGTGACACTTCTGGTGAAAGTTTAGCTTATCCAAGATACGATGTTGAAATCAGTACAACTAAAGCAGGAGAGGTTGAAGACAGCGAGACTGAAGAACTTGCAACCATAAACTCAGATGCTGGATATCTACCTTGGTGTACAAAAGCTGTTTTTAGAGTAAATATTGGTGGATGTTTTGCTCAGATATTGTATACAATCTTATTTAAACCAACTTCATTTTTATTTGAATTGACTGGAAAGTTTTTTGACTTCTCTTTTTTTTACTCAGTAGGAGATAAAGCCTATACCAACACTTTTGTTACTGGTGGGTGGGGTATAGTTCGTGATTTTGTAAATATTTTCTTTATTTTTGTACTTCTTTGGATTGCTTTCTCCACAATACTAAATATACATGGATTCAAAACCAAAGAGATGATTATGAATGTTGTAATCATAGGTATTTTAATGAACTTTAGTTTATTTGCCACAAGAGTTATTATTGATGCTTCGAATATACTAGCTAGAGTTTTCTATAGCGCAACAACGGTTACAACTTCAGATAAAGCAAATCCAGAAAATAAAACTGAGGCTCTTGGAAAAAGTGGTGAAAAACAACTATCTATTGCAGTAGTGAAAGCTGTAGACCCACAAAAATTAATAATAAAAGCAGCTAGGGTTGGATCTACCGACCCGAACAGAAATGCTAGTTCCCGACTTGAAGATGACTTATCAAAAGGTGTCAGTGTTGGTACTTTTATTTTGGTAACACTTCTTGCATCTATTGTTAATATCGTTGGAATGATTGTTTTTTTATCTGTCGGATTACTTATGATTGGTAGAGTTATAGGCCTTTGGATAGCAATGATATTAGTACCAATAGCTTTCTTTTCTTACATGGTTCCAGCAATGAAAAATATTGAGGCAATAGGTTGGTCAAAATGGTGGGATAATACTTTAAAATTGTCGTTCTTGGCCCCTATTTTCATGTTTTTCATGTATCTGATTTTAAAATTCGTAGGTGGAGATTTTTTGCCAAAATTAAACGGTACTAGTGGCACAGACTTTGTGCTCGGGATAATTGTCCCTTTTGCTTTCATAATGATATTAATGATGAAGGCAAAAAAACTAGCCACACAATTTGCTGGTGATATTGGTTCTATGGTAACAAAAGCTGCCGTTATCGGAGGGGGTGCGCTTGTTGGTGGAGCAGCTTTAGCTTCTGGTGGAATTGCAGCTCTTGGAAGAGGTTTTATTTCAAATCCACTTAAGATGGCTCAATCTAGTCAGACTACAAGAGACGCTGCAATAGATAAATTCAAAAAGCAGTGGTATAACCCAAAGACTTACGGCAAGGCTATAAGCGCAAAAATGGCAAATGTAGGTTTAGGTGTTAAAAAAGTAGTAGAACGCGATCCTACTACTGGTAAACCTGTAATAAGAACGAACCCTAAAACTGGTAAAAATGAAGTACAAAGAAAGAATGTAGTCGGTAATACTTGGTTGAAACAAAGAATAGATAAGAATAAGAAGGAGAAAAGTGAGAAAAGCGACAAAGCTCACGCAGAACATGTACTTGATGAACATGCAGATAAAATACAAAAGGGTAAAAAATATTCAGAACTTGACCAAGGTGATCAGGAAAAGGCTAGAAAGAGCGCTAACAAAGCTGAAGTGGCAAAATTCCTGTTTAACGGAAAAGATGTAAGTAAACTAAGTGCGGGAGAAAATGCAATGGTAAATAGATCAGTGGATGACAATAGTGGTAAAGTAAATACAAATATATTAAATACATATGCCACAAACCTTGGTAAGGATCCTAGTAAGTTCCACGATGCAGAGCATTTAGAGAAAACCTATAACAAAGTTCCTAGTTACAACTTAAGAAATGACGTATTGAATATGGCAACTAAGGGAACCATGGACTTAAGAGATATGGATCATAATGCTATTACCGCTCTTGGTTTAGCTGCAGCAGCATTTACAGGAGGAGCTAGTGCTTTAATAGGAGCTGGGCTTGCTGCTCACACTTCTGGTCTAATGAGAATGGGACTCAAGAAACTTTCTGGAGGAATGGATCATGGCACTTCACAAAAGGACTTCTTAAAGGACTTGAAGGCAACCTTAGGTGATACTCTTAAACATATAGAAGTACACACTAAAGTAAAAGTTAAAGATGCACATGGTGGGGGAGACGATCATAAAGAAGATAAAGGGCATGGGGATAAAGGAGGGCATCATTAAAGTATAATTTATGGATCAAACACAATTACAACAAAAAATAGCTGAAGCATACACAAAACTTCCACCAGATGTACAAGAATTCTTTTCTAATATGAAATGGATGGATACATTGCAAGAGATTAGTCAGGCACACGATCTAAGTACTAGTCAAAAAGAAACCTTAGGGACAGAGACAACTTTACTACTTTTGGGTGTTATAAGTAAGGAAAATTATATAGATATTTTATTCGATGAGTTGGGTGTATCAGATGATTTACTAGAGAGGATCACAGCCGAAATAAACGAATCCATAATAGAACCGATATCCGATAGTTTAAATAAAGCTTATGAGGACAACACAAAATCTCTTGTTGAAGAGAAATATGGTGATACTAGAAAACTCGATGAAAAATTTAATACCTTACCAAAAGAAGTTAAAGATGCTATTGTTGAATCAGGATATCAATTAAAACTGGTAAATATAGCTACTGAGAAAAATCTATCGATAGATCAAATGCAGACACTTGAGGAAGCCACTAATAAAGTAATTCTTAATACAATTCACCCAGATAAATATGAAGAAGAATTAAACAGTAAGCTAGGAGTAAGCCCTACTGTAGTTAGTGAGATAGTAAATAATGTAAATGAAGATATTTTAAAAAATATTCGTGAGATTTTAAGAAATAATTGGGAAAAAAGTAAGGGGGTGGCACAAGAAGGAGAAGATGAGGTGCCAATTCCACCCTATGCAGTAGTGGCAAAACCTGAGACTCCAAAAACTTTTGCTTCCACAATACCAAAACCAATTGAAGAAACACCAAAAACTGAATCGGGTATCTATAAAAGCGCTGGTATTGAGATGGTTAGTAACGAGCCTGAAAAAGAAGATGTTATGAAAAGTATTATTGGTAGTAAATTAAGTGCTCCTACTGTAAGCAAACCTGTTGTTAGCAACCAAACTATCCCTAAGATAAATCATAGTACTCCTGAAATAGTTCCACCAAACAACTCTCAACCAGTAGTTGCCGCAGAAAAACCCCACGATCCTTATCACGAAGCAATATAGTTTTGTGATACAATTAGGATATGCAATTTAAAGTTCCACAATTTATAGACGTTGAGGATAAACTTTTTGGTCCTTTTACTTTTAGACAGTTCGTATACATGGCAGGGGGTGCTGGAATGATATTTGTTCTATACAAACTTCTACCTTTTTGGATAGCAATTTTGTTGATACTACCAGTCGGGCTTCTAGCAGGCCTTTTAACTTTTTACAAGATAAACAATAAGCCTTTTATATACTACCTCCAAGCAGCGATAAATTATGCTATTTCAAACAAGCTGTATATATGGAAACAGCGTCTAGCTAAACCCAAGGATGCAAACAAAGAAGAAGAGGCCCTCCCGCAAACTTCAGTTCTACCAGTTCTCTCTTCTAGTAAATTAAGAGATATATCTTGGAGTTTGGATGTGCAGCCTGATGAGAATAATAAGGAGTAGGTAACATGATATAATAAACTTATGGCTATAAACGCACGCGCAGCTCAAGAATTTGTACCAATAAAAGAAGTAAGAAATGGGGTTATCATTTTAAAAGATGGGGGACTTCGAGCTGTCTTGATTGCCTCTTCTATAAACCTTTCTCTTAAATCTGCAGATGAGCAAGCAGCTATAATTAGTCAATTTCAATCTTTTTTAAATGGTTTAGATTTTTCAACCCAGATCGTTATGCAATCAAGAAGACTAGATATTAGGCCATACTTAGGAATGCTTGAAGAAAGGCTCAAGGTTCAAAACGAAAAACTTCTAAAAATACAAACAAAAGAATATATTGATTTTATCAGAGCGTTTACTGATGAAGTAAATATAATGACTAAAACCTTTTTCGTTGTAGTGCCTTATAGTCCAACAGTACTAAAATCAGGGGACGGGTTACTTGATAAAATTATAGGCGGAGGCGAAACAAAAAAAGCTGTTGAAAATACAAAGAAAGCTCTCGAAATGGCTTCCTTTGAAGAAAAACGAAGCCAGTTGGACCAAAGAGTTAATGTTATAATTTCAGGACTTGGAGGACTCGGTATTAGAAGCAGTCAACTAACAACAGAAGAAGAAGTAGAGCTTTTCTATAAGACTTTCAACCCAGGAGATATTAGTAGGGGAATTAAATTACAATAATATGGGTATATTTTCATCATTATTTGGGAAAAAGAACGACATAACAAAACCTAAAAATATGGTTATGCCTGTTTTGCCTGCTGAAATATATAAAGCTGCTGTACTAGAGCTTCAAGATATTATTGCACCATCTGCACTCCAAATCACACCAAAATCGCTTAATCTTGGAGATAAAATTGCTCGAACTTTCTTTGTCATATCATATCCAAGATATCTTACTGATAACTGGTTTTCACCAATAATAAACCTGGACAAAGTTTTTGATGTTTCAATATTTATACATCCTATAGACACTGTGGATGTGCTTCATACTTTTCAAAATAAAGTTGCAGAAGTTCAAAGCCAGATATCTATTCGAGAATCTAAAGGTCTTGTTCGTGACCCAATGCTCGATACTGCTTATAGAGATCTAGAGAGTTTGCGCGATAACCTAATGCAGGCACAGGAAAAAATGTTTGATGTTGGTCTTTATATTACAGTTTATGCTGATAATGAAAATGACTTATTTAAAATAGAAAGTGAAATTAAATCTTTATTGGAATCAAAACTTATATATCTAAAACCAGCACTATTCCAACAGGATGAAGCTTTTAAAAGTGTAATTCCTCTGGGAACTGATGTTTTGGGAATACATCAAAAGTTAAATACCGAGCCACTTTCTAGTTTATTTCCTTTCGTATCTTTTGATCTAACCTCTGACAAAGGAATTCTTTATGGGGTAAATCGTCATAACTCTAGTCTTATTATATTTGATAGATTCTCTCTTCCAAACTACAATTCTATAACTTTCGCGACTTCTGGTGCGGGAAAATCTTATGCTACTAAACTTGAAGTTATTCGTACTCTTATGTTTGATACTGAAGTTATTGTTATTGACCCAGAAAGAGAGTATGAATATTTATCCGAAGCTGTTGGTGGAAGATACTTCAATATTGCTCTTTCTTCTGATCACCATATCAATCCTTTTGATCTTCCAATACCTACAGCAGATGAAACACCAGCTGATGTCCTTCGTGCAAACACTATAAACTTAGTAGGTCTATTTCGTATAATGCTTGGAGGCCTTACTCCAGAAGAAGATTCAATTATCGATCGAGCTATCACTGAAACGTACGCTTTAAAAGATATTACTCCTGACTCAAATTTTGCAAACATTGAACCACCACTTCTTACTGACTTTGAGATGGTGCTTGCTGGAATGGAGGGAAGTGCATCATTAATACAGCGTTTAACAAAATTCACTCACGGATCTTGGGCATCATTTTTGAATCAACCTTCAAACGTAGATATAAATCGAAAGTTCGTAGTATTTTCAGTTCGAGACATGGAAGACGAACTAAAACCAGTCGCAATGTACATAGTCACACACTATATATGGAACGCTGTTCGTAAAAATATTAAAAAGAGACTTCTTGTGGTTGATGAGGCTTGGTGGATGATGAAATCTGAAGATACCGCTTCATTCCTATATTCTATTGCTAAACGTGGGCGTAAATACTACCTTGGACTTGCAACTATCACTCAAGATGTTGGCGACTTCATGAAGAGTCCTTATGCAGTGCCTATTGTTACCATCACTTCTATTCAACTACTATTAAAACAATCTCCGTCAACTGTTGATGTACTCCAGAAAACTTTTAATCTAACAGATGAAGAAAAATACCTATTATTGGAAGCAAATGTTGGGGAAGGGATATTCTTTGCTGGGCTTAAACACGTTGCAGTAAAAACTATCGCTTCATATACAGAAGATCAGATAATTACTTCAGATCCATCACAAATACTAGCTATAAAAAAAGCAAAGGATGACTTGGCACAAGCAAATAAGCAATAAAGCTAAATTGGCAATCCAAAGTAAGTTATCATATAATATATAGGTGATATTCTTAAAAATGAAAACTATCGGTTTTGGTCTATTGGTGCTTGGTGTTTTGTTAACTCCAAGTTTATTAACCCATGCTTCCGAAGTAGGACTCCAAGATGGAGACATAGATGTAACAACCATACCAGAAAATCCAGAACCATATGGGGATGTTACTATAAAAATATCTAGTTATGCTACTGACTTAAATAAAGCTTTTATTGAATGGCATAATGGTTCAAAAATATTATTATCTGGTTATGGAAAACTTTCTTATTCTTTTCAAGCACCAGGACCAGATCTTACAACGGATTTTTATATTACAATAACACCGCCAGATAGTGCAGATAAATTTACAAAAAAGGTTACAATAAAAACTTCTGAAGTCGAGCTTATGTGGGAAAGTATAGGATCTTATACTCCACCTTTTTATAGAGGTAAATCTTTCCCATCCAGAGAAAGTACAATAAAAGTAGTTGCTATTCCAAACACAAACATTATAACGAAGGGTAAGGGTAATATTACTTACGCTTGGCAAAATGACGACAATGCTGTACAGAGTGCTTCTGGTTACGGAAAAGATTATTATATTTTCTCCAACGATCAACTAAAAACAAAAGAAAATATATCTGTTCAAGCTTCATCTATAGATGGGAAATATAATGCTACTAAAACAATAGATATACCAATTGTTAATCCAAAAATTATATTTTATAAGAAATCACCTACTGAGGGGGTTTTATATAACAACGCATTAACAGACGGAACTTTAATTTCAGAAGATGAAGTTACTTTAGTTGCTGAACCGTACTTCTTGGCATTAGATGGTAACGAGGTAAATTTTTCTTATAACTGGAAAATAAACGGTGAAACAATTGACACTCCATCCAAAAAAACAGAACTAACTGTTAGACCTGCAGAAAGAGGTGGTTATGCAACTATTGACTTAGTTATGGAAAATTTGAATTTCTTATTCCAAAAAGTTGCTGGGAAGTTAAACCTAACACTATAAAATGAAGAAGTTAAATATATATCTATTAATACTAACGGTAATATTTAATATCTTCCTTTCTTTTCAAGTTGCTTTTGTTTCTGCTGAAGAAGAGTGGTATTTCTTAGATACTGCTAATGTTGTACAAGGACCATACGCCACAAAAGAATTGTGTTCAGATGCTCTAAAAAATATTAATGGTAATACTTTTTGTTATAAAAAAGGGGATACTCCCGTTACAATAAATGCTGAAAACGGTAAACCTTCAAACAACACCACCTACAATCTCCTGGCTCCACTTCCAGGGCTAAAGAGCATAGAAACTAATGATATAGGGAAGTATTTTAATATACTCTTTAATATAGCTATTGGTATATGTGGAGTGCTTGCAGTTATCATGCTAATCATTCATGGGATTAGTTATATGACTAGTGAGTCATTTACTGAGAAAGCAGAGCTTAAAAAGAAGATTTGGGGTCCTATTGGGGGGTTATTACTTGCTCTTGGTGCATATGCTATTTTAAACACTATAGATCCGGCGCTGACGGGGAAGGAGGGGCTGACGGTGGATCAGGTTAGTAACAACATAAATATTGACCCTAATGTTACCTTATCTGAAGGTCAACAAATAAGACTTATTGAAACTCAATCAAATCCAAGTACAAAAAAGTTTAAAAGAACTAAGTATTATAATACTATAAAGGAAATAGCTGCTAAACCTGAGTATAATATTCCACACTGCTTACTTCAAGCTGCAATACAAAGAGAATCTGGAGGTATTGAAGGTCTTGTTGGTCACGATGAAGATGCTGCATCATCTGGAATTAAATCAAGAAGAGAATTTATTGCTTCTGGTAAAAAGTATGATGGTACAACTTTTACTCCAGATAACACTTTGATTGAAAAGGGTTC
This sequence comes from uncultured Candidatus Saccharibacteria bacterium, assembly GCA_964502615.1. Taxonomy (GTDB): domain Bacteria; phylum Patescibacteriota; class Minisyncoccia; order Phycocordibacterales; family UBA9973; genus UBA8515. The sequence goes on along the minus strand of CAZCXF010000003.1, from coordinate 13,335 downwards.
TTTTAAAAACACAGAACATATACAAGGTAAACCTTATTCTGCTTTAAACCCAAATGCTCAAGATTTAGGTCTCGATTGGAGGTTTTCTCATGGAATAGGCCTTTTAGGTGTAACGCTTTACCCTAAGGGCTCAAAGTACGCAGACTATACGGTAGGTATTCAAACAACAATACCTGGTCATCAGAGAATATTCGCAAAAGATTTATATGATCCTATGGTTGATATTCTTTTGGGTGCTTATATTATGAATAACAACTATAAGAAATGTGGCAAAAACATTGAACAAACTTATAGAGCGTATGGATCTGGTAGTTGTAGTGGGGGTGGAAAATTTATGAATACTGAAGCCCCTATTAGGGCTGATTTGTATACTCAATGTGTAGCTCAGGATAAATAGTTTTATGGTACAATTAAAGGGTTAATCTATGCCACGTAAAACGAAAATAATTTTTATATCTGTGTTTATTTTAGTAGGCCTGGTATTCTTGGTTTACTATATATCTAGTAAAAAAAATAGTAATTCTTCTAGTGGCACAAACTCTAGTGCTTATGGATTATTTGGCAGTCTTTTTAATACTAAGCAACCTACTACAGATAGTAGTACTCTGGTTAATGAGAATCCTTCAAATCAGAATTCAGATAACCCTGAAATTGTTGGAGTAGGGGAAACAAAAATTAGACTACATCAGTTAACAGATTTTGCAGTATCTGGTGCTGCGTTTTTTGAGGATACTAGACCTTTACCTGTAGATGAAATTCCAGTTAAGGGGGGTGGTGAGCCTGCTCAAACAACAACTGAAGTCCCACTTAAAGGTGGAGATAAGCCCCAAACTAAAACTGAACCTATAAATACTAAAAATAAAAAAGTGGCAGATAAAAAACCAGTCGTTCCAACAGTAGAGACTGTTCCTTCTCTTAGGTATGTTGAAAAAGTTACAGGACATATTTATCAAATGTATTTAGATACAAAAACTGTAAGTAAGATATCTAACTCTACGATTCCTGGAATATATGAAGCTATTTTTGACAGTAAAGCTTCTTCTATAATTTACAGATATTTATCTGGAGATAATAAAACAATAAGTAGTTACTTTGCTACCCTTGGGGCTGATAAAGGAGAGTTTTTGCCTTCAAACATTATTGATTTAAGTTTATCTCCAGATAAAACCCAATTCTTTTATCTTGTAAAAAATTCAAATGGAATTTCCGGTTGGGTAAGATCGTTTTATGATAATAAAAAATCTCAAGTTTTTTCATCTCCTTATTCAGAGTGGTTGTCCCAATGGGTAGGTGCTTCTAATGTTTTTCTTACAACAAGAGCATCGAGTTCTGTAAATGGTAGTCTATTTAGTTTAAATACGACCAACGGGACTTTAAAGAAGATACTTGGTGGAGTTAGAGGATTAACAACTCTTTCAAATAAAGATGGGTTAGTAGTATTATACAGTTCTTATAATGATTCAGAGCCGGAATTAAATCTATTAAACACATCAAGCCATTTTATTTCTAATTTAAATATAGGTGGTTTACCAGAAAAATGTGTTTGGAAAGATGATAATATAACAATATATTGTGCAATACCAGATACTCTAGGTAGTAAACAACCAGATTCTTGGTACCAAGGATTGACATCTTTTGATGATACTTTTGTAAAAATAAACAGCTTAACCGGAGAAGTTTCAAGTATTGCAGATGTTGATAGTTTAGGTAATCAATACTTAGATGCTACGCACTTATTTTTAAATAAAGAAAATACTGCTCTTTATTTTATTAATAAAAAAGATGGGACGCTGTGGAGTTTGGATTTAAATTAAAATGAAACCTTTAAAAGTATTTCTTGTAACACTAATAGTAATATTTAATCTATCTATTTCTGTTATTAATATTTATGCTGGGACAGGGGATACTCCAGTTACAATAAATGCTGAAAAGGATAAACCGTCAGGTGACCCTTGTATTAAAAAGGACGAAAAAACTAAAAGAGACGAAAATATATATTGTCTCCTTGCTCCATTACCAGGGTTAGAGAAGATAGAGACGAATGATATAGGTAAGTATTTTAATATTCTATTTAATGTAGCTATTGGTATATGTGGAGTATTGGCAGTTATTATGCTAATAATCCATGGTATATCGTATATGACTAGTGAGTCATTTACTGAGAAAGCAGAGCTTAAAAAGAAGATTTGGGGTCCTATTGGGGGGTTATTACTTGCTCTTGGTGCATATGCTATTTTAAACACCATAGATCCGGCACTGACAGGGAAAGACGGATTGACGTTGGATCAGGTTAGTAATGATATTAGTGTTGATGGAGATCCAATCCTATCTAACGAAAAAACAGTTATTCCTTCAACAGGTGCCAAGACTTCAAAATGTCCAGAGGGGGTAGAGGAAGTAAAAACTGTTACAGTGAGATTTATCGCTTGTAAATCAATTTCTGCAAAGTTTAAACAAATGATAGCTGATGCTAATGCTGCTGGATTAAAAATTTCAGGTGGAGGATTTAGAACTCCAGCCGAACAAATAGCAACTAGAAGAGCAAATTGTGGAGTTGGAAATGAATTTAATAAAAATGCAAAATGTAATCCAACTACAGCATATCCTGGAACGTCTATGCACGAAACAGGGTTAGCTTTTGATTTAAAATGTAACGGTTCACTTATAAACATAGGAACTGGAAGGAAAAATAGATTCCCAATAGTAGGATCTACAAAAGTTTGTTTTGATTGGTTAAGTCAAAACTCTAGTAAATATGGTTTGAGAAATTTACCAATAGAGAATTGGCACTGGTCAACAAACGGTCATTAGTTAAATAGTTATATTGTTTGGTGTATATTTAATTACCACTTTTCTATTGGGACCAAAACCTTCGGACTCTGTTTTAATATCAGGAGATCCTTCTAAAAACATGTGTATGATACGTCGCTCGAAAGCTGGCATTGGATCAATCTCAATATTACTTTTGAAGTAGCGAGCACGTTCTGCCATCATGTGAGCAATATTTTTTAAATCATTAAAACGTTTTTTCTGGTAACCATTCACATCAATAAATATCTTAGTTGTTTCATTTTCAGGTAAATCTTTTTCTATAACTTTTTGAACTAAATGATTAAGAGATCTTAGTGTTTCTCCATCTCTTCCGATCATAAATCTAGAATCAGGGGTTTCTATCATACACCAAAGCATTCCATGTTCATCTGAAAACTCACACTTTGAAATTGTGCAATTTGTGTGTTTGAAAATATCTTCTATTATTTGTTTAATTTTATCTTGCATAGTGATTTATATAGTGTTTTTGTTTAATTCACGTCTTATATACCATTCTTGAACTATAGTAAATATATTACTGGTAATCCAATATAATGCAACCGCAGCAGATATTTGATAAGCAATAAAAGCTATAAAAATAGGTAGGAAATATTTTACATTTAACTGCATACTGTCTGACATCTGTTCTTGAAATGTTTTGGGTTCATCTTTTTTAATATCTTTTACAACTTCAACTTTTGGTTTTATAGGTGAAGCTAAATATCCTTGAATAAATTGAGATATACCTGCCATTACTGCAAGAACTATACTTTTACTATGTATATCCACTAATCCTAAAAAATTATTATGTACATCAAAAGGAGCGTGAATAAAAGAATATAGAGGACCACTTGATAAATCCAATCCTTTATAAAAAACATAATATAAAGCAAAAATAACTGGGAGTTGGAGTAAAACAACCAAACAACCAGAAAATGGGTTTACTCCATATTTTTTATATAACTCAAATGTTTTTTTAGCTTGTTCTTCTTTATTTGGAAAATCTTTTTTAATACTCTTTAGTTCTGGTTCAATTCTCTTCATTAGAACCTGGCTTCTTATAGATTTTTTAGTAAGAGGGAATAGGATAAATTTCACTACTATAGTTATAAAGATAATAGCAAAGCCAACATCACCAAAGGTAATATTGTTGATTGTAAAAACAAGAGCGTTATATATTGGTTGATAGAAGATTGTGTTCCATAGTGCATGCATCCTCCTATTGTATCTTAAAAATACAGAAACCCAAAATCACTTTATTTTATAGGATCATAATGGTTTTTTTGCCAAGGATGACATCTACAAATCCTTAAAAACCCGTGTAAGAGGCCTTTGCTTAAACCATGTTTTTCAATAGATTCTTTTGTATATTGAGAACATGTGGGTATAAAGACACATGAATTGTGTGATTTAAGAGGTATTTTCTGATATGTGTTTATTAGCGAAATTACTATTTTTTTCATAATTCTACCTAATTTTATCGAGAGTTTTCAAAATATCCCCTTTAAAATCAAGGTTTTTTACATTTTTATAGAAAAATATCCCGGCGCAATGTGGTAAATCTATGTCTTTTATACTGTTGTACCCAAGCCTTCTTAGTTTAACCCTTAAAATAGCTGATTTTGTAAGGTTTTTAGGCACAACAAAGGCATATTGTGGTGTTTTTTGTTTTAAGTACCTAAAAATAAAAAACGGACTATGTATTATCACTCCTTTTTTCATTATCTCCTGGAAGAGTGTTTTATTTAGCCGTTTTCTTTTTGGGATCATTTTTATTTCTTAATTGATACGTTCGCTCGTCCTTTTCTACGACGTGCTTGGGTAACCTTTTTACCACCTGGTTTCTTGGATCTAGTCAAAAAACCGTGTGTTTTAGCTCTTTTTCTTTTGTTTGGTTGGTATGTTTTAGACATATGGAAAATATATAACATTATGAGGTATAATGCAATCCTTAAAGGAAGAAAAAATATCCACACATTATTAACAGGTTAATCCAGATACTTGATTATTAGCTGTTTTGAAAACAGAGTATAATACGCACTATGAATACAAAAGAACTTTGGGATAAAAGCCTAGCAGAGATTGAATTGAGTATCTCAAAAGCAAATTTTACAACTTGGTTTAAAAATACCTCTATTGTTAAAGAAGAGGGGGGTACACTATATTTGGGTGTCCCTAATGAGTTTGTAAAAGATTGGCTATATAACAAATTTCATAAACTTATACTAAAAACTCTAATTAGTAATAATGACAGTATTAGAAGTATAGAGTACATAATATCTAAACAAGATGTTGTTAATAAAAACAATCAAGAGGCAGATGCAACAAAGCAGGTTGTAAATATAAATAAAGAGCTTCCACTCAACGATCTATATTTAAATAAAGATGATAATTTAAACCCTAAATATACTTTTAACTCTTTTGTAGTAGGCCCTTTCAATGAGCTTGCTTATGCTGTGGCACAAGCAATAATAAATAATCCTGGGCAAAACTATAACCCATTTTTTATTTATGGAGGTACAGGTCTTGGTAAAACCCATATAATCCAAGCAATAGGTAATACATTAAAAACAAAATATCCTTCTAAAAAAATATATTATGTTAGTTTAGAGAAGTTTGCTATTGATTATATAAACTCTATTCAAAACAAAAACCCCAATTCTTTTAAGGAAAAATATAGAAAATATGATGTAATTATTATGGATGATATTCAGTTTATATCTGGAAAAGATAAAACCCAAGAAGAACTCTTTCATTTATTTAATACTTTATATGAAAACAATAAACAAATAATATTTTCTTCAGATAAACACCCAAACTTTATTCAAGGATTAGAAGATAGGCTCCAGTCTAGGTTTGCTTCTGGTATGACTGTTCAAATAGTCGAGCCAGATTATGAATCTAGAATAGCAATAATTAAAGCTAAGTTTGAATCTACAAATTGTATTGTGAGCCCAGATGTTGTTGAGTACTTAGCTGAGTCTTTAGAGGGAAATATTCGGGAACTTGAAGGTAGTTTAAATACTGTTGTTTGCCAATCTCAGTTGAAAAACAAAGCTTTGTCTTTATCAGAAGTAAAAACACTTATAAAAAACAATATAAAACCAAAGAAAACTGTAGCAATAAAAGATATTGTGCGTATTATTGCTGATCAATACGGTATAGCAGAGGAAGTTATTTATGAAAAAACAAGAAGAAAAGAAATTGTAAGAGCAAGACAGGTTGCTATGTATATATTAAGAGAAGATTTTAATATATCTTATCCTTTAATAGGTCAAAAAATGGGTGGTAGAGATCACACAACAGTGATTCACTCTCATTTAAAAATAAGGGATGATTTAAAAACAGATCCTTCTTTATTACAAGAAATAGAGAAGATTAGAATTATGTTTAAATAATAAACCTGTGGATAATGTGTGTTTAGATAGAAATAATTTTGTGGAAAAGTTTAAGTTTGTTTTTAAAAAATAACTTATTAACAAAATACTTTTTTTAAAAAAATAAATATATTCAAAAATAACCTTAATAAATAAACACCTATAAGTAATCCACATATCCACACTGATAATAGTAATAATAAAGTATTAATAGATAATAAGTTAAAATAATATGAAACTAGAATGCTCAATAAATAAAATAAAAGAAAGTTTAATTATTGCAGAAAAAATAACTGGTAAGAATTTAACATTACCAGTACTAAGCTCAATACTTTGGGTTGTAAACAATAAAACTTTAAAAATTAGAGCAACAAACCTTAGTCTAGGGGTTGAGATAATAGTGCCAGCCAAAATAGAAGAAGAAGGAGTTCTTGCTATTCGAGGTGATGTATTATCCTCTCTATTTTCTCAACTAAACAATGAAGGAAATGTTGTTTTTGAAACAATAAACAACAACTTGTCTGTAAAAACAAAACAAAACACTGTTATTTTAAAAAGTGTTCCTTATGAAGATTTCCCAACAATACCAATAATAAACGGTGAGAGTTTTGTTATACAATCTAAAAAATTTATTGAGGGCTTAAAAGCTGTTTATTATAGTTCTTCTGTTTCTGAAATAAAACCAGAAATTGGAAGTGTTTATATTTACCCTGAGGATGATTTACTGGTTTTTGTAGCAACAGATTCTTTTCGTTTAGCAGAAAAAAAAGTAAAAATAAAACAAAAAATAAACTTCAGTGGCTTGTTAATACCATTGAAAAATGCTATTGAAATAATAAGGGTTTTTGAAGGAAAAGATGAAGATTTAAAAATAACAACCCAAAAAAATCAAATATCCTTTTCAACAAACGATATATATTTAACATCAAGAATTGTTGATGGTAATTTCCCTGACTATAAACAAATTATTCCAAAAGGTTCAAACACAGAAGCTACGGTTCTAAAACAAGATTTTATAGCATCCCTTAAAATATCTAATATATTTTCTGATAAATTTAATCAAATAACATTAAAAGTTAATCCCAGTGAGAAGTTTTTTGAAATAGAATCAAACAATGTTGATATTGGAGAAAATGTGACGCTAATTCCAGGAGCTTTGTCTGGAGAAAGTGTTTCTGCAAACTTCAATTACAAATATATATTAGATTGTTTTCAATCAATAACCTCAGATAGTATAAATCTACAACTTAATGGGAAAAATAAACCCATGATAATTAAACCAGTAGGAGACACTTCTTTTATGTATTTGGTTATGCCAATGAACAGGTAAAATGGACTATTCTCAAATAAACATTTTTTTAGATAAATTTAAAAATACACTTTTTAAAAAAGAAAATATTTTAAAAGAAGTGTCCAACACTATTTTTGAAGAAATTGGTGTAGATTTAGGAATTGATAATATAAAAATTAAAAATAATGAGATAACAATAAAAACCTCACCCATTATTAAAAATGAAATTTTAATACACAAAGAGAGTATTTTAAATAAAATAAATAAAAAACAACAAACCACTAACTTTCTAGATATTAATTAATACCCACTTTAAAAGAATTTATTGCTTCAGAGCTATTGCCGATTACATCATAACCAATAACTTTTATCGTATTATCATTTTTAATATTGTTTATATCACTAGGATTGAAAGAGGTGCTAAAAGGGTAATTTTTTAAAGAGGTAAGGTAGGTGTTATTTATAAAAATATCAACCTTCTTTAACACACTTTGGTTTTTAGGATTTACCATTATATAAATAGGTTCATTTTTCTTATAAATACCACTATTTAAACCAAGTATTTCAATTTCAAGTTTTGAAGACTGGTTATGGATACTATCATAAACAACAGGTTTGTTTTTGTCTGTGATTATTGGGTATTTATATTGATTATTATTCCACCACTTCAAAACCCCATATTCCCAATTTTTAAATAAAGGGTCCTTTTCTGGATTAGTAGGCCTATCTCCTAAAGGATCATTTTTATTTATCCAATAAAGTATGGTATGAACATTTGTTATAGATTGTTCTTTTTGTGTTTGTATTGGGGTGTATTCCGTCGCTAATCCTCCTGATATAGTATCAATAGAAAATGTTTCTCCTCCCTGCCAAAATCCTCTCAATATTGGTGGTAATTTAGGGTTAATTGGGTCTGGTTTCTCAAAAGATTCAACCGGCAGGTTTTTTAAAGCTTCTTTCATAACATCGTTCCAAATAGGTCCTGCCAATGCCGCACCACCTTTCTTCATTGGTGTGTTGTCATTATTACCCACCCAAACCCCCACTGCTATTGATGGTGTATAACCTATAGTCCAAGCATCCTTATTGCTGTTTGTTGTACCTGTTTTTACAGCAACTTCTCTACCAGGTACAACCAAACTAGAGTTAGCTCCAAAAGTAGGAGTTCTTGCTTTATTATCTGATAAAATATCATCCAAAATTCTCGCTATATTAGGATCTAAAACCTCATAAGATTTATCTTCATATTTTTCTAATTCTTTTCCTGTGCTATCTGTTACAGATAATATTGATTGGTAAGGATGCCTAACTCCTTCATTTGCAAAGACACTATAAGCTGAAGTCATATCTAGTAATGTTGTTTCCCCACCTCCTATAACAAGAGAAAGCCCATAACGAGTTGGGTCGTTTAATGTGGTTATACCTAGGTCATGAGCCATTTTTAGAGCATCTGGAACACCTACTAAATAAAGTAGTTTTACGGCCACAACGTTTATAGATTGAGCTAAAGCATCTTTTAATGTCATTGGTCCACGAAAACTATTATCATAATTGTCAGGCATATAACAATCAGCTGTTTTATGACCAGGTAAAGGATTTCCATTTGGATCACAAGAAGAGTTGAACTCAGTTTTTACATCAAACAGCGTCGTATCCTCTGTATATCCTTTTTTAAAAGCTTCTGCGTAAACTATTGGCTTGAAAGAAGATCCTGGCTGGCGAGATGCAGTAGCAACATTAAAATTACCGTCTACTGTTTTATCAAAATAATCTCTTGATCCAACCATAGATAATATCTGACCTGTCTTAGGGTCAATTGCAACAACTGAAGCATTTTTACCATTCCAACTCTTTTCATTTTCTTTAGCTCGTGCGAGTGCTATACTTTCAGCTTTTGTTTGTAAATCATAATCTAGAGTTGTAATAACATTTAATCCACCAGACTCAAGAGCATCTACTCCATATTTTTTTTCCAAATAATCTTTTATAAAAAATACAAAGTGAGGGGCTGCAATATGCATAGGTTGAGCTGGAAGAAAGGCAACTTTTTCTGACAATGCTTCTCTATAATCTTTCTCAGTTATAAATTTTAGTTCCAGCATCCTCTTTAACACAAGGTTTTTCCTGTTTTCTAATTCAGATTTATATTTACCATAAGGTGAGTAGTGGGTAGGTGCATTTGGTATAGCTGCTAAATAAGCCGACTCAGCTAATGTTAAATCTTTAGGCTCTTTACCAAAAAAAGCTTTAGTTGCTTCTTCTATTCCATAAATATTTCCTCCATAAGGTGCCTCATTTAAATATAGAGTTAAGATATCTTCTTTGCTCATAACTTTCTCTACTTTCATCGCCAATATCCACTCTTTTATTTTTCTTGTTATTGTCCTATCTTGGTTTAATAATGTATTTTTTATAAGTTGTTGGGTTATGGTTGAACCACCCTGAACTTTTTTTCCAGTTAGTTTTGCCCAAATAGTCCCTCTTATAATAGAGCTTATTCGAACACCTTTATGTTGATAAAATTCAGAGTCTTCTATTGCAACAACTGCATTTTTGATATTTGTTCCAATACTCTCATAAGGTATAACAGTCCTTTTAATATCTTGGTGCACGTCATATAAGAGGATTTTCCCTGTTCTATCATATATCTTAGTAGAGCTTTGAACCTTCCTCTCATTAAATGATTTAAAATCTGGTAGTTTTAGTGTACTAACCCAAACAATCAAAACACCTATCAAAACCATTCCAACCCCAAAACCGCCTAAAAGCCAGTTTTTCAGATATTTTTTCTTAAAATACTCTCGGGAGATATTCATATTCTATTATCATAACATAACTTAGGTGTGTACGGACAAAGGGTCTTTTATATGATAAAATACCTCCATGACTGACGAAATTTTAAATAATTTACTTACAAGATCTATATCTGCAATATACCCCTCAAAAGAATTTCTAGCTTCAAAGATTTCCAAAGGCCAAAAGCTTACAATTTATCTAGGAATAGATCCTACTGGCCCGACACTACACCTTGGCCATGCAATTGCCATAAAAAAATTATCAGAATTTCAAAAAGCAGGACATAAGGTAATTTTATTAATGGGAGATTTTACTGCAATGATAGGTGACCCAACAGATAAATCTTCAGCAAGAGTTCAACTGACCCATAAACAAGTTTTAAGTAATCTAAAAAATTATAAAAAACAAGCAAGTAATCTGATATCTTTTTCAGGTAAAAATGCCGCTGAATTTAAATTTAATTCAAAGTGGCTAGGTAAGATGAAGTTCTCAGATGTCCTAAATCTAGCCTCAAATATGACAGTTCAACAAATGCTTGAACGAGATATGTTTGAAAAACGGATAGAAGAAGGTAAACCTATATACATACATGAGTTTATGTATCCACTAATGCAAGGATATGATTCGGTTGCTATGGATGTTGATGGAGAAATTGGGGGAAATGATCAAACCTTCAACATGCTTACTGGGCGTGATTTGATGAAAACTATAAAAAACAAAGAAAAATTTGTTATAACTGTAAAATTACTAGAAGATAATAACGGTAAAAAAATGGGCAAAACAGAAGGGAACATGGTTTCTTTGTCCGATAGTCCTTCTGAGATGTATGGAAAAATAATGAGCTGGAATGATTCCTTAATAATACCAGCGTTTGAGTTATGTACTAATCTATCAATGAACGAGATAGAACAAATAGCAGCCGATATTGCTTCTAATAAATCAAACCCTAGAGATTTAAAGATGAAACTAGCCTACTGTATAACAAGTATTTATTATGGAGATAAAAAATCTAAACAAGCACAGGAAGATTTCTCTAATACTTTTCAAAAAAATGAAATTCCAACAAACATAGACGATATATTGGTAGAAAAAAACTCCTTACTTATAGATATTTTTCTTTCTAAAAATATTGTTTCCTCAAAAAGTGAATTCAGAAGACTTGTTGATGAACACGCAATAACAAATATGGATACAAATCAAAAAGTGTCCTCACACACAGAAGTTGTAGATAATGGTGTATATAGAATAGGGAAGAAAAGGTTTTGTAAAATAGTTGTAAAATAAAAAACTACTCTCTCGAGTAGTTTTTTATTTTTAATACATAGAACCATCTAATCCCGCAAAATCCTCCTCAGGTTCCTCAATACCTTCTTCTATACCAAGTAAATCTTCTTCAATAGGCTCATCTAAATCAACATCTAAATCAAGATCTAGATCTGCTTCTTCAGTATCTCCTATTTTAAATTCATCGTCACTATAACTCATGATTGGTTCCGCTATTTGGCGGATACAAATTATTGTAATACATTAATTTGTATCAAAATATTATTTTCTTTGCAACAGACAGCATCCTGTGGAAAACTATATAAGCTACTTTAGATTTCTTTCACAAGCAAGGCAAGTGATTCCTATGGCAATAGCATCTAATTCATCATCTGATTTGGTATTTTTTGCTATATCTATAAGCTTGGGGACCATACTAATAACCATATTTTTGTCTGCTTTACCATAGCCAGTAACGGCAACTTTTATCTGAGGAGGAGTATATTCAAATATATCCAGTCCATTATGTGAGGCACAATAAATAATAACCCCTCTGGCTTCAGCAACCCCCATAGCTGTTTTTTGGTTTGTTGTGAAATAAAGTTTTTCGATAGCTAAAGCTTTTGGTTTGTATTTTTTTATTATTTTTTCAACCTCTTCTCCTATCAGAGATAGTCTAAAATGGAACTGTAAATTTTTTGAAGTTTTAAAACAATCTGAATATATTAAATTATGTTTGGAGTTATGAGTTTTTTCAATAACTGCTATCCCAATTCTTTCAAAACCCGGATCAATCGCAAGTATTTTCATATTTATTTATTTGGATAATCGTATCCTAAATGTTCATAACCTTTTTCTGTTACTGTTCGTCCACGAGTAGTACGCTCAAGTAATCCGAGCTGAATCAAATATGGTTCAACTACTTCTTCTATTGTTGCTTCTTCTTCAGATGTTGCAGCAGCAATTGTTTTTAGTCCAACTGGTCCACCGCCAAACTTACTGATTATTACTTCTAAAATTCTTCTGTCAGAAGATGAAAGACCCAATTCATCTATTTCGAGTAATGCCAATGCTTTTTTTACTGCATCTTTTGAAAGTGGAAGTTTATGAACCTGAGCGTAATCGCGACAACGCTTTAGAAAATAATTTGCAGTGCGAGGAGTAAAACGAGCACGCTTTGCTATCTCGTCCAGTGCTTCATCTTCCATTTCCACTCCTAGAATTTCTGAAGATCTTTTTAGTATTTTTTTTATCTCTTCATGATTATAAAACTCAAGTCTAAATACTCCTCCAGAGAAACGTGAGCGAAGAGGGGAAGATAGTAGAGCAATACGAGTAGTAGCTGCTATTAGTGTAAAAGGAGGAAGCTCTAATTGTATAGTTCGAGCGGATGGCCCCTTGCCAATAATAATATCAAGCACGCCTGATTCCATAGCAGGGTAAAGAACTTCTTCAACCATTTTATTTAATCTATGAATCTCATCTATAAAAACAATATCTCCAGGTGAGAGGTTTGTAAGAATAGAAGCTAGATCCCCAACCTTCTCAATAGCAGGCCCCGAAGTGATCTTTATTTGCCGCCCTGTCTCTTTAGCAATTAAATGAGCAAGTGTTGTCTTTCCAAGCCCTGGAGGACCATAAAATAGTATGTGTTCTGCTGGGTGAGCCCTCTCTTCAGCAGCTTTAAGCAATATCCTCAGGTTTTCTTTAATATTTTCCTGACCAAGATAATCATTCCAAACACTAGGGCGTAGAGTTTGGTCTAACAATCCATCATCTTTGGTTATTTTTTCTTCT
>CAZCXF010000002.1:0-119810 GCA_964502615.1 uncultured Candidatus Saccharibacteria bacterium | reverse complement strand
TAGATGACCATGAAATACAAAATATAACCGCAACAAAACAAAAAATATTTATTCCATTAACTGACTGCTTAACGTTTGCACACGTTAAGACTTTCTTCACCCAACTTATTGTGATTAGCACAAGTTGAGCTAGCCTACTTTAGTAGGACTTAATTTATGATTGCATACCTATTTTATTGACAAGGAAATTAAAACAGCAGGCACTAACCTTGCTGTGGGTACTATTATATACATATAAGATAATAAGTCAAGCGGTCTAACCTATAAAAAAAGCCTTGCAAAACAAGGCGTTTTCATAGGTATTGGCTAGTAATACTTTCTGATGGGACGATCAGAGGATAGTCCAATATTATGGTCTTTTAAATATTGGTCATTTAGCAATTCGTTGTTGTGGTAATAGTTACCATTACTGTCCTTGGTTATATTATCAGTATTTGGAATACCAAATCTTATAGCAACTTCTTGCATCTCTTCTTTACTCATTTCCCCATCCGTACTTTCTTCTTTAGATCTAAATTTAAAAAATTGAAATTCTGACATATGTGTTAGTTTTGTTTAATTATAACTTTTAAAAAATAAGTAAACAAATCATTTACAAAACAAGTTATATTTGCAATAATCAGGGAGTTTAATGTTTGCCCTGTTAGCTCAGCTGGTAGAGCAGCTCCCTCTTAAGGAGATGGTCGGGGGTTCGATTCCCTCACGGGGCACAAAAATAAAAACCGCATATGCGGTTTTTATTTTTTCTTAAGTAGCTTAGCTAATTCTTTCATAAAAAGTTTTAACGAATTATCGTCATACAGAGAAAGTGTGAGTACTGGGTTTCCCAACTTCTCAAAATCCTTTATCGCTTTATCAATAGTTTTTTGTTCAACCATATCTGTTTTAGTAAGTACTATAATTTCATCTTTTTCAAGTATAAATTTATCATAAGCACCGAGCTCCTTACGAATTTGTTTATAAACCTTAATCATGTCTTTACCATTTTCAAATGACACTAGGTGTGCAAGGGTTTTTGTACGTTTTATATGCTTTAGGAATTTTATTCCAAGACCCTTGCCCTCTGATGCACCTTCAATAAGTCCTGGGATATCTGCAATTATGTGACCATAAAAATCTCCTAAGTTAGGATCAAGAGTTGTAAACTGATATGAACCAATTTTTGCTTGAGCATTAGTTATAGAGTTTAAGAGCGAAGATTTTCCAGCATTTGGTAAACCAATAAGTCCAATATCAGCAAAAAGCTCGAGTTCTATTTTAAAGTTCCCCTGTTCGCCAATTGTACCTTTTGTAGCTTTAGTAGGCGTTGTATTTATAGAAGTTTTAAATTGCTCATTACCAAAACCACCATGGCCACCTTTTAGAAGTAGTTCTTTCTGTCCTGGTTCTTCGAGCGATACAGATGCACCACTTTCAATATTTGTAATTATAGAACCTACGGGAAGCTCAATAATTAAATCTTTCCCATCTTTACCATGACGACTTCCACCTGCCCCATCAAATCCTCTTTCTGCTTCAAAAGTTTTTTTGTGTTTATATTTTGCAAGTAAATGAATATCTGAAACTGCAACGGCAAAAATACTACCACCTCGACCGCCGTCGCCTCCATTTGGACCACCCTTATCTATAAATTTTTCACGGCGCCAGCGAACAACCCCGTCTCCACCACGGCCAGCTTTTGCAAAAAATTTTATTTCATCTATGAACATAAATATGGAGCAAGGATATTTATTTTCGAGTCGTGTCGGAGCCCCCGTAGAGAGGGTTAAGCGCGAGAAAATTAATATCTTTGCGTAATATATCTTTACCTTATGCTAATAACGCCTTTTGTGCAAGGGCAATAGCTCCTTCTCTTGAACCAACAGTCATATAAAATCCACCTCTGTGACAAAAGTTAACATCGGGCACACCAGTTAGTTCGACTAGTTTTGGATCCCTATCTAGAAGTCCTCGCCAAGATTCTGGGAACATTTTTCTACTCTCAAATGTATCCGTATTTTTTCTTATAGCTTCAACTTTCCAAGCAGAACTATGAGCGCTTGGATAAATAAAATAAATTGGCTCAGCAAGCTTTGACAAAACTTCCTGAAATAAATATCTTGGAAAATCATTCTTAACTTGTACTATTCTTTTATCAACAGCGCCATTGTACGCTTCAAATATTATTTGTTTACCCCTATAGTCAGCCAATGCAACTTGCACCTCTCTTTCAAGTAGTATAGATGCTTTTTTAACTTGTTCTTCGAAAATTGGATCTTCATTAGTGCCTGCTTCTTCCCATGTCGGAGAATAAACCAAGAAAACTTGGTCTGCAGGGTAAGTAGACACTCCTTTAAATTTTGGCGAACTTATATCGACTCCATTATCTACCGCATCAAGTGACATAAATATCTTCTGATCAATCAAATTCCAAACTTCTTCATTGCCTCCACAAATATCTAGGCCGAAATGTTTCCAAGCAAGTCCAGATGATGCGTAAGGAATACCATTTTTCCGAGCACCTGCTCCTTTTTTTTGGTGGTGATCAAATCTATTAATTTTTGGATCGTATACACCACCCACATCAAAGACATAATCAGCTTGTTGTATGGCATCTTTTTCGCGAGTACGAATAATTGTAAAAAGTTCTTTCTTATTTTTAAGCCATATAGATAAAGTAGCACAAGCAAAAATATCATCTGCATGAAATGAGCCGTTGTGGGTAACTATTATTTTCTTTTTTCTAAAAATTTTCATCTTCGTTTTCTTTTTTATCTACTGATTCTATCCACTCAATTATAAAAGCTATGATCTTTTCTAATATAAAGAAAGCAATGAAACAAAGTAATATGATGCCGATAAACTTGCGAATGTCTCGGCTTATCGACAGCGCAGTGTAGCTGAAAAAGTATCCTAATGCAAGCACTGATGCTGACCAAGCAAGGAGAGATCCTAATTCCGCTTCAGCAAAAGTTTTTAGTTTTATTTTCCTATATCCAGAAAAAATAAGTGAGAACCAATGTAACCCTAAGATTAAAAAACGAGACAAGAATATTGACCAGAACGGTTTCTCTGAAAATTTAGGTAGGAAGTAATTAACTCTTCTTTCTGCTTGGTGAACCAATGGTTTACCCGAATGATGTTTTTGTAAATAATAACCAAGACTATAACCTATAATAGATTTCAAACCTCCCCCAACCATAGTAGCAATAAAGGCTATGTATATATTTAAAGATCCAAGATGAGCAAATATTCCTGCAATAACAACTACAATCTCACCTTCTATAATTACACCAACAACTACTAAAAAATAAGCTAGATGAGCATGTAACTCGACAAAATGCCTGATGGTGTTGATTGTAATGGACATATTATTAAACTAGTGATCAAAGTTGAAAAGCTTAGTAAGTATCCAGTTAATAACTGATACTAATATAGCTCCTACAAAAGCAGCAGTGAAGGTTGTAACAGTGAACCCACGAATTACGTTGCCTAAGTACCAAAACAACAATCCATTTACTACTAGTGAAAATAATCCGAGAGTGACAATATTAATAGGCAGAGTTAATACATTAATTATTGGTCGGATAAACATATTAAACAAGGTCAAACACGCACCTACAATCAAAGTAACATATAGTGGATTTACACTAATACCAGAAATAATCTGAGTAGTTGCCCAAACAGCAACTGATAGTATTATCCAATGTAAAATAATTTTCATAAAAAAATGTTTATGCGAATAATGAATCGACAACTTCTTTTACCACATTTCCATCGGCTTTACCTTTTAAATCTTTCATGAGTGCACTCATGAGCATCCCCTTTTTTGTAGGGTCAGTGATACCTAGTTCAGCTTGCTTTGATCTAGCAATTCCTTCCACCTCACTTTTATCCATTAACTTCGGTAAATATGTCTCAAGTATTGCAAGCTGTGCAGCATCTTCGTCTGCAAGATCCATACGCCCACCTTTTGTAAACTGCTCAATTGAATCTTTTCTCTGTTTTGCTGTACGAGCTATAACGTTTATCACTTGCTCATCAGGAAGCATATCTTGAGGAGTTTTACCTGTAGCTACAAGTTCGTTGGTGAAAGCAGTCACTAAACCACGGTAAACATTGAGAGCAACAGTATCTTTAGCTTTCATAGCATCCTTTATTTTGTTCTTTATTTCTTCGTGTAACATGAATAGATTATATCAAAAAAAGTGCAATCAAAATAGTCCTTGAGAAATGCCTTGCGCAGGCGGGTAGCCGAGCAGAGCAAATTTGAAGCTTCAAATTATGCGTGCATTTTAAGAGGAGCTATTTTGATGAAACGTTATATGATAAAATGAAAGTATGAAAAAGATAATATTCCTTGATACTGAAACTACTGGCAATGAACCAGTTAAGGACTACCTATGCCAACTTGCATTTAAAACTGATGAGGAAACTTTTTGTGAACTCTTTAAACCTCCTATTCATATTCCTCCTGAAGCAAGCGCAGTAACCCATATCACAGACAAACATGTAGCTGACAAACCAATATTTCAAGAGAGTTCAAATTACGGAGCGATAAAACTTATGCTCGAAGATCCAACTTCTGTCATGGTTGCACACAACGCGCGTTTTGACCAAGCAATAATTGAGAAGGAAGGTATTACTCCTTCCAATGTAATCTGTACTCTTCGTGTTGCAAGAGCACTTGATAAGAACAACACTATCCCTCAGTACAAACTTCAATATTTGAGGTATTACTTAGATATAGATATCGAAGCAGAAGCTCACGACGCACTTGGTGATGTACTAGTTCTTGAACAATTATTTAAAAGATTACTTACTAAAATAATGAAGGAAGATAATTTAAGCGAAGATGAAGCAATAGAGAAAATGATAGAAATATCTTCTAGGCCTTCACTGATGCATTTGTTCCCTTTTGGAAAATATAATGGTAAGACAGTTGAAGAAGTAAAGAGCATTGACCCAGGATACCTAGATTGGATGCTTACCCAAAAAGAGCAAAACCCTGACAATGAAGAAGATTGGATTTATACACTTAAACATTATTTAGGTAGATTATAAATATGAACATACTTTTAATTATTATAATAATTCTATTGGTCTTACTATTTATAGGTATGTTTTTCTTTTTGCGCAAAAAACCTATAGATAATAATGATACTTCAGTACAACTATTGCTTACGCAAATAAATGAGCTATCAAGGACTATAGACCATAAACTTGGTGAATCTCAAAAAGAAATAAATCAAACTATGCGATACCAGTCTAGCGAGACTTCACGAATCGTTGCAGATATTACTGAAAAAATCACACGCCTTGATGAAACAAATAAACAAGTTGTATCTTTTGCTGACCAGCTTCAGAGCTTGCAAGATATACTAAAGAACCCCAAACAGCGTGGGATACTTGGTGAGTATTATCTTGAGACATTACTTAAAAACGTCATGCCACCAGGAAGTTACCAGATGCAGTACCCATTCCCTGATGGAACAATTGTTGATGCGGCAGTATTCGTAAAAGATAAAGTGATCCCTATTGATTCTAAATTCTCACTTGAAAATTATAATCGTATATCTGAAACAAATGATAAAAATGAGAAAGAAAGATTAGAGAAAATATTTGTAAATGATTTAAAAATCCGCATTCAAGAAACATCTAAATATATCCAACCTGAAGAAGGTACTATGGATTTTGCTTTTATGTTTATCCCGCACGAAGCAATTTATTATGATCTACTAGTAAATAAAATTGGTGCTGTAACAGAAGATACAGACAATCTTATTCAGCGGGCTGCAAGTAAGTATAAAGTTATAATTGTCTCCCCTACATCTTTCCTCGCTTATCTTCAAACAGTACTTCAGGGGTTAAAAGCTCTACAGATAGAAGAGAGCGCAAAAGATATAATTAAAAGAGTTGGTGAGCTTGGAAACCATTTACGTACATATGAAGACATGCACGTAAAACTCGGCAAAGCTCTTGAGACGACAGTGAACCATTTCAATAAATCAAATCATGAATTTAGAAAAATAGATAAGGATGTGATGCGTATAACGGGCGACGCTATAAGTATTGAGACGATGACACTAGATAAACCTCAAACTGATGAGTAGTAACAAAAAATCCTCCGAATGGAGGATTTTTTGTTTGAGTTTATTTTAGTGAGTCCAACTAAGACTATTTTGATATGTGTTGCAACCATAGTTGTTATTGCATCCACCATTATAGTATCCGTAAGTCGGTGCGATTGGAGTAGAAGGCATTATTGGACTGTAGTTACCATATGATTGGTAACTTGGATAGTTGTAAGTTGGGTAAGATTGATAAGATGGATAATAACCATTATTACCATATGAATTGTAATTATTATTATATCCACCACCATAGTAACCAGCTGTTGGATAATAATCGTATCCATCTCCGTAACCATAATCGTCATATCCATAACCGTAGTCATCGTAATATGAGTCGTAGCCACCTCCGTAACCACCATAACTTGCATAACTAGTACCAAAGCCTATACCTATTGAGAAATGATCCCAAAAAGAGGCTTCTGCCTTAGGAGCACTAAACATTGCAAAACCTGCTATTAAAATAAAAAATGATGTTATAAAAATTGCTTTCTTCATAATGGTAGTATTATATATCTTTTAATGACTTTTGTCAATATGTACATATTTATAGGTAGAGTACAATTATATATTATTAGTAAGCTAAATATAAAAGCTATGAAAAAAAGTAATCTAGTTGTTTTTCTTTCCCTTTTATTACTTGTCATACCTCTACTAAAATTACAAGCCGAAGGCGGTAGTTTGGGAGTAGATTCAAGTATTAAAGTTGAAAGTAGTGATGATAAATACCCTCTTCCTCCAGTACCATTACCAAAACCTACTCTAAGAAGTAATACTGATGTTAGAGGAGAAATAGAATTGGGAGATGATAAAGGTGGGTTAAGAGAATCCAATGGAGAAAGTACTGATGATAGAAAAATATCTCCACAAGCAGAAGCTAAAATGAAGCTAGAGATAGAAGCTCGTAAGAAAGATATGCTTTCAAAATTAACATCTTCTAAAGATGAGAAGAAGTTAAAGCTTGAAGCAAAAGCACAAGAGAGAGTAAAGAATTCATTGATGAACATATTCAAAAACTTGAATAATCAGATCAATAGATTAAGTAAGGTCGATGTAAAAATTGGAGAAAAAATAAAAGCTTTGAAAGAAACTGGTGCAGATACTAGTGCTCAAGAGGCTCAATATGCAAAAGCTCAAACAGCCCTTGCAAAAGCAAAAATTGATGTAGAAGCAGCAAACTCTGCATCTATCGACCAAACTTCAACCACAACATCAAAAGAAGCTATTCGTTCACTAGTTAAGGTTGCTGAGGATAGTATAAAATTAGCAGGTAAAGAATATATGAAAATAATACCTATGCTACCTGAAGCAAAAGTTAAAACAGAGGTCGATGCTAACAGTAGTACATCTACTAAAGTAGGACAATAATGGTCTAATTTTAAATTATATGGAAACAACAATGAATACAACTGGTAGTAAAAATTCAAAACTTATAGTCTGGATTATTATCATCATAATAATTATAGCGGGTATTATGCTAGCAATGCGTAATAAAAGCGAAGCACCTGCTACTGAAAATACTTTGGGAGAAAATCCAACAAATAGCCAACTTGAGGCAAGCGTAAATGGAGCTTTAAATTTTAACAACGAAGCATCTTTAAAAACAATTGATCAAGAGTTTCAGTAGATATATTCTCTAAACAAAAATAACGCTCCTAATGAGCGTTATTTTTGTTTAGGAGTCCCCCACTGCCACTCTGGTTTTTCACCTTTTCTATAACAAATGAAAATAAAAATTGAGGTTAGAATTATAAAAGGCAAAGCAAAAGAAATAAGAACATCGCTTCCGGAGTGAGAATTTGCATTGGCTTTCATAAAGAATCTGAGCAAACTAAGTAAATATAAAAAAGATATAATCCAACCTTGCCAAGTGACTGGTCTCCAGCCCCACCCATATCTTTTTTTCACAAACCAAACTTTATTCATATCTAAATATTATAGTCTTTTCCGATAAAATGCCAAGAAAGTTTTACATTAAGATCCGGAAATTTATTTAAAACCCATTGTATATATGTATTACTATTTGGCCCAGTTAAAATATATTTATTTAGATATGGATATGTAAATTTTGACTGCTCTACAAAATTTATAACTTGCTCTGCTATTGAACCAGACTCACCTTCTATGTGTCCGAGCATTCTACCTTTTGAGAAAATCCTATTCATGAACGGTAAAATACTTATACCTTTAAATGGAGGTAGATCATCTATATGAAGATATCCGAGGTCTTTATTTTTATTTTTTCTAAAAACAACTTCCCATCTGGATACGGTTCCCTTCTTGTTTAGCACTACCCAAGAGTGACAAGCAAATATAAAAGGTAGGTGTGCTTTGCTTCCATAAATAAAAACTTGATATTTATTACAATCAATCAATTCTTGCATGCATCTGATTATATCATGATAGTAAACAAGAACTATCCATTGTCTTTTATTAAATTTTAGTGTATTTTATAGAGGTATTTGGGGATCGTCTAACGGTAGGACAGCGGCCTTTGAAGCCGTTAATTGGGGTTCGAGTCCCTGTCCCCAAGCCAAT
Source organism: uncultured Candidatus Saccharibacteria bacterium (assembly GCA_964502615.1). GTDB lineage: Bacteria > Patescibacteriota > Minisyncoccia > Phycocordibacterales > UBA9973 > UBA8515. The sequence continues at coordinate 111,162 of CAZCXF010000002.1, read as the reverse complement.
AAAAAAGGCGCTGCATAAGCAACGCCTCTGGAATTTATGCAATTATTATGCTGCATATTTTTCTTCCAGTTTTTTAATAATGTCCTGATCCCGATCATTCGGGTGAAAGTTCAGTCCACTTTTTGAAATATTGTTTAACAACTTCTTAGTTGTAAAGTCACCTGCTCCATTCATTTTGAAAAGGAATTTCGTAGCTGCAGACATGTAACGAACACCCTTTGGCAGGTGAGGCTTGAGAGACAAGAGGTCTGTAATAATTTTCTTACCTTTCTCAGGATTAGAAAATTTAATCTGGCCTTGTTGGAATTTTTCCCTTAAGGTCGTACGGTCTAAGCCAGTCATAGCCTGAGTGATGATTGTAATGGGAACACGGTCTTTCCATTCGGAAATGATATTGTATTCCTCCATCTTCAACCAGCTCCATGCACGGAGGTAATCGTTGGTAGTCCACTTTCTTGATTTGGAATTAAGCGCCGCAATCAACCGTATCAGTTCGTACTTGCTGTGCACATGCACAAATGCATAAGGAATCGGCATTTTTTCCAAAACTAAAGCTTCATACCTGTGTTGACGGTCAACAATCCAATCCGTCATCACACCATCCACAACGTCTGTTCTTGCAACAATAAGGAAATCGAGGAAGCCGAATTCAACAATTGATTTCCTTAGGTCAGCTACGTGACCAGGATTTGTCGGGCGGTTGAATGGTAGTTTGCGAAATTGGGTGTGATCATGGGAAATGTGAATTACCATATGTGATGGTGCATTTTCTCCGGTTTTCATTGTTACAACGAAACCTTTTTTATGCGTTTTCAGCCTTTTGAAAAAGGCTTCCATTTTCTGGGTCATAATCTCCGGAGTCAGTTTTTTGGTCAATTCCACATACACAATATTACCAACCTTCTCTGCCTGGATAGACATTTCGGTTAACGCTGAAGCAATCCCATTGGCTAAGTCAGGGTCACTGACTGTAAAGCTTACACGGAAATTCAATTCGTTTATGGCAATTTCGCTTATGGATGTGTTGCATTTGATATCTGGATCACTACCCTGGGAGTTGCGGAAATGAATCACAACCTTTGTTACCAAGTCCTTCAATCCGGCAAGTGCTTTTTCCGCAAGTTGGTAGCTTGTCATGAAGCGAACATGATGGTCTCTTTCTTTGGACGAAGGAATGTTGTTTTTATAAACAATAATTTGTTTTTCAAGGGTAGGAAAAACTTTCATTTCCTGTTGAATAAAGTAATCCAGGACTTTATAGAAGAATTCAATCGGTATTGCTACCAACGCAACCTCTTTATTTCCCTGATACTTCGTAAATTTACCGTCGAAGTCATTTCCATCAAAGAACTTTTCTGAAATAAGATACTGGATCCATTGAAGGAAAGTCATTTTAGCCTGACTTTTGGCTTTTCTTTGTTTATCAGACACATCCGCTTCAGGCTTTTTTGTCCCACTTAATGTGTCATATTCTTTCTGCAGATCAATCCTGATGGTTTTTTCACCGGTGGATAAAAATACCACACCCGGGAACTCCTGTGAAAGAATTGTTTTCAGCCTGGACATGCGGGAGTTAATCGCCGGAGTTGTGCCTGACTTTAATACTAATGTCAGTAAAAAGTTGGCAGCAACTTGGTTTACACTTGAAAGACTGTAATGTTTTTGGTAATCAACATCATTGACTCTTAGAGCCGAAATGATCCTGTCCCTGAGTTTTCTCAGGATGGTGGAGTTTAAGAAATTTGCTGTCATAATATTTCATTTTGGTTTAGTAATTAGTAATCAATTGAATAACCCTATGCTCCTTTATTTAAAGAAGCTCAAAATTATTCAATTGATAGTTACTAAAACAATGTCTGTCGAAGAACTAATTTATCGCAAAATACTAACATAATTTCAATATTAGTCAATGTTAATCAATATAATTGTTCCAACTTCGTCCCAGACGGAAAGCCAATAATTTGATACAATATTTAATATGGAAACTAAAACTAGAATCGCTGGAATAATTATTCATAGTGATAAAGTTCTAATGCAACTAGGTAAAGGATATAAAGAACTCTGGACACCTGGTGGTAAGGTTGATGGAAACGAGACTGATGAAGAATGTCTAAGAAGAGAACTTCAGGAAGAATTAGGGATTGAAATTTTAGATTTTAAATTTTTTAAAGAATATTTAACTGAGGATTTTTATACCGGAAAGTATAAAATAATTGAACGAATATATCTTATAAAAATTAATGGTGAGCCAAAACCTAATGCTGAAATTGAGAGTATTGTGTGGTTAACAAAAGATGACTATTTAAATAAAAAATTTCCAATGATTCCTCATACTGAAAAAGATTTAATCCCTGACCTTATAAGTGAAGGAATTTGGTAATTTTATTCCAACTTCGTCCCAGACGGAAAGCCAATATTAAAACTATGGAATAGTGAAAATAGAATATTTATAATCTGTTATAATTAGTAATATGAAAATTTTTAAATTAACAGAGATAAAGATCCAAAAATATCTTAGTCATTATCCAAAAATTTATGCCTTAATCGTTGGAATTGGTATTGTGTTATTCTGGCGAGGAGTATGGCATAGTACGGATCATTTGTATGCTACTATTAGTTATTTTTATACTGATCCATCAATGATAGTTGTGCCCACATCCTTGTGGGATGGATTTTTATCCCTGGTATTTGGTGTTTTTATATTAAGTATTACTGGTGCATTTACATCTAGTTTTATTGGAAATGAGTTAATTCTTTCAGGTTTAAGAGGTGAAAGAAGATTAACTGAAAGAGCTGAAGCAGATCTAAAAGATGAGGTAAGCGCTATAGGCGATATAAAAGAAGAACTAGTAGTTATATCAAAAAAAATGGAGATATTAGAGAAGAGAGCAAACAATAATCATATTAACTTATAACTTGTTGAGTACTTATATATTAATTTTCGGTTCTAAATTTTTAATGCTTGCATGTAGTACTTTTAATTTTGAAAGCCTATTTATAACAAAGAAAAATTGTTTAATGAAAATTAAAAAGATAGTTGTGGATATCAAATTAAAAAGTAAATGCATGTTGGCAATTTGTTGAGTTGTATTACCACCAAATTCCATAATTAAATTAGTTAATATCGGTAGAAACGGATAAATTATTATTACCCCAATCAAGTTAAATAAGAAATGTGCTAAAGCAGTTTTCTTTGCTTCTATTGCCATAGGAATAGCAGCTAAAAGTGCTGTAGAAGTAGTTCCAATATTTGCACCAAGCATTAATCCTATTCCCTGAGGTAAACTAATTAAACCAGAAGTAGCTAATGCCAAAATAAGTCCTCCAGTGACACTACTTGATTGGAATAGTGTTGTAATAAGTACTCCAACAATTATAGCAATAGGTATACTAGTTATCTTTGATATTGTATTTAAAATATCTGTATTACCTGTAAGCGGAGCTACGACTTGTGTTATGAGAGAAATGCAAAAGAAAACTAGACCGAAGTAAAAAACAGACTTACCATAAACACTGTACTTCCTTCCAAACTTTAAAAGTAAAAAACCCAGTATTATTATAAAAGGAGCAATTGCGGTTACATTAAAGGCAATTAACTGAGAAGTAATAGTGGTTCCAATATTTGCGCCGAAGACAATACTGAGACTTTCATAAAAAGTAATAATACCAGCATTTACAAGCCCGACAGTCATAACAGTAGTGGCTGTACTTGATTGTATAATTGAAGTTACTGCAGTTCCTGTTAGAGTCCCAATTACTGGGTTTTTAGTTAGGTTCTTTAATACAGTCTTTAATTTATCCCCCGCTACTTGTTCAATTTGTTTACTAAATTTATTTATGCTGAAAATAAATATAAAAACCAAGGCTACAACAGTAACGAGAATTTGAAATATCATCTTTTTATTATATCAAAGATTTAACCTTATTCTAAGATGGTAAAATCTGTTAATCTTGTTCCAACTTCGTCCCAGACGGAAAGCAAGTAAAAAATATCTATATCTATACTCATAAATGTATAGATGTTACAATAACCATATGCATACATCCCCAAGCGAGAAATACTTTTTGTTTGCTTTAATATCTATTGTTATAGTTATAACTGTTGCTATCTTCTACCCTTTCCTAACTGTCGTCATACTATCTGCAGCTTTTGCTGTATTACTTGATCCAATATATAGATGGCTAAAGAAAAAAGTTACTGGAGGTATTGAATGGATAGCTGCGATGCTTTCTGTAATATTATTTATAATCCTTCTATGTGGACCACTATTTTTAATTGGGACATTAGTTTTTAACCAAACTCATAATGTATATGATTCAATTGTACAATCAAAAGGTTCAAGTACATTTACTCAGGCTCTTGATATTTCAGTAAATAAAATTATGCCTAAAGGTATAGTTTTTGATGCTGAGTCTAAGATTGCAAACGTAGTATCTTTTGTTTCTGACCATGTTGCTGGTTTTTTTACATCTACATTTAAGTCCATGTTGATGTTTATTCTTATGATATTTACCATATTTTATTTATTGAAAGATGGAGATAACTGGAAAGATGGGTTCATAAAACTTTTACCTTTATCAGAAAATCATGCTAATGAAATCCTATCAAAACTTGGTAGTTCAATAAATAGAATACTTAAGGGTTACTTTTTTATAGCTATAATCCAAGGTATATCTGTCGGCTTAGGTCTTTATATATTTGGAGTGCCTAATCCAGCTATTTGGGGAGTAGCTGCAAGTATTGCATCATTCATCCCAACTATTGGTACATCGATCATACTCATACCAGCTATAATATTCTTGTACACGGTCGGAATGCATATGCAAGCACTAGGACTACTAATATGGTCTATTGTCCTTGTAGGAGTTATAGACAACGCAATAGCGCCATATGTAATATCAAAAAACACTGAAGTACCCTCTATATTCATATTATTCTCAATTCTTGGAGGTGTTGCGTTAATTGGTCCAGTTGGAATACTTATAGGTCCACTTAGTCTGAGCTTGCTTTACACTCTTGTTTCAATTTATAGGAAAGATATGAGGTAATTATATTTACAGAGAAGTTGCTGCAATATAGCCAGTCGTCCAGCAAAGTTGAAGTCCGTAACCGCCCGATGGGCGGTTTATATTTAATAAGTCACCTGTAATGTATAAATTTTTATAAATTTTTGAACGCATAGTCTTCATATCAACTTCATCGAGTATTACTCCCCCATCAGCAACAACAGCGCGATCGTAACCCATCAAGTTTGTAATACTTACAGGTAATGCTTTTAGAGTATCAACAATCCTCTTTCGCTCTTCGCGTGTTATGCTGTGAACTTTTGTTTTAAAATCAACATCACTTAAAATAGTTTCTATTGCTTTGGCTGTACCAACAGGTGCAATATCTTTAAATATGGTTGATAACATTTTATTTTTATTTGCATCAAATATTTTAACTATGCGATCGTTTAGCGCTCCATGGTTAGTATCTGGAAATGCATCGATTAGAGCTGTAACTTTACCAGTTTGAAGAAGATCACTTACTTTACTCGCAGAATTTAGTATAAGCGGTCCAGATAGGCCAAAATGAGTAAATAAAACTTTGCCAGTTTTACTAAACTCTTTTTTCCCTTCTAAATAGAAAGTTATTTTCATAAAAGAGAGAGTTACTCCTGCAAGCATTTTTACCCACTTATCAGAAACTTCAAGAGGTACTATGGAAGGTGTTGGTTCTTTTATTTTGTGCCCTAAATCCTTTAAGAATTTGAAGCCATCACCTGTTGAACCAGTTTCTGGATGCGACATTCCTCCAGTTGAAAGTATATATGAATATGCTTTAAATTCTCCTTGGTTAGTGTTAACACTCTTAATGAAATCATTATCTTTTACTAAACCTTTGACCACGCAGTTTGTCTTTATAGAAACCTTATATTTATCTAGTTCACTTTCGAGTACTTTATACACATCATGAGCATTCTCGGTTTTTGGAAAAGCTCGTTTTCTAGCCTGAACAACAAGAGGGAGGCCTCGACTTTCAAAATATTTAAAAGTATCCTTCATTCCAAATTTATCAAATGGAGAATATAAAAACTGTTCAGCTTTGCCATAGTTTTTTAAAAAAACTCTAATATCCTCTTCTGCATTAGTAATATTACACCTACCTCCACCAGTGATTTTTAACTTTTCTCCTAATGATTTATTCTTGTCTAAAATTAGTACAGATTTACCAAGGCTTCCAGCAACAGCTCCAGCCATCATCCCAGAAGCTCCGCCACCTATTATAATGACATCCCAGATTTCACTATTATTTTTCATTTATATTCAAAATCTTAACTAGAGCAAGCTCAAGAGGTAAAGAAGAAATCACAGAGTTTTTAAGAGATTGATAAGCTTCAAGTAAAATAGATAGAGTGGTTGAAGATATATATTCTGGTTTTTCTGAAATTAAATTAGTTATAAATTCCATATTTTCTTGTGATATTTTATTTTCAATATCTTTTTTGGTAGCTGGGGCGTATCTTAGCATTAAAGCAAAACGTAATTTCGCCAAAATCATTTTAATAAAAACATCCATATCGATATTTTGATTATTTGCTTGTTCTACGACTTTATAGCCACTCTCTATATCTTTTTGAGCAAGAGCTAATAAGAAGTTATTAACAAGAGTTGTATTTGGGGCACCTGTCACCTCTTCAATATCTGATAGTTTTATTTTCTTGCCGTTTGCAAATGATGTTATTTTTTGAAGAGTACCTAGAGCATCACGAAACGCACCATCAGCAAGTAAAGCTATCAATTCTGATCCTCCTTCCTCAATAGTGTATCCTTCTTTTTTAGCAACACTGGTGACAACTTGTGCAAGTATTGCTTCTGTTGGTTTTTTAAAAACAAATGTCTGGCAACGAGAAATTATGGTTTCAGGAATTTTTTCAAGTTCAGTAGTAGCTAAAATAAACACAACATGTTCAGGGGGTTCTTCGATAGTCTTGAGAAGTGCGTTCCAAGCATCTTTGGTAAACATATGCACTTCATCTAATATATATACTTTATATTTTGAATCAAAAGGTAATGTGCTAACATTTTCGCGAATATAACGGACATCATCAATACCTCGGTTTGATGCCGCATCAAGCTCATATATATCACTCTGTGATGATCCTAAAACTTTAGCAATAATACGAGCTATGGTCGTCTTTCCTGTGCCTCTAGGGCCAGATAGGAGGTAGGCATGGGAAACTTTACCTGCTTTTAATGCACCTTCAATAACCTTTACAATATGGTCTTGGCCAATAACCTCACCAAAACCTTCTGGTCGGTATTTTCTATATAATGCAATGTTGGAATCTGGCATAAGGTCATTATAACAGAAATAAATTAATCCAAAAATTTATTAACAACCGCCTCTATTTGAGAAGAATTTTCTTGTTCCATCAACTCCATGCGAAGCTCTTTAGCTCCATCAAAACCATTTACGTAAGCTTTGTAGTGTTTTTTCATAATTGCAAAATTTTTAACTTTACCAAGAAGTTCTTCAAAAAGTTTAGTGTGTTCTATCATAACTTTCAGTTTCTCTTTAACAACTGGAGCAGGTGAGACAAAATTTGAGTCGTGTCGGAGCCCCCGTAGAGAGGGTAAAGTGCGAGAATTTTGTCTCATCTGCGAAACGTTTTTAAAAAGCCAAGGGTTGCCAAATATAGCCCGACCGAGCATTACCCCATCGCAACCTGTTTGCTCTGCTAATTCTTTCGCATGAACAATATCCTTTGCATCACCATTGCCAATAATTTTTGTTTTTAAATTCATCTTATCCCTAATATCTACAACTTCCTTAACATGTTCCCATCTTGCAGGGACAAGTGACATTTCTTTTCGAGTACGAGCATGAATTGTAAGTGCTGCAATATCTTGGGAAAGTAAAAAAGGAATCCACTCGTTTATCTGGACTTTATTGTATCCAACGCGAGTTTTGACAGATACTGGAATATCCTTGCCAGCATCTTTTATTCCATCTTTTACTGCCTGGATTATCTCCCCTGCGACTTTTGGATTTTTTATCATTGCTGCTCCTGCTCCTTGTTTTTCAATTGATCGGTCAGGGCAACCCATATTTATATCAATACCATCAAAACCGAGCTCCGCTACCAATTTTGAAGCCTCACGCATTTTCTCTGGATGAGCTGAAAAAAGTTGAGCGACTATTGGTCTTTCCGCCTCAGTAAACATAAGATCATACTTTAAAACTTCTCTGCCAGGACTTGCAAGACCATCAGCAGATACAAATTCTGTCCAAGTTACGTCAGGTTTTCCATATTTGCAAATAATTCGACGAAAAGCAGCGTCTGTAACATCTGCCATTGGAGCTAAAACAAAAAATGGTTTTGGTAATTTTTCCCAGAAATTTGACATGGTATTTAAATTTACTGAAATTTATACAAGACTTTATTTTTAAATCTCATATCTATATATAGGAGCGTAGTATACTTAGAATATATCTCACTTGCAAATGAATCTTTAGAAATTGATAGGGATAGATTTTCTAATATCTTCTCTAAGTCAGCATCATTTTTAAATATTATTTTAGGAGCAGTAGCGGAAGGCTCATGATCTAAATACAGAGTACTAGTACCATCCTTTTCTATAACAAGATAATTGGGTTTGAATTTTAATTTAGCAATCTCCTCTATAAAGCGTACATATGATTGGAATACTTCTTTAGGTAGAATCTGTTGTCCCATTGGATCGACGCCTTCTTCAATCGGAGCATAATATTTAAAATAAATATTTCCAGAAAAATAGGGAGCTTTATCAAATATATAACCATTGTCATTTACAAAATAACAATTTTCTCCGACTTCTGATTCTATTTCAGGAACACTACTACCACAATATAATGAAGTTCCCGAGCGTTCAGATATATCTATATGTAGGGTATTTAAGTTATCACGATATATAGACAGCTTATCGATACGAGTAAAGTTTTTAATCAGATCATTATAAATTTGTTTTTTAGGATAAATAAAAATATTTTTCTTATCAAAAAGTCTTAAATACTTACCTGATATATTTTTATTTACAATATCTTCAACATCCGGTGAGTTAATGATTCGAGTTCCTGTTACAACTATTTTATTTATAGTTATGCGTGGATTAGAAGAGAAATAACCAATGGCATAGATAAGAGATAAAAGAAGTATGAACAGCAACATTGCCAACCGAATTCTCCGCGCGCGAGCTTTGCGCTTCATATCTTCTATGCGCGGTGATGTCAAAATATCTTTCATGATTGCACTTAACTAATTATTTCTTTACCTAAATATTTCTGTAAAACTTCTGGTATTTTTATACTACCATCTTCTTGTTGAAAATTTTCAACTAATGAAACTAGAATTCTAGGGGTAGGTATTGCTGTGCAATTTAAAGAGTGAGTATAACGTATTTTCCCATCTTCATCTCTATACCTAATACCTAGACGTCGTGTTTGAAAATCATGAAAATAAGATGCTGAAGATATTTCTCTGTATTTTTCTTCTTTTGGTATCCAAAGATTTGTGTCATACATTCTAACTTTTGCAAAACCCATATCTCCTGTACAAGCGTCAACAACTTGATAAGGAATGTTTAATGATTGGATAAATTCTTCCGTGTTTTTTTGAATTTCTTCATGATGCTTAACAGACTCTTCGTGACTTCCTTCACATAGAATAACTTGTTCAAATTTATAGAATTCATGTACGCGTATAAGACCTTTGATATCTTTTGTATGACTTCCTGCCTCTAAGCGAAAACATGGTGAGAATCCAAGCATTTTTATAGGGAGTTGATTTTTATTTAAAATCTCATCCATATACATACCCATCAATGGAACTTCTGATGTCCCGACAAAATAACTATCATCTTGAGCTTTATATATATCAGCTTCACCTTGTGGGATGAAAGCGCACCCTAGTAGTGGTTCACGCTTGGTATTGATAGGAGGAATTATAGGATTAAATCCCCTATTCCCCCAAAAGTCCAAAGCATAATTCCAAATAGCAAAACAAAGACGAACTCCTTCTCCTGTTAAGAAGTATCCACGGAAGCCATGAACTTTAGTTCCACGCTCAATATCAAGCATCCCCAACTTTGTCATTATCTCAATATGATCTTTTGGTTCAAAAGAAAATTGTGTTTTTTCTCCCCAAGTTCGTATTTCAACATTTTCATCTTCAGAGACCCCAAGCGGAGAAGTTGGTTCTGGAATATTTGGTACAGATAACATTATTGATTGCCATTCTTTTACAGTATCGCGAAGGTTCTCTTCTTTCTCCTTTAGCTCATCTTTGACTATTCTCATCTCCTCAATCATTTGAGATCTGAGTGTTGGATCAACATCACCACCCATGGAATTGCTAACTTTATTCTGTTCACTACGTAGAAATTCAACGCGAGAAAGAAGTTCTAAGCGTTTATCATCTAAAGCAATGAGTTTATCCAAATCAACCTCCATGTGCTTTTTTTCTGCTGCAGTTTTTACTATATCCTTATTTTCTCTGATAAATTTGATATCTAACATATGGTTCCAGTATATAAAAAAATGATAGAATAGACAAATAGATAATTTATGGATTTGATAACAAAATTAAAACCAGAAAATTTTCCAAAATCTCTGATGGAGATTCCTCAGCCACCAAAAGAGCTCTACATGAGGGGTGTTTTACCTCCAGAAGATTACATATACCTTGCAGTAGTTGGTTCTCGTAAATACACATCTTATGGAAAAGATGCATGTGAAAAGTTAATACAAGGACTTAAGGGTTATCCAATAGTTATTGTGTCTGGTCTTGCTCTTGGAATAGATTCAATAGCACATAAAGCAGCACTGTCTGCTGGGTTAATTACTCTTGCTATGCCTGGTTCAGGACTTGATAATAAAGTGCTTTACCCAAGAAGTAATGCTAATCTTGCGGATGACATAATTAGGAATGGTGGTTGTATCTTATCTGAATTACCTCCAACAATGAAGGCAGAGCTTTATACATTCCCTCGAAGAAATCGATTGATGGCTGGAATATCCAGAGCGACTTTAGTAATAGAAGCAGCGGATAAATCAGGTACATTGATAACTGCCAGGATGGCTCTTGATTATAATCGAGATGTTCTTGTTGTTCCTGGTTCAATATTCTCTGGGACTTCGATTGGGACAAATAAACTTCTGAAGCAGGGTGCAACACCAATAACAACAAGTGAAGATTTATTGGAAGCTCTTGGTTTTGAAATAGAAAAACAAAAACAAAATGGATCTGATAAATATAAAGAATGTAGCAAAGATGAACTTGAGATAATAAAACTTTTATATGAACCAATGGAACGTGATGAATTAATAAGAGCATCTGGTATGGAAACTTCTAAAGCGAGTGCTCTTCTTTCAATAATGGAAATAAAAGAATTAATTAGAGAAGAATTGGGAGAAATTAGATTAATATAATTTGCAAAAAAAATTAATTGGTGTTACTAATAGAGTCATAATGAAATTACTGATTGTTGAATCGCCATCAAAAGCAAAAACTATTGAGAAATATCTTGATGGTGCTTTTACTGTGCGTGCATCTATAGGACACATTAGAGATTTACCAAAATCAAATAAGCAAGCTATAGATATAGAAGCAGGTTTTGTACCTAACTATGAAATATCAAAAGGTAAAGAAAAAGTAGTAAGTGAACTTAAACATCTAGCAGAAAAAGCTACTGAGATAATGCTGGCGACTGACCCTGATCGTGAGGGTGAAGCTATCTCTTGGCATTTAAAAGAAATCTTAGATGGTGATAAAAAAATAAAAGGGAAAATAAAGCGAGTAACATTTCATGAAATTACAAAAGAAGCAATAGAGGAAGCTCTAAAGGAACCTCGTAATATAGATGAGAATTTAGTTAAAGCTCAAGAGGCGCGTAGAGTTCTTGATAGATTAGTAGGCTATGACTTATCTGGAATAATATGGAAAAAAGTACGCTACGGATTATCAGCTGGACGAGTTCAATCCCCTGCACTGCGAATAATAATGGAGCGTGAGCGTGAAATACGCGCCTTTTTACCAGAACAATACTGGGCACTTGAAGGACTTTTTGAAACGAAGAAAAAAGAAAAGTTAACACTTTCTTGTGCTGAAGAACCTCGCGATAAAAAGATTGTAGAAAAAATTCTTGCACTTGGTAATAAAGAAAAATGGTATGTTAAGGATTTAAAAACATCTGAACAAAAAAGAAGTCCTCGTGCTCCATTTACTACTTCAACTCTTCAACAAACAGCGAGCACAAGACTAGGGTTTTCACCTTCTCGTACAATGCAAGTTGCCCAAAAGCTTTATGAACAAGGACACATAACTTATATGCGTACTGACAGTACAAATCTTGCTTCTGTTGCTCAATCACAGATAGTTAAAGTTATAGAAAAAAAATATGGCAAAGATCAAGCAGAACCTAGAGCCTATAAAACAAAATCAAAAAATGCTCAAGAAGCTCACGAAGCTATTCGCCCAACACATATTGATTCAATGAATGAAGGATCAACCGACGAACAAAAGAAACTTTATAGACTAATTTGGGAAAGGACTGTTGCTTCACAAATGATAGATGCTAAACTAATGAAGACTAAAATTGTCGCAAATATAAAAAGTGATGATATTCCTGATTTTGTTGCTAATGGTTCAAGAGTAATTTCTCTAGGTTGGCTTGCTTGCGAAACAGAAGCTCGTGGAGATGATGTAGAGCTTCCGTTAGTAGAAGTAGGAGAAGAATTGAAACTACTAGAGCTAAAAGATATTGAAAAATTTACAGAACCTCCAAATAGATACACTGAAGCAGGTCTAGTAAAAGAACTTGAAGCTCGTGGTATTGGCAGACCTAGTACTTATGCTTCTATAATGCGCACTATTGAAGAGCGTGGTTACGTAAATAAAGAAGGCCGAACCCTTTTCCCTACTGATACCGGGGATGTAGTTTCTAGTTTCTTAGAGCAAAATTTTGCTGAATATATTAGTGATACATTTACTGCAGAAATGGAAGATGAACTCGATGAAATATCTCGAGGAGAACGTGAATATGTAAAAACTCTAAAAGATTTTTATACTCCATTTAAAAAAGAGCTGAAGGAAAAAGATAAGCTAGCAAAAGCAACAAATATGGGTGAAGCACCTGCTGGAATGCTTTGTCCAAAATGTAAATCATCCATGATAATAAAACTTGCTCGAAATGGTAAGTTCTATTCATGTTCTAAATATCCAGACTGTGATGGAGCTCGTACGATAGAAGGTAACGTCTTGGAAGGTCCAAAAGAAACTGGTGAGATGTGTCCACTTTGTGGAGATAAAAAAGGTAAATCTGGTGGGGGTAAATTAGTGATTCGTGAGAGACGAGACGGAACAGGAACTTTTATATCATGCTCACGTTATCCAAAATGTAAATTCATAAAGCAAGATGAAGAAGAAATGAAAAAGAAAATGACAGATGTTACTTGCCCAGTCTGCGGTAAAGGAAAAATGATGGAACGTCGTGGACGATTTGGAATATTTTACTCTTGCAGTAATTATCCTGATTGTAAAAATGCTATAAAAGCAAAACCAACAGGTAGAATTTGCGAACTTTGCGGATCACTTATGATGGAGGGTACAAAAACAATTCCAGAACGTTGTTCAAATAAAATGTGTAAAAATCACAACCCTCACAAACACGGAGAAAATATTAAATCCAACAAGAAATAATCAAACTTCCCGAAACTTCTCGCTTAGGCTATACTTAACATATGCCTAATATAAACGATATATTTCAAGCTATCCCAGACATCACAGCTCGTGGTAAGACTCTTTTAGAAAAGGCCTATAAATTCGCGCAAAAAGCTCACGAAGGGCAACTTAGAAAAAGTGGAGAACCCTACTTCGTACATGTATTTAAAACTGCAAAAAATCTAGCAGATCTTGGCATGGGTCCGACAGTTATAACTGCTGGTTTTTTACATGATGTACTTGAAGATACAAAAACAACTGAAGAAGAACTTACTAAGGAATTTAATCAAGAAATTGTTTCCTTAGTTAAAGGGGTAACTAAACTCGGTACAGTTAAGTACAAAGGGATTGAGAGAAATGTTGAAAATTTAAGAAGGTTTTTTGTATCTATGACTGAAGATTTAAGAGTTCTAGTTATAAAACTCGCAGACAGGCTTCATAATATTGAAACCCTAGAACATGTGCGCCCTGATAAACAGAAACGTATTGCTCTTGAAACACTCGAAGTATATGCTCCTCTCGCAAACCGTCTATCGATGGGTAAATTAAAAGGACGACTTGAAGATTCAGCTTTTAAATTTGCTTACCCAAAGGAATACGAAGAAGTTCATCAGCTGTTAATAAGCAAAAAAGAAGTTGAGGAAAAATATTTGTTTGAAGTTAAGGATGCGCTTATAGAAAAACTAAAGAAGGATAAAATAAAAAATACTCATGTTGACTATAGACAAAAACATTTGTACTCACTTTGGAGAAAACTAAAGAAATACGATATGGATATAAGCAAGGTTTATGATATCTTGGCACTTCGTGTGATAGTTGAGTCTGTGGCTGACTGTTACCATGTTTTAGGACTCATACACGGAGAATGGACTCCACTCCCCAACCGATTTAAGGATTATATTGCTACTCCAAAAATTAACGGATATCGAAGTCTACACACCACAGTTTTTACCGGTACTGGTGGAATAGTAGAAATTCAGATTCGTACATATGAAATGCATCGTGAAGCTGAATACGGAGTTGCTGCACACTTTGCTTACAAAGAAAAGAAAGAAAATAAAAATATAGATCTTGAACAATTCGATTGGATAAACCAACTTCGTAATCTAAATATAGAATCTGAAAGTAAAAAAGAATCTCCAGAAGAATTTCTGAAGAATATAAAAATGGACTTCTTCAAAGATAGAGTTTTCGTATTTACTCCAAAAGGAGACATTATAGATTTACCGGAAGACTCAAGTGTTATAGATTTTGCTTATGCAATACACACAGATATAGGCAACCACGCACAAAGTGCGAAAATAAATGGTAAAAATGTAGCACTGCATACAAAACTACATACAAATGATATTGTTGAAATTCAAGTAAATAAGAACACGAATCCATCTTCAAAATGGCTCGACCATACGAAAACCGGCCTTGCAAGAAAACATATCAACAATTATCTAAAAGCTAATAGTTTACTCTCAAAATTCCTATCTTTTGGAAAAAATTAAATAGAAAAGTTTTTAATATTATAGAGATCTAGATCTTCTTCGGCTTGAACTTTTTCTTCAGGTGTTTGATCATCGAGCATTGCTACTTCTTCTTTGTCTATAATAACTGGACTAGCTTGTTGTTGCTGACCTTCTGAACGACTTGCAATAAAGCGCTCCATCATTTCATCTGGGCTTTTACCTTGGTTTGATTTAATAAGATCAAGTATCATATGCAGATCATCATTGGAAAAGAAATCTATTGTGATTTGCCCACCATTTTCTCTACGATCAATATGAACCCTTGTCCCAAGAGTTTCTTGTAATTTATCCTCCATTTCAGCAATTTCTGGATCAGGCAAATACTCTTTTTTACGGATTCTATCTATCGCTATTCTACGTGCGTATTTTTCAGCATCTCGCACTGTCATCTTCTTCCACATTATCTCTTTAAACAATACCATTTGCTCTTCTGGCCTATCAGATAGCATGAGTATAGGGCGAGTGTGACCTTCACTAATCTTCCCTTCAGATAGAGCATCTAATATTTCTTGTGGAAGTGCAAGTAAACGTAGAGTGTTTGATACATGTTCACGACTCTTTCCAACCTTTGCTCCAATTTGTCCATGTGTAAATTTAAATTCTTCTACAAAACGAAAAAAAGCTCGAGCACGTTCTACTGGATTTAAATCCTCGCGTTGTAAGTTTTCGATTATTGCAAGCTCAAGCTTTGCCATATTATCATCTCCAACACGTATAATGACTGGTACTTGTTCAAGACCGGCAAGTTTTGACGCTCTTAAACGTCGCTCACCTGCGATAAGTTCATACTCTACAGCAATACCACCATCTTCTTTTTGTACCTCAATACGAGATACTGTCAAAGGCTGGAGGACTCCATATTGGCGGATGGAATCAGATAAATCACGAAGGCGTGCTTCGTCAAATTCTCGACGTGGCTGAAAAGGGTTGGGTTTAACTTTTTCAACATCAACCCAGAAAATTGAATTACTATATAGCTGTGACATAAAGCTATTTTAGCATATTTGTATTGTGTTGAAAAATTAGATAAAACCGTGTATACTCCCTCTATCGCGTCGGTGGTAGAGTGGTCAATTACAACAGACTGTAAATCTGTCGGCTTCGGCCTACGGAGGTTCGAATCCTCCCCGGCGCACTTTATAACAAAAAACTCCCAGTTGGGAGTTTTTTGTTATTTGTTATATGGGGAAGGTTTTGAAACTTTAATATTTGATTTAATTTTTTTCTTTTTCATTTCTATTGAAAGCTCATTACCTTTCATATCAACCACAACGACATCCCCTTTCTTTACTCCTTTAGATATTATAAAAGAAGCAATTGGATTTAAAATCTTATCTTGAATCAGACGATTTAATGGTCTTGCTCCGTAATGAGGATTGTGACCTTCTTTTGCAAGATATACTAATGCTTCTTCAGAAATTTCAAGCTCTATATTTTTATTAATCAGACGTTCCCGAATAACATTAATCTTAATATCTACTATAGTACGAATAACATCTAATGATAGAACATCAAAAACAATAGTATCATCTAGTCGATTCAAAAATTCTGGTCGGAAGTGGTCTTTTAAACTAGCAAGAACTTTTTCTTTAGTTGCTTTATACTCATCCTCTTTTGAATTATTTGTAAAACCAAGAGATTCCATCTTTTCAATAAAGTTTGAACCGATATTTGAAGTAAGAATTATGATTGTATTTTTAAAGTTTACAATCCTACCCTTTGAGTCAGTAAGTCTACCTTCGTCAAGGACTTGCAAGAGTACATTGAAAACTTCAGGGTGAGCTTTTTCAATCTCATCGAAAAGAATTACAGAATAAGGTCGATGACGAACAGATTCAGTTAGGTTTCCAGATTCATCATATCCAACATATCCCGGAGGTGAACCTATTAGTTTTGAAACACTGTGACGTTCCATATATTCACTCATATCTACGCGTATAAGAGCTTTGTCGTCATTAAACATAAACTCTGCAAGAGCTTTAGTGAGTTCTGTTTTACCAACACCAGTTGGACCTAAAAATATAAATGAGCCAATAGGTTTATTCGGATCAGAAATCCCAGCACGACTTCTTCGAACAACATTTGAAATTTTAGCAATTGCTTCATCTTGTCCAACAACGCGTTTTCGCAATTCATCTTCCATATGAGCAAGTTTTTCACGTTCTTCTTCCATCATTTTAACAAGCGGAATTCCAGTCCAACGAGAAACAACTTCAGCAACATCTTCTGCTGTAATATCTTCTTTCAAAATTCTTCGTGATTTTTGAAGTTTCTTTAACTTAGATAGCTTTGATTCAAGTTTTACTTCCAAGGCTGGAATTTCCCCATAACGAATCTCTGCTGCACGTGCGAGATCAGAACGCATCTCAGCGTTTTCCCCTTCTAAACGAAGTGTTTCTAGATCTTTTTTAATTGAGCGAATTTCTACAACAGTTTCTTTTTCATTTTTCCATTTTAATTCAATCTCTTTTGTCTTTTCTTTTAAGTTAGCAATTTCTTTGTCGATATCTTTAACTCGATTTTTTGCATCTTTATGCTCTTCAGATTTGATTGAAGCACGAGCTATCTCTTTAAGCAGTGCTTCTTTCTCAATCTCAAAACGCATTATTTTTCTGTGAGCATCTTCAAGAACTGGTGGCTTATTCTCAAGTGAAATACGTAAGGCTGAAGCAGCTTCATCGATTAGATCAACAGCTTTATCCGGAAGATATCTATTTGTTATATAACGGGTTGAAAGATTAACCGCAGAGATTATCGCATCATCTGTAATTCTAACACCATGAAACAATTCATATTTTTCTTTCAATCCACGGAGTATCGCAATAGCATCGTCTGAGCTAGGCTCATCAATAAATATTGGTTGAAAACGACGGGCAAGAGCTGGGTCTTTTTCAATATGTTTTTGATATTCCTTTAGAGTTGTTGCGCCTATTGCTCTAAGCTCACCGCGTGCGAGAGCTGGTTTAAGCATATTTGAAGCATCAAGTGACCCTTCAGCAGAACCTGCTCCAACAATAGTATGAATCTCATCTATAAATAGAATAATTTTTCCATCTGATTTTTCAATTTCTTTCATAATTCCACGAAGACGTTCTTCGAATTCTCCTCTGTATTTTGTACCAGCAAGAAGAAGACCTAGATCGAGGGATACAATTTCTTTTTCACGCAAACTCTCGGGTACGTCATTTCGAGCTATACGTTGAGCTAAGGCTTCTGCCACTGCTGTTTTTCCAGTACCAGCCTCACCTATAAGTATCGGGTTGTTTTTAGTTCTGCGAGAAAGTATTTGCATCATGCGCATTATCTCAGTATCGCGACCAATAACGGGGTCGAGCTTATCAGCTCGTGCAAGATCAGTAAGATTGCGAGTAAATTTTACTAATAGTTTTGGTTTTTTAGAAGAGCTTGATTCAGTAACATTCTCGCTCCTAAAAATTTCAAGGATATTAAGAACTTGATCTTTTTCAATTTTAAACTTACCTAAAAATTCTCTAGCTTCTCCTGGTGTTTCAAGAAGAGATACAAATAAATGTTCTGTTGAAACAAATTCGTCTTTTAAATTTGAAGCTACTTTACTTGAATTTTCAATAGCAGAAGCGAGATCTGGAGTAAGATACAATTGATATGATGGTGATAGAGTATTACGATTCTCTGGAGATTCTATCATTTCAACTAAGTTATCAGTCATGAGCAAAGTATCTATATCCATACGATCAAGTATAGATATCACTAAAGAATCCTCTTGAATGAGTAGAGCAGTAAGTAAATGCAAGGCGTTTACATGATTCTGCCCTCGCTCAATAGCGAGTTCGTGGGCTTTTCTGATAGCCTCTTTAGCTTTAGTTGTAAAGTGGTTAAATGGTGGCATATATTATATATAAAACGATTATTGTTTATTGTCAACTTTTGAACCAGTGTCCCCTGTTTTTGTATCGTCAACTTTCTTTTTTTGAGATATTTTTAAAACAGCAAATCCATTTGAAAACTTTTTTATAACAGTTGCGTCAAAATCAGTTTTGTTAAGGATAACTTTATAAATTTCTTTTTCGTTTAAAATACTTGAATCTACTAAAATTAAACCTACATCGGAAATTATAATCCCTTGTCCAAGTGGTTTTGGTTCTTCTACAGAAGGATTACCTGGTAATGGTATAGGTGCTGCATCTGCTGCATAAATAGATATCATAGCGTCTCCATCCCCAAAAGAAACTCCCTCTTTTGAAGCATCCTTATCAGTACTTACCGCAGGAGCTTGTACTGTTGTGACTTTTTCAATAGTACGTTGAATAACATTGTTTATTGTCTGAGGTACACTTTTGGGCATTTGTTGCATGATTGAGACAGTAATAATGCCCGTTGCAATAGAAACAACAAATGTTATTAACAGAGTAAGTAAGACTAATTGTGTTTTATTGAGCTCTTTTATATCCATTAGTCTATTATAGCATAGCCATCAAATCTATTTCCACTTACTATATTTATTCAAAATATCCTTTATCGTAATGACTAATTTATCAATATCTGATTTTAGAGTTCCTCTACCTAATGTTATTCGGATAGACCCTTCTACTGAGTTAGAATCTATGCCTTGTGCTTTACGTATTGCTGATATAACGTAAGACTCATCAGGCTCATCACTCTTGCAGGCACTCTTTGAAGATACTTCTATACCTTTTGCATCAAGTTCTACAACTAAAAGCTCACTTGATATACCAGATATAGATATATTTATATTATTCGGGAGTCGATTTTTTTCATCACCATTTAGAATTATTTTAAAGTCTCCTACTTTGTTGGATAAAGCCAGTAACTTTTTGATTGTATAGTCTCGTATATTTATTAGTCTTTTTGATTCCTTAACTTTTATTTTTGAAGCTATCTCTAGGGCTTTAGCAAAACCTGTGATTAAAGACACATCTTCTGTCCCAGAACGCAAACCAAATTCTTGACCCCCTCCTAGATAAAGTGGATTTAATTGAATATTTCTTTTTTTATATAAAGCACCAATCGCTTTTGGGCCGTATATTTTTGAGCTATTAAATGACATCATATCAACTCCTAATTTTTCAATATTTGAAGTTTCCAAATAGTTCATAGCCTGGCATGCATCGGTATGAAAAAAAGGTAGAGTAGAATTATTATTTTTTCGAAAATGCCGAATGGCTTTTGCTATTTCCATTATAGGTTGTATCGTGCCGATTTCATTATTTGCATATGCAACAGAGACGAGTACTGTATTTCTTTTTAAAGCATTGCGCACGCTTTTCTGATTTATTAATCCATTTTCATCAGGGTCAATATAAGTAACTTCTGCGTAATTATTTATCTCAAGCATTTTACAATTCTCAATTACGGCAGGATGCTCGATCGACGTTGTAATTATATGTGGTATTTTTTTGCCTTTTAAATTATGGACCATGCCCAAAATAGCAAGTGCGACACTTTCCGTGCCTGAACCAGTAAATATTATCTCATCTTGGTGAGCATTTATAAGCTTTGCGATTTGAGTCCTACCTTCCTCTATTATATGTCGTGATTTTACCCCACTTGTATGTATTGCACTTGGATTAGCAAAAATAAACCTAGTAGAGTCCATAGATTTTTTAACATTTAAATCAATAGGTGTGGCAGAAGCATAATCTAAATATGTAATTTTTTTAGTTTTTTTACTCATAGAATATATACATTATCACTATATCATAGCATTGTAAAAAGACGAGAATTCATATATACTCTCCTAAGTTATGACTACAACTATCCTAATTTATATATTGTCTGCTGCTATAATACTCCTTCTAGTATGGGTAGTCATTGTTGAGAGGAGATTAAAGAAATTCTTCCTTGGTAAAAACGCTCAGAGTCTGGAAAGTTTGATGGTAGACATATCAAAGCAGGTTGATAATCTTAAAAATACCCAGATAGAGATAAATAAGCACCTGGTTACGGTAGATAATAGATTAAACAAATCAATCCGAAAAGTAGAGACGCTTCGATTCAATCCATTCCTAGATGCTGGTAGTAATCAAAGTTTTGCTATTTCATTTTTAAATGATGAAGGTGACGGAGTTATAATTTCTAGTCTATATGCTAGAGATAGGATGAGTATATTTGCAAAACCAATAACAGCTGGTAAATCAGAATTTGAACTCTCTACTGAAGAGAAAGAAGTACTAAAGAAATCTAAATAATAAAAAAATAATATGAACCCCCAAACCAAAAAATCACATATTGTGGAACGTTCTCCTGTCGTTGTTGTCATGGGGCATGTTGATCATGGAAAATCAACACTTCTAGATTATATTCGCAAATCAAATATTGTTGATGCTGAAGCAGGTGGTATTACTCAACATATAAGTGCATATGAAGTAAGTCATAAAGACGAAAACGGTGAGGAGAAAATGATAACTTTCCTTGATACTCCTGGACACGAAGCTTTTTCTAAAATGCGTGCTCGTGGTGCACTTACAGCAGATATTGCTATTCTTGTTGTGTCTGCTGAAGATAGTGTTAAGGCTCAGACACTAGAAGCCTACAATACAATTATAGATAATAAAATACCTTATATAGTTGCTATAAACAAAATCGATAAGCCAAATGCAAATATAGAGAAAGTTAAAATGGATTTGGTAGAAAAAGGTATATATTTGGAAGGCATGGGTGGTGATATACCTTTCGTTCCAATATCAGCTAAAGATGGAAGTGGAGTTAATGAACTTCTGGATATGATTTTGTTGGTATCTATGATGCATGCTTTCACCGGCGACAGGGAAATCCCTGCGACAGGTATCATAATAGAATCAAACCGTGAACCGAAACGAGGAATATCAGCTACTGGTATTATTAAAAATGGAACTCTAAAGTCTGGTATGTTTGTAGCTTGTGGTAACGCAATAGTTACAACTAGAATATTAGAAAATTTCTTGGGTAAAAATATAAAAGAAGCTTCTTTTTCTTCCCCTATTAAACTTATAGGCTTTGATATAATGCCAGAAGTTGGAAGCGAATTTGTTTCTTTTAAAACTAAAAAGGAAGCAGAGGCTTATATAGAAAACACAAAAGACAATCAGTCATTAGTGAAAAACGACGACAGTAAAGCAAATCAAGCTGAGAAAGTAATACCAATATTAATAAAGACTGATGTTTCTGGAACTATTGAGGCTATTGAAAAAGAGATTGGCAAATTAAATTGCAATGAAATATGTTTTAAGATAATTGGTGGAGGTGTCGGAGCAATAAATGAATCTGACCTACGGATGGCTAGTATAAATAAAGATACTGTGGTATTTGGATTTAATACAAAAATAGACAATGGGGCTCGTGACCTAAATGAGCAGTTAAAAGTTGACATTGAGACTTTTGACATTATTTATAAACTCGTTGATAGATTGAAAGAAATAATAGGAGAGCGAAGACCTCGCCAAGAACAAATAGAAGTTATAGGCACAGCAAAAATATTGAAAACTTTCAGCGCTACAAAAGATAAGCAAGTAATTGGTGGTAAGGTACTGACTGGAAGAATCACAGACAATAGTAACGTAAGAATAATGCGAAGAGAGTTTGAGATAGGCCGTGGAAAAATCGTCGGTTTACAGACTAATAAGATAAAAGCAAGAGAAGTCTTAGAAGAAACTGATTGTGGAATGTTGGTTGAATCAAAAGTAGATATTGCGCCTGGTGATTTACTAGAAGCTTTCATTATGGTTGTAAAATAATATGGATAAAAGAGAATTTAGAGGAGAAAAAATAGCTGGACACATAAAAGAATTAGCTGCAACGTATATAGAACGTGAAGCTTCTAACACTTCCCTCATTACTGTAACTAGAGTTTTAATTTCTCCTGATAATAAAAATGCTACGATCATGATAAGCGTACTCCCTCGTGAAAAAGAGAATGCGGCTTATGGTTTCATAAAAAGAAATCTTGGAGATCTAAGAAAACACATAACTAAAAACTTAAAAATAAATCCGATTCCATTTTTAAATGTTGAGATAGATGAGGGTGAAAAAAATAGGCAAAAAATTGACGAATTATTGTTAAACGGTTAGGATTGATTCACGGCCTAGTCGCCAAGTGGTAAGGCAAAGATCTGCAAAATCTTTATACGGCGGTTCGATTCCGCCCTAGGCCTCATTGAAAAAATATTCAAAATAAGCTAGAGTAAATACCATGCCCAGGTGGCGGAATTGGTATACGCGCTAGTCTTAGGAACTAGTGGAGCAATCCTTGGAGGTTCAAGTCCTCTCCTGGGCACATGCACCCTCCCTTACGCTTATAGAAATATATGATGTAATTGAGACTAAAAAATCACCGCTATATGGTGATTTTTTAGTCTTGTAGCTTCCTTAAACTTTTTATGAAAACATCTCGGCGGTCTAGGACATATCTAAGGTTAAATTTCTTTATCTTCAACTCGAGCTTTCAATAGTTTTAATATATCATTAAAAGCATTATTATGCTCTTTAGTTCCATCTTCAGAATTCATTAGGAATTCTTCTGCTTCTTTTTGTGTAATGCCTGTAGTCATAACCATAAAAGCATATTCAGAGACAGCTTTTTTGTAGTCTTCTTTTTTAGTTTTCAATAAATCTCTAATCAGCATAGCTGCATTAAGTACGCCAAATAACGAAGTAATCCTTGAGAATATCTCTGTGTTATCAATTACTGCTTTAGGAATAATTATCTCTCTTTTTGTTTTATCAAAATCCACATAAAAACTGACTTCTTTTTCAAGCGGAATCGTCACTCTTTTTGAAGGAAAATAATCTGGCTTGTCTTTTAATTCTACTCGTACTGTAGAAATAAATTCATACAAGAAAGCTCTATGGGCTTTGACTTTGTGGTCTTTCCAATCCTTCCAAAAAGCTGTCCAATCTGTAACAGAATCTGCTACGGCATAATACGCAAGACAAGTGAAAGATTTTCCGATTTCTTCGAGCGCAAGTTCTGCAAGAGCTAAGGCGATATGTTTTTCATCTGTACCTGATACACTAACTGATGTTTTGAGAAGTTGGGTGGCGTTTTCAATTAATTCTATGAATAAATTTTCTAGTTCTTCAGGTTTTAGATGAATCATAAATTTATACTCTTCGGAGTAGGAGCTCTGCTCACATTTGCTAAAGATATAAGATTCGAACCTATATTCTCCCTTTTAAAAAACTCTACAATTAAAGTCCTTTGAGAGAGGAACATACTACCATTACACTAAAGCGTAATAGGCCTATTATACCACACTATATAGCTCATAATATCAGACTAAAAACTCACTGATCAGGCCTTAGTGGGCACATTACCAACTCAGCCTTCTTATTATTCCTTTCCTTCTTTTTAGGCCTTCTATCATTAGGATAAACTTCAATTCCTTGTGGATCAATAATCTTCTTTTTACTAATAAAATAGGCCTCAGAAATTAGTCTGTTGTTGATATTCCATAAGATATTTCCCAACATCGTTACTGCGTCTATTGTCTCTTGTGAGAACTGTTCCTCGTCTTCTGTACAATTTTTTTCTTCTTTGTAAAGAGAGGTACTTTCTGACAGCCACCGCTCTCGGGCACCAAATAGATCAAAAAACTGACCTTATAGGTCAGTTTTTTGATTCCATCTTTAGATATTATTGTCTGTATAAATTAGCGTTCTTTAGTATTGTTATAGCTTTACCAGCGCTAAACTTTCCAAATGATCCATCAACTTTCAAACCATTCAGTCTTTGATATAGTTTGATAACTGCTGTTGTTTTAGCACCCCATCTACCATCTATTGCAAGAGGAACAATTTTATTACCTAGAGTCCAATTTAAAAATCTTTGGAAATCTTTAATGGCTGCAAGACCGCTATTTCTTCTAACACCATTTTGAGGAATATTTATTAATACACAAGTAGCAGGTGTACCAATAGTTCCAAATGGACAAATCATTCCTCCCCCACCTGCGCCACCACTTCCACTTCCAGTACCTCCAGAACCACTACCTCCACCTGTACCGCCCGTACCTCCTCCTCCAGTTCCTCCCCCACCTGTACCTGCTGGATTAACAACAACATTTAAATCATCATATCCAGTTGCTCCAAGATTATCAGTAACAGTTAATCGAAATACTGATGTCCCAACAGTTAAACCAGTTATAGCTACAACTGAACCATTACTAGAACCAGTACCTGGGCTTATAAAACCTGATCCAGAAATTTTAGTCCAATTATAAGAAGCAATAGTACCATCACTATCCACCCCACTTCCAGATAATGTTGTTGATGATGCTGGAGATGTAAGTATTTGATCAGGACCAGCATATGCAGTAGGAGGCATATTTGTAGGTTGTGGACCAGCTGGTAGAACTACAATATCTACATCATCAAACGCAGTCTCTCCAGTATTATTAGTAGCAGTAAATCGAAAAGTAGAAGAACCGACGTCAAGGTTTGTAATATCAGTTGTAGCTTGTGTTGGGGAAACTATTGTTCCAGAACCTGAGAGTTTAGTCCAAGAATAATATATAACAAAACCAGAAATGCCTGTTGAACTACCAGAAACAGTTGTTCTAGTAGTAAGTGCAGGTAGTGTTTGATCAGGACCAGCATATGCAGTAGCACCACCAGTACCTCCCATTCCACCAGAGTTAACAATTATACTTACATCGTCAGTACCAATCTGACCAAAACTATCAGTTACAGTAAGTCTGAAAATTGAAGTTCCAGCTGTAAGATTTGTAACCTGAGTTGTTTGAGAACCTCTCGAAACAATATTTCCAGATCCAGATACGACATCCCATGTATAACTTACTACCCCCGCAGTTCCGCTACCACTCAAAGTAACACTAGAAGTTGGTAATGTTATTGTTTGATCAGGACCAGCATATGCAGTAGGAGGTGGATTAGTTGTTGGACCACCAGCTTGGACTAATCCGTATGATAAAGCCAAAGTAAATACAAAAACACTACTAAAAACATATCTATAAAATTTACTCATAAAAAAATAATTCTTAGGATTAATAATGACTTTTTAAATTGTAACAAACTGTAATATATTGTCTATGATAAAGCTTAATATTTGCAATATAGGTAAAAATATAGTAGTATGAATCCATGACGATTATTGCTAATGTATTACCATATATACAGATCATACTGTCTATTATTTTGGTTGTCGCAATTCTACTCCAACAATCAAGCGCAGGACTTGGTGGAGCTCTTGGAGGAGGAGATGGTGGTGGTTTATACCACACTAGACGTGGCTTCGAAAAATTCCTATTTATTACCACTATTGTAGTTGGTATTCTATTTGCTGTTTCTGCTTTTCTTGCAATACTCGTTAAATAAACTAAGCTAAAAAATAAAAACTGAATTTCAGAGTGCAAATATGCATAATTTTCTAACATTTCTAAAAGAATTTCATATACCAAAAAAGAAGGAGTTGCTTGAAGCAAGAGCTTCTTTTTCTAAGAAAAAGCTATCAACTTTTACAACATTTGTGGTTATATCAATCATAACTGTGATAATAATGGTAAATAAGGTGAATAATTCATTTATGGTTGATATTCCTGCAGAGGGCGGAAAGATAACTGAAGGGATTATAGGTATGCCAACATTACTTAACCCAGTTCTTGCTTTGACTGATGCAGATAAAGATCTTACTTCATTAGTTTATAGTGGATTAATGAGGAAAACACCAACTGGTGACTTTGTAAACGACTTAGCAGAGTCTTATACAGTATCTCCAGATGGGATGACTTATACTTTTACGATTAAGAAAAATGCTAAATTCCAAGATGGAACAAATCTAACAGCTGACGACGTAGTATTTACTATTGAAAAGATAAAGGATCCATTAATCAAGAGTCCTAGAAGAATTGGTTGGGACGGTGTCAGTGTAAGCAAGAAAGACGATAGGACTATTGTTTTTATTCTTAAACAACCTTATATATCATTCTTAGACAACACAACAATTGGAATATTACCTATGCACATATGGAAAAATGTAACTCCAGCCGAATTTAGTTTATCAACATTAAATAATATAAAAGCTATAGGTTCTGGACCTTACAAAATTAGTTCTGTTTCTAAGAACAAAGATGGTGTACCAGAACAATACGATTTAGAGAAATTTAATGATTTCATATTAGGCAAACCCCACATAAAATATGTAAGTATCGTCTCGTACGCAAATGAAAAAGACCTTATTGATTCCCTATTATCAAATACTATAAACCAAGCAAGTGGTGTATCTCCAGAAAATGCAAACAAAATACAATCTTATGGTTACAATATAAACACTGCAAATCTTCCTAGGATATTTGGATTATTCTTTAATAACAACAATAATAAAATTCTACAAGATAAAGATGTAATTAAAGCTTTTGATAAAGCTCTAAACAGACAAGAGATTATAAATAAAGTGCTAAGTGGTTACGCAGATCCAATTCATGATCCAATTCCTGAAACAATAAAAAAAGATGAATCAGTCAAAGAATATCTAACCTCTTCAATAGACGAAGCAAGAGATATATTGGAAAAAGCTGGTTGGAAACAAGGACTAGATGGTATAAGAGTAAAAGGTGGATCAACTACTATAACAAAAACTAAAAAAGTTGGTAAAAAAACTGTTACAGAAAAAGTATTAGTAAACAATGGTCCTGTAACAAAACTAGCATTTTCTATAACAACTGGAGATACTCCTGAATTAAAAAATGTAGCAAACATAATAAAAGAACAATTGGAGAAATTGGGTGCAAGTATTGAAATAAAAGTGTATGAAACAGGACCATTAAACAACATCATAAGATCTCGAGATTATGAAGCATTGTTTTTCGGTCAAATAGTAAATCATGAATCAGATCTATTCTCTTTCTGGCATTCTAGTCAGAAAAATGATCCGGGTCTTAACATAGCTATGTATAGCAATAAAAATGTAGATGATTTACTTGAATCTGCACAGAAAACATTAAATACAGATACTAGACTAAATAAATATCAAGACTTCATAAAAGAATTTAATGCGGACACGCCAGCTCTCCTTATATATTCTCCTAAGTACCTATATGCAACATCTTTAAAATTAAACAATATAAACTTGGGCACATTAACAAATCCGTCGGATCGTTTTTTATCAATTTATAAGTGGTATGCTGACACAGATCATGTCTGGAAAATTTTCGCAAAATCCTATACTACAAATACAGAATAATAATATATGAATCAAACACACTCAAGTGGAAAACCTAGAAATAACCGTTTCCACAGCAAACAAAGTTCTGTGCGTACAATGCACAAACCAAATACAGTAACTCAAAGTACTCAAACAAATACAAAAAGTAGCCCCCATCATGGCCAACAGAAAACGAACTCTACCTCTAATCGAGGCAGTAGAGGTAGTTACCAATATGGTAGTAATAAAGGCGGTAGACGCCCTAAACCTCAAGCTCAACCTGAAAACACAACTCAAGTTGCTCCTAGAAGAAAAACTCACCTAATTCCCCCACCAGCAGAAGGAGTAGTTCGAATAATTCCACTCGGAGGAGTTGAAGAAATAGGAAAAAACATGACAGCTATCGAAATTGGCAACGATATTATAGTTATAGATGCTGGAATGCAATTTAAAACTGAAGATACTCCAGGAATCGATTACATAATACCAAATACTACTTACCTTGAAGAAAGAAAAGATAAAATTAGAGCTATGATCGTGACTCACGGCCACCTAGACCATATTGGTGGTATACCTCTTGTTATGAGTAGAATAGGAAATCCTCCCCTATATTCTAGAAATCTATCAATTCTATTGATGAAAAAGCGTCAAGAAGAATTCCCTCATTTACCTCCTCTCAATACACAAATAGTAGAAAAAGATTCTGTAATTTATGCAGGTGAAATAAGAATACGATTTTTTGGAGTTACTCACACTGTTCCAGATTCAATGGGAATAATAGTAGAAACTCCTTATGGATCAATAGTTACTCCTGGAGACTATAAACTAGATCAAATAGATGGAAAAGTAACCGACGCTGAAGAAAAAGAATACGCTTTTTTTGATAAAGAAAAAGTTTTATGTCTTCTTACTGATTCTACAAATATTGAAAATGAAGGCTATGCAGTTCCTGAAGTTAGAGTGCATGAAGGATTGGATAAACTTATTAAACAATGCTCTGGAAGAATAATCATTGCTGCTTTCGCTTCACATATAACTCGCTTAGTTAAAATAGTTGAAATTGCTGAAGGATTGGGTAAAAAAATAGTCCTCGATGGAAGATCGCTAAAGACCAATATGGAAGTCTGTGAACAAGCAGGACTGTTTAAACCTAAAAAAGGAACTGTTATCCCTGTAGAAGAAGTAGACAACTATCCCCCAAATAAAGTAATAGTCTTAATGACAGGAGCTCAAGGTGAAGAATTTGCATCATTAAATCGTGCAGCTAATAAAACTCACAAAAAATTCACAATTAGAAAAGGTGATACTATTATTCTTTCTGCATCTATTGTTCCTGGTAACGAAATATCAGTTCAACACCTCAAAGACAATCTAGCCCGTCACGGAGTACGTATAATAAGTTACCGAACATCTGAAGAGACAATTCACGCTACTGGTCACGGCAACCAAGAAGATATAAAATGGCTTCATAAAAAAACTCACCCAAAATTCTTTATACCTATCCACGGATGGCATTCAATGCTAGTAAGACATAAAGAACTTGCGATGTCGCTGGGAATGCCTGAAGAAAACATTGTTGTTCCAGACAACGGGTCAATTATAGAAATAGTTGATAACGGTGAAAAGATTACTGTCCGCAAAGAAAAAGCCCCTTCAGGACCTATGATGGTGGATGGATTTTCAGTTGGAGATGAACAGGATGTAGTTATAAGAGACAGGCAAATGCTTGCTCAAGATGGTATGTTTGTTCTTATCGCAACCATAGATTCTACAACCGGAAAACTTAGAAAATCTCCAGATATAATATCTCGTGGATTTATCTATCTAAAAGAAAATCAAGAGCTCCTTCATCAAGTAAGACTAATAATTAAAAAAACTATTGAAGATGGAGCAAGAGGCATGCATCCAATTAATTTTGACATCATAAAAACTAATCTAGGAGATAATATTTCAAAATTCTTGTATCAAAAAACAGCTAAGAGACCTCTGGTTATACCAGTATTATTAAGTGTCTAAATATATATGAAATTAACAAAGATCAACAGAATGTACGTTTTATCATTCCTGTTTACCCTACACATATCTTTATCTGCATATGTTAATTCTACATTTTTGACTAAGTTTATAAGCGAGAAATATGTCGGTCTTCTATATACTATTGGATCCCTTATAACACTTATACTACTTGCATATAGTGCAGGGATCTTAAAGAACCTTGGTAACAGGAAACTAGTCATATGGCTTTTAGTAATAAATATGTTGTCTTTGGTAGGCTTAATAACATCTACCAACTCTCTTGTCATAGGATCATCTTTCGTATCATTTATAACCACAAATGTATTGGTATTTTTTTGTATTGATATATTTATTGAACATTTTGGTGATCCAAAAACCATAGGTAAAACGAGAGGGCTCTATCTAACAATAACGAGTGCAGCTTGGATGATATCCCCTCTTATAACTGGGCTTTTAGTTACAAAAGGTGGTTATGTTTTGATATACATAATTGCACTAATAACTACACTACTTGCAACATTGGTTCTACTTTTCTCAGTTAAAAAATTTAAAGATAGGACTTATGTAAAAACACCTTTTATGAAAGCATATGCGTATTTAAAAACCAACCCTCATATGCTTGCTATTGTGTTAATCAACTTTATTCTACAATTTTTCTTTTCTTGGATGGTTGTTTACACACCAATATACTTAAACCAACATCTTGGATTTAATTGGGATCAGATCGGTATTATATTTACATTTATGCTGGCACCATTTGTGATATTTGGATTACCTGTAGGAATTCTAATTGATAAATATCATATCAAAAAAAGAAATTTATTGTTCATTGGACTAATTATTATGGCGGTATCTACATTTTATATTACAAAAATAAGCACCTTAAATATTGCTGTTTGGGCTTTGGTTCTATTTTTGACTAGAGTTGGAGCAAGTATAGTTGAAACAACTTCGGAAATATACTTTTTCACTCACGTTAAAGAAGAGGAAGCATATTTACTAGGAATATTTAGAGATATGACACCCCTTTCTTATGTTATAGCGCCACTTCTTGGTAGTTTAATATTTGCATTCTTACCATTTAAATCTTTATTCCTAATACTTAGTTTATTTGTTTTAATTGGAATCTACTATGTAACGAAGCTAAAACATTCTCATGGACCAACAGAAATACCCAATCAGAATAAATAAATATCTCGCAATGCATAACTATGCAACTCGTACTGGAGCAGACGAGCTTATTAAAAAAGGATTAGTAACTATAAATAATCGCAAGGCGGTTTTGGGTGATAAAGTAGAGAAAGGTGATAAAGTTATTGTAGATAGTAAAAGGAAACAAAATGAATATGTATATTATGCTTACAACAAAGCTATGGGCATATCAACAAACCCTGACCCAAAA
Source organism: uncultured Candidatus Saccharibacteria bacterium (assembly GCA_964502615.1). Taxonomy (GTDB): domain Bacteria; phylum Patescibacteriota; class Minisyncoccia; order Phycocordibacterales; family UBA9973; genus UBA8515. Next base: position 79,350 of record CAZCXF010000002.1, on the reverse strand, counting down.
AGTAAAGACATATTAAAAGTTACAAAATTCCCAGTAAAAGTATTCCCTGTTGGCAGACTTGATAAAGATTCCCACGGACTTATTATAATGACCAATGATGGCCGTGTTACAGACAGACTTCTCTCCCCTAAGTATGTCCATGAGAAAGAATATGTAGTCCGAGTGGAGCCAGCATTTTCTGATAAATTTTTAGAACTCATGGCAAATGGTGTAAAATTCGATGGATTCTTGAGTAAAAAATGTAAAGTCTGGAGAAAAAATAAAGATACTTTCCATATAATTTTAACCGAGGGTAAGAAACGCCAAATTCGTCGTATGTGTGAAGCTCTACATCACAAAGTTATAGACCTTCGACGAATCCGTATTATGAATATTGAACTTGGTAAAATCCCATTTGGAGAATTTGAAGAAATAAAAGGAAAAGAACTCGATCAATTATTAAAATCTCTTAGCCTTAAATAAAAAAGCCATCCTGCAATGCAGGATGGCTTCCCCGTTGTAGAGGAAATTAATTATTGATCAGCCGGTATTCGGTCTGGAAACTTGAAGCTGGAATAAGATTCACAGATACTGCGCCTGTTGTCAAAAGACCATCTGTAAATGTCTTTAATTGCTTTAAATGCACTCTGTATTGACTGTTCAACACGGATGGAGTGCTTAAAACAACAGTTAATTGAAAATGCTTTGTTGTACCAGCATCAAGGCGGAAGGCTGAGCCCTGAATAACAGCATCAGATGATGAGAGTGTGTGATTTTCACCACAGGACAAATCATCTACTGTTGGCGCTGCTGAATTATTGAATGCAAATGAAAAGGAATTTGTCCCGGTTGTTACAGAATTATATTGAGCAGATTGACCAATATAAATCGTATTACAAGTAGTTACAGTAATAGGTATGGTGTACGTAACAGATGTTATATTTCCACTTACATCAACAGTGTTGGTGTAAGTTGAAGTTCCCATGATTACTTGTAAACAATTCAACTGTAAAGTTTGGCTGAAACCGATTGCTTCACCAGAGCGGTAATTAGGACCAGCGGGTATTTGATCTCCATTATTATTCAATATGGATAGGTTTGCTGGTAATAATACGTCAGGATTTGCAATTGAAACCTTTAGGCTGCTTAAATCCGGATAATTGCCGTTTGCTGATTTAACATCCACAACAATTGTAAACTCAACTGTTGAGTCCGCCAAAATGTTTCCAGATGGCGAAGATATGTTGTTGAAGATGTAGCCAGTCTCGTTTGAACCAGTTGTTGGAACCGGGTTATTGGTAATACTGCCATCAGTTGCGATTGCGTATCCCAGAGAACCATCTATCGCATCAATAAGATTCGGGCCGCGGTACAACTTTACAATATTCACAATCTTTGAGACAGTTGCACCCTGTGAGGAAATGTGGATTGGTATTTTTTTGTTTACACCGTCTTTGGAAGTTACTTTTTCGTTGAATCTTAAAAGCACTATTCCATTTGTGTTGGCGGTATTGTTCACAGTTACATATCCTGCCACCGGAGTATTCGGAGACGGACTGATGATAACTTTTTGGGTCTTGTTGTTGCCACTACCATCTCCTTCCAAGGGGCATTTTTTGCAACTTGTTAAGGAAAAAATTGTTACAGCTACAAAGGTAGCAACCAGGGAGAAAAAATTCTTTTTCATTGCTGAGGGTTTAAGTTTTAAAATTTGAGTAGAGAATTTTAAACTCTAGTATTAATATCTTGAGATTAAAGTTCTATACTCAAAAAACCCTTTATTTCAAAGACTATTCGTTTAAACTATATCACATTTTAGGACAAAAGTCAACCTATGAAAAACCCCCTATTATAGGGGGTTTTTCATTATTTTGCTATGTAAGGAAGTAGTCCCATGAAGCGAGCTCTTTTTACAGCAAGAGATAGCTTGCGTTGATTCTTTGCTATAACATCTGTACGATTGCGTGACATCATACGAGCAGATGGTGCTAGAAATCGTTTTAGTAATTCAACGTCTTTATAATCTATGTGTTTTATATTGTTTGATGAGAAATAATCTTGTTTCATGATTTATTAATTCTTAATTTTACTAATTTCTAAAAAGGAATATCTTCTGCATTTATTTGCTCTTCTGGATATTCAATCGTATCTAACGAATCATCTTCTTCTTTAGGTGCACTAGAAGTAGATGTTTTTGTTCCACTTCCACCACCAGTGTTACTTCCAAATTGAACCCGGTCTGCAATAACTTCAGTGCGGTATTTTTTAGTGCCAGTTCCTGCGTCATCCCAGCTTCTTGTTTGCATACGGCCTTCAATCATAACCTGTGAACCTTTCTTCATATATTGAGCAACAGTTTCAGCTTGGCGACCAAATACTACAATATTGTGGTAATCAGCAGCTTCTTGTTTAGCGCCATTTTTGTCTTTCCAAACGCGATTAGTGGCTACAGAGAAACTACAAACCTTTATTCCTGAAGGGATTGCTTTAAGCTCTGGATCACGAGTTAGATTCCCTATTATTAACGCTTTGTTTAGATACATATTTGTTTAAATAGTTAGACTATTAATGACCTTATTATACTACAAGTGCATCAATTTCTTTGTCGATAACTTCTTCGTTTATCGGAGTAGAAACTTCCTCTTTTGGAGTAAACTTTCTTTTCATACCTTCAGGCTTACTAAATGTACGTTTTGGAGACATTGTATTCTCGCGTACAGTTTTGATCAAAAGATATCTAACTAGCTTCTCGTTCTTATCAAGAAGATCTTTAATAACTTTTGCCTGAGCTCCTGTACATTCAAACTTAACCCAACCAAAATAACCATAAGAAAACTTTTGTTTTTTGTTAGCGATAGAACGAGACATCTCATATGCAAGTTCAATCATCTTAGGGTATTCATCAGAAATAAATGTTACCCCATGCTCTAGGAGAGTATCTTTGAAAGCTGTAACTTCAGCCCCAAGACCTTCTTCTGCAATTGTTGGAACCATTATGTATCCAACCTCATAGACACCCATTTTAACTTCTTCTTTACTCTCTACTTCCTTTACCTCTTTTTTTACTTTTGGCATTTGTAAAAGCGCTTAAATACGCAATAATTCTAATTTATAATACTGTTCCATTATGGACCTGTGTGTACCGACTTCAGGGTCGGGACAAATGGAACGTTCGAATATACTAACAAATATAAGGCTTTTTGTCAAAAACCTTAAGGTTGTGGTTGATCGCCTGGTGGAGGAGTTGCGCTATCGCTTGGAGGGGTTCCATTGTTTGTATTTCCTGTATTATCATTCGTCGGTGGAGTAGTATTGTTATCAGCTACGCAGTTATAACTCTCGTCTAGATGCATTCCCTCAGGCAAAGCACTTTGATCTCCGTCGATGTTTGGACAAATATCTGTTGGTGGATTTATAGGTGGATTACCTCCCCCACCATTACCGCCATTAGTTATTTGATTCTGTAATAGGTTATCCAATTGGGCTTTAGTGATACAAGTTTCAGCCCCGCTATCATCTGCAACACACAATTGCTTTGTAACTGATTTATCTGAGTGAATAACTTTTGCATAAAGATCAACTACACTGTTACTTATATCAGCCAAGAAATTTTTCATAAGATAACCAACCGAGTTAGTATTAGATGTATCGAGTGATGAAAAACCTTGGATTTTTATATTTAGTTCTTTTATCGCGCCTATTGCGTAAGGTACGAGACCGCTCATGTTTAAGAATTTTTTATTTGAGCCATCAATCCATTTATGTTCACTAACCAAATCCGGGAATTGCGCTTCAACTTCTTGAGCGATAAATCCATATTGTAGTGGATCCATCTCCCCTTGAGTAAGCCATCTATATGAGACTGGATTTAGAGCTGCGATCTTTGTGAGAAGGTCAACGGTATCTAGAGAAGTTATATCTTTCTTAAGCGTTATATCAGATCCACAAGTTGGACCACCTGCGTTTGCATTGAAATCACAAGTTGAGTTCGCGTCTTCAAGACGAATAAGAGTTGTGGCATCGGTAATAGCAGAAGAGCCGACATGTAGCGCAAAACCTGGAGCTGTATTTTTAATTCCAACATTACCTCCGCTAAATACGGCTGAGTAATTGTTTGTTGCACCTGTTGGGGCGTTTACAGAAAGACCATATCCGTTTGTAACAACACCATTTGTTCCATTAAGAGCAGAGCCAGCTAAAATATTTAATCCATACGAGTTGGTAATAGTTAAAGTTCCAGAAGATGAGGATGCTTTTACTGCACCATTAATCAGTAAATTCGAAGATTCAGAAACAGTTAAGGTATTATTGCCATTTATAGTCAACTGATTATAAAGTGAGCCTATATTTGAAGAAGTACCAGTACCAGTAATGTTTGTTGTACCTGTGACATTATAGGTACCAGGAGTTTCGGTATTATTAATAAATTGAGTTCCAGCAGCCGATGCAATAGTAGGTGCTGTTCCAGATAAAGTGAATCGTGATATTGCACTAGTACCAGTTTGGGTATTTATAACTAAATAGTTATTGGTGCCATCGTTTGCATTGAAACCAAGAGCAGTATTTGATGACATGGCAAAATATTCATTACCCACTACTTGAAGGGCATACGCACCTGCATCTACGTTTGTATCTATCTGAACCTCACCAGATCCTGCTGAAAACATTCTGACTTTACTTGTCACAGCATCTAAATATGCAGTTCCACCGACTGAAAGTGTTGTCCCTCCTGAACCTTGCACTGTTACAACTGTTCCATTTCTATTGATAAAGTTATCACTACTTGCACAAGTTCCTAGCTGGAAAGAAATACAAGGTGTGGTAGCACTCATTAGAAGAGCTGCTCCAAAATTTGCCGCATAGTTACTAGAACCACCTGAAGCAGTTGCATAAATAGCGGTATTTACAGAATTGGTTCCTGTGTGAGTATTACTAAAATATCCACCGTAGGTTGTTTGGTTTATAGGATTAGCACCACTTGTCGAAACATTTAAAACTGTTTGCGTGTTACTTGCAGCAGATGTTGAAGTTGAAGATAACGAAACAAGATTACCTGTAGTTACAGACGAACTACTGACTTCAAGTCCATTACCTGTAGTTAAACTATTTGCAAGTATTTGTACTCCAGCAGTTGAACCAGTTCCAGTTGAAACAGTTGTAGTAATTCCAACTCCAGATGAAGTGGCAACCAATGTGTTGCCCGTAAACGTATTCGCAACGTTTCCACCATCTCCCCCGATACCAACTGTACCTGCAGAATTTGCTTTAAATGGATATGTTGGGGTAAAGGTTCCAGTACCAGTTGCACCTGCAACCATCATCAAATGACCGTTGTACATTTGTATTCCGGATGCATAACCAGTTGCAAGTCTAGTCCAAGAGGTACCATTATAGTAAGCATTATCAACAATAGTTGTATTGTTAGATTGATAATTTTGAGTTAACAAGTTACCGATTCTCTGAGCATAAGTAGATGTTGAAAATAATCCTGATTTTATGAGCACTGAATTATCGTCAATACTTTGAATTAAATTACCTCCGACATAAAAAGCATGTACTGTACTTGTTGGTGTTTGATATTCCAATTTGTTTGCTGAAATACCAAATCCAGATCTGTTGGAAGTCCCATCGTTATATAAATCAATTTTTAAATTTCCTACATTTCCCGCAGTGTTACTTCCGTACGTACCACCAAGAGAGATATTTTCGGGCGTTGTTGTTCCAGAAGATGTGTTTGTACCAAACAATGCGTTGCCTGAAGTACGAAATGTACCAATAACTTCTAATTTATAGTTTGGACCACTCGTACCCACACCTACGTTGCCATTAAACCAAGCACCTCCTGTTTGATCTATAAAAGCTTTATCCACCCCTGAAAGTTTAAATAATGCTATTCGGTATGTACCTGGTACAGCATTTTCTGTTGTATTATCTACCTCTAAAGTATTAGCTGTGCCAGTTCCAGGATAAGTTCTGATCACTCTAAGATTTTGTTGGTATGGCTGTATATATGAAGTGCCACTCAATTGTAAAAATGAATTTGTAAATACAGTTTGCCCACCAGTACTAGTAGAAAGGTTCTGAGAATCAAAAGTGTACATATGAGTATTACTACTTGATCCATTAAATACAAAACCAGGATTAAAAGAATTATTCCCAGTAAATTGAACTTCATTAGCTGCAGTTCCGTCCACACGAATACCACCCGTAACTTGTAGAGAGTATGTACCTAAATCCGTATTTGAACCTATACGAAATTCATTTGCTGTATCATCAAAATAAACATTCGCGTTATCTTGTGAGAGTACACCTCCACTTCCAGCGAAGACAACTGAACCTTGTGTGAGGCTTGTGGGTATAGAACCTGACGTAGAAAGAATTCCGCTTGCATCCGCAACAACAGCACGGGTTCCTGTGCCAGATAAGCTACTTACCCTTACATCTGCTGAAGATAATGAAATCCTATTTGATGAATTATTAACCGAAACTTTGGTTCCATTACCATTGCTTTGCCAATCTCCTATATCAGTAATATCTGTTTGAGTATTAATACCCGCTGTACCACTTGATGTTAATGACGAAATATCTCCTACTACATCTAAAGCTACTGATGGAGCAGCATTTTTTCCAATTGACAAATTATTATTAAATATAATTCCGCTTGCCGCTTTTGCTCTTATCGTTGTGCTACCATCATCTATCTTAAACCATGTTGCACCACTCATTTCAGTAAAATCTCCTAACTGAATGAGCCCGTTTATAGCATTTATATTACCACTGCCTACCACATCAAGCGCAGTTGTTGGAGTATTCGTTCCAATTCCAAGCCTATGATTTGTAACGTCCCAAAAGAAATTTGAGTTATCTTGCGAAAGTCCAGTTGCTCCTTGAAATGGAACAGAACCTAGGGTAAAAGATGGATTGATAGTTCCAACTACGTTTCCAATAATGTTGCCAGTAATGGTCAGATTTCCTCCGATTGTTGCATTACCAGTTATATTTAGTGTACTTGTGGTAATACTTTCCTTCAGTGTGGTCGCTAAATTACTTATACTTTTTCCTATTCGATCAAAAATGGTTAAAATTTGTCCATTGTATAAACTTTTTTCAACAAAAAGCGATGTATCAACATTTCCACCACCTCCTCCACCACTTGAAGTATTCTGGTAAATAGTAGTCGTTGGATAATTGTTTGTAATATATGTAACAGAATTTGCACCGCTTATGTAATTTACTTTTTCTGTCTCAGAATTATTCTTTTTTGGTTGAGGTGAGGTACGAACAATAAAAACAGGATCGCTTTTTACTGGATATTCGATAAAGAAAAGTGAAACGCCTTTACTTAGAGGTTGGACAATATAATTGTTGTATACATCCCAAAGAGAGTGACCAAAATTAGAAAGTGGGTTTGCAGCTAAAACAGTATGTGGAGACACAAAAATAACAAGGAAAATAGATAATATAATCTTTGAGTAAATGCTTGAAATAATTTTTTTAAATTTCTTGTTTATCATGAAATAACTGGATGCAAAAAGCCCAATATACAACCATATTATAACCTAAAAAACGATACAATTGTATCGTTTTTTACCGAAAAATGTTGATAAACTAACTATATTTTCCAAACTCGCTTTGCGTTAGCGATGAGTGCTTCTGAGACAGTATCAAGAGGTATGTTTTTGATCTCTGAAATGCGTTTTACAACCTCACTCACATAGATTGGTTCATTTCTTTTACCTCTATATGGCACAGGAGATACATACGGAGCGTCGGTTTCAGACATTATCATATCAAGAGGAGTATTCCTGATAACCTCGTCATAATTTTTCGCAAACGTAATTACTCCAGTAAAAGAGAGAGTAAAGCCAAAATCCACAAAGCCTTTTGCATCCTCTAAACTTCCTGCAAAAAAATGTACATCCCCTTTTACTTTTGCATGTTGCTTTAGAATTTCTAATGCATCAGAATATGCATTTAATTCTTTATTCTCAGGATTATTACGAATATGAAGCATTAAAGGTTTTCCAACTTCATTTGCTATTTCAATTTGCTCAATAAAAGCTTTTTTTTGTTTTTCAATTGACTCTGTATCGCATCTAAAATAATCGAGCCCACACTCGCCTACTCCAACAACTTTTGGATCTCGAAGTAATTCTAAATACTTCTCTTTATCAAAAACTTCACCACGTGAAGTAAATTCTGCTCCACCTTCTCCTAGCTCTTTCTCGTCGTGAAATGATGCTCCAGTATGGATAGGATGAAGCCCAATGATCGCATACACACCTTCAGGATACTTATGCGCAAGTTCAACAGCTTTTTTTGATGTATCTATCTGGGTCCCTACATTTATAACCCAAGTATTGTTATCTAACGCACGTTTTAAAACTTGCTCTCGATCTTCATCGAATGCTTTGAAGTTAACATGGGAGTGGATGTCTATGTATTTAGGATTCATCTTAATCTTTTCTTGCAAATAATGGAGCTTCAGGTTTTTTATTTTCTTTTATAAGTTTTTTAAGCTTCTCGTTTGTTTCTGGCATTATTGGGTTTAGCATGCGAGCGATTGTATATAAATCTAAAACCATTTTTGTTATTAGTTCTTTACCTTTTTCAACATCCACCTTAATAACTTTAAACGGTTCTGTTTCTTGAATAAATTTATCAAGAGTTTCTATTTTATTCCAAACATAATCGGTTGCTTTTTTTATATCGAAAGTTTCTAGAATATCAAAAAACTCCTGCGGAATAGAGTTATCTGGTATTTCTGGACATTTTTCTAAATATTTTTCAGACAATGTAAGTATTCGACTAGATAAGTTGCCAATCCCATTCGCAAGTCCTGAATTATATGCTTCTTTAAAACGTTCAGCAGTAAAAGGGCTATCTTCAAAAGAAGAAACTTCTCGGAGTAAGAAATACCGTAATGCATCAATACCATACTCATTTGCAATATCTTTTGGATCAACAACATTACCAAGGGTTTTAGACATTTTAAGTCCACCATCAGCTGTAATAAAGCCGTTCACTATTATTTGGTGTGAATTTGGAACATTAGCGGCCATAAGCATCGCCTGCCACATAGCAGACTGGAAGCGAGTATTGTCCTTACCGCAATATTGGGTTGGAGTGCCTTCTACCCAATACTTTTTAAAATCTCCACTTTCATCTGGCCAACCTAAAGTATTTATGTAGTTTGTAAGAGCATCAAACCAAACATACATAACGTGTAGAGGGTCATCTGGTACTTCTATACCCCATGGCATTTTTGTTTTAAGACGCGAAATAGAAAAATCTTGAAGGCCATTTTTTACAAAGTTTTTTATTTCATTAAAACGAAAATCCGGCACTACAAAACTTGGGTTTTCTTCGTAAAATTTCAATAACTTATCTCCAAATTCACTATACTTGAAAAAATAGTTCTCCTCTTCAATTATCTCAAGTGGAATACCCGGGTGATCTGGACATTCCCCTTTTTCGTTTAATTCTGAATCTGTTTTTTCACTCTCACAACCAACACAATATTTAGCTTGATATATTTTTTTATAAATATAACCGTTATCTTTTACACGTTTCCAGAATTCTTGCGCAGATTTTTCGTGATTTTTATCTGTAGTACGAATAAAATGAATATCACTACTCACTCCAAATATTTTTAAGCTCTCTTTAAAAGTTTCAAATCCTTGATCAACAAATGTTTCTACATCAAGACCTTTTTCTTTAGCTTTTTCGTAAATTTTTATACCGTGCTCGTCAGTCCCGGTATTAAAAAACACATCAAATCCTATGAGTTTCTTATACCGTGCAATAGTATCAGCACGTACAAACTCCAAGGCGTGACCCATATGAAGAGGTGCATTTACGTATGGTAGTGTAGTCGTTATGTAAAAATTCTTACTCATAAATTTATAGATTGCGAGCTACTTTTTTCTTTTCTAGATCATTTAGAAATTCAAGTAAACAAACAGCACATGGTATCGCAAGTATAACACCCCAGAATCCTGCAAGTGTCCCCCCTATCAATATTGCTAGTATTACTACGAGTGGTGAGATTCCTATGACTTTTTTTACTATAAGAGGATATATAAGGTAATTTTCAAATTGATGAAGTATGAAATACAAGAATAGTGTTAGGAATGCAACAGTAATACTGCCATTTAGATAAGCAAAAACCATGGCTGGAATAACAACCAAGAAAAGTCCAAATGGTATAAGTTCAGAAAATGCAGTAGCAATTGCAAGTATAAATGAATATTTTACTCCCAATATTGTAAGACCAAGATACGCCAATACTCCGATTATCAAACCAAGCAACATCTGACCTTGAATCCATAATCCAATTTTTCTCTCAGTACGTCTCCAAAGATCAATAACATATTCTTCCTTACTATCAGGAGTAACGATTCTAAGAAAACCTTCAATACCTTTTTCTTGAATAGAGAAATAGAAAGATATAATTAATATCAAACCAAGGTTTAACATACCACCGAATGCTTGGCCAAATATATCAAAAAATCCACCAGATAGACTAGATACTAAGTTTTGCGTATTTTTTATAATCTCAGCTAGAGACCCGTTGTGAGAAATAGTGCTTACAACACTCTTTGCTCCGGATATTGTATCAGTCTGGAAAGTATTCAATATACTATTATTAGGAACATAGTGGCCAAGTGATGTAACTAGGAGTGACATTTCTTGGATAAATACAGGCACAAATACATAAGCAAGGCCAACAAATATTCCAATTGTTAAAATATAAATAAGGAATACAGCAAAAGTTCTATTGCCTGCATAGCGTTTAAGTTTGTGAGATGCAGCTCCAATAAACGAAGCAATAACAATAGAAGTTAGTATTATAAGGACAACATCTATTAATTTTACTAGAGCGAAAATAAGCACTCCTAAAAGAGCTACTCTAACTAGGGTACTTGTTGAAATATCTATAGTAGTTTTTTGAGGGCTATCTGACATATACCTATAATAACACAGGGCTCTTCTGGTTACTAGAATTTTAAGATCTTAGTAAATTGAGCTTTATCTTTAAATGGGCCAATTATAGCTAGGTTTAATTTTGAGGTTTTAAATATGTATTGTGCAATTTTTATGATATCTTTTGAAGTAACTTTATTGATTGCCTTTATTTTTTCATCCAAAGTTTTTAATTCCTTTTTTAGAAGCTCTTGTGAACCATAAAAACTAGCAATATCATCTGTAGCTTCGAGCGATAGTTTCATATTACCTATTAGCATTGATTTAACTTTTGATAATTCTCTTTCACTTACCTCTTCTTTAGTAAGTCTTGCACACTCTTTTAGTATTGCCTGTAAAACTTCAACTGTACGAGAATTGTTCACTCCTGCAGATATTTGAAAATTACCATGGTCAAGCGACGGGTCATTAAAAGATCTTACGTAATATGCAACTCCCATCTCTTCGCGAAGCTTTATAAAAAGCCTGGAACTCATTCCTGCTCCAAGAACACCAGATAAAACTGATAGCGCAGCATTTCTTTTATCGAAAACAGAGAAAGATCTAACTCCAAGAACAAAGTGAGTCTGATCTGTATCTTTGTATTTTATAATTGTATTTGGTTTCGTTTGTGAATCTTTTGTTTTCTTCTTTCCAATTTTTTTACCTGTATGTATATCGCCAAAATGTTTGGCAACTTCTTTATGTACATCTTCTTTGTTTACGCTCCCAGCTACAACTATAACAGTACTCTCTGCAACATAATGAGATTTTTTGTATTTCACAAAATCATTACGAGTCATCTTTTTAACATTTTCTTTCGTACCTGCAATATTTCTTCCTGAAGGCTGGTCGCCGTATAGTACTTCACTAAATAGATCCTGGACATGTCTATTTGGCATATCTTCATACATATTTATTTCTTCTACAATGACCCCTTTTTCTTTTTCAATTTCAGATTCTGGAAAAGTTGAGTTTAAATAAATATCAGAAACTATATCAAAAATCTTTTTAAAATTTTTAGAATCACTTTTTGCGTAGTAGCCAGTCATTTCGTGATCAGTAAAAGCATTGTATTGAGCACCCAATGAATCAAGTTCATGAGATATCGACTGAGCAGTTGGCCGCTTAGTGGTTCCCTTAAAACACATATGCTCTAAAAAATGCGATATGCCGTTTATACTCTTTTCCTCATAATCACTCCCTGTACCAACCAGCACAAGAACTGTGACAGTAGGGTTATCTTTCATTGGAATAGTTACAACCCTTAGGCCATTTTTAAATATCTTCTTATTTGGTTTTTGCATATTAACTTAACTTTTCTTTTATATAATCAATAATTTCACTTTTTTTGATTCTTTCCTGTGCACCTGTGTCTCGATCCCGAATCGTAACGCAATCATCAGTCAAAGTATCAAAATCTATAACTATACACCATGGAGTACCTATTTCATCTTGTCTCCTATAACGCTTACCAATATTGCCATTATCATCCCACATTACTCTACCAAATTCTGCCTTGAGCATACCATATACAATACGAGCTTGGTCAATTAATTCTGGTTTATTTTTCAAAAGTGGTGAAACTGCACAAATAACTGGGGCAACATTTGGCTTGAATGCTAAGTAGCTACGAGTCTCATTATTTTGCTCATCTTCTTTGTATGCTGACAGAAGTAGGGCAAGTAGCATACGGTCAACACCCATAGATGGCTCAATAACGTGTGGAACTATTTTTTCTTTCATTTCTTCATCAATATATTCAAGTTTGTGATTATCCAAATCAAAACTTCCCCTGTAAGCAAGTCCAAATAATTCTTTTTGACCAAATGGGTACTCAAACTCAAAATCGATTGTGCGCTTTGAGTAATGTGCTCGATCTCCATCCCCTATTTCTATCTCGTGAACTAGATTCATATCAAGCCCAAGATCTTCAACAAACTCTGTAACAACATCTTTGAAATAGATAAAATATTTTTCCCAATCTTCCGGTCTAATAAAGTATTCAATTTCCATCTGTTCAAATTCACGTACTCGGAAAATAAAATCCCGAGGTGTTATTTCGTTTCGGAATGCTTTACCTATTTGTGCAATTCCAAAAGGAAGTTTAGGGTGGAATGAATCAACAACATTTTTAAAGTTTACAAACACTCCTTGAGCAGTTTCCGGACGAAGATATACTGTCGCTGATGAATCTTCCATAGCACCAATTTGAGTTTTAAACATCATATTGAATTGTCTAGACTCTCCAAGAGGCCCATTACAATCAGGGCATTTATTTTTATCTTCTAGCTGATCAGCACGAAAACGGTGATGGCACTTACTACATTCAACAAGTGGATCAGAGAATCCTGCTACGTGCCCACTAGCTTCCCAAACTTTTGAATTCATTAAAATTGCAGCATCTACTTCATACATATCTGTACGAGATGAAACAAATTTCTTACGCCATGCATCTTTAATATTGTTCTTGAGAGCAACCCCTAATGGGCCATAATCCCAAGTACCTCCAAGACCACCATAGATTTCAGAGCCTTGGTATATAAAGCCCCTGCGCTTAGCAAGTGAGGCAATCTTTTCCATTAAATTGTTTTCTTGTTTATCCATATACTATTGTATAACACGTTCTTGCCCAGGTTTAAAGTTTGGGTCATCTCTAAGAAGTGTCGTAATCGGTCCACGTTTACTCTTAACTGTAGTATTCGTAAACGCGTCAGTACCAGAAAGATATACATCTTTCATGAGTTGTGGCACGCTTCCAACTTGAGAACTCGAAGGAGAAAGAGACAAAGTAAATGTTACTTCCCTGCTTGAATCTGTACCAGTATTAGGTCTCACTGTACCTATATCCCAGAGCACCTCATGAGTTGTCTCATTGTACGAAACTTTCTCTTTGCCATCACCAACTGCACCAACCCATTTTATATATATTGGTAATGCCGAACGAGCCTGTGCTTGATTTACAGTATTAGATGAATTAGAAAGCGTCCAAGTAACGTTATAACGAGTTTCATTTTCAGCTTTAGGTGGTATAGGACCTGAGAGAGACGCTGCAGATGATGCAATCTGTAAATCTGAAGTTAGCTTTACAATCTTTTTTGTAAAGTCATTTACATTACTAAGCGTAGAACCTTCAGAAGGTTGTTTGCCACGAATACTCACCTGTAGAACAACTTGCGGTTCTTTTATAATCGTACGAGCACCAACCAAAGATAGGGGTTTAAAATTAAAACCTACTACCCCATTTGCTCCCGGTTCGACAGAAGCAAGCTCTGGAATAGTATTTTTATCCCAAATTATTTGATTATTTGCTGAATCATAAAAACCTTCAAGTGGATTTACTTCGCTCTTATCAAAAACATTTCCAGAGAACCCTAATATTATTTGAGCATCAGTAATACGAGTTTGAAGATTGTTTGACCAAGCAATTTCACCATCTACTTGATCACCACCAGAAGCTGTATAGGAAGGTAAATCTTGCCCTCCTACAAGAATACGTGCCTCAAGGAATGGTTTAGTAATAGCAATTGTCTTTAGAAGTGAGTTATAAACGACATTCACAACAGATTGGTCATTTGGACTTGTAGTACCTGCATAAACGTGGAAAACTTGTTCATCTCCATCTTGGCCAATGAGACGTCCTTTTATTTCTATAGATATAGGTTTAGTTTGCGTTAGACCATCAAGATTCCAAATCGTATTACCAAAAGATGGTTTTGGCACTGCACTTTCAAAAGCAAAGTTGTTAGGGTATGTAACTTGAAGCATTGTTGCCCCCTCTGGAAGGCTTGTGTTTAGTGTTGCAGTAATCTTAAACGATACAACCTGATCAGATGTTGCTGTATCTGGTGCATCTATCAGAAGAGAGAGAGGTGCAGAGCTTATAGAAACTGGATAGTCTTTTTCCTTTGCAAAAATTGCATTGGAGCCTTCAGGATGATATTCAAGAGTTACCTTAATATTACGAATTGATTTTTCTTCACCGAAAAGGGTGACTTTTTTGTTTATAGTGACACTTGAGCCTTTTTTAATGACTCCAATATTTTCACGAGGAAGTCTCACCATATCATTTGGATTATCACTTGCACCACGTGGATATTCAACTATTAGATTAGCAAGTTCAAGATTTGCATTGTTGCGATTGGTAATTTCAATCTGAAGTGGTAATTCATCTCCACCTTTTGTAAAAGCATTACCTAAAACTTTAATATCGATATTTTCATTTGAAACTGATACTCCTCCATTTATAAACATATAGAGAGAAAAGAGTATCGCTCCAATGAAAAAAACTAACGCAACAAAGAAAAATTTCTTAAACATTGATGTTTTAGGTTTTTTCATGTGTGTTATAGACTTTACACCTTCAGTTTTGCCCGCATCAGTATGCCAACTATCAGGAACAGGATGAGGAACTGGATGTAGAGTACCCTCATGAGGGCGATTAGTGACTTTATCTTCGCGATCGTAAAGCCTGCGCTTGATATCTTCTATTCGACTTCTATATTCATTTTCTGCCATATTGGGTTTATTATACCACAATAATTTTAAAGACCGCTCTCGTTCATAGCCTTATTTATATGAGCAATTATGGATTTACGCTCTTTCAGAAGGTCTTCTATTTTTACTTGATTAAATGGCAATTCTAGGTAGTCATTCAACACTTCTGAATCTCCCACATAACCCAAAGTATTCATAATACGCAAAACTAAATGAAGCTCTAGTGCCTCTCTTTTTTCAGGTTGGATTTCTTCATCGTCCATCAAATATAGTGATTGAATAAAATCATCGAAAATCTTTTCATTTGCCTCTTCCCCGTCACAAAGCCTCTCAATGAGTTTACTGATTCGTGCGATCAAAAGAAGTGACTGCTTATCAGAGCGTGCGTAAGTAAAAGAACTCACATTACTTGCAGAAGTAACACGCCAAAGATCTCTACCTCGAACTAGATCAACTTTTACATAGGAAAAATCTTGCAGAGCAAAGCGGAGTTTAGATTTGTTGAGTCTGATTCCTTGCACTGCACACCTTACCAAACCCATTTCGCGTGTGTAAATAGTAAGCATTTTATTTGCCTCACCTATATTACGAGAGCCTAATATAAAACCGTGTGTGTGATAAATGTGATGCATTATTCTTTTATCATTTTTAATAAAGCTTCTAACGCTTCTGGTAGTTCATACCAACCAGAAGAACCGTTTAGGTGTCCACCATTTTTTATTGGTATAAGTTGGCAAGATAAATTTTTTGAAAGTTCTTGTGCTTGTTCAAAAGGTACAGCTGTATCATTATCGCCATGAATTACAAAAAAATTATTGCATATTTTTTTTGTATGTTCGTAATTAAACTCTTTTTCATAAAAGTGATTTATAGGGATGTATCTATCTTTCCCTGGAATTGGGTGAATAATTCCTGAGACTAAAACAACCCCTCCAATTCTAGATCCAATTGGTAAGCTTTCTATATAATTTAATAGAGCTGGGACACCAAGCGAATGTCCAACTAAAAAAACATTTTCATCTGGTTTACCAACTGAGCGTGTTATTTCAGTGACCCATTCATCTTTAATTGGTTTTTCGTCAATCATAGGCATTGCAAGAGCACATGCCCATACTTCTTCACGTGCAAGTTTGCCCATCAACCAAGGCCTCCATCCTCCATTTGGTTCTCCCCCATAACCATGTATCAAAAATACTTTTTTCATATTACAATTCTTCTTCTTTGCCTATTTCTAATACTTTAAATCCTATCCCAGATTTTGAAAGGAAATGCTCTGGTATTCCGTATACAAATTTCGCAAATGGCTTAAGTATGCCATCATGTACAGGGAAGCATATTCGAGGTTTTAATTCTTTTGCATAATCAATTGGATCTTTTATCTTAAGCCAAGGAGCTATAACTGGTATAGCCAAAATATCAATTTCTGTATTTGGATTAGTAAATGCATCGCCTGGGTAAAATAGTTTATCTATCATATAACCTGTATTTTGCACTTGGCCGTAGTCTTCGTATATCTGGGCATGTTTATCGCCAAATCCTTTTATTGGAGTTCCATAAAAATCATAAATCTCCCCTTCTTCAACTTTAGTAAATTCTATTCCTGCATCAGTTAGTATTTTACCAACGGAAGCATTACTTATGACTTTCGCTTCAGGATTATTTTTTAATATTTCTTTTAGCGTTTCAACGTGTAAATGATCTCCGTGTTCATGTGTAATTAAAACTAATGAAATATTTTTTTCGGACACAGAATCACCCCCATAATCAAAATTACTAGGATCTGTCATAATCCTTTTGCCATTAAGTTCTATAACCATACAACAATGCCCTAGTTTTTTGATCTTCATTCTTCTATTTTAACACATTTATAACAAATGAAAGTTCATCAATTTTTACTTCAACTCCTTCGTTTTCTTTTACATCAACTTGTTTTGCTCCTACTATTTTCATAAGTTCTGTTTTCCAAGTATTTATAAGTTCTTGGCCTTCAACATTTGTTTCAATTTCAAGCGTGATAATATCACTAGGGTTTAATCCTTTCTCTTTGCGCATATCTTGGATAGCACGAAGGAGTTCACGATATTGACCTTCTTTTTTCAAATCTATAGTTATATGTGTATCTAATTTAACAGCAGATTCTATAGACTCATCATATACTACTGATTTTATATTAAGTTCATCTTTTACTATATCTATCTGTGATTCGCTTAATACATAGCTTTTGATACTAAGAGAATTTAGTGGTTGGCGAACTTTTATCCCTGCTTTCTGACGAGCTTCAAGCCCAAGTGTTACTACGTGGCGCACAATTCCCATTTCAGAAATAATATTCTCATCAATTTCTTCAACCTTTGGCCAATCTGAAAGATGTACACTAGGAGCGTCGCTAGAGTTTTTTAACTTCTGCCAGATATCTTCGGCAATAAACGGAGTAAATGGCGCCAAGAGTTTGACTGTTGTTTTTAGAACTTTATATAAAGTCTTTTTTGCATCCTTATCTCCATCTTTTAGTGTTTCTCTTGAACGGCGAAGATACCAAGTAGAGAGATCTTCAATAAATAGATCGAATGGACGAGTTGCAAGAGACATATCATACATCTCCATATTCTTTGTGACTTCATCTATAAGTTGACTCATGCGAGCATTTATCCATCTATCTAAAATATTTTCACTATTACCACCTTCGTCAGTTTCTAAACTGACATCTCTATACAATCCATAGAAAGTAACAACATTATCTAATCGAGAAATAATCTTACTAGTAATATCTTGTACAGATTTTTCAGAGAAGTTCACATCTTCCCCTTTCATAACAGGGCAAGACATCAAGTAGAAACGTAGAGCGTCTACGCCGTACTTATCAAAAAGTATCCATGGATCAGGAAAATTGTTTTTAGATTTGGACATTTTCTGTCCATCTTCTGCCAAGATTGTGCCAGTGGTTACAACATTTTGAAAAGGAGCTTTTCCAAAAAGTATCGTTGAAATAGCATGGGTATAGTAGAACCATGTCCTAGTCTGAGCAATATACTCAGCCACAAATCCAGCTGGGAAATTGGTCTTCTGCCAATCTGGGCGTTCAAATGGAAAATGATCCTGAGCAAAAGGCATAGAACCAGATTCGAACCAACAATCGATAACTTCAGGTATTCTAAAATATTTCTCTCCATCTTTTTCTATTGGCACGAAATCTATGTATGGTCTGTGTAAATCAAAATTAAAATCTGCATTGTGTGGAAAATACGTAAAAGGTAATTCTTTTATTTCAGCATTTGCTAAATAGTTATAATTTAAATTTTCTCTACTTTTTATGAGTTCGAGGGTCTCCTCGTTACTAAACATAAGAGCACCGGCAATCATAAGCCAAGCTGGTCCACCGTGAGTAACTATTAATATTTTTTTATCTTTATACTGTTCCTCAATCTCAAACAAGAAACTCATAGCTCGGCGTTTTACATCAAGATATGACTCATTCCCTTCTGGTGCGTTATTAAAGTTCTCTACTGTTTTGGGATAATCATTGTGATATTCAGTCCAAGTGCGCCCTTCATACATAGGTAAAGATATTTCATGCAAGCGATCATCTAGAATAATCTGCTCGTCAGAAAGCCCTAAAATATCTTGAACTATTTTTGTTGTTTCCTTTGTTCGATTAAATGGTGAGGTAATAATTAGATCAATTCCTTTATCTTTAATTTCAAGTGCACTGGCGCGAACTTGATCTTTCCCTTTTTCTGTTAGATGGCTTCCGCTGTTTGTAACAGTATTAACTAGATTTTTTACATTATGATTAGTCTCTCCATGGCGCATTATAAAATACGTATTTCCAGATTTTTTAGTATAGGATTTTAATTCATCATGTGATTTTATAAATAATATTTCCCCATCTTTATTCTTCCAAATAGGAAGTGGGCTTGCCCAATAGCGATTGCGAGAAATAGTCCAGTCAGGTGCACCTTCCATTGTGTTTTTAAATCTGCCATCTTTTAGGTGTGATGGTATCCAATTCATCGACTTTGCAGTTTCAAGCATTTCCTCTTTTGATTTCTGAATATTTACAAACCATGAGGGAAGAGCATAATAAAGAAGTGGTGTGTCGCACCTATAACAATGTGGATATGAGTGAATTATTTTTTCTTTAGCAAAAAGTGTCCCGTTGTGTGCTAAATATTTTATTATCGCTATATCTGTAGATTGGTGATCGTCTTTAGGTTTTGCTTTCATACCTAAAAAGTCAGTGACTGTATTTGAAAATACCCCATTACTTTCAACATGTCGAATAAAAGGAATATCATTAGAACGAGCTAGGTACATATCTTCTTCACCAAAAGCAGGAGCTTCGTGGGCTATGCCTGTACCTTTATCTATAGTTACAAAGTCTGCATGCCAAACTCTCCAAATATTATTTTTATAAGGCATATCTACGTCTTTATAGTATGAAAAGACTGGTTCGTATTCTAAGCCGGTAAGCTCATATCCTTCTACTTTTTTAATTACTTCAGGATTTGTAAATTTATCTTTTAACTTTTCGTATGACTCTGGAGTCAGAACTATAGTTTCCTTTCCGCTCGGAGGTGTGTGAGTCACAAAAATATAAGATAAGTTATGATTTACAGCGATCGCAGTATTACCAGGAAGAGTCCAAGGGGTTGTAGTCCAAGCTAAAAGATACAAAGCTACTTCGGAAGAATCTTGCTCTTGTATTAAGTCACTAAGAGATGGTGAAGTCGTAAGATTTTGCTTGGTTAGTGGAATCTTAAACTTCACATAAACAGAAATATCAGTTATGTCTTTATAACTGTTGTCCATCGCTATTTCAGAGTTTGCTATTGGAGTTTCACATCTTGGACAGTATGCAAGCACACGCACTCCTTCGTATATCAAACCTTTATCATTCATTTGTCCGAGTGCCCACCAGACACTCTCTATGAAAGAGTTATCCATAGTTTTGTATGAATTCTCAAAATCTACCCAACGACCGATACGATCTACTGTCTTTTTCCATTCAGAAACATAAGTCAGGACTTTACTTCGAGCTGTCTCTGTAAATTTCTCAACTCCGAACTTTTCAATTTCCTTTTTACCTGAAATTCCTAATTCTTTCTCGACAATGTTTTCAATTGGTAGCCCATGACAATCCCAACCCCAACGACGCGGAACTCGAAAACCGCGCATGGTCTGGTAACGACCAATGACGTCTTTAGCAGTGGAACCAAGAATATGCCCATAGTGAGGAAGTCCTGTTGCAAATGGTGGACCATCATAAAAAACATAATTCCCTTTTGGAGCATCTTTTTCTAAACTTTTTTTGAAAGTTTCATTATCTTTCCAAAACTTTAAAATTTCTTCTTCGCGAAGTGCAATAGAAGATTTTTTATTTTCTACTTCTTTTGAATATCCTTTTGTTGGTTTTTCTTCGTTGCCTTGCATTTTGATTTAATGAAACAAATTATTTTCGGAAAAAATGTCTGGCCTGCCTGGAGCTTGCGTATGGACAGGAGATCCGAGGACTTTTTTCAGAATATAATTTGTATAATAACTCTGGATAATAAAAAACTCGTCCGCGTACAACAATTATAATAATTGCTATACAAGGACGAGTTTCTCGTGGTACCACCTTGTTTACTTCTCATTTAATAGGGCTCTACTTACTCTTTTGAGTGTTCTTCCCCAAGCTCAGGAGTGATATCTCCTTCAACGCTTATATTAAAAGATTACTATATAAAATACATTTTTGCAAAGCTTGCTTTATTTATATAAATAAGTAGTATTAAGTTCAAATTGTAACTTCCATGATAATACAAGTGCAATGAAGGACGTTGGGGCTTTGTAAGAAACGGAGAGTGTCCGGACGTTCTTTACCCTCCGTCGTGTCTCCTTACAAAGATGCTTGTATAAAATCAGAAGAAGCCAATTTGGCCCGTTGCTGTAAAAAGTGACGGGCTCTATTTTTATCTACATCTTTTCTGGAGTTTTAATACCTAAGAGGTATAAACCATTTTTCATAGTTTGATAGAAAGCTTCCACCATAGCAACTCTATATGAAGTAAATTTATCATCTTTATTTATGATAATTGTATTGCCATAAAATGTATTGAACGCACTCGCAAGCTCTGTAAGATATGTAGCAATATGATGAGGTTCTAGAAGATTATATGACCTCTCTACAACTTCTGGGAATTGATAAATTGTTTTTTCAAGTGTTGTAATTTCATCTGGAATATCTGTGTAAGTAATATTAATATCTTCAGCCTCTACTTTTTTCAATATTGAATTTGCACGTACTGCAGTGTATTGCAAATACGGACCAGAATCACCTTCGAAAGAAATTGATTTATCGAAATCATAGACAATATCTGAACCAAGAGATGATTTTAAAATTGAATATTTAAGTGCAGCAACTCCCACAACTTCTGATATTTCTTTTTTCTCTTTATCGTTTAACTCACGATCTTTTACTTTTTCATGCACTACTTCCATAGAATCAGTTAGAAGTGATTCTCCTGTTACAACATTCCCCTTTCTTGAAGACATCTTGCCAGAAGCAAGGCGCATCATACCGTGAGTAATATGCTTCATGCGAGATTCATATTTGGGATGAATAAGCGATACTGCTTTTTGCACTACTTTCATGTATTCACCTTGTTCTATGGCGGTAGTTATTATTGAAATATCTGGATTTTCTTTTTCGAATTTTGTAATAGTTAGACCTACTTCTTTTGTCTCATAAAGTGGTAAACCTAGGGATGTGATAAATACACGTGTGTGAAGCTTGGGATCATAATTCTCAGCATGGAAAACTATCGCGCCGTTGCTCTCTGTAAAAACATTGCCTATATTTTCTCGTACAATCTTTTCCCCTATTGGAGCCATCTCACTTTCAAAGAAATAATAGTTGAATTGAGTTCCCAGCTTTCTATATATTTCCTCAAATGCTCGAAGTGTAATATCCCTACCCCAATCGTATATTTTATTTATTTCTACATCATTTCTGCTATAAACTTTTTTATTTATCTCATCTATTTGTATTTTGATTGCATCACTCTCTTCGTATGCAGCTGCACCTTTCGAATAGCACTCACCTATCCATAGTGCAAGCTCACTTGCAGGATCTGTTTTTAAAATATTTTCATTATAAGCACCATCAGATAACCACATGATCCCATATATAGCTTTTGCAACATGAAGTCCTACATCACCTTGGTAGTTTGCTCTTACTGTCTTTGCGCCTGAGAACTCCACAATGCGAGAAATAGACTCACCAATAGCGTTACTCATAAGGTGGCCAATATGAAACGGCTTGAACGGGTTTGGTTGAGTGTATTCAACCATGACCTTTTTACCAGCAAGAATTTCATTCTTTCCCCAATTTTCTTTTTGCTTAATAATTTCTTTTACACTGTCTACAAAAAATTCATGTGATAGGTAGAAGTTTATAAACCCAGCACCAGCAACTTCAACTTTTAATATTTCTTTTATGTTTTCTCTTTCAATCTCAGTCTTAATCTTCTCAGCGAGTTCTCTAGGATTTGTGCCAATTTGTTTAGCATATGCCATAGCAACATTGGTTGAATAATCACCATTGTTCAGATCAGATGGGTGTTCAAGTGAAATATTCTCGGCTTCTATGCCAAGATTTTTCAGTGCATTTTTTATTAATTCTACAAGCTTTTCTTTCATATTATTTATGTCCAGTTGAGCCAAAACCTCCCCTGCTTTCTTCTTTCATTTTATCAACTTCCTCCCATTCTGCAGTATCTATCTTTATAAAGACTCCTTGCCCAATCCTCTCACCTTTTTCTACTTTAACATCATTGTCAGATAAATTGTAGACTTGCAACAATATCTCATCTTGTTCCCCGTGATAGTCATTATCTATATATCCTGTAGTCACAAGCAATCCTTTTTTCTTTAAAGTACTAGACCGATCCTTTATTTCAAGCATATAACCTTTGGGAATCTCTATGATTACATTTGTAGGGAGTCTCTCTAATCCTTTTGGCTTTATAACAGCATCCACGCGTGAATATAGATCAAAAGCAACAGCTCCAGATGTCTGATATTCTGGTAGTGGCAACGTATTATCGATTCTTTTAATTTTTACTTTCATTTTATTTCTAAGAAGAATTCTTTTAATAATTCAAGTGCGTGAACGAAATCTTCTGGTTTTGTGTTGAGTAAATTTTTTAATTCTTCTTTTGAAAACCATTTTACTTGCTCAAGTTCATTTTCTTG
Organism: uncultured Candidatus Saccharibacteria bacterium; assembly: GCA_964502615.1. Classification (GTDB taxonomy): domain Bacteria; phylum Patescibacteriota; class Minisyncoccia; order Phycocordibacterales; family UBA9973; genus UBA8515. The sequence continues at coordinate 55,674 of CAZCXF010000002.1, read as the reverse complement.
AATTTTAAATTGTGTATCTATAGGTACTTCCAAATTATAAAAATAACAAAATTTACTACCAGTTCGTGATGTATATAAAATCTTTTTTATAGGTTTAAGTTTAACTCCTGTAATACCCAATTCTTCTTCTAGTTCTTTGTATGCATTACTTTCATAAGTTTCCCCTTCTTCTACAGTACCCGCAACTCCAGGGCCCCATAAACCAGGACTATGTTTCTTTTTAAATGATCTTTGGGCCATCAATATATTGTCGTTTCCATCTGTAACCCAAATAGCAGTAATGCGAACAATTTCACCGTCCATTACATCATCCCTGTCTTTATATTCTATAACCTCATCTTGCTCGTTTACTATTGGTATTCTCATATATTTATTTTAACAACTTCTTAACTTTATCATATATTTCCCCGTGTATATCTTCACGGGTACGAATAGAGCTTCCTTTTGCACAATCTATCTTTTTATAGTACTTCTGAGTTTTTGCGAGCCAGTTTGCACTATTGCGAGAATTTGTAAGGTATTCAATATCCCCTTCAACAATATCTTTCTTTTTACCTAGATAATTTCTTTTTAATTTTTTATTTCTTTCTTTTATAAGACCGAGGATTATTTTCATAGGTAGGTCTAGATAAAGAACCACATCGGGCTTTGGAATTTTAAAAACTCCATATTCCATCTCATCTAGCCACTTTATAAATGCTTCTCGCTTTTTAGCATTTTTTATTTTTCCACCTTGGTGAATTTGGTTTGCACTGACATATCTATTGGCAATAACTACATATCCTTTTTTAAGCCATCCTTCTATTTCATCTTTTGATTCAAATCTGTCTGCAGCATAAAGAACTGAAGCAATTTTTGGGTGAACTTTTACGAAGTTATAGTATTGTTCAGAAAGACAGTGTCCGATAAATTTACCGAAAAAGTTCTTATAATATTCTGGAAAATCAACATTTTTTATCTTGTATCCTTCTTTTGTAAGTCGTTTAGAGAGCAGCGCCACTTGTGTTGCTTTGCCACTTCCATCTGTACCATCTATAACTATGAATTTACCTTTTTTTGCCATAAAGTCATTATATAGGAGTCATTAAAATAAGCCAAAATGTCTTTATTTACTTTATTTTAAATAGTGGTAATATGTTAAAAAATCAATGTTATGATAGACAATCAAATTCCTTTGAGTGTCTATATGACCCTCAATGAAGCACAAAATGTATTTCAAAATAAAATCTTAAGTGAAGGTACTTCATCTTGGCGAGTATTAAGGATAACCTCTATATCTGATAAGTTGTTTGCAAGGGCATCCTACATAGGTAATAATAGTGAGCCAAAAAATGAGATTATAAAATTTATAAACGACTCAATAATAGGGATAATACAAAACAGATTGCACGAACCGAAGCAAGGAGAAAATCCAATATCCGGACAAGAGGCAATAGATAACTATTTAAATGTTGTTGATAAATTTTATAACTATTACAAGTGTCAACATAGTTATTTGATTGATAAAATAAAAGGTTATAACATTCAGAAATTCTCAGAAAAGCTAAAGCAGAAGTCCATGAGAATAAAAAATGTTATGAGTATTGAAGAAGAGGTTGGCCGTAAAATAGTTGTATTTGGAGCATTAATGGAAGTACTACTATGGTCAGTAGTCGGTCATTCAAATTATAAACCCACGCAATGATTCTCAACAAATCAACGCGTGGTATTTTTATTTTTGGTCGAAGTAATTTTTACCTGTTTTGTATGCATCTATTGCGTGAGTACAAAAACTAAACACTGGTGGAGGAATATTATCTATATCACACCACTCCCAATTCTCACGTTTTTCTGGCTCCATTACCTTTGGTTCTCCACTTTCCCAGTCAGCGGTAAGTTCTATATTAATATAATGATGTGGTTCATATGCAGTAACATTTTCAACTGCCAAAAATTTAACATTTTTAATATTTATCCCAGCTTCCTCTAATGTCTCGCGCTTCGCGCAATCTTCAAATGACTCTCCAAAGTCCAAATGCCCTCCTGGAAAAGCGTATTCTCCTGCCCCATGTGAACCTTTACGCCTTCCCATAAGAACTTTTCCATCTTTGAAGATCATTATCCCAACACCAACTTTTGTAATTTGATCTGACATATTATTCTCCTAATTCTTTTAATGCTTGTTCTGCATAAAATTTAATATTTGGAACTAAATCCATAGTTTGAAGGTCTTCCATTGTTGCCCATTTTATTTCTGATCCTTTTTCATGCTCAAGGACTGAATCTGAAATTACATCAGTGTTTGATTTTGCAAAATACACATGCACGACATGCTCGTGAGTTTCGTTTACTCGATGGCGACCAAGGTATTGTGGGGGCATCATTATCTTGAATTTTTCTTCACCTAAATCAGGCACGGATTTGCCGACAAGCTCTATATCAAGCCCAACTTCTTCTTTGACTTCACGATATGCTGCTTGGATTGGATCTTCATCAAGTTCAATGTGGCCACCCACTGAGCACCAGACATTGTATTTGTCGTGCATTCGAAGCAAAACTTTGTTTTTGTAAACAATAAACACTTCTACAGTAAAATCTACTTTTTCGTGAATATGTGCCATATAATTAAATATTTAGAAATTCATTAATCTCTTCTATTATCTGATGTAGTTCTTCTTCGGTTTTCAGAGACTTTAATCTTATTACTATATCATCGAAATCTGTGACTAATAATTTATAAGAGTCTTGTTTCATCAAATCTTCAGAGAGAATTTTTTTATTTGATTCTAACAATTCCTTGAAGGTTTTATATTTTCTATTTTTATTATTTCCTTTTATTTGATCGAAGGGTAATTCATTAATAACGTCTTGTTTTATGCCTTCGAATTGATCTTTCATCTCATAGAAAACTTTTCTAAACTGTTCTTTGTTTCTTATATACGTAAATAATCTCTGTCTAATATCTTGTGAAAATTTTTGAACTTTTTCATATAAGTCGCTAAAATTTTTCTTGGAAGAGCATTTTTTTATCTCATCAATAAAAGCATTATACTGATTCACGGTATCAATAACATTCTGATCTTTGTAAAATTCACTATCAATAACTTTATTCTGGGTTTTTAAATATTCATCAAGATGCAACCTTGGTGTTTCTTTAGTTTTTTCTACTAATTGTTCATCTGTATATAGATTTATCATCATAGAACTAGGAAACTGATTTAAGGCATCTTTTAAGGATGTAGCCAATTGATCATAGTCTTTTATGATAGGCTCTTCTAAATGCTTGAGATATTTTATTTCTCCTTCAGATTGTTGTAAATTAGATAATGATTGTTCAAATTTTTTTTGATCCATATTATTTTATTAAACTAATAACTTCTTTAAAGTATATATCCATCGGTTCTAGTTTATCCATTTCATCTACTGAGAACCAGCCATATTGATCGTGCTCGTCGCTTAATATTACCTCTCCATCTGCTTCACCTATATATGTAAGGCGTACTACGTGTTTATCTTCTATACGAAGGATATCTTGAGCTTCAATCAATTTTGGTTTTCCATTTATTCCAAGACCGGTTTCTTCCTTTACTTCCCTTTTTAAATTATCCATAAGCGAACTGCCGGGATCAATGCGCCCGCCAACTATATCCCATTTTGCTCCAACTTCAGGATATTTTTCTACCGAACGCCTAACAAGAAGATATTTTCCTTCTTTATTCTTAAGTAAAATTTTTACACCAACTTGAAGATTCATACTATTGTTTTGGTCTTTTTAATATCTGATCCTCTTCTGGATTTTCTAATTCAATATTTGCAATTATTTTTTCTGCTACATCATTTGGGTCCATATAGTCATTAAAATCAGCCGGTTTTGCTTCATCAAAAAGATTTGTTCTCATACCTCCAGGATAAACTGCAACAACTTTTACACCACTTCCATCAAGCTCCATACGAAGGGCTTTGGTAAAACCATCTTCTGCAAATTTACTTGCTGAATATCCAGAAAGTGTAGGACGTCCACCAAGAGCAGCTGAAGAAATTATATTCATAATAATTCCATTTCCTTGTTTTCGCATTTCTGTCATAGCGGCACGTGAACCATACATAACTCCAAATACATTTATTTCAAATACATCGTGAACACGATCCATATCAGATTCTTCAATAGACATATGAGGATACCAAACTCCAGCGTTATTTATCCATACGTCAATCTTCCCAAATTTTTCTAACGCAAAATCTTTAAGTTTTTTTATGTCTTCTTCTTTCCGTACATCTGATTGGACTCCTGTTATTTTTTCATTATTAGATTCGGGTGTATGTGTATGAGAACTGATAACAACATTTGCACCGCGCTCTGCGCAAATATCAGACATAGCTTTTCCAAGACCTTTTGTCCCGCCAGTTATTACCACTACTTTATCTTTTAAATTCATATTATTTCTTTCCTTTTAGAATTTTATCTATCTTGTGAGCAATTTTTTTCATGTCTTTTTCTTTTTTGCCTATTGTTGTCTCTGCACAAGTTCCAAGACGAATTCCTGATGGATCCATGACAGAGCGAGGGTCTCCTGGGATTGTATTCATATTCACTATGATTCCAGCTTTTTCGAGGCGTTTACTAGCATCACTACCAGACACTCCTTTTCCATTCATCCAAGTATCCATAAGGATAAGATGGGAATCTGTACCTCCAGAAATAATATGCCAACCAAGTTTTTGAAGTTCATTTGCTAGAGTTTGAGCATTCTTTACGACTTGCTTTGCATACTTTTTAAATGCCGGTGTATCTGCTTCTTTGAGCGCTATAGCAACAGCTGCGATATTGTTCTCATGGGGACCACCAAATAGTCCTGGGATTACCATTTTGTCTAACTTTTTATCAAATTCTCTTGCATCTTTTTTTACAAAAAGAAGAGCTTGCCTTGGACCACGAAGAGATTTATGAGTTGTAGTCATAACAGAGTCAGCGTATGGAAATGGAGATGGGTATACTCCGCCTGCCACAAGTCCTGCGAAGTGTGACATATCTACATGAAGTAACGCTCCGCATTTATCCGCAATCGAACGAAACTTTTTAAAATCAACAGTTCGTGGATACGCTGTGAATCCTGCGACAATAATATCTGGGCGCTCAACTTGAGCAAGAGATTCAAGTGCTTTGTAATCTATCATTTCTGTTTTTGCATCGAGTTCAAATTGCAGTGGCTTCCAAAGTTTTCCAGTCATCGAAAGTGGGTGACCATGAGTAAGATGGCCGCCAGAAGTAAGCTTCATGCCCATAATCTTACCACCTAGAGGTACGAGCGCAGAGTAAAGTGCAAAGTTTGCAGGGCTACCAGAGAGAAGCTGTGCATTTACATGCCAATTTTCTTTTTTAAGTTTAAATAGTTTTAGCGCGCGATCAATACAAAGTTGCTCAACTTTATCTATAACTTCGTTTCCACCATAATATCGCCTGCCCGGATAACCTTCAGCATATTTATTTGTAAGTTTTGAGCCCAACGCTTTTAGTACATCATCTGAAACATAGTTCTCGGAGGCTATGAGATTGATAACACTTTTTTGTCTTTTTTCTTCTGCTTTTATAAGTTTTTCTACTTGTTTGTCTTTCATGGTTTAAATAGCGCTTTGCGCATTAGTTAGTAAATTAGAAGTTTTAGGGCGTTAGATCATATATTTTAAAGCTATTTAATGACCTTATTTTAGCACGTTGAACAAGAAAGCAAAAACTGTATAATAAAACTATGAAAGAAGAGCATGTAGACCTAATATACCTTGATCTAGTAGAGCGCATAAAGCGTGAGGGAGTTAAAAAAACAGACCGTACAGGCACAGGTACCCTATCACTTCTTGGACATCAAATGCGTTTTGATTTATCTAAAGGTTTTCCTCTTCTAACTACTAAAAAATTACCTATCAAAGCCATCATTCATGAACTCATTTGGTTTCTCCGTGGTGATACAAATTTAAAATACTTAGCAGATAACAATGTCCATATATGGGATGAATGGCCTTATAAGGCTTATCTAATAAAAAATAATATTAATGTACCAAAAACTGGAAGCGAAGAATGGAACAAAGGCATAAAAGAGTTTGTTGAAAGAATAAAATCAGAAGAAAGTTTTGCAAAAGAATACGGCAACCTTGGACCAATTTATGGATATCAATGGCGTAACTGGCCAACCCCAAACGGTGGTCATATTGATCAACTAAAAAATGTAATCGATCAGATAAAAAATTCTCCAGATTCTCGTAGGCTTATAGTATCGGCGTGGAATGTTGCCGATATAGATGAGATGGCAAAAGCTGGTTTACCACCATGTCATTGTCTGTTTCAATTCTACGTCGCAAACGGTAAACTTTCTTGCCAACTTTACCAAAGAAGTTGTGATACATTTTTGGGAGTTCCGTTTAATATTGCCTCCTACTCACTTCTTACTATGATCATCGCTCAAGTTACAGGACTTGAAGTTGGTGAATTTGTCTGGACTGGTGGAGATACCCATTTGTATGTAAATCACCTAGAGCAAGCTGATTTACAACTTTCAAGAAAAAATGATATCAGACCAATGCCAACTCTAAAAATAAATCCCAACATAAAGAACATTGAAGACTTTACAATTGAAGATTTTGAATTAGTAGATTATAATCCTCACGATGCTATTAAAGCACCTATTGCTGTTTAATATATGATTCTATCTCTAATTGCGGCAGTTGCGAAAAATGATGTTATAGGCGGAGGTAATACTTTGCTTTGGGATTTACCCGAAGATATGAAACATTTTCGAGATACTACTCGTGGACATACTGTAATAATGGGCAGAAAAACATATGAAAGTATTGGTAAGCCATTACCAAATAGAAGAAATATTGTTATAACTCGTGATGCAACTTATTCTGTAGAAGGAATAGAGGTAGTGAACTCACTCGAAGAAGCACTGCGCCTAGCATCTCTTGAACAAGGACGTGAATTTGAAGAAAACCAAGAAGAAGTAGAGGTTTTTGTTATTGGTGGTGGAGAGATATATAAACAAGCAATAGAAAAAGCAAATAAACTCTATATAACTGAAATCCACCAAGACTTTGATGGTGACACTCTATTCCCTAATATAGACAAAAATATATGGGAAGAAACTAGAAGAGAGGATTACTTAGATAACTCAGTTCCTTATTCATTTGTAGAATATAAAAAATCCGCTTAGTGTTAAGCGGATTTTTTATGGATCTAGATCGGATTTTTCTCTAATAAAAATATCTTTTCCATCTGGAGATTTTATTTTTTTATATTTTCTATTTTTATTTATTTCGATTTTGCGTACAAGTTCTTTTTCAAGGTCATATCCTAGTATTTCACACATACCAAGTAAAAAAACAGCGACATCAGCGAATTCTTCAGCTACACCGTCTTGGTTCTTATTGTATTTTGAAAAGGCTTCAGATAATTCTTCGTGTGCACGACAAAATTCAAGCGCAACATCAGTAGTGTTAAAACCTTTTTCTAATTTGTTTCGCATTACTTCCTTTTGTAATTCTTTTAAATCTACCATATTATTTTTTCATATTACTTTTATATTTTCTAAAACTAACTTTGGCTAATTTAAACATTCTTATGGAAGCCACATGTCCGGGAGTATTTTTATATTTATCATCTTCATAAACAACTTCTTTTATCCCGTTTTGTATTATAGTCTTAGCGCATTCGTTGCAAGGAAATAATGTAGAGTATAAAACACAATTTTTGGTAGAATTGTTTGCATTATAAATTGCATTCTCTTCTGCGTGACAAATGTAAGCGTATTTTGTGTTTTCTAGACTTCCATCTTTATCCCAAGGTAAATCGGTGTTTTTGATTCCTCTAGGAAAACCATTATATCCTAAACCGACCACTACATTGTCTTTGTCTACAATTACTGAACCTACTTGAGTAGAAGGATCTTTAGATCTATCAGATATAACATGGGCCATGCGCATAAATGTCTCATCCCAGGATGTTGCTTTACGAGGAGTAGCTTTTTTTGCTGATTTCTTCATAGGTTAAATATACTCCCAAAGAATGTTAAAGACAACTATTACAAGTTATCTGGTGCAGCTTCTAGACGAAGGGTTACCATTTTTTCTATACCTTTAGATAAAACTTTAAATGTTACATAATCCCCTACTTTTTTATCTCTAATTAGATTAGAGAAACTCTGATCTTCATCAATTTTTACTCCCCCTATTTCAAGAATAATATCATTCTCAACAATCCCAGCTTTGTCAGCTGGTGACCCAGGAATGACTGCTATGTCAGATTGATTTACTCCTCTTTGCACCAAAACTCCGTAATCAACAGTAAGTTTATTTTTTGCTTTCAAATCAGCGGTTACAGGAATATATCTTACTCCAACATAAGGTCTTACAATTTTTCCAGTTGTTTTTACAGAGTTAATAGCACCTTTTACGCTATTTATTGGTAGCGCAAATCCAACATTTGAAGAACCTTGAACAACAGCGACATTTATACCTATAACTTCTCCGTGAATATTTAGAAGTGGCCCTCCAGAATTTCCCGGATTAATTGCAGCATCTGTCTGAATAACTTTATCAAGTCTCTCAGACATACCCATACCATTCCCAGCTACAACTGAACGAGAAAGTCCTGAAACAACTCCAACTGAAACCGTATTTTTGAATTCTCCAAGAGCATTTCCTATTGCAATAACCGTTTCCCCTACATCTAAAGTATCTGAGTCAGCAAGATTAAGATATGGTAAATCATTTGCACTTATTTTAACTAGAGCAACATCAAGAACTCCGTCACGTGCAAGAACTCTTGCAGTGTATTTTTTACCATTATTTAATTGAACTTCATATATCGCATCCGTATCAGCCACCACGTGCTTATTTGTTACGATCATTCCATCTGAAGAAATAAGGAATCCTGAACCGCTACCGATTTGTTTTCTTTCAGTTCCGTTTTGTTTGTAGATTGGTGTCTGGAAAAATCCTGGGAAAAGCCCACCAAACGGATCACTACTCTGATCGTATGTGACATCATATTTAGGAACATCTTTACTTACAATAATAGAAACTACGGCTGGCTTTGCTTTTTTAACTGAACTAACAACTGTATCTTCGGGATTAACAACTGTTTCTACTTTTGATTCTTCTTTAGATTGTGGATTAAATACTAAATTATCCGCTTTAGGAGAAAGCTGTGCCGAATAATTTTTAGCTAAAACTTTAAAAATCTGATCTCTATAGTACCAAGCAGCTAAAGCTATTAATCCAAGTGTTACAACGATTGTTAGAAAACTTACAATAACCGTTCGAACGACTGGGTCTTTGAGCATTTTATTGATTTTTTCTTTATTTAAATTTGAGTTTTGCATATATATTTATATTAGCTTATATAATAAATATTAAAAAAATAAAACTAATTGTCAATATTTATCTAACAACAAAGAATCCAAGTATCATAGCTGTAAAATTAAGTATTGTATGAGAAATAGAAATCATAACAAGATTCGGATATTTATAATACATGACAGCGAATCCTATTCCTCCAATAAACGTAAGTGGTAAAACAATATCAGTATTGATGTATATAATATGTATAAGAGCAAACAGAGATGCATTTAAGAAAATAACGAAGGGTACATTATTAAATGCTTTCCTTAACATATGCATCAATATTCCTCTAAAAACTATTTCTTGCAATACGCTAATCGGAACAAACAATACTAAAAATCTTACGTCTTCCCACCATTCGTATACCTGTCTGTTTTCTATCTGTGGTACTACTTCTGATATAACAACTAAAGTTATTACCCCAATAACAGTAAAAATAAGGTAGGGTAAGAAATCTTTTAAAAAACCTTTCTTCAAACCCATATCAGAATAAGTCCAGCCAGAACGCTTGATGATACCATACATAAGTAACGAAATTAGAAAGAGCATTGTGACTCTAAATTCTCCAGGAATAACACGATAAAACAGTAGGAGTGTCGGTATTATATAAAGGTATAGTATTTGAACTATAACAAGTTCTTTTTGGTGCTTATTTTGCGTATCCACCCTTCTACTATACTATATAGATATGTTGAGACCCAAGTACACTCTGATAATACTTTTATATCTATTCTGCTCATTAAGAGCCGAAGCTTTAAGTGTGGAATATGGTACTACAATTTCTACTAATAAAAATAACGTATTAATACAATACTCTGGTATTGGGAATAAAACTAATTTTATATGTAGTGTCACAACACTAGCTTGTGAAAAAACTAAAAAATTCACTTTGGGTGGAGAGAAAATTTCAATTATAAAAAGTGATCTAAAAAAAGAGTTATTAGAGAAAAAAGCCGAGCACTTAACACTCTCACCAGCAGAAGATTTTCTAGCTTATTATCTTTCACCAGAAAAAGGTAATAATATTAGCAGTTTTGTAATAAAAGATATAAAACAAAATAAAGACTATAGACTTGATGAAACTAGATCATATTGGGATTTGGTAGTGGATTTAAATAAAATTTATGAATTCTCTCCTGACAATAAACTATTAGTTTACTTGGATGATAATGACGGATATATGTCTTTATATAAAGTAGAAACTAATAACTTAGTAAATAGCAAAATTAACAGCTCAAAAATTTCTACATCAGCTTTTACTATAAATGATTTCATTTTTTATGATTCACAGACCATATATTATATTGGCAACAGTAAAAACAATCCTTATCAGTGGTCGCTCTACCAACTCAATCTAAAAACAGGAGAAGATAAAGTAATAGAAAACGATGTATCTTATGTAGATAGATTGAGAAAAGTTGGTTCAGTAATTGTTTTTAATGGATTACAGAATATTGGATATGGACCTAAAATATATAATCCAAAAAGTAAAAGGGTTTCTAATTTTAGGATACCTAACATAAACACCAAAAAATCTACCAGCAATGAGGAAGTCGTTACTATAGGAAACATGAGTGGTGTACTAATGCCACCGAAACAAATTAGAAAAGATAAATCTTATCCTCTAATTATATGGCTCCACGGCGGACCTGTTAGACAGACAAGTATAAACTACCATCCATACCATAGTTACGGAGTTTATGATTCAATATTGAAACTCTTCCCAAAGAATAATTTTCTAGTACTAAAATTGGATTATAGAGGCAGTATCGGTTTTGGAAGGATTTATTCTGAATCTATTAAAGAGTCCGTTGGAAAGGGTGATGTTTTGGATGTATTAAACTCAATTGATTATATAAAAAATAAATATAAAGTTAGTAAGGTTTATTTAATGGGAAATAGCTACGGTGGCTATTTATCTTTGAAGTCTTTAGTCGAACGTCCAGATGTATTTGATGGAGTAGTTTCTATAAATGGAGTTACTGACTGGGAAAGTCTCGTTGTTAAAATGCAAAATTCAATATTTAATACTGAATTCAATGGGCTTCCAGATGTAAACAATCGCGCACTTTACGATCAAGCTTCTATATATAATAAAATAAATAATATTGGAAACCAAAAAATAGAAATCATTGCAGGAGTAGCAGATAGAACAATTCCCTATTGGCAAGCAACAGATCTATACAATAAATTAAAATCAAACAATAAAGATGTAAAACTTATTTCTTACAAGGGAGAAGGGCATGTATATAGAAATAGAAAGACAATAAAAAACCTTTGTAACGAATTATTTAAATTTGTCGAAGTAAAAGTTGACCCAGAGTGCAATAGGTAGATTTATTATAAAAACTTAGTTAAAATATATAGGTGATATCAAAAACTAAAAATAGTGGATTTACTGTTTTAGAACTCCTAGTTGTTATTGCAATTATAGGTATACTTACTAGTGTTATTATGATTTCTTTAAATAACGCTAAACTAAAAGCTGAGAATGTAAAAGCTCTTCTTGAAATAAAAAGTTTAAGGAACGCAATCACAATGCTTGAAAATGATACCTCAAAATGGCCAAACGGTTGTCCTATAGACCAGACATCTAATCCTGAAGTTAATCTAACCAGCCCTAATTCTGGAATAATATCTGCACCTAGTATTTTCTCATCAGGAACATGCAGTTGGAACGCTGGTGATATATCAAGATGGAAGGGACCATATGCTGAATCTGCAACAGACCAATGGGGAACTTCTTATGTGTTCGACCCTGACTATCATATCTGCGAAAACTCAATTGATGCAAGCTACCCTGTTGTTGTGTCTTATGGTAGGAATACTGTTCAAGATTATCCAACTGACAACGCAACCTTAGGAGGAGCATGTAATGCAGTTGACACTGATGATATTTACGTAAAATTAATTAATTAATTTCTATTTTTCTAGATCTAAAATATCGTCAATCCGAATTTGACTGACAAATTCTGGTACGTGAGAAACAAGTATCATTGCACCTTCATACTCGTCTAGTGCTTTTGCAATAATTGGTAAGTGACGAAAGTTTATGTGGTTAGTTGGTTCATCAAGAATTAATAACCCAGGCTTCAATAAAACTAAGCTCGCAAATGCAACTAAACCTTTTTGTCCTTCGGATAGACTACCAATACGAGTATGACCCATATCTCCTGTTATTAGAAAAGATGCTGCGACAGCTCTAATATGCTCTTCATCAACACGCCCTGTAACATTACGACTAATTTCAGAAAGTGATTCTAAAACAGTGTGGTCAAAATTTAAGGTTGAAAAATCCTGACGATAATATCCAACTCTTACTCCTTTTGCTATAACTGAACCCTCTGCAACACCATTTGCAAGCGATTCGAGCAGAGTACTCTTTCCAATACCATTTGGACCTGAAAGCAATAAGTGTTTATTTTTACGAAGAGATAGACTTACTTTTCTTTTTGAGGGCTTGCCTTTCTTAAGAATAGAAACAGATGAAAGTGTTAAAATATCCCCTATCAAATCACCTTGGAAAGGTATTTTAAATGGTCTGATTGTTTTATCTTCTTTTCTTACGTCTACTTTTTCTTCTTCAAGTTCTTCTGCTAAATCGCGCATGCGCTTGGCAACAGCACGAAGATTCCCTCCTTTCATAGCAAATGCATTGGCTTGATCTTTCTTTGCCTGAATCTCTTTTGAAAGAAGAGCATTTTTTCTATTCTCGCGTTCCATACGAACAGTTATTTGATCTCGAACATCAGTATAGTTTCCAACATATTGCTCAATCTTTCTAGTATAAACATCTAAATAGAGCACTGCATCCGTAAACGCATTCAAAAAGTGTGCATCGTGTGAGATAACAATAACTGTCTTTTTGTATTTGATAAGAAAATCTGTGAGGTGAGCAATTCCCGCTTTGTCTAGATTGTTTGTCGGTTCATCTAAAAGTAAAACATCTGGCTCTTGAATTAAAGCACTTGCAAGAAGCAATCGTGCTTGTTGACCTCCAGAAAAAGACCTTACTACTCGATCGTGAACTTTTTCGTGCCCCTTTAAGTTAACAACCTCAAGTACATCATCAATTTTTGGATCAATATCATAAACTTTATGTTTAAAACACTTTTCAAAAAAAGCACGTACGGTAAGATCAAGTTCATCTCTAGGAATTACTTGCCGAGAAAGAGCTATAGTAGTTCTTTGAGCTAGATGTATGTTTCCATTCTCGGGTTGCAATGCTCCTGTGATAAGAGAAAATAGCGTACTCTTCCCTGCACCGTTTTGGCCCATGATAGTAACTTTCATTCCTCTTCTAATAGAAAAATCAACCGTATCTAGTATCGGTTTATTATGACCATATTCAAATGAAACTTTTTCAAATCTTATTACTACTTCGCCATGAGCCATAGGTTTCTATACTAACTTATTTATCTCCAATCTGCTAGTTATTTTAAAATTGATTTAATTTTCTGAACATCATCACTTATTTGCGTTGCAAGTTCAAGAGCATTTTCAAAATTTTTAACATCTCTAATCTTTTCTACAATATCTATTTCTATATCTTTACCATATGTAACCGGAATATTGCCATCAGTAACATCGATCAAGTGAACCTCGAGCGATTTATCTTTTAAATTAAAAGTTGGTATAGGACCGTAGTGAAGAGCTCCTTTGAAAGTCTGATCTTCAACCACTACCCAGGTAGCGTAAACACCATCATCGAAATGAAATTCTTCTGGAATGATGAGATTAATTGTAGGGAAACCAATCTTTCTTCCCCTTCCAACTCCTTTAATTTGTTTGGTTTGATAAAGCATTAGATTGTAAGCTCGCTATTTTATAAATAGAGAATACTAGTACAAAAACTGCAATCCATTGAGAAAATGATAGGGTTGTATGATAAAGAGTCATGTCTATGAATATTGCTATAAATGGAAAAGTTAACTCGAGTATTGTCGATATATGTACAGGTGTCTTTGAAAGACCTCTGTAATATATCAGAAGTGCGACCATTCCGGTAGAGATTGCAATTAAAGCAAAGAGTCCAAACTGGTTTATTGTAGGAGCAAATAAAGACTGGCTATAATTCATAACTAAAATAACTATAAGGGCTGAGACAGCCGTAAATAAAAATCTATAGAAAGTACTTACTTTAAAAGTAATTTTATTTAGAATGATTTTAGAAAATGTAGTAGACGAACCCCAAGCAAAAGCAGCACCTAAAGCATATAAGGCAGCAATTACTGTCCCCTCCCCAGTCTGTAAGTTTACTTTTCCATCTGGAAAAGTAACAAAATATGCAGATATCAATGCAAGTATCGCCCACTTAATATATCTTTTATCTAATTTTTCCTTTAGAAAAATTGAAGCAGTACTTATTGCAAATATAGGTTGAAGTTTTTGTAATAAAAATACTACTGAAAAAGAAATAAAGTGTACTTTAAGTAATGCTGTTGTAAACCAAAGTGTTCCTAGTAAACCACTTAATATTGATATAAATAAAATAAGACTAAAATCTTTTCTAGTAATTTTCTCCAAAAATAAATCTTTCCAAACAAATGGAAGGAGTATGATTAAACCAACCAAATGTTCAAAGAAAATTATAGTAATGGGTGGCAAACTATATAAGTTTCTGCGAATAACCCCATCTAGGGCCCACAATACTGCCGCGATTATTATCAGTGCTGGTCCGTTTATATTTTTCATTTACTTTTTTTATTTTTTAGATAAGTTGGGTGCTCTTCTTCTACAGACGCTAAATGGTTCGCATATCTTGAAAGAGCAAATAATATACTAGACAAACGATTCATGTAAGATATTGTATTTGGCCCGACTTTCCTTATACCTTCATCTAACACAGAGACTATTCGACGTTCTGCACGACGAGCAAGAGTTCTGGATACATCAAGACTTGCACTTGCAACTGTTCCTCCTGAAATAGTAAATGAAGTTATTGGAGGAAGTAGATCGCCTATATCATTTATTAAGTTTTCAATTTTAGTCACTTCATTTTGAGGAACAGTCATGTCTGAACCTGCGAGTTCAGCCTGGATTATAAATAAAACTTGTTGTATATGATCAAGAGTATCACTATAAGAAATAGTTTTTGACTTAGTTTTTATTTTAAATTCACCACCGCTAGTATAAACCTTTACTAACCCAATATAAGCATTTAGTTCATCTACAGATCCAAGGGCTTCTATAACATTTGCACTTTTAGATACTCTTTCTTGTTTACAATTAAAAAGGGTTGTAGTCCCCTTATCTCCAAAACCAGTATAAAGTATATTTTTCTCCCTTTTCAGGTGTTTTTTTTCATCCTTTTTCATAAAGTGAGTATAGCATACTGATAGTTTCCTAAAAGGGAGTATTTTTGCTAGAATACTAGTATGAAATTAAATTTTAACTTCCCTCCTAAAAATAAAAAGGAGGACAAAAAAGAAGAGACAGCTAGTAACACTGGGCTTAAGAAAGCAATATTAGGTGCCGCTTTGGTTACTATGGGTCTTGCAGCAAATGCAAAAGAAAAGGGTGACCCTACAGACTCACTTAGAGCAAATGATATTAAAAAAATGGAAGCTTTAATAAACAAGAGTAGTGAAAAGGTGGAAATAAAAATTGCAAATTATTTTGAAACTGATAAAGCTGAAATTTCTGCAGAAAATGGTGGTGAAATATCAAAACTTGTATCAACTTACATAAATAACTTAAACTCAAAAAATGTAGATAAATTTATAAATTCTACTCCTGAACTTAATGTAAGTTGTGATCCTAGAAACACAAATTCTTACGAAAATGGAAACTTAGGCCTTGCTCGTGCTCGTGCTGAAGAAACCCAGCGAGTAATAAAGGAAATATTATCAAAATTTGACTTTTCTAAAACAGACCTAACTCCAAAACAAATAAGTGACGTAATAAAAACCTTTAGTAATCTAAAATTTAATATTCCAGAAAATGGAGTTATTGATTACCACAAAGTATTAAACCCAGAAACCAATAAACCATTTACAGATAACGAATGGGATGAATTACAGAAAAATAAAGACAAACTACATGAAGTTTATAAAACTATGCGCTTTGTAAACTTAGATTTGGTTGTATTGTTTGATAAAAATACTAAAGAAGAAGTGCCTCCAATAATTAAAATAGAAACAGGTGGTAAACCGTTCGACTTTGATGGTTATAAAAAGGTAATGCTTCTTGTCGATAAAAGCCCTTCTATGGAATCTCATAAGAAGGAATTAATTAAAAATCTTCTTGATAACACAAAGGAGGATCTAGAAACTTCTGTTATAGGTTATACGAATAAAGCTGATACTGCATTTGTATCAAAAAACCTAGAAGATGCAGCGAATACTATAAGAGAAATGAAATTTATAAACGAAGATAGAGAGCTTGCCATAGATGCGACGATACAAGCATTAGAAAAAGCAGATATAAGTCCTGAAAAAGGAGTAGCATACATAATAACTGATGAAGAACTTCAAGGTGTATCAAAAGAAAAATTAGAAACACTAGATAGTTTATCAAAGAAAAAAAATTTTGATTTGAAATTCACAATAATGATAAGCGGTCATATTTATAAGCTCACAATAGACCAAATAAAATTGGCTTATGAACAGAAATTCCAAGAAATAAACCAACAACAAGAAATTGATAATCAAGCAAGACAAATAAAAGTTCTAAATAAAATTCTAAAAGACCAACAAATAGAACTCCAAGCAGGTAATAATAACAGGAGTTATCTAACAAAATTAAAGAAAAGTATAACTGAAACAGAGCTAGACATAGCAAACGGAGAAGCAAGACTAAAGAGATTAGCTGAAATAAATGTAGGAAACTTTGCAAATGTTGAAAATAAAAATATACAACAGATAGGTAAAGACTACTCAAACACTCCAAACACTGTCACTTACCCAGGTAACGACATAACAAAGAACAAATAAATTCTACAAAAACAGCCCTCAAAAGGGCTTTTTTGTATGGATTACCATATACCTAACCCCTTGACTTTTTCGTTCCAATATGTTAATAAGAGGTCAATCAAAGCACCTTAAAAAACATTGATTTGTCGAGTGTCTTTCGTCTTCCCCGCGAGAAATCGTTGGAAAAACGAAATACACTCAATTAAATATTTACATTTAAAAACAATCAATTAAAAACAGTTTATGAAAAAAATCATGATCGCGATTCTTGCGCTGGTATCTATCAGCGCATTCGCACAGAAAAAACAAAAAGCGGAGAAAGAAATCCCGCCGTATTACGGCAAAATTTCTGTTGGTGTAAACCTTGAAAAAAAGGATTCCACCAATGTAGGAAAAACTGCAGAAATCGACTTCCGTGATTACTACGGCGGGTTCATCTGCGGATTTTCCCGGGAACAACCTTTGAAAAAGGGATCTTATCCTGGCCTGCGTAAAATGACAAGCATTACCGTTGGTGGTGGCTTGCACAAGACTTTCACCTATGACAGAGGAAACTTCCGTGACGGCCATTACTACCTGAACTTAGGCGGCGGACCGACAGCAATGATCACACCCAAACCGTTGCCCGACAGCCTGAGAAAAAAGAATGACAACGATGTATTATGGGGAGCAAGAATCATGGGAAACCTGGAAGGAGATGAGTCTGGTATCGATGCAGAACTGAGCCTGACATACACTTTCCTGCCCCGTGATAATGACAGCGCATGGTCTGAAAATGTTTTTATTCCCCAGCTGGAGTTCAAGAAGTTTTTCGGAGATGTAATCGGGGTTGGTGCTGGGTTTAAAGCTCTGATATACAACACCAGTGAGCCGCAAATATCTGGCCGACACTACTACAACACCCGAATCACAGATACCCGGTTGGAAATTTACGGTCTGGTCTCTGCAAAATTTAAAAACTTCTTCGTACAAGCAAAGTGTGTAGTGCCGAGGATAAGCAGCAAGTACTCCGACAATACTCCTTCAGGATTAATCGGCAAGCGTAATGGACGCACCGAAAACATCTTCCTGGGTATTTCAGTCGGATACACCTTTGCAAACCGTGGAGATTAAGAGCTTTTCATAGACTGTTATATATACAGTTATAGCGTACCGCCGGATGGGGTACGCTATTTTTTATTGTATTTTATTACTTACATTTTCTATTGTTTTAGAAACAACTTTTTTGGTCGTATTCCCTATCTTACTTATGAGCTTATACACTATCACAAAAAATATTGAAGAAAAAAATAAGCCAATAAAAAATATAATTTTAAAGAAAAGATACGGGCCACCAAGTAAATGTGTAAAGGAAAGAATAAACAAAAAAATAAGTCCTAGTGCAAGTATAATTATGGGAATTAAAAATATTCCCCATAAAGCCTCTTTGGTATTTGAACTAGCAAATCCTGATGGGTTATTTTTGGCTTCTCTTATTGCCCTACCTATAAAGAAAATTTTCATTAACATAAAGACATTTTAACAGATTGGTAATATAAACCATAGTTGGTATAATTATCTGTATGAAAAAGAAGCTAAGAAAGAAGAATCTTGTTGGTGGATTTACTCTTATTGAATTATTAATAGCAATTGCAATAATAGCAATACTATCAGCAATAATACTGTCGGCTCTTAGTTCTGCACGTGCTAAAGGCAGAGACGCTAAGAGAGTTAGAAATATTGAAGAGATTAGAACTGCAATTGAGTTATATATAGCAGGAAATGGTCATGCACCAGATTTAGGTGATCCATCAAATTGTGGAAACCCAGAAGCATATGATCCTTCTTGTTTTGCAAATGAATGGGATGGAGGAGGTACAGGTAAACCATGGTCAACACTTACAACAGCTCTAAATCCTTATATGAAAACAGTACCGAAAGATCCTTGTGGAGTAGGATGTTACGATCCATCTGGAAACTATAACGACAGAGGATATTTCGAATACGTATATCATGCGCCTGGAACATTATCTTATTTAAACGACCAAATAGGACCAGGAACCGTAACCGTTAATACTTACAGGATATTTGCAACAAATCTTGAAAAGGGTAACCCTAAGTTCTTTGGATACGGTCCTGGGTCATTTTAACTAAATCTAACCTAAAATTTTAGTTGGCAAACATAGACCATAATTGTTATAATTCTCTCTATGAAGAAGACTAAAAAGAATATAAAGGGAGGATTTACTCTTATTGAGTTACTAATAGCTATTGTAATAATAGCTGTATTATCTACGATCATAATAGCATCACTAAGTTCTGCTCGAGCTAAAGGTAGAGATGCAAAGCGAATAAGAAATATTCAAGAAATAAGAACAGCTATTGAGCTTTATATAGCGGGGAATAACCATGCTCCTGATTTAGGCGAGTCAGGAAACTGCGATAATCCAGATGCATATGATAATACATGTTTTACAAATGAATTTGATGGTGGTAACGGTAAACCATGGTCAACTCTTACAACAGCTCTAAATCCTTATATGAAAACAGTACCGAAAGATCCTTGTGGAGCTAATTGTTATGATCCAAGTGGAAATTACAAGTATAGAGGATATTTTGATTATGTTTATCAAGCTCCTGGGGCATTGTCTTATATAAATGACCAATTAGGACCAGGTACTGTAACAGCTAGCACATATAGAGTCTATGCTGAAAATCTAGAGAATGGTAACCCTAAGTCTTTTGGGTACGGTCCTGGATCATTCTAAGCATGCCCTTAATACACTCTTTCGTTAATATCTTTGCTGGTGGTAGAAGCGACACTAAGGTTTTTTTGTTTGTTACTTATTTAATAACTCTTTTTTTAATATATAAAATCATAGAAAATAAAAAACCACTAAAAAGTTTTAAGTGGAAGTGGTTTGGTATAAGTTTAGGAAGTTTATACTTATATGGATTATTTTTACATGTAATCTATACTAAAATTCTTGGAGTAAAAATAACTGATTTTATAATAACTGGAAACAATGGAGAGATATCGAGCTCTACCCTATCACATACTCACGTTGCAAAAGGTGCTGTGGGAATAATACTTTCAAAAATAGGATTCACTGATCTTGCAAAAGTTGATGCAGGAGGTGCATACATAGGAGTTATTCCAAATATTTTATTTTATATAGGTTCAATACTACTTTTAATAGTGCTTTTGCAAGTTATATGGTACTTTGCTTCATCATTCTATTCAAAGATAAAAGATAGGAATGCAACTCAAAAATTTTTTTTGATAATAGGATATGCGATATTATCATTTTCAATAATAAAAACATCTATTGATGGAGGGTTGTTGAATTATGGCTTTTATATAGGGGCTTTCTTTGTCTGGGCTTTTTCAATGAGAGAGAAAAATAAATTCAATCTAAATTATTACTACATAATAACTTTTTTTTCATTGTTATTTTTGGTAACTAATATATTTATGGCTGATATTGATCCGAGTTTAGCTCTACTACTAGCAGAGCTCGCATCAATAATTCTCTTGTATGAAATAATTCTTTACTTAACTAAAGAAAAGGTAAGACTTCAATTTTTAATCCCTATTATATTTATATTTTTAGGATCATGGTGGCAAGCTGGAGTTCGCGATTTAGATATATACAATTATGGAGAAAATATTATAGAACCTGGCCAGAATTTTTATATATATGATAAAGACAAAAACGAAGTTATAAAAAAGAATCTAGAAAAGGATACCTCGATTCATAATATAATAAAAAGTATAGATAAGAACGAGAGTTATCTACCTGTTACAGTACCTGGTATAACTTGTATGGAAAAATCTTATCCAGAAGAAGTATCTATGGACGTACTTACAAATATGCCCATAAGAAATAAGGTAATTGGGCAAAAAGAATTCATTACTCTTAAAAGTGAGGAATCGATTATATATGGAAAATATTGGAAAACTAACTTTCATATATATATGAATCCATGTTTACCTGAGCCACTATCTGTAATAGATGGTATGATAAGAAAATCTGGGATAAATACATATGTGATGGTAAACCCAATATTTTATGATCAATTTAACAATCTATAATTTTATTCTCTATGTTGGTATAGCCTGGGGAACAAATATACTTTTTAATTTACTCTATGTATTAAAGAGGTATAGGCCTACATATGTATCGATGGATAGACCGATAGATGCAAATATTATACTTTCAGGGAATAGATTGATAGGAGAATCTACAACCGTTTTTGGACTATTGATAGCAATAATTGCTTCAATTACTGTCTATATTATTTTTAATGATTTTTATCTAGCGATCATTCCCCTATTGGTATATCTTGGTCACACTATTGGTAGTTTTATAAAACGTAGGTTCGGAATCGAAGATGGTAAATTTATGCCAATAGTTGATCATGGGGATTACATGATAACAACTGGATTAGTACTATTATGCTTTGGATATATATCTTGGGCGCTTGCTTTAGCAGGGCTGGTATTTACATATATTTTCCATCCACTTGCATGCTTTGTTGCATATAAATTAAAACTTAGACAATATCCTTACTAAAAATGATTGAAAATTTAAATAATGTAATAATAATTTTTGGAGCATTAGGGGTGTTTCTTGCTTTCATAATAGAAGAGGTGGTTGTTTTTATACCATCTGTACTTGTTCATATTGGAGCAGGTGCAATTATTTTAGGCGGACAAGCATTTACTATAGGTGGTGTAATAAAGTTACTTTTAGTAGTTGCACTTCCCTCTGCTCTTGGTGTAACTATTGGCTCGCTTTGGATTTATTATATTGCTTACTATGGAGGAATTATTGGTCTAAAAACTTACGGCAAATATTTTTTTGTCTCGAGCAAGAAAATAGAGGAGGCTCGTGAAAAAATAGCTAATAATAAAAACACAGTGCGAGCAATAACAATACTAAGATTTTTACCAATATTTCCAAATACTGTTGTTACTGCTTGTGCTGGAATTTTACGTTTATCTTTTAAAAACTACTTTATATCAACAATGATAGGAATATTTATAAGAGCTACTTATCTAGGAGCAATTGGGTGGTTTTTTGGTAAAATAATCCTAAGTTAAAACTTACACTATTTATTATAAAATAGCGTATAATATGATTAGTCGGTTATTTTATTTATAATAAATTTATATAAAATTATGTCAGAAGAAATGAAAGGTGGAACTTGTCCATGCAATGCACATGGTTGTGGCATGTGTGGAGATATGCATGGTTATAAAAAGCATATGATGGTTAAAATATTAATAATAGTCCTATTAATAATGGCCTTTTCTCTAGGTATGGAAATCGGAGAACTTAAAGGAGAAATCCGTAGTTCATATGGTTATGGAGGTAAAATGATGAGATGGGACAAAGATGCAAATTATGGCTACGGCATGATGGGAGGATACATTAAAGATATCAAGACTCAACCCCCTGCTCCAACAAAAACTCAATAATCTTTAAATTAAAAAACACCCTAACTAGGGTGTTTTTTAATTTTGACATCTGGTGAACATAAGAGTAATATACTTGCAATTAAAACATTGTACTATGGAAGAAGCATTAAGAATAATTTATGAGAAAGTAGAAACTCTCGATGAATTAAAAAGAGAAATTGAACAAATGGTTGCCCCAATGAAAGGAGATGAAAACTTTCATAAGATTGCAGAAAAGGTAATCCCCGAGGATCTCAGAAAAGGACACAAGGGCTATAGCTTTTTGAAAACTCTCCTAGGAGACAAACAAGCAAATAAGCTACATATTCAAGATCCTGAGTTGAAAAAGATGAAAGCAGGAGAAGGGATATAAAACCAACCCAAATGAACTTGCCAGACTAACCACCTGGCACTTTTTTATTTGTGATTCATTTTTATTGTTTTTATGTTAATATATCGAGGTTACAACATTGCCGACTCGTCTAATGGTAGGACACATCCCTCTGGAGGATGGTATTGGGGTTCGAGTCCCTGGTCGGCAGCAAAAAAATAAGGTAAAATAGCTTAGACTTTTATTATTTTTAATTAATTAA
Source organism: uncultured Candidatus Saccharibacteria bacterium (assembly GCA_964502615.1). Lineage (GTDB taxonomy): Bacteria > Patescibacteriota > Minisyncoccia > Phycocordibacterales > UBA9973 > UBA8515. Next base: position 32,353 of record CAZCXF010000002.1, on the reverse strand, counting down.
AAAATGGATCCAAAACAGCAAAAGGTAACCTACAGACCTAAAAAATTAACAGTTGATGACATTAAAGAGGGTTGTGTCACTCTATACGGCGACAATGACGAAGAAACAAAGTTATGTATGATTCAGGAGGAATTTCGCCAAGGAATCGATATGATAAGCGAATTTACCCCTTCTGTGACATTCTACGGCTCTGCAAGGCTAGAAGAGACTCATCCTTCATATAAGCAAGCTCAGTCTCTAGCATACCGTATATCTAAAGAACTTGGCTATATAGTTATATCAGGTGGAGGAGGAGGCATAATGGAAGCTGCTAACCGTGGAGCGTATGAAGCTGGGGGAAAGTCAGTTGGTCTTACAATCCGACTTCCCCATGAGCAGATGACTAACAAATACGTAACAGACGAAATACCTTTTTACTTTTTCTTTGCAAGACAGGTATCACTATCTTATACAACAGAAGTCTGCGTGTTTTGTAGTGGAGGATTTGGAACTCTAAACGAACTTTTTGAAATGCTAACACTTCAACAAACTGGAAAAATCGGAAAGATCCCTGTAATACTTCTAGGAGTTGAATTTTGGACACCACTTGATACTCTTATAAAAGAACAGTTGGCTGAAAAATACGGAGTGATAAATCTAGAAGATACTGAGTTGTACACTATTACAGATAGTGAAGATGAAGTTCTTAAAATAATCTCTGAGAGTAGACTCCGCGATGGACAGGATGCACTAAAATAATAAGAAAAAATAAACTCCGATAAATTCGGAGTTTATTTTTTCTTATTATTCATACATACTTTTATAAAAGCAGAGAATAGCGGATGTGGATTAAGAGGGTGAGCTTTGAATTCTGGATGGAATTGTGTTCCTAAAAAGAATGGGTGTTTAGCCTTAGGCAATTCAGCTATTTCACACAAAAGACCGTCTGGTGAAACACCGGAAAACACCATGCCAGCTTTTTCTAATCTTTCCCTATAAGCATTATTTACCTCGTAACGATGTCTATGGCGTTCAGATATTGAATTACTCTTGTAAGATTCCATTGCAATACTTCCCTTTGCGAGCTTTGCAACATATGCACCTAATCGCATACTGCCTCCTAATTTTTTCTTGGCAATTTTTTCTTTTTGATCTTCCATTACGTCAATTACTATATCTTTTGCATTTGGATTTACTTCTTTTGTATTGGCATCTTTGAGTCCTAAAATATTACGAGCATATTCTATAACCATAAGTTGCATTCCGTAGCACAATCCAAAATACGGGATTTTATGTGTGCGAGCGTAGTTTATAGCCATAATTAGTCCTTCAACTCCACGAGAACCAAACCCACCTGGAACTAAGACTCCATCATATTTTGAAAGTTCCTTTAGTTTCTTTGGATCCTTTTCATAATCCACCGCCGACACCCAAGTTAAAACTGGTTTTCGGCCACTTGCATAAGCTGAATATTTAATTGCTTCAATAACTGACAAATAAGAATCTGATAGTGTAAAATCCCCAGTGGCAAAATATTTTCCAATCACAGCAATCTTTACTTCTCCTTTGAAATTGTGCGTTGATTTAGCAAAAGCTCTCCATTTTTTTGATCCAGCATTCTCTGATGGAGCACATGACATATTTACAACATCACAAATCATATCTCCTAATCCTTCTTTCTCAAAGTTAATTGGAATATCATAAATACTTTCTACGTCTGGAGCAGAGATAACCCTCTCTGGAGTAATATTACAAAACATGGACAACTTTTCTTTTCTTTTGTCATCAAGCGGAAGCTGACTACGAGCAATTATTACATCTGGTTGTATTCCTGATGCATTTAGAGTTCGAACAGCATACTGGGTTGGCTTTGTTTTCATTTCACCGACTTTTGAAGGAATTGGAAGATAAGAAACCATCACAAAAAATACATCTTGCGGGTGTTTGATTTTCATCATACGAGCGGCTTCAAGGAAAAGCATATTTTGGTACTCTCCTACTGTTCCACCAATTTCAATCACGACTACGTTTGCTTTAGCATTATCTCGAGCAACTTCAATACGACGTATTACTTCAAGTGGTATATGAGGTACTACTTCAACACATTTACCACCATACTCAAGATTTCTCTCCTTCTCAATTACTGTCTGGTAGACTCTACCTGTAGTCATATAATTTACTCGAGTCAGGTCAATATCTAAGAATCTCTCATAATTTCCCATGTCTTGATCGCATTCATCTCCATCATCAAGGACAAAAACTTCCCCATGTTCAGTTGGATTCATGGTCCCAGCATCAATATTTATATATGGATCAATTTTTATAGCAGTAACACTTTGATCTCGATCTTTCAATATTCGAGCAATAGATGAAGCTGCGACACCCTTACCCACCCCAGATATTACTCCACCGATGACGAAAATATACTTACATGATTCAATTTTTTTATATATCTTTTCTTTTTCTTTCGGCTTCTTCATATTTTACTTTTTGAGATAGCGAGCAATAGCAAAGAAGCTAGAAATACTGCCGAGAATTATTCCAGCGCCGAGCATTATTATAAACAACTGCAAGAAATTTGATTTGAAGTAAGTAAACATATTTATACCTACAAAATCAGTTACTTGATTACCAAGCCAGATAGATATAGGTATGAACATTATTATCGTAATTAAACTAGCGGTAATTCCAACCAACATTCCAGAAACCATAAAAGGTCCCCGAATGTATTTAGATCCTGCACCAACGAGTTTCATAACACCAATCTCCTCACGAGACATATATATGATCAATCTGATAGTACTGAAGGTTATAATTATTGAAATAATAATTAAGATTAAAGAGACTGCAAAACCAAGTCTGCTTGCTCCAGCAATAATTGAATTGAGGCGATCAATTACTACTTTGTTTTGGTGATAATCTACTTTATCAATAATATTTAATGCCCCTTTTGAAATAGCATTATCACTTTCAAAATATTTGGAAATGCTTTCATACTGAGAAGGATCTTTTGCTTTTATATTTAGAGTTGCTCCAAGTGGATTAGAATTTAATTCATCTAGTGCTTGTAAAGTAAGATAGTCATTTGCATGTTTATCTTTAAATTGTGTTAGTGCTTCTTCTTGGGAAGTGTAAGATACATCGCGAACTTCTGGTAATTTAGAAAGTGATGACTTTACGTTTAGAATTGCAGTCTCATCTGCGCCAGGAACAAAGTAAACAGTAACATCAACTTTTTCTTTTATATCATTAAGTGAAGATTGAAGGGCTGTTTGAACAAAAATAAGACTAGTAATAACAAACAGTGTTATTACCATCATTAAAATAGAAGCGAGCGAAGTAAAACCACTACGAATAAAGTTGCGATAACCAGAACGTATTATCCTTTTAGTGTGAGTTACAAACATACGGGCATTATATCATATACTTACCGTCTTTATCATCTCTGACAACCTTGCCATTTTCAAGGGTAATAACTCGTTTCTTAATTTGGTCTATAACACTTCGGTTATGGGTAGTTAGTATGACTGTAGTACCTAAATCATTGATTTTTTTAAGGATATTTATTACTTCATTAGTATTTACTGGGTCCAAATTGCCAGTTGGCTCGTCTGCAATAATAAGTTCAGGCTGGGTGATGATAGCCCGGGCAATAGCTAGACGCTGTTTCTCCCCGCCTGAGAGTTGGTGTGGGAAATGTGAAGCTCTATGAGACAAATCTACTAATTCAAGTACATGGGGTACATCTTGGGCAATTTCTTTATCATTTTTACCTGTTGCTTCCATCGCAAAAGCAATATTTTCGTAAGCTGTTTTATTGGAAAGCAATCTAAAATCTTGAAAAACAACCCCCACTTTGCGTCTAAAGTTAGTCAGTTCTTTGTTTGACAATTTATGTATATCTGTAGATTCAAAAAATATTGTACCGTTTGTAGGAGTTTCTTCTGCGAGGATTAATTTGGTCAAGGTAGTCTTACCTGCTCCAGAGTGACCCACTACAGAGACAAACTCACCTGGTCCAATAGAAATAGTCACATCTTCAAGAGATATGTTGTCAGAATATTTTTTTGAAACATTATTGAAATAAATCATTATATTACTAAGGATATCATAAATGCGCCTCTGCTTCAATAAATTGATTCAGGTCTCCCCCTTCCAGAACAGCATCCACGTTTGAAGTTTCAACCCCGGTACGTAAATCTTTGATTAATTTATATGGGTGAATAACGTAATTGCGAATCTGGTTACCCCATTCAATTTCAGTAGTTTTTGAAATAGACAATCCGGCTTTTGTGCGAGCTTCATCTTCTTGCCTCCTCTTAAAAAGTTTACCTTTAAGCATTTCTAATGCTCTTTCTTTGTTTTGTTCTTGCGATCTCTCAGTTGCTACATGAACAGATATATTTGTGGGTATATGTACAATTCGAACCGCCGTTTCTCTTTTGTTTACATTTTGTCCTCCAGGGCCACCAGATTTAGAAAACTCAATTTTTAAATCTTCTGGCGGAATAACAATCGCATTATCATTTATTTTCAAACTAGGAATAACTTCAACCAAAGAGAAGGAAGTGTGACGCAAAGATTTTGCATTGAATGGTGATATTCTGACCAACCTATGTACTCCTGATTCATTTTTTAATGTTCCATATACATCCTTTCCAATAACTTCAATGGAAATATTCCTATATCCCCCGACATCATTTTTATTTTCATGGATAAGTACGGTCTGCCATCCACGACTTTCAATATATTTAAGATACATACGAAGAAGCATTGCAGAAAAATCTTCAGCATCATCCCCACCCGCACCAGAGAGTATAGATAAAACAGCATTGCCTTTATCATATTTTTCACTACCTAGAAGTTCATCTTTTAGTTCATTCAAACGTTTTATAGAGGCTTGAGCTTTTGCTTTGTCATTCCAAAAATCGTTGCTTGCTATATCTTTTTCAAGAGCTTCTATTTCTTTTTTTATAGATTCAGTATCAACAGTCATCAGACTATTATAACAAACTTTGAGCCATCCCCGAGAATCGAACTCGGGACCTATCCCTTACGAAGGGATTGCTCTACCAACTGAGCTAGGATGGCAAATTGAGCCGTTAGACAGACTTGCACTGTCGACCTTTTCCTTACCATGGAAATGCTCTACTACCTGAGCTATAACGGCAATATGTGTGATGTTACTATAATTTATAGCCTTTTTCAATAAAAAAAGACGCCAATGGGTTAGTATTGGAGTCTTATCAATCACCAAAAAGAGCTGAGCCACCATAGGAACTTTTTACATCAAGAAAAATGATTTTTTGATTCATATTAATGGTGTTTGGGTCATCCTGTAAATACATTTTATAGTAGTGGAAACCGAAATAACAATAATTATCATCTAAAAACTCTATGACTTTGATTCCTAGGCTTTGGGATTTGTTGTTAAAAACCTCTGTTGGGCAAATACCTTTTTGTTCTTGGGCTATTTTAAATGCCTCAATATCCATTTTAATATGCATATATTTGGGGTTTACTTATTTAATAAGTTACTACTATTAATGCCTAATGTAAAGTAATCATTGCAAAATTCTTAATTTTAAGTACAATAGCAGATATGCTCGTTTAGAGCGTTTTTATATAGCGGGGTAGAGAAATGGTATCTCGTAAGGCTCATAACCTTAAGACCCTAGTTCGATTCTAGGCCCCGCAACACTTCGGCAAGTGACATGCCAAACTGATATGTCCACTTAAGCCGAATAATAGGATACGAAGGACTGTTCGGCTTTGCCTTACATCGTCCTCATGCTTTGCTCGGTGGTATCGCCATCGACAAAAAGCAAAGCAGTTTGCTTTTTGTCGGCGTAGCTCAGTTGGTAGAGCGTGGGACTCATAAGCCCAAGGTCACAGGATCGTTCCCTGTCGCCGACACATCGGATAATCCGATAAATATTTGCGGGTGTAGCTCAGCTCAAGTTGGAATAAAGCGAGCGTCCGCCTGGCGATTTTAGTAGTAATGTGACAAAGTTAGTATAAGTGCCCCACTTGCGGGTGTAGCTCAGCTGGTTAGAGCGTCCGCCTGTCACGCGGAAGGTCGAGGGTTCGAGTCCCTTCACTCGCGCAATAGAAAAATCCCCACTTGTGGGGATTTTTCTATATGACTCCAAGCTCTTCAAAGAAACTTTGGTACATTCTTATAACTCTGCGTCCTTCTATTTGTGTTAATGGAAAATCTAAACCTTGATGAGCTATTTGATTGCGAATAATGTGAGCATCCCATGCACCTTGGATAAATGCATAACCATTTGAACGTGCTTGTTCCAATTTTTCACTCAAGGTTGCACCTACCATGCCTTTCTTTTCAAGAACTTCATCAAGCATAGTATCGGCTTCGATTATAGCGACACGCCAATCGGATTCATTGGGACTTTCAATTAAAGTAAGTATATAGTGCCACCTTGGATTATCATTTTTTATTGCTTCTTGATCTCGAATAAGAGCTTCACGAATTTCGTGTTCAAGTTCATGTTTCTCGTGAATTTGGATTTCACGCATACGCACAAGAGAAAAAATAATTATCCCAATAAAAAATATAGAAATAGAAGAAGATATTACTCCTAAAACAGTCCATGTATGAGTATTTACTATAAAATCAAAGATGGGTTTAAAAAAGTCAAAAACACCGCTAACAGCTGAGTCGGTATTAAAAATAGGTTGAGTGATACCAAAGACTGTAATTGCAATAACCATTATACCGACAATAATCCAAAGACCCATGTCGCTTGATCCTCCGCTCGGTTTTCCTTTTTTATCAGCCATGACTTTATTATACTAATTTTTCAAAGTCTTTCCCAATAGAAAAAAGTATATCTTCACGTAACTCTGGTGCCATTATATGAAAACCTAGTGGCAAACCATCTTTTGTGTTACCTGAAGGAAGCGATATTGCAGGAATACCTGCTATATTTGCGGGAACAGTAAATAAGTCAGACAAATACATTGAAACTGGGTCTTTAGATTTTTCTCCAAACTTAAAAGGAGGAAATGGAGAGGTTGGAGTAATAATAGCGTCAACATCTTTAAAAATATTTCTAAGCTCAGAAGAAATAGCGTCTCGGACTTTTACTGCCTTGTTATAATAGGCATCATAATACCCATGTGAAAGTATATAAGTTCCTAATAGCAAACGTCTGCGAACTTCTTTACCAAAACCAACTCCCCTGGTTTTTGTATATACGTCATAAAGTTTATCTGATTCTACAGACAAACCGTAACGTATTCCATCGTAGCGTGCAAGGTTACTAGAAACTTCTGCTGGTTGAATAATATAATAAACAGCTAGTGAATATTTAATCAGGGGCAATGAAACATCCACAATCTCGTACCCAGCTTTTTTTAATTTTTCACAAGATTCCTCAAAATTTTTCAAAACTTCACTATTAATACCGTCTCCAGCTAAAAATGATTTAGGTACTCCTAATACCTTTTTAAAAGATTTAGTGATTACTCTTTTTTCTGCAGGAATAGAAGTGCTATCATTTTTATCATAAGCACTTATGGCTTCATATAAAATTTCGACATCACGTACAGTTTTACCAATAGGGCCAACTTGATCTAAAGAACTTGCCATAGCGATAATTCCGCTTCGAGATACATTGCCATATGTCGGTTTTAAGCCCACTAGACCTGTAAAAGATGCTGGCTGGCGAATAGAACCCCCTGTATCACTACCTAACGCAACTAGGGCTCCATCCATAGCAACAGAAGCCACAACACCTCCAGAACTACCACCAGGGACATATAGAGGATTTACTGGGTTTTTAGTGTTGCCATATGCACTAGTCTCAGTAGAAGATCCCATAGCAAACTCATCCATGTTTACCCTTCCAAGGAAAACTGTACCTACGGACTTTAGTTGCTTTATAATATCAGCGTCGTAAGTAGCTTTATAATTTTCTAATATTTTTGAAGAGGCTGATGCTATGTGACCATCAAAAAGAATGTTGTCTTTTAGTGCTATTGGAATACCTGTCATAAGTGTCGCAGTTCCATTTTTAAACATATCTTCTGCAATTTTAGCTTGGTCCAAAACATCCGAATACACTTCAAGATAAGCATTTATATCTTTATTTTTTTCTTTAATAACTTCAAGATATGAATTCACTAAATCAGTAACAGTATATTCTCCGTTTTTTAATGACTCGTGTGCTTTTTCAATTGTTAAATCTTTTAAATCAATCATTATAAAATTTGTTTTACTTTCAAAAAGCCATCTTGAGAATCTGGCATTTGCTCAATAATTTTACTTGTATAAGTAGAAGTAGGGTTAGTTACTATATCCTCTCTCATAACATTTACAAGAAGATACTCTTCTTTATCAAGTGAGCTTTCAGAAACTTCTTGTACTTGACCCACATAAGATAAAATAGAGTCAAAATCATGCAGAAGTGCCATCATTTCCTCCTCTGGCATGTCTAACCTGGCTAATTCAGCCAATTTTTTAATATCGCTCAATTGCATTTCCTTAGGATAACATATTTATAAAATCTTTAAAAATTCACTTTCAGATAGTGTTTTTACTCCTAGTTTCTTTGCATCTTCGTATTTACTACCTGGTTCTTCCCCTACAACAACATAACTAGTTTTTTTAGAAACAGAAGATGAAATTTTACCTCCTTCTAAAACAATTTTCGCTTTAGCTTCATCGCGGGACATTGAAGATAAAGTGCCTGTCAAAACAAAAGTTTTACCGTTAAATTTGGTACCTTTCTTTGATAGATTTTTCTCAATAGTAATACCATTTTTAAGTAGCTTTTGGATAAAATTTCTATTTTCTTTTTGCTTAAAGAAGCTAGAAACACTACCAGATACAACTGGACCAATATTTTCTATTTTATTTATTTCTTCACTAGTAGCTTCCATGAGTTTATCTAATTTACCGAAGTGGTTAGCCAAGTCCTGAGCAGTCTGTTCACCAACATGTAAAATTCCAAGTGCGTAAATAAATCTCCATAATGAAATGTTTTTGTGAGATGAAATAGAAGAGATTATATTTTCAGCTGATTTTTCTCCAAATCGCTCAAGACCAGATAGATCTGCTATTTCAAGAGTAAATAAATCTGCAGCATCACTGATAAGCCCCTCGTCTTTCAAACGATCAAGTATTTTAGGTCCTACAGAATATATTTCAAAAATATTTACAAAATGTTGCATCCCTCTTCTATTTTTTGCTGGACATGATTTATTGGTACAGTAATAAGCAACACTTTTTTCTTTACTGACTTCTCTTTTCTCTACATCAAAACTACATACTGGACACTTATTTGGCATCTTAAAATTCTTTTCTTTGCCATTGCGCATTTTGATTAGAACTTCAACAACTTCTGGAATAACATCCCCTGCTTTCTGGATGACTACAGTATCACCTATTTTTAAACCCAAACGTTCGATCTGATCCATATTATGCAGAGTTGCTTTAGACACCGTAGAACCAGCAACAATTGTCGGTCTAAAATGAGCAAGTGGTGTAAGAACTCCTGTGCGACCAACATTAACACTAATATCTAAAACTATAGTAGTAGCTTTTTCCGCTGGGTATTTATAAGCTGTCGCACCCCTTGGATCTTTACCTACAATACCAAGCTCTTCGTAAACATTAGAATCATCTACGCTAACCACCACTCCATCTGTTCCAAATGGAAGCTTTTCCCTTAAATTTGAGATCCTATTTATAAAATCAAACGCTTCATTTAAATCCTTTGATATTTCTGAGTGTTTGTCTACCAAAAATCCAAGCCTATCTAGAAGCTCGTGTTTTAAGCTATGGGTATATATTTTACTTTTCCAATCCGATCCCTCTATTTGTGCTATTTCATAAGCAAAAAAATCTAGATTACGCTCTTTTGTTAATTTTGGATCTAATTGCCTCAAACTCCCAGCAGCAGCATTTCGCGAATTAGCAAATAACGGTTTACCTTCTTTTTTATTTTGCTTATTTAAAGCAATCAAAACATCTTTTCTCATTATCGCCTCTCCCCTGACTTCAATTTTCGCAGGATAGGGACTTTTAAGAATAAGTGGAATTGATTTAATCATTTTTAAATTCTCGGTAATATCTTCACCTATCTGGCCATCCCCACGTGTTGCTCCCCTAATAAACCTACCATTCTCATATATCAGAGATATCGCAAGTCCATCAAATTTTAACTCACAAAAGTAATTTTCGATTTTAGTTTTTTCAATTACTTTTAAATTTCTTTTTTCCCAGGCAAATAATTCTTCTTTAGAAAAAACATTGCCAAGTGAAAGTAGTCTAACTTCGTGCTTGGCTTTTTTAAATTTATCTAGTGGTTTACCTGCTACACGAGAAAGAGGAGAATTTGGGTCTTGAAACTTTGGATATTTACTTTCAAGATCACTAAGCTCTTTGGTTAGAGAGTCGTAAACATCATCAGTTACTGTGGGATTATTTTCGATATGGTATTCCTCTCTCAACCTAGAAATCTCACTCCGAAGTTTTATTATTCGGTTTTTAGCTTCATTTTCATTCATATAAATTTATTGATAAGTAACTTCAACCTCACGTTCAACAGTCTTCGAACTAGATTTGTCACAACTATTATAACCTCGAGCTTTAATCACAGTAGTGCCAGGAATTGTTGTTTTATCTATATCGAATTCAAAACAAGGGTCTTTGGTTCCTAAAGTTACGGGAGAAACTTTATATTTAGAACCATCATTCACAACATTAAAAGTTTGTATATTGCCACTTGAGTCGATTCCACAATTCCAAGAAGCAGGCAAGGATCCCAGTCCAACGATATTATCAGCATATAGTCCACACTCTGTAGCCATATCAGATTGCAAATAAGATATTTGAGAATCACTAGATAAAGATGACAAGATTAATTGTTTATAAGTTGTATTTGATAATCCAAAAGAAAGAATAGATATAATACTAACTACAACAACAGCAAATAATATTGCATACCCACTATTTTTATTTATATTGATTAATTTTTTCATAATTATAATGTTTGCCAATTTAGTAAACTAGTCTTCAATGTCTTTGATCTAACTAGATTTCCGTTTAGCCACTCAACACTGACAGTTATATCTAGTTGATCATTTAAACTTGAGTTTATACTCATATTTATCTTTCTTTTAAAATTACTTGGTACAGCACCTTGGGGTGTTTTGTAAGTATAAAAATCTTGGTTAGTAGCTCGATCGTCATAGTTAAGAACACGACAACCTACAGTCCCCCAACTTCCAGCTGACCCAGAACAAGCGCTAATATCTGTTGTAATACTTGCAACTTCTATCTCACAACCATTGGCTGAAAAACAATATGAGTTTGGATAACCATATTTCGCCAAGAAACCATTCCAGCCTGAACCAACCTCAGCAATTTTTTGGAATGCTATGGTATCCCGGTCATTCCTTACCGAATCAAGGACTTCTTGAACTAAGTAATTAGCTACAATATCGTTCTTTGAATACCTTCCGTAATAAATACTATTCGCAATTAAACCGAGTAATCCATTAAATGCTACCACCAAAATAAAAACAGCAATCATTGTTTCTATTAAAGTAAAACCTCTATTTTTTTGTTTTTTTGGTAATTTCATATTATTCAGCTGAACGTTGAGATACATTTGTTTGAATTGCAAAAGAATTAGATTGTCCTTTAAAAACAACACTTCCTTTTACTAAAATATAAACGCTTGGTTGAGTTTTGTCATCAGGAACATTCGTCTCACTGTGAGAACCATTCACAAAAAATGTAAGATTATTAATATCTACATCAGGAGATACAATGTCAACACAAGGATTACTTAAATAGCAGCGTTGTAAAACTCTAGTACCATCTGCCCTTGTATTTAAAACATAAGCAGTGTCTCTTTGTGTTGTATGTTTAGCTGGGGTAAAAATAATAGCAGTTCCACCAGCTGAACCAATTGGACAATCTGCGGTTGGGTTTCCTGGTAATACAAAAGACCCTGAATTTATACAAGTATAATCAGTACCTGAGCGAAGTGATCTTACTACACTCTCCATCGCAAAATTAACATTGTCCATAGCAGAGCGTAGAGCTTGAGATTTTTTAGCAGTATCAGAAGATGTTATAAGAGCACCAAGAGCAACCAGCATTATCATCATAAATATAGAAGTAGCAACCATTATTTCAACTAGAGTGAAAGCTTTATTTTTTTGTTTTTGGAACTTAACCATATTATTATTTTATATTTATTTGCCCAACATTAGAAATATTAACCGTCTTGATTGACTGATTTTCAGTGTTTTTTATAACAATGTCGACACTAGAATACTGATCATTTACACAAGAAAATCCACTTGCCGCAGCACAAATATGAGCGTCTGGATCTGGTCGGTAAAATGTTATGTCTGCGTAGCCATTTACAAGTGGATTACAGGTACTATTACCACTTTGATATACACAAATAGAAGATATGGTATCAGCACTTGTAATATTTAACATATCAATACATTCATCGGAACTTGATAGGGTTCCACTGTCACAAACATTTGAATTTGAAGCTAAATAATCATATTTTTGATTTGGATTTAGATCATTAAATATGATAAAGGTTTTGTTAGATCCTGCTCTAACATCTGCCCCATTTAATGGAGTTGTAAGAAAATGTATTCCATAACCATTACTAAATGAGCTTTGTGAACCTTTAACTCCGATCGCATAATTTTGAGCTCTACGAACAGATAAAGCTATATCGTCTGCAAGATTCTGAAGAGAAGCCGTAGATCTAAATTTTGAATAATCAAAGATAGTAAGACCAGCTACAATAATAAATATTACAAGCACTACCATAAGCTCAATTAAGGTCATTCCAGATTTTTGGTTTTTAATATCTTTTATTTTTTTAAAAAATTTATACATATGAATATAAATTAAAACTGAAATATTTTAGTTAAATTAAAAATACCAATATTAAAAAGAAAAACAATTAAAGAACTGAAAATCAAGAAGGGTGCAAAAGGTATTTCTGTTTTTAAACCTATTTTTTTTCTAGAGATAGCCATCATAATTAAACCAACTACTGAACCTAGCCAGAAAGAAAGTATTAACGCCGAAAGACCCATATAAAGCCCTAACATCCATCCAAGACCAAGGATAAGTTTGGCATCACCTAGACCCATCCATTTTCCTTTTGAAAGTAACCAAATAAGTGCAAATGGTAAAGCAAGTAATGGACCAACAGAAATATCCATAAGTGTTGGTTTTATAAACAAACTACCTACTCCACTAGAATTTACGAAGATAGAAAGAAAGGAGATAAGAGCAAAAACATATACTAGCTTGTCTGGAATAATTTTATGCCTAAAATCATAAACTGAAATCACAATTAAAACAGAAAAAAGGAAAGCAAATAAACTAACTAGAAAAATATATGAAGTTTGTGATAAATATAATACTGGTAGGAAATGGTGAGCAATAGAAGCAAATACTACACCTGTTACAAATTCTACAATTGGGTATTGATGAGATATTGTGCTAGCGCAACTTCTACAACGTCCTGATTGAATAAGAAAAGAAAAAACAGGAATCAGTTCATACCAAGATAGCGTCTTATTACAAGTCATACATATTGAGCGACCTTTGCTTATAGATTTACCAGTACCAAATCTATATATAACGACATTTAAAAAACTTCCAATAATTGTCCCCAATAGAAAGATGAAGAAGAAAATAAGAAATGACATTAGTATATTATATCATCTATAAACTAAAAGACCATAAATCAAAAAGGCGCCCGAGGGCGCCTTTTTGATTTAGATATTTAAGATTATCTAGCGTCAATTGCTGTACAAGTTGTATCAGTATTAACTACGTTTGCTGGTGTAGTAATATTGATCTTTGATGAAGCACCTGTACTATCAACACACCAGTAGTCTCCTGCTGTACCAGTACCTGCAAGTGATGCAGCTACAGCGTAAGCTGTTGTACTACCTGCACATTTAAGTGTAGTTCCAGTAGGCATACCATCTAGGTATTGTCTGATTGTAGTATCTGCTGTGTACATGTTTGCACCTGTTGCACAAGATACTGTAGGAGCAGCTGAACCATATGTGTTACTTGTGTTACTATAGAAAACCTCCATACCAGCACGAAGACCTGATAGTTGAGCTTGAACCTTAGCATCGTTTGCTTTTGTTCTAGCACTTGATAGAGAAGCGAGAACCACTGAAGCAAGAATACCGATGATTGCGATAACAACCAAAAGTTCGATAAGCGTAAAACCTTTTTGTTTATTCATACTAAAATTTAATTCTATTAATTTGTGTCTTATATTAAAGACGCGACCTTATTTTTAATAGCTTTATTATATCATATATAAAGCTAAAAGGTGTAAAGTAGTATTGCCTGTGGATATCTTCTAGTGTATTCCACCAGCAACATTGTATATAGGCATAAGAACTGAAGCCAGAAGAAGTCCTACTCCAAGACCTAAAGCAACTATCATAAGTGGTTCAATCAAACTCACAAGTGTGTCTACTGCGTCATTTACTTCACGGCTATAAAATCGCCCTAGTGTTTTTAAAATATTTCCAAGTGAACCAGTCTCTTCTCCAACTTTAACCATTCCGGACATAATAGAAGGAATCTCAGGGTGTTTGGACAAAGCATCTGAAAAAGATCCTCCTCCTTTCACTTGTTCAGCAACTTCTTTAAGAATCTTCTCGTAAATACGATTACCTATCACTTGGCTTGTCAGTTCAATAGCCCTTATTATAGGAATACCAGAGGAGAGCATTGTGTCCATATTGTCTGAAACCCTAGAAAGATACAATTTTGAATAAATATTTCTAAAAACTGGCATTGATATTTTGAGTCTATCTAAGTAATTTTTCCCAGATTCAGACCTACTTAACTTTATTACGTAAGCAATAAAAGCAACTAATGCAATCAAGATAAATATTCCATATCTAACAAGTAAATCACTCATACCAAGCACTATCTTTGTAGAGAAAGGAATTTCCTGACCAGATTCTTTAATGATAACAGCAAGCCTAGGCACAATGAATACGAACATCATTGTCATAACTATTATAAATACTGATATGACAAATCCTGGATATATAAGAGCATTTTTAGTCTTTGAAGTGAGTTGATACTGACGATCAAGATATTCAGCCAAGTAAGAAAAAGTTTGAGTAAGTTTACCTGATTCTTCTCCAGCCTTAACCATGTTTACATAAAAATCTGAGAATGCTTCTGGGTGTTTAGCTAGGGATTCAGAGATTGAAAGTCCTGAAGAGATGTCGTCGGAGACATTTGTAAGAACTTTAACTAGGGCTTTGTTTTCAGTATTGGTTGCAAGCAAGTTAAAAGCCTTGAGAGCTGAAACTTGAGCTTCAAAAAGAGTTGATATCTGTCGTGACATAATCACGACATCTTTCATTGCAACACCTTTCTCAAAGAAAGACATTTGCATTAAACCTTTTTTCGCTTCCCCTTCAGAAACATTAACTACAATAAGACCTCTGCGTTGGATTGCAGCAATCGCTAAATCTCGAGAGGCAGCATCAACTGATCCTTTCTTTTTTTCTCCTGCACTTGATATGGCTTCGTAGTAGAACAACATAAATTAAAGCATTCGCTCGAGAGCCTTAGGATTAATCGAGTATTGATAAGCAGATTCCATAGTTATCTCGCCTTTTTGAACAAGCTCAACTAGAGATCTATTCATATCAACCATTCCTTGTTCAGAGGAAGTTTCAATAACATTATTTATTTCATGGGTACGTTTTTCGCGAATCAGGTTAGAAACTGCGTTATTGTTTATCAATAATTCATACGCAGGAACACGCCCACCAGATATCCTAGGAATCAGACGCTGAGAAAATACTCCGAGCAAACTAGATGAAAGTTGGAGTCTTATCTGATCTTGTTGAGCAGGAGGGAACGAATCTATAATACGATCAATTGTCTGAGCAGCATTGTTTGTATGTAGAGTTGAAAAAACCAAGTGACCAGTTTCCGCAGCAGTTACAGCCGCCGCGATTGTCTCAGGAGAACGCATCTCTCCTATAAATATTACGTTAACATCCTCACGGAAAACAGATTTAAGTGCTACTGAAAAATCAGCTGTGTCATCCCCTACTTCTCTCTGATCTATTATTGATTTATCTGGCTCATAAATAAATTCAATCGGATCTTCAATTGTAACAATATGTGATGCTCGATCTTTATTTATCATATTTATCATAGTAGATAGAGTTGTAGATTTACCTTGACCAACTGGACCAACAACTAGAAAGAACCCTTGGTTTTTAGTAGTAAAACTAGACAAAATTGGTGGAAGATTTAGTTCTTCAAGAGATTTTGCTTTAGGTATTAAACGCAATGCTACTGAAATTTGACCTCTTTGAAAGAAAGCATTTCCTCTAAGATGAACGTCATCTTTAAATGAATAAGAAAAATCAACTTCCTTATTAACTAGAAACTTATCAGTTCTGTCTTTACCGATTAAAACAGTAAGTATGCCTACCATGTCTTCGCTTGTCATAACTTCTTTATTAACAAGAAATAGAAGCTGACCATTTATACGCATAGCAGGCTTTCTCCCAGAACCTAAATGTAAATCAGATCCATCTTCATGGATTAGGCTAGTCAATAATTCACTTAATAATTTCTCTTGATTCATTTTATTTCTTTATGTTGCTAATAATACTATTTACTTTCTCAATAACTTCAGAAGGAGTGCTGGAAGCCTTTACAATGTACCCAGCGGCACCCAAAGATTCCCCTCTTGCGATATCTGAAGCTTGACCACGATTTGAAAGAATTATGTATATAGATTCTTGTGCAAGATGCTCTTCCTTTAATTTTTCCATTAATTCAAACCCATCCATCACAGGCATAACTATGTCTAACAAAATTACATCAGGTATAAAACCTTGGTGTAATTTTTCTAATGCAGGTTCTGGACCTAGAGCGGTTGTAACACTAAAGTTTGATTGATTAAACTTTAACGCATACATATCAAGCAGAAAACTATCATCGTCTATTATCAAAATTTTCTTCTTAGGTTCCATATAAGATTATTATAATA
This sequence comes from uncultured Candidatus Saccharibacteria bacterium, assembly GCA_964502615.1. Classification (GTDB taxonomy): domain Bacteria; phylum Patescibacteriota; class Minisyncoccia; order Phycocordibacterales; family UBA9973; genus UBA8515. The sequence goes on along the minus strand of CAZCXF010000002.1, from coordinate 15,293 downwards.
CAGTTAGAAAGGTTTTCATATAGGCACTAATAATTGTAGATATCCTTAAAAGGAATTAAGCCTTTTTTAGCTTTAATGATCGCATCCTCTTTCATTGAAAGCATTCCTTTGGTTCTTGCAAGTTTGTAGATCTCCTGTTCTTGTGGTTTCTTTAAAATGATGTTTTGCATTTCTTTATCTACATAAAACATTTCAAATAAAGCTATACGGCCCCGCAAGCCAGATGGACATTCAGATGAAGGTATTGCTTCATATGTAGTATTACCAATGTCTATTTTTTGTTTAAACTCTTCTGGTAAGTCAGCAAACTGTTTGTCTAACATTATTTTTGTAGCTTCATCATATTGTATTTCATGTTTTGAACTTGGGTGAATTCTGTGAGCCAATCTTTGAGCAATACAAAGGATCAAAGTAGGTGCAATCAAGTAAGGATCTATACCCATATCTATCAAACGAGGTATAGCTCCTATTGAAGAGTTGGTGTGAAGTGTAGAAAATACCAAGTGACCAGTGAGAGCTGCTTGAATAGCAAGTTCAGCTGTTTCTTTATCACGTATCTCTCCCACGTATATTATATCTGGATCTTGACGAAGTATTGAGCGCAATCCAGAGGCAAAAGTATATCCAATTTCTGGAGTAACTTGGGATTGGTTTACTCCGGCTATTTGATATTCAACCGGATCTTCAAGTGAAACAATATTTTTTTCCTCTTTATCAAGTTCATTTAGCATTGAATACAGAGTAGTAGTTTTTCCAGATCCTGTTGGTCCAGTTATTAAGATAAGGCCATATGGTTTCTTTATTGCTTGCTTAACAAGATCTAGATTATCTGCAGACATATCAAGCGCATCAAGAGGTTGTACTCCTTTATCAGAATCAAGAATACGCATAACTACTTTTTCTCCGTAATAAGATGGCATAGTAGAAACACGAAATTCTATTTTACGTCCATCAATCTTAGCTGAGAATCCACCGTCTTGGGGTTTTCGTTTTTCATCAAGTCTTAATTTTGCAAGTATTTTTATGCGAGCAATGACTCCATTGTAAACACCGAGAGGTAGAACAATGGATGTATGAAGTACTCCGTCTACACGAAAGCGAACTCGGATCTTATCTCCAACATTTTCAATATGAATATCAGAAGCTCTCCCCTCTGTTGCGTGACGAAGTATAACTGCAACAATTTTTATAATTGGAGCATCTTCAACAATTTTTTCTTCTTCTCCTGGTTTAAGATTGTCAGAAGTTTTTGTTGGCTCAATACTAACATTACTACCCTTACTTTCAGCTATTTCAGCATCGAGCTCTGATAAGGCCTGATCAACTTGACTATCTAATCCTTCGTAATTACTTAATATCTTATTATAAACAGATGTCTTAATTAAAAATAGCTTGAAAGGCTTATTTAACTTAGCTGTGATAAAAGTTATGGCATCCATAGCCTGAACGTTCTCTGGGTCAATAACACCAATTTCAAGGACATTATCAGTCTCACCAATAGGTAGGAAGTGGTAAATCTTTGCAGCATCTACAGGTATTAATTTTAAGATAGATGATTGAACTGTTTCAGGATCAATATTTCTTATTGGAATATTGAAAATGGTCCCCTTTATTTCAAGGATCTTATCTTCATCGAGATTAAAATCAAGCAAAGCTTCATCTATATTACCTTCATATTTTGCGTCAGCAATTTTTAAGATTTCATCAACTTGATCTTCTCTGATTATGTTATTTTTTACTAGTGATTCAAGTAGTATCATACTAGTTTGTAGTAAAAGAAACTATTTCTCCGTAATTTAATGCTCCATTTATTTTAGCAACAGCACTAAAATAATATTTGGTTTTAGGTTTCAATCCAGTAAGGTTAGTAAAGAAAGTTCCTATTAGGGACTGCTTAGCGGTAGGAGTAACTGTGCCAAGTGCCTCAGTTGGTCCATACTCAAAGTAAGAACTAGTTACTCCAGAAATAGAGCTATCGATAGTTCCATTTAATAGAGCGCTATTTGTAGTAATTTCAGTCGCTTCGTTAGTAGTTACTGGTGAAGCTTGCGTCTCAACATTAGTAGTAGAATTATTTTCGCTATTTATAGGGGCAAAAGGATTAGGGCGCCCAGGAGTAACCTGTTCTAGAGTTACAGTATTATCACGAAGAGACATAAAAGATTGACGTGAGAAGATGGACGTATCTATTTTTAACTTATTTAATGAAGTTAGTGTTGTTAGAAAGGCAGTATCTTCTGATATTTTTGCATTTTTAGAATCTAAAGCAGGGCTCTTTGATGATCCATTAGAAGAAACTAGAGAGGAACCATTCTGATTAGTACTTGCTGCTTGAGCATCTAAGTCATGAGAAAAATAAACATAAGCCCCAGAGAGCAGGATGGCTATTGCGATAACTATTAAAAATTTATTATAAGTTCTGTGCATTTTATTTTAGCCAATAAGTTTCTATTTTTAAATTATAGGTATATATATTTGGATTTATTATCCCATTCTTATCTGCCTGAGGAACTGTAAAACTAATAGATTTAATATCAATTAGACGTAGGTTGTGTTCAAGATCTTTCAAGAATAGTACGAATGTATTATAGTCACCTTCTGTCGTAAATTCAATCGGGAATGAACCATAAGGCAGAGAAGCTGCTTGGTTACCAGAAGTAACTATTGTTGTCCCTTGTTTGGTCGGGGTTTTGTTAGGATCAGTTCCATCTCCTGAAACTTTTTCTGGTTGAAAACGAACGTTTTTTATAGGCATACTGTGCATATTAGCAATACGTTCGATTTCTAGAATAAATCTAATATTATTAACAGTGTTTGGTAAAAAACGCTCTAGACGCTCTCTATCTGATTTATTTATGTTTTTATAATTTTCAGTTAATTGATCTCGAGTTGCTTGTAACTCTTTTGAGTTATCAAGAGCAATATTATAAGTTGCAACTTCTGTTCTTAGGCTTGATACATCACTATAAAGTGGATTTACTATCCAAAAAAACAGGATGATTGATATTATTATTAGTAGGATTGAAAATATAAATTTCATAATTTATTATTGTTTACTCGTATTATCTTTTAAAGCAGAGTTATCAGGTACTTTATTATTATTTTCTGGAATAGGTGTCACATTACTATCAGTAGATGGTAGAGTGACATCGTTGTTTGAAGTATCAACTTTTACTTGAGTCTGTTCAGCTTTAGTGTCCTGTGTTTTATCAGTCAGTATGTTTTTTTCATATGAAAGCAAACTAGGGTCAACTAGAAATTCAATATCAAAAGTTACATTGTTGTTTTTGGTCTTATTTATATTAGAGAAAACTACATTTTTAAATAATCTACCTTTTGCACTATTAAAAGCGTCAGCTTGTAGAGCTATAGATTTATAATCAGAAGAAGTACCAGAGAGCTTAACAGAAAAACCTTGGCTGTTTGAATCTTCAGTAAAGTTTGTATATTGAACTGAGGGTATTGTTATTGTTCCAAGTAACGCAAACATAGGAGAAAATATTATATGTTTATCAAGAACAGACTTAGCAGCAGAAACACGCTTGTCATAAAGCTCAAGCTCGTCTAGTGTATTTTGTTCAAAAGTTTCTTTCACTCTTTCAAGAGAAGAAGACAAAACTGATTCCTGTTTAATTAAATAATTCTTATATAAAAAGAGTCCTCCGGAAGCAAGACCTATAATTACTAGTAATAGAAATGATAGGACTGTAAAAATACTAGTTGGAGGTCTACTGTAACCACCACCTGTTGTTGTAGTGATCGGTTTTTTAGGTATAAATGATGTTTGAAATGAATTTTCCATAAAATTTTATGACAACTGACGAAGCGCTAGTCCTACAGCAACAGAAAACTCCGGACCGCTAAGCTCTAGTACTGGTTTTAGAAAGGCTGGGGTTTCAGTTTTATCAAATGGATCACCGTATACTACTTCTGTACGGAGGCTACTTGTAGCTTTCTCAATCAAGCCCTTAACCAAAGAACCACCACCCACCAAGACAACTTTGCTGATACTCTTATTATACTTCTTCTCATAAGCAAGTACAACACTATTAGTGTCAGAAAATATATAATCTATAGATAATCGAACAACATCTGCTACTTCCGCATTACTACTTGAATCAAGTCCTACTGAGCGCTTCATTTTTTCAGCTTCTTCAAATGATATATTTAGCGAAGCAGAAATATTTCTAGTTATATCTTGAGATCCGCGATTAACAATATGAAATACTCTAACTACTCCACCCTCAACAATAGAAAGTTTGGTTTTTGATGCTCCAAAATCCATAAAAAGTACTGGGGCCAAATCATGACCAAAACAAGATCTTACATTACTAAAAATTTCCATTTCAAAAGATTCTGATCTAAGGTCAGTTTTAGAAAGTATATCTTGATATCGAGACAATATATCGTTATGAATAGCTACAACCAGTACTTCGACTTTTGATTCAATTGGCTTATCTTCTTCAGTTGGACTATTCATTACATTATTATCAAAAACAGACATCTCAGGAGGTACCATAAACCAATCGAGGCTAACTTCTGATATAGGTACAGGAATATATTTTCGTGCTTCGATTGGCACTATTGTTGGTAATTGAGATTCGGTTACATTTCCAGGAAGAGTAATAGTAAAAATTAGACTTGAAGATGAGGGTATAGCAAACGCACCTGAATGTGAAGTTACATTTGATTCCTTCATTACATCAAATAAGGCTTTTGCAATATCTTCAGTTGGTAGATTTGTAACAGTGCCGACTTCTGTTTTTCCATAAGGGCCAAGAGATAGGGCTCCGTAAGTTTCAAGGACAGCTTTCCCTCCCTTCTTTTTAAGTTGAACTACTTTAATGGCTGAGGAGCCAATATCAATACCTAAGGCTACGTTAGTAGACTGACTAGAGTGAAACATGTTAGATAGGCTCGCCAATCCGCCAGAAATTATTTTCTTTAGTGAATTATCCATAGAATATATTACTTAGTATAGCACAGCTATAGTAAAATAAAGCTGTGGAATCAAGTATTAATATAGTAAAAACAATCCTAGGATTCTTTACTGACCTACTTTTACCAGAAAGGTGTATTTCTTGTAAAAAGAAGGGTTCAATCATTTGCAATAACTGCACTATTGGGTTGCGTAAGGCTGAAAGAGAAACAGCCAATAATATTTATGCCTGCTACGATTATAGAGACCCGATAATAAAGAGGGCTATATGGGAACTTAAATACCACAAAAGAAGACATATAGGTGAGAAATTAGGACAATTAATGTATGAGGAATTCATTGAAGATCTATCTGAGATATACCAATATCAAAACGGACAATCAATCTATGTAATACCTGTACCCATTTCAAAAGATAGATTAAGGGGGCGAGGTTATAATCAAGCTAAAATACTAGCGAAAAGTTTTTGTAATTATGACAAGAAATCTTTTAAATTAGAAAATAATTTAATCACGAAGAACAAGAAGACAACTCCTCAAGCAAAAATTTCAAATAGGACACGTAGACTCAACAATGTTAAAGGAATATTTAAAATAACTAACAAAGAATTTGTTAATGGGAAAACTTTTATAATAATTGACGATGTTACAACAACCGGTGCAACTTTTTTAGAGATAACTAAAATATTAAAAGGAGCTGGTGCTAAAAAAATCTTATGCTTTGCAGTTGCGCATTAGTTTCTGGTAAACTGTAAACTATGACTGAATTAAAAGAAAAAAATATTTGCAAACATTGCGGGATACATGCTGAACCTATTAGAAAAAAGAAAAAAAATTATTGCCCAGATTGTGGAGGAGCACAAGTAAATCACCTTATAACCTACCTTACAATCCTCTTAGGAGCGCTCGTAGAACCCTGGACAAACTGGATGAGTAAAATAATCCCAGAGGATAGCTTAGAATGGATAGGTCCTTCTCTTACAAAAACTCTTACTTTCCTTCACTTAGGTAAAATAACTAAAAAGCCAGAGAGTGATGATAGTTACAGAACCCGCGTACTTTGGGATGAAGCAATCGCACGGAATATAGACATGTATGAGTTCAGATTATTCGGTATTGGTCATGATATATTTGTTTCCAAATACAAAGGAGAGATGAGATTTTTTGATGTCTTGCCTCGTCCTAAGAATTACAATCCAAAGGGTTTAGAGTGGATGGATAACAAAAATCAAATGAAAAAACACTTTATAAAAGCAGGAGGTATTCCTGTTGCAAAAGGTGGAGTTGCTTGTACAAAAAATGGAGCTTTAAAAATATTTAATTCATTAGACAAGCCTGCGATAGTAAAACCAAACATTGGATCAAGAAGTAGACACACTACTACACATATTAGTAGCCAGGAAGAATTCTTACTTGCTTTCAAAAAAGCAAAGCAACTTTCTCCTTGGATAATGATAGAAGAAGAATTAACTGGCTATGTATTCAGAGGAACAATTATAGATAAAAAGCTTGTTGCTGTGATTCGCCGAGAACCTGCATACGTGATCGGTGATGGCGTTCATAATATAAGAGATCTAGTAGATATTGAAAATAAAAATATTAAAAGGCAAGGACCAATATTTCATCAATTAGTCTTGGACAAAGAAGCTCTAAAAGAACTTGCTCACTTCAATCGTACAATAGATACTATTCCTAAAAAAGATGAAATTATAACACTGGGCCAAAAAACAAGCCGCGCCGTTGGTGGAGGTATAACAGACATGACTGAAGTAGTGCATAAAGACAATAAAGAGATGCTTGAAAGAGTGGCCGAAGTTTTAGACGACCCATTGATTGGTGTTGATTTTATAATGGAAGATGTATCAAAGTCATGGAAAGAGCAACCTCGCTCTGGGGTCATAGAATGCAACAGCGCCCCATTTATAGATCTTCATCACTTCCCTCTTATAGGAGAACCTCGCAACGTAGCAAGCAAACTCTGGGATATTATTTATCCACTCTCACGTCCTCAATAGTAATCTCAGACTCAGGAGCAGTTTTCATATCTGGTTTCAGATGGGAAACATATTTCTTTTGCACAACAAAATCTCCTAAGAATTTTTTGAATTCATTTATACGAGACTCTTCATCAACTTCAGTGAAGTGTGCGAGTGGCTTACTTTCTGGAGTGTATTCAAAATGTCCTCGTATTTCACCGTCTTTAAAAACTCTAATATGGTATTGGTGATCAAAGTCAGTTAATTTTCTCCAAGAAAGAACTTGCCCGCTATCAACCCAAGCTATGAAATGGTTTCCAAATCCCCATTTTTCATGTAAGTGTTTTTCCAAACCTGCTAATGTTTTTCCAGGAGCAAGCCAACCCAAATGAAACTTTTGCCTTTCCTTATCATGCCAAACAATACGCCACTCAACTAAATGTTTTTGCCACCATGGAAATCCATAGTATAAGAGGTGCCATATTTTACTTTTTACTTTTTGTCCAAATGTTAGATTCGCAGCTGTTTTCATATTTTATAATTCGTTCCTTGCTTGAGCTTCCAATGTTGATTCAACAATAAAATTTTCTAGTCTTCTTGAGAAATACATAAATATAGTTAAGTTAGCAACTATAACTAATACGATTATCACCCAGTAGAATTTCACTTTTGTTTTCATACCTTTTATAGAGAAGATTATACTATAACCCCACTAATAAATAAATGGCAATAGACAGTTTGATTTATATAATATAAGATAAACGAAATAAATCTTACTTGAACCTATAAAATTCAACCAATGGAAAAAAGAAAAGTAACCGACAGACTACCATTTCTTAACGGTAAAATATTTACAAACACAAAACCCAGTTCTCCTAAATACAGAACCACAGGTAACACGTACCTGTGTATTATCCCAGTAAAAATAAGTGAGGGTAACAGTTCTATAAAAATAAATGGCGAGACACACTTCTTTACAGCTGGCGAGCCTTGTTATTTAGGTCCAACTGACATATATGAGTTTTGTGGTCCATGCACAGTATCAATGGTGTTTTGCTCACCAAACTACTTTGCAGGAGAAGAAGAAATAATAAATTGAAAAAGCCCGTGTATATACACGGGCTATTTTTTATTTCATATTATATCCAATGCAAAAGATATGCGATAAATATAAGCGCACCTACTAGGCCAAGCAATGGCTGAGCTCGAGAAAGTAATGCAATTATTACAACTATTATAATTGCTTTGACCCAACCCAACACCAGAACCGAAGCCCAAATTGTTTGTAGAAGTGTTTGTATGAATGTCATGCAATAATTATACTACTTTTTATTTCTTTGATATAGATGGAAAAAGTATAGTGAAAGTGGAGCTGCCCAGTTTGCAGATCTCTCAACGAAATCAAGCCATGATTGCCCGACAAGTGGTCTTACTAACGCAGTCCAAAAACCCCATAGAGCTGCCCATAGCAAAATAGGCTTTACTGGTTTAAATAAAATAAATAACGCAACCAGTACATCTGATATTCCTATTAATAAGAGTAATGTTGTAGCCGTCGAAGTATCAACATTAATCATTTTACTAATCCAGCCGACCCAATCAGCCTTACCTCCAACTGCAAGCAAACCATGACCAATGAACTCTCCGGCTACTCCAATTCTGAGTAACCATTCAACTTTTTTATCGTTTGTCATATAGAGTTAAATAATTAACATTAATAATATTTATATTATATACCTTATAGAAATAATGAGTTAGGCATTTATCCCCTTTTTATTTTTATGTCTAAGTAAAAAGTAAGTCATAAATGAATTTGTAATTATCATTACTACTGAGTGAAGAGTGGTTGCAATATTATAAGCTTGGAGAGAGAATAGAGTTAATATATGTCTTAAAACATTCATACTATACAAAAGTGGTGTTTCAGTGCTTGGGTAAAAATAAGTTTTACGCAAGGTTGGAATAAAAGCAATTAAATCTATGCATACAACAATCACAACAGATATTGTTGGATCTTTAGTAAGCATCCAAGGTATAAGCCCTAACAACGCAACTAAAAGAAAATACGTATCACGCCTGACAATATTTTTAAATCCATATCTAAGAGAAAAGAAAAAAATAATTATAGTAAAAAGTTCAGCAACTCCAGTAGGAATAGCTCCAATACCTGCACCTTTAACAACTTGCCCTAAAAATGTAATAAGTGAAACAACAGACCAAACAAGCCAGGTGTATGGATGTGGCTGTACTCTCCTCTTTATGACATCCAATAAGTATGGAACGTTTCCAATTACAGCAAAAATTACTGCGATTGGAATAATAACTTCTTTCATTTAATCATGATAACATTTAGATCTTAGATTTTATATTTATTTAGAAATTATTTTGTGGTAGTTAGTATAAGAAACTATTAGTACAACAAAAACAATCAGAGGGGAGAATGTAGTAACATGGAGCCCTGTTACTACCCACAGACTTATAAAGGCACAAATAAAATCTATTGCAAATCCAGCATATGCCCACTCTTTTATCCTGCTTGGGAATTTAGGAATAATAAGGACTATAGCACCTGCTACTTTAAAAACCGCTAACATAGTACCGAAGTACCCTGGATAACCAAGGCTAGCAATACCTTGCTTTGCCATTTCGGTTTGTGAAGTTAGAGCTGTCATAACGCCCTCAAATAAAAAGATTAATGTTGTTGACACCCAAAACAATATTTTTGTTTTTTTCATATTCATATAATTTTTAATAGTAAAATTTAATTAGTAATCATCTTCATAGAGTCTTTCTTTATGATATTAGTATTTTTAACTTCTCTAAAAATTTCTGGATTCTGTTCCCCGGTGACTTCAAGGACTGCCCACGCACCTTTGTTCATCCTTGCAAGAGCATGATCGACGAGTAAATACTTACCGGGAACATCAACTTGAAATTCAACAATACTTGCACCGCCAGGTAGTACTGCTGTAGTCTGAACATTATGCTCAAGTGACCCACCAATATTTGCCTCAGGATAAACAGTGTCAAAAATTTCTCCAATAACATGAAATGATGATACTAGATTGACTCCTCCATTACCAACGTACATGCGAATCTTATCTCCAACTTTTGCCTTCATTCTTGGGGTAGTCTCAATTTTGCCATTGAAAGTTACATAATTAGGTAGGCCATCAACAAGTGCGTCAGAATCAAATGGCACTAAACCTTTTTTCCCAATTTCACCCGCAGTGTAAAGTTCACCCTGAACAACATAAAATTCTTTATCGACTTTAGAAAAACCAGATTTAGGCTCAACTAAAATCAATCCATATTGTCCATGTGAATTATGGGTAGATACATTTGGAGTAGCACAATGATAAACATAGAGTCCTGGATTAAGAGCCTTCCATTGGAATGTCTTTGTCTCACCTGGCATTACATTTGTAAGTGTTGCACCGCCACCTGGTCCAGTAACTGCATGCAGGTCAACATTATGACTATGAAGGCTCGTAGAATCGTTAGTTAGAGTGAGTTGTATTTTATCCCCTTCTTTTATACGGAGCATCGGACCTGGAGTTTGGCCATTGTATGTCCAATAATTAAAATAAATATCTGGCGCTACTTCCGATATTACTTCTTTAGCTGTTAAATTTATATGTACAAAACCATCAGCTTCCGGTTTTTGTGCTTCAGTCGGGACAGAATTTGGATCAGCACCTATATCTTTAATCTTTTCAAAACGATTACTATTTTTAAAGAACTCTACTATTTTAGAAAATGGTATAGCTGGTGATATGCTTCCTGGTGCATGAGAATGCATAAATGTTGGCATTGCAAAACCAGGCGGATAAGTTTTATTTGCAAACATACCAGAGAAAAAAGCTAATACAAATAGTAATAGTGGTATATAGAACCATTTATTTTTAAAAACAGGATGAAGTATTTTATTCTTCCAAAGATAGATAATGATAATTAAAACGGCAATGCTGCCGATAATAGCTGAGAGTAACTCAAATATTAAATATTTATACATATTATTATTCTATCACTTTTAAAAATTTGCGGAACCGGCGAGATTCGAACTCGCGAGGGCTTTTACACCCTGCCTCTTTAGCAAAGAGGTACGTTAGACCACTCTGACACGGTTCCATAAATACTTTTACACCTTATCATATTTGGTGTTTTTACTCAAAAATAATCCTTTAAAATAAACGAGCCTTGTGATAGTATATCTCCATTGGAGGCTCGCCAAGGTCGGGTAAACGTGGATGAGTAGATCTGGAGGCGTGGATGAGTGGTTTAAATCAACGGTTTACTAAACCGTCGAACCTTAATCGGTTCCGTGAGTTCGAATCTCACCGCCTCCGCCAAATCGTGATAGCACGAGATGCTTTTGGTTTAAAGTGTTTTTAGTGAGTCAAAAATTGACCCATCTGCGACACTGAGACTTTGCCTAAATACTAAAAAGAACAGATCTTTATCTGTTCTTTTTAGTATTTGCTCATACAAAAGCATTATTATTGCTTCAGATTTGTTTGTGGAGCAACGGGTGTTGTTGTCGGTGCAGTAGTTGCTGGTTTTGCATTTTGATCTACTGGAACACCTTGGTCATCGTTGGTTTCTCCGTCATTTGGATTCATATTGTTATCATCATATCCTTGTCTTTGTTCCATCATGCCATTGCGATCATACTCACCCCTATCGCCATGTTCTTCACCGCCGACGGCAAGACCAATAGCAACAGCTGAAACAAGTACAAGAGCAATTGATAGAGCTACGATAATAGCATTCTTGCTTATCTGTAGATGCTTAACATCTTTCTTTATTTCTTGAATATCCATTTACATTAAAGTTAAAAATTAATAATTCGACCATCTACTAAAATTTACATATTCATCTCAGTAGCAATCGTATCTTTCTTGGTAACTGATAGATAAGTTACCGTAGATAGAATTGCAATGAGAAATATGACACTGGTAATAACTGTTCCCAAGCCTAACCCACCATCTGCTTGTGCTTGGGATAAGTAATCACCAATAGATGCTCCAAGTGGTCGGGTAAGAATATATGCGATCCAGAAAGCAATGATTGGATTAAGATTCCATTTTTTGTGAGCCAGATACACTAACACTATTCCGCCTGCAAATATCAAAGCCGAGAGTAGGTATCCAACATTCAAAGTTTCGGCTAATAAATCGCCTGAGGCTGTTCCGAGAGCAAATGTAAACAATATCGTAAGCCAATAAAAGAACTCTCGCCTAGGGGTAAATATGGAGTGTATAGAGAGTGTCTTTTCTTTCTTGTACCAACCGATAAATGTCGCGATGAGTGTGATGCTAAATACAATTGTTGTAGTAACGAGCGAGATCCCGAAGTTATCTGTCAGGTTGTCGGTAATCAAAGTACCTACAACACTAATGAGTACAACAGAGAGCCAATAGATGCTTGGTGTGTATTTCTTGGTCTTGAATTGATAGATAAGAGCAACAAGTAACAGTACGCTCATGACAAGTGAAGTTCCAGTCAAGCCAAGATTGAGATTTGTGTTAAGAAAGTCTGCCACAGTCTCGCCAACTGTTGTACAAAGGATTTTAATGATCCAGAAATAGAGCGTGACCTCAGGAACTTTATTGAGCAACTTTTTAGCTGTTGTAATCATATCAAAAAGTATATATAAAAGTTATGAGGAAATTATGAACTATAATAGTGCAAATGATTAAAGATTTTTGAGACCACCATAGTGGAAACAATCCCGATGAGACCTCCTGCAATGATATCAATCGGATAATGAACATGAAGATATAATCTTGAATAACTCACTAACATAAACCAACCAACTGCTACTATCCACAGGAAGTATTTCAAATAATTATTCTTGATATGTTTATTTGAGTAAGAAATAATTAATGTCATTACAACTGCTGCCATCGTGGCGTGACCTGATGGGAAACGAGGGTCTGTTTCTATAACGAGCATATGTTCTGGGCGAGGAATCTTAAGAATATATTTGAGAGTATATGTTACGAACATGGCAGAAGTACTCGCAAAGATAATTTTAAGAAAGTCTTTTTTGTATTTGAGTACATAAAGAATTACACAAAGGATTCCTAAAACACTAAACATTACTGCTGTTCCTGATATTTGTGAGATGAGGATTTGGAAATTAAGCATTTTTAGGGTGTTCACCTGCTTTTTGAGGAATTACTGCAATTAAGATAACTATCGCTACGAGAAGAATTAGTGAAATCATTGGTCTTGAAATATTAAGACCTCCTTTTGCAAATGGTTTATCTAGGAAATCCCCGACAACAGCTCCAAGCGGTCTTGTAAGAATAAATGCTCCCCAGAACAATAATACTTTCGAAACTTTAGTTCTAAAATAGAGTAGCGTAATAATTAAAAGTAATGTTCCAAAAACAAAAGCAGAGTGAAGATATCCAAGGCCATTCGTATCTGCAAACCAATCTCCGAGAGCAGTACCGAGAGTTTGGGAGAAAGTAATTGCAGTCCAATAAAATACTTCACTTTTTGCATTTGAAATGCTATCTACAGAAATTGTTCCAGTACTTTTTTTCCAAATAAATAATGTAGCAAGTAGAAATGTTAAAAGAATTAATGACCCACCAGTATACCCGACACCGAGCGATCTATCTGCAAAGTCTGCAAGTGTCGTCCCTGCTGTCGTAGAAGCAATGATAGTTGCCCAATAGAGCCATGGTTTATATAATTTAGATTTTACTTGAGCAACAATGAGCCCTATAAGAATAACTATAAATATCCCTGTACTTACTAGATACCCAAGGTTCCATGTCATAGATACTGCATCTCCACCAGTCTCGCCGAGTGTTGTACAGAGTATTTTTATAATCCAAAAACCAAGCGTTACGGCAGGAACTTTTATAAGTAAATCTTTTGTTGCTTGTGTCATATGCTTACATCATAAAATAAAGTTATGAGGAAATTATGAACTATATAATTCTCTATATGTTTTAAATCAAAACAAAATGTTAATATAAAAATATGAATGATCAAATCCATTATTCTATTGAAAATATAAAAACAAGTAAAAAAGAATTATGGCTTCAAATTTTTATTGTTTTCGTGTTGCCCATTCTGTTGATTAAGGCTAATTTAATTGAAATAGAAGATCGAATATGGGTTCTTGGAATTCTCATAAGTTTATTGATGGGAGTTTTGATTAAGGAAAAATGGACATGGACAATGCTCGGTGCAACTACTTACCGTATCAAGAAATATTTTTTACCATATGTTGTTTTTACAGTAGCCACAATATTGCTCTGTTATATTTTTTCAGAAAATATAGGTCACGAAGAACTTAATGGCTGGTGGAAACATGGACATTTTCTATATGGATTTTTTATCGTCTCTCTTTTTCAAGAAATCGGATATAGAGGATACCTCATTCCTGCATTAGGTAAAATTCTTAAAAAGCCGGTATTAATTGTGTTGGTAAATGCGCTACTGTTTATGTTTCTTCATGTTATTTTTCCAAATCCGATGATAGGTTTACCAATTGCTTTTATAGGTGGAATTGGTTTTGCGGTAATGTATCTCAGATATCCAAGCTTGCCACTTATAATCTTGAGCCACGCCCTTATTAATTTCTTTGTTGTTTTATACGGATTCTTTGTTGTCCCCGGAGTAACATATTAAAAAAAACACCTCTCATAAAGGTGTTTTTTTTAATAGCCTTGCCGAAGATAATTTATTGAACTGGTTTAACTACTGGAGTAGTTACCTTCACTTTGTGAGATTTTTTACCTTTCGTATGCTTGACTGGAGTAACTTTTTTCACCACATCGTCTTTTGTTTCAAGATCCTTACCATTTTTATCTTTAGCATCAACGATACCATCTTTGTTGCCGTCTTCTACTGCCTTCATTTTTACTTGACTAGTTTGTTGCACAGCTTTTGATCCTGTTACTGGAATGTCAGCTGCGAACACTGACGTTCCAGAAGCAAGCAAAGCAAGAGCAAACATACCGCTCATGAGTTGTCTTTTGTATTTCATAAATTTTATGATTTATTGTTAGTAATTATCGACTAATCATTTGCATCTGGACCATCATTTGTTTCAATGTCATTTCCATTTGCATCCTTTTGATCTACGCGGTTATCCTGATCATCAGCTCCTTCTAAGTGAGACTTTAGTATTGCACCACTAGTTGCATCAATCTTTACTTCTACTTTGTTATCAAGGCTAATTTCATAGACCGCATTTCCGCGATGCTGTTCAAGCTCAACAGAAAGTACTTTCGTACCAGAATGTGCAGTAAGGGCAATTTGTTTTGCTTGATCCTCACTAATTTTCACTGCTGTAGTTACTTTTGATTCTTGATCATCATTTGTTTCGACATCGTTTCCTTGTGCATCTTT
>CAZCXF010000001.1:0-224604 GCA_964502615.1 uncultured Candidatus Saccharibacteria bacterium | reverse complement strand
CTATCGGTGAACCAGGTACTCAGCTTACACTTCGTACTTTCCACGCTGGAGGTGTGGCAACAGTTGATATTACTACAGGACTTCCTCGTGTTGAAGAAATTTTCGAAAGACGTATTCCTAAAAACCCAGCAATTGTGTCTGTTACAGATGGTGAAGTACTTGAAGTAAAAGATAATGGTAAAGAAAAAATCATAAAAGTTCTATCTGACACTAAAGGTGATGCTAAATCAAATGAGATGGAATATGTTGTAGCTTTCCGTCGTCAGCCGTTAGTTAAAGCTGGTAGTAAGGTTAAAAAAGGAGACCTATTAACAGATGGATCTGCAGACATAAATGAGATAGTTAAATATGGAGGTAAAGAAGTTGCAGAAGAGTACATAGTAGATGAAATCAATAAGGTTTATGATTTACAAAGTGCTTCTATTTCAAGAAAACACATAGAAATAATTATTCGCCAAATGTTCTCTCGTAAAAAGATTAAAGATGCAGGTGATACGACATTCTCTCCAGGTGAGATAGTTGAAGCTATTGAACTTATTGAAGAAAATAATCGAATAGAGAAAGAAGGTGGTAAGAAAGCAGAATCTACTACTATAGTGCTTGGTATTACTGAAGTGTCACTAACTACTAAGAGCTGGTTATCTGCTGCTTCATTCCAAAATACTAATCGTGTTCTTATCAACAATGCTGTTCGTGGTGGAGTTGATAATTTGCGAGGATTAAAAGAAAATGTAATTATTGGTAATCTTATACCAGCTGGTACAGGTTTTGGAGCAAAAAGCGTAAAGAAAGAGATCAAAGAAGATACAACTGATTCATTATAAGGTAATGGGAGGGGGAATAAATATGAACTCACCTGTTGAAAAAATTAAAGAACGCCTTTCGATTGTTGATGTTATTTCTTCGTACCTATCAGTAATAGAGTCTGGTAAAAATTATAAAGCCAGATGTCCTTTCCACCATGAAAAAACCCCATCATTCTTTATATCTCCTGACCGAGGCACTTATTACTGCTTTGGTTGTGGAGCCAAGGGGGATATATTTTCATTTGTTGAACATTTCGAAGGAACTGACTTCCTGGGCTCTCTTAAGTTATTGGCTGAACGAGCAGGAATAGTTTTAGATAAAAATAGTTACAAGAAATCTGATAACAAAAGAGAAATCTATTATGAGATCATGGAGGAAGCAACAGTTTTCTTCGAGTCAGTTTTTGAAAAAACTCCAGAAGCTCGAAGTTACCTGATAAGCCGTGGTTTAAATGATTCTTCTATAAAATTATTTCGCATAGGTTATTCTCCATCTTCTTGGAGGTCTGTTTCTGACCACTTATTGTCAAAAGGTTATAAGAAAGAAGATATAGAAGAAGTTGGCTTAATAAAAAAAAGTGAAAGTGGTTTTTACGATAGATTTAGAGGTAGGATAATGTTTCCAATAAGCGATTCTAGTGGTAGGGTAATAGCTTTTTCAGGAAGGACATTTATATTATCTAATGATTCTAGCAAAAAGTCTGATATTGAAGAGGCCAAATATCTAAATAGTCCAGATACGCCTCTATTCAATAAATCTAATGTTTTGTTTGGTATTGATAAAGCAAAGATAGAAATAAAGAAAAGAGGGTATAGCATTATAGTCGAAGGGCAAATTGATCTAATTCTTTCGCACCAAGCAAGCTTTACCAATACTGTAGCAGTATCAGGCACTGCATTATCAGACGATGTCATTGACAACGAATCAAAGATAAACAATTTAGGTTTAATAAGAAGGCTATCTCCTAATGTTATATTTGCTTTTGATGGAGACGAAGCAGGTATTAGAGCAGTCAGTCGCAGTGCGGTTATAGCTTTATCATTAGATATGCAAGTAAAAGTTGCAGTTTTGCCTGAAGGTAGTGACCCTGCGGATATAATATCAAAAGATAGTTCGGGATGGAAAGAAATTATAAAAAATTCATTGAACATTGTCAGTTTCCATATAGATAGGATTTGTAAAAACACAACTGATTTGAGAATTCGAGGGAAGAAAGTTAGAGAGGTTATATTTCCATTTTTGGCTATGGTTAGAAGCTCTATTGAACGATCAGCTTATATAACCGAGATTCACAATAAGATGGGGTTATCTGAAAGTGCTATTATTGAAGATTTTGAATTGTATCAAAAATCAAACCCTGAATCATTTAAGGAACCCAAGACAGAAAGTAATAATGGAATTGCAACATCTCGTCGTGTATCTTTAGAAAAGAAATTATTTGGTATCTTGTTCTGGATTGAAAAAACAGATAACAAAGAATACCAAGGAATTATAGATGAATTTAAGAAAAATATAGGTGAGGTTACATTTAAACAAATACTAGATACTCATGAACCATTCAAGGATACACTGGCTTTTGAAGCTGAAATGTGGTATGGTACAGAGATTAATGCGCTTGCGCGCGATATAAAAGAGATAACTCTTAATCTTGAAGAAGAAATTTTAAATGAAGATAAGGTTGCAATGCAACCTCTGGATTCTGAAGAAAAGCTTAAAAAATTTAATATAATATCAAAACGTATAGAAGAAATTAAACAAAGTCGCTCATCATAATAAAAATAATCTATGTCAAAAAAGAAAAAAATAAAAATTGTGAAGAAGAAAAAGAAAGTTATTAAAAAACCCGCAAAAAAGATAAATAAGAAATCAAAAAAGAAAGTTCTAAAAAAAGCAACAAAAAAGGCAGCTAAATCAAAAAAGAAAGTTGTAAAAAAAGTTGTTAAACAAAAAGTTAAGAAAGTAAAAGCAAAAAATACTACTAAATCAACAAAAGTCACTATTAGTGAAAAGAAAGCTTTGGATTTAGAACAAAAATCTCAGTTAATGATTGAGAAAGGTAAGAAACGAGGGTTTGTAACTTATGATGAGATTATCAAAGTTTTTCCTGATATTGAAAATAATATTTTATTCTTAGATGAATTATACGAGAAGCTCTCAGTTGCAGGGATTGATGTACTAGAAGGGGGCAATCTACTTGATGTAGATGGTGATACTGAGAAGCAAGCACTAAAATATAGCAAAGATGCTCAAGCCTATGATTCCATTCAGATATATCTAAAGGAGATAGGACAATATCCACTCATTAGTGCATTTGACGAGAAAGATTTAGCTCGTCGTATAGAAAAAGGTGATATGGAAGCAAAGAACTTACTTGCTCGTGCAAACCTCCGTCTTGTTGTTTCTATAGCCAAAAAATACGTTGGTCGTAGTTCCGACCTTACTTTGCTTGATCTTATTCAAGAAGGTAACCTAGGGCTCTTTAAGGCTGTTGAAAAATTTGATTGGACTAAAGGTTATAAATTCTCAACATATGCAACTTGGTGGATTCGTCAGTCCATAACTCGTGCGCTTGCTGATCAATCACGCACAATACGTATTCCAGTACACATGGTTGAGACAATTTCAAAATACAAACAAGTTGTACGAAGACTTTCCCAAGATCTTGGTCGTGAACCTCTAGTAGAAGAAATTGCTACAGAAATGGGTCTTGAAGTTGAAAAGATTCATATAATAGAACAAATCAACCAAGAAACAGTTTCACTAGAACAACCAATAGGTGATGATGATGAAAAGTCTACTCGTGGTGAATTTATTCCAGATGATAAAATATTACGTCCTGATCAGGATGCATCTCGTCGGATTCTCTCTGATCAGATAAAGGAAGTTTTAGATACTCTTACCCCAAAGGAAAGAAAAATATTAGAACTTCGTTATGGATTAAATGATGGTATCCAGCATACTCTAGAAGAAGTAGGTGCAGAATTTAATGTTACTCGTGAACGTATTCGTCAGATTGAAGCTAAAGTTCATGAAAAGCTTCGCAACAACGAAAAAATCGCTCGACTAAAAAATTACTTCGATTAATTAAAAATCCCTCCAAAGAGGGATTTTTAATTATGATACGAATGCTACTAATCTTATTGGTGCCTCTGTAGCATCTTTTATTTTTATTGGAAGAACTGCAATTTTTGAGCCAGTAGGTGGAAGTGATTTTAGATTTGTAATATTTTCCACAAGGTATTTATTAGCTCCTAATATAGCTCTATGAACAGGGAAGCCATCTTTTCCAGTATCTGCAGATAATGTATCAATACCTAGCCCTACTATGTTTCTTTTTAGAAGTAATTCTGCAGTAGAAGGGTGAACGCTTGGGAAGTTATAATTATTTCTATATTTTTCTGGTGTATCCCAGTACTTATCCCAACCAGTATAAAATACAAGAAAAGATTTAGGTTTTATTACTCCATACTCATCTTCGAATTTCTCTATAACTTCTGGCATTATAATGTAATTTTCGTCAGCTTTTTTACTTACATCAACAACTATACAATCTGTAACTAGTTCATCTATACTTAAAGATTCTATAGTCCTAGAATCCTGGAAACAATGCGCTGGTGCGTCCATATGTGTTCCGATACCAGCGTTGCAATTAATTTTTTGGGTTCTGAAAAGATTAGGCTCTTTACAGTCTGTATAATCAGTATCTATTTCTGCGTTAAAACCACAACTACCATCCCAAGTAGGGATGGTAGCATATAATGTGTGAGTTAAGTCGATAATTTTCATTTATTCTATAATTGATCTGAAACAGAATCGTTAGCTGTTTTTAGTAGTCCAAATAATAGATCACTATATTTCCAGAAAGCATCTCCACCTTTTATTTCAGCTACACAGTTTGCAGCTAATAACTTTTCAAATGAGTGTTGATGAAGAGGGTAGTTACGGTATATCCAAGCAACATTACCATTATTTTCTTTTACGATTCTCTCGAGGATAGGATGGAATTGTTTGCAGAATGGGCATTCAAAATCAGAATATTCTATGATTGTGACCTTGGCATCCTTGCTTCCATTTATATGATCAGTGGGTTCTGAAAGTTCGATGTTACCTACGTACGGTCTTTCAACCTTACCAATCATAGCGTCATCTATTACTTTTTTAACTACGTCATATGATTCTGCGCCACGAATATCAGTCTTAACACCGTTTAATCCTATCACTACACTATAAGGTGTGCCGCGATCCTGAAGAGCATAGTTACTCATCGCTTTGTTTACACTCGCATCTATATCACTCTTAACTTTTTTTGTATCAACGTTATTTATACAGGCTTCCATTTTTGCTTTAGATACCCCAACTTGTTCTGAAAGAGTCTTAGGTTTGTTTTCTATTACACCTGATTTAGTCATTAAAATACCAACCATAATCAGAAAACCAGCAACTATAATAGCTGTAGGGGTTGAAATCTGTTGTTTAGGGTTAATATTTTCTTTGCTGACCTCTTCATTTTGTATATTATTGTTTTCCATAGTCGTTATTATATCATAGGCTGTTATGTGCTGTACATATGGGATAAATCTTTATTTTTATAGATAAATATGCTAGAATTTCTCCTAGAATGCCGATAAGTGATATTATCCTATATTGCGCCGTATTTGCGTCTGTTTACGTACAGGTCTTTTTTTTGATGTCATTTTTTGAGAAGAAAAATCTTCTCGGAGCTTACAAACCGCTAAAAGGGGATGAGAAAGAATTGCCATCCATCACTTTCCTAGTGCCGTGCTGGAATGAAGAAAGTACTATAGACAACACTGTCCAATCTCTCAAAGATCTATCTTATCCAAAAGATAAACTTTTTATTTATTTGATCGATGATGGCTCTAAAGATAATACTTGGAATGTCATGAAGGGTTATGAGAACGATCCTATGGTTAAAATATTTAAGAAAGAAAATGGTGGTAAACATACTGCGCTTAATTTTGCTCTCCCTCATGTTACTACAGACTTGGTTGCTTCTTTTGATGCTGATACTACAATAAATAAAGATGCTCTATATAAAATAGTTCCTTACTTTATTGAAAAAAAAGATTTATCAGCTGTTGGTGGTAGTGTACTAATTAAATCTCCAAAAACTATTGCTCAAAGAGCACAGAGTATTGAATACCAGATGTTCTCTTTCACCAAAAAGGTTCTTGGATTACTCGGGGGTGTTCTAGTAGTCCCTGGAGCTTTTTCAGTTTTTAAACCAAAATCACTTATAGAAGTTGGTGGTTGGCATATGGGACATAATTTGGAAGATCTCGAGCTTACTTATAGATTACAGGTTAAAGGTTATAAAGTTGAGCATTGTCATAGTGCTATTGCTTTCACTACTGGACCAAAGACTGTGAAAAAGCTGTTTAAACAAAGACTACGATGGGGTTATGGATTTCTAAACAATACTTTCGACTATAGGTTTGCATTTTTGAATAAAAAATTTGGCAATTTCGGAATTTTCACACTACCGATGAGTTTAATGTCTTACGTAATAATAATGTCTGTTTTTGCAGTTAGCTGGTACCATATAATTCTATTTTTGTATGATAAGTTCTTAGTACTTAGTTTGGTTGGTTTCCAAGGATTCCATTTCTCTGGTCATGGTTGGTTTTACACAAATACAAAAGCTATAGTATTTCTGACTTTAATAACATTTATTTTCTTTGTAACCAATATAATGCTAGGAAGAATGATATCTAACGTTAAACGCAAAGGAATTATAAATGTATTATATTTCTTTGTATTATATAGCCTTATTGTTCCATTTTGGGTCATTAAATCAGTCTGGAATGCTATAAACCAAGCCCGTCCTGCGTGGCGATAAATATTATATGAAATTTTGGAAAAGATACATATTCACTCTAATTATTACTGTAGCGCTTTTTGTAATCGCCTTTTACCTAAGTAGTAAGCTTGCTCAAAAGAAAATTGATGAAGTAAGAGTCATACAAGATAAAATATCTACAGATATACTTTCAACTGAAACCAGATTTATGTTACTCGGTTCTTCTTCATGTAAGCATTTTGAAGCGAATGAAAGTTTTGAGTTTGATTTAAACAATGAGCTTTCTGATATGGCTCGTAGAGTAAAGTTTATGGAAAACCAACTTGGCCCAGATGATGCTCAGGTTACTATGATAAAAAATCAATACGTTCTACTCCAAATAAAGGACTATATATTAAGAAAGGAGTTAGCTTCAAGATGTGGAACAAAAACTGTGATGTTACTTTACTTCCACGATACTGACTGCAAGGATTGTAAAGAACAATCAATAGTTCTAGATGAAATTCATGATCGTTATCCAGATTTACGTATATATTGGTTTGATAACAGTAGTGATACTCCTGCTCTAAAAGCTCTTCAATCAATGTTTGCCGTTAAAAATTTCCCAACAATTGTAATAAATGAAAAAGAGTATCCTGGATTCCAATCTCTTGAAAGTATGACTACAATATTTGATAAAATATTTAAAAAGAAAGTTGAAACCCCAAAGAAAGATGCAACCCCTACAAACAAGACTACAACTTCTTCTAGTGAACAAGAAAAAACTCCTATTGTACAATAGGAGTTTTTTCTTTGCTTGAGCCGCTTCTCAGACTCGAACTGAGGACCTTCGCTTTACAAAAGCGTTGCTCTACCAACTGAGCTAAAGCGGCGTATTTTATTCGTGTTCGTTCTTAACCTTCTCCTTTATTCTTTTAATCTTGGCTTTTGATTCCAAAATAGCCTTTTGAAAGAATGATGGTTTTGAGGGTTCTGACGATACTTCTTCTTTCTTTTCAAAATAACTATGAATCTTGGGCCATTTATCGGATATCCATTTTTTTGTCTTGGTAACCCCAATATACCAGTACTTAACGCATGTAAGGATGACCCCTTGGATAACATGCTTGGTCAAATATAGCATACTTTTTTCAACATGTCTAAATGTTAAATTTGGTAGCACACCATCCTTATTATCGGGAATACTCACTCTTGCTGTTCTTATTTCCCAAGCTCTAAAAGCAAGCATTCCGAATGCGATAATAGTTGATATGAAAAATATGACAATAATTATTACCATTATTTTATCCAATAGAGACTCTTATAAAGCGTACCAGACTAGCACCCTTATCTGCAAGTAGTTTACCAACAGTTACATCAGGATTTTTAATAAAAGATTGATCCATCAAAGTTTGTTCCTTGAAGTATGTAGAGATTTTTCCTTCAAGCATCTTTGCTTTAATCTCTTCTGGCTTATCAGATTCTGCTACTTCTTTTTCAAAGACTTCTATAACTTTTTTCTTATCTTCTTCAGTAACATCTTCTGCTTTTGTAAACACTGGTTTCATGGCTGCGATATGCATTGCTATATCTTTAGCAAGCTCAGGTGTTCCAGAAGACAATGCCACAACTGTAGCACTCTTACCTGCGTGTACATAGTTTCCAAGAACAGCACCTTCTACTTCTTCAATTTGACCAAGTTCTATCTTTTCACCAACTTTCTGTATGACTTCATTTATCATATCTGCAGATTTAATCTTCATAGCTTCAATTCCTTCGTTTATAGCAATATCAGCTAATGCATTTGCAAGTTTAGTGAAGTCTTCATTTTTAGCCACAAAGTCTGTTTCAGAGTGAAGAGTTAGAACTAGTACTTTGCCATTTCCTTCACGAACAACCACAACTCCGTCGTGAGCTTCACGATCGGCTTTTTTCATAGCCACTGTACTAGATTTTTTCTTTAGTATTATCAATGCTTTTTCCATATCTCCTTCAGCCTCTTCTAAAGCTGCACGGCATTGCATAACAGAGACACCAGTCCCTTCTCTTAATTCTTTAACTAACTCAGCAGTTATTTTTATAGACATATTTAAATTTTGTCTCAAGGATTATTCCTTGATTTTTGTTATATAATAATTATTTATTTTGAGTTTCACCCTTTGAACCACTTACATAAGCATTCTTAACTTCATTTAAAATGAAAGTAATGCTAGATACTGATGCGTCATTGGCAACAATAGGGAAGTTTACCTTTTTTAGGTTGCAGTCAGTGTTTAATATACCAATTATAGGAAGATCCATTTTATGAGCTTCTGTACAAGCGATATGCTCTTTCTTTGGGTCAACAACAAATAAGGCGTCAGGAGTTTTGTTTACCCCAGTTAATCCCTGGAAGTTTTTTGTCATATCTTCCATCTCTCTATCTATTAATAGTCTTTCTTTTTTTGTATATTTATCAAAACCACCTTTTTCTTTTTGTTCACGTAGGTCAAGCAGTTTTGCGATTCTTTTCTTTATTTCTGGGAAATTCGTAAGTGAACCACCAACCCATCTCTCACTAACATATGGCATACCAAGAGAAAGGGCGAGTTCTGTTATTTGTTGGCGAGCCTCTGGCTTTGTACCAACAAAAAGAATTGTTTTACCACTAGAAGCTAATTTCTTTACTTCATCTAGTGCTTTTTCTAGAAGTTCGTATGATTTTTCAATATTTATAATATCAACACCATTTTTTGTTGCAAAAATGTATGCACTTGTTGATGGGTGACGACGACTTTTTGAATAGCCGTAGTGAGCACCTGCTTGAAACATTTTTTCCACTAACGTATTTTGTGTACTCATATTTATATCCCTATTTTAGGGTTAATTAATTTATAAACGTCCGTTTTTAAGCATCTCAGCTTGTTTACAAGGTGGCTTTATATAAAAAAGCTCCTCACGGAACGTGGAATCATAATAGCAGAAAAACCATTATTTAGCAACCCCTCTTTTTGACCAGAAGCCTATTTTAAGGTAGTATGATTGGTATGAAGCAATCACAACTATTTACAAAAACTAAGAAGGAGTCTCCAGCAGATGAAGTATCTCTTAATGCTGAACTTCTGATAAAAGCTGGCTTTATAAACAAGGAAATGGCTGGGGTTTATGCATATTTACCACTAGGTCTTCGTGTTTTAAATAAGATACAGAATATTATTCGTGAAGAAATGAATGCAATTGGTGGACAAGAGATAGTAATGACAGCACTCCAAGAGCGTTCAACATGGGAACCTACAAATCAATGGAGTGATGAACAGGTAGATGTCTGGTTTAAGACTAAATTAAAAAGTGAGACTGAGTTAGGTCTTGCTGTGACTCACGAGGCTCCAATAACTAAAATGTTAAAAGGATTTGTAAATTCTTATCGCGATTTGCCTTTTTCTCTTTATCAATTTCAAACTAAATTTAGAAATGAAACTCGTGCTAAGAGTGGGATAATGCGTACTAGGGAATTTATAATGAAAGATCTATATTCTTTTTCAAGAGATGAAAATGAGCATAATGAGTTTTATGAAAAAGCTAAAGAAGCTTATAAAAATGTTTTTAAAAGAGTTGGTATTGGTCACCTAACTTATCTAACCTTTGCTTCTGGAGGTATGTTCTCAAAGTTTTCTCATGAATTTCAAACATTAACGGGTGCAGGGGAAGATACTATTTATGTAGATGAAAATAAAGGTATAGCTATAAACAAAGAGGTTTATAATGATGAAGTTATTGAAAGCCTAGGACTTTCAAAAGATACTTTGGTTGAAAATAGAGCAGTAGAAGTTGGAAACATATTCACATTAGGTACTCGTTTCTCTGACGCTCTTGAATTAAAGTATCAAACCGATACAGGTGAATCCAAATCAGTATTTATGGGTTCTTATGGTATAGGGCCAGGAAGGTTAATGGGTACGGTTGTTGAGGTTCTATCTGATGATAAAGGCATTATATGGCCCGAATCTATTGCTCCTTTTAAAGTACACTTACTACTACTGGGCAATGAAGACAACACCAAATCTGAAGCAGAAAATATTTATAAATATTTATTAGAAAATAATATTGAAGTTTTATTTGATGATCGCACCGATGTTAGTGCAGGAGAAAAGTTTGCTGATTCAGATTTGATTGGAATACCTTATAGAGTGGTTGTATCAAAACGTAGTAATGCTTCCGGTGGATATGAAATAAAAAAACGTACAGAAGAGACTGGAAAAATTGTTCCAAAAGAACAATTATTAAATGAATTAAAAAATGTTTAAAAAACTTTACAATACATTTTCAAACGATATTGGAATAGATTTAGGCACAGCTAATACTCTGGTTTATTTGAAAGGTCATGGCATCGTTATCAATGAGCCATCGGTGGTGGTTGTAAATCAAAAGACTGGACAGATTGTAGCCGTAGGAGCTGAGGCGAAACAAATGTTAGGACGAACTCCGGGGCATATTCGCGCTGTTAGACCAATAGTTGATGGAGTTATTTCTGATTTTGAAGTAACAGAAGAAATGCTTTCATACCTAATCGGTAAAGCTGAAAAAATGTCTAAAAAATTTATTCGACCACGTGTATTGGTAGGTGTTCCTACTGGTATAACTAACGTTGAAATTAGAGCGGTAGAAGATGCAGCTCGTTCTGCTGGGGCTCGCGAAGTTTACATTGTGGAAGAACCAATGGCAGCTTCTGTTGGCATACGACTTCCTGTTAAAGACGCTGTCGGATCAGTTATCGTTGATATTGGAGGAGGAACAACAGATATCGCTGTAATATCACTCTCCGGAGTTGTTAGATCAAAAAATTTAAAAATAGCAGGAGATCTTTTGAATTCAAGTATTGTTAACTACATGAAGGATGAATTCAAATTACTAATAGGTGAAAAAACTGCTGAAAATGTAAAAATCGCAATTGGGCAAGTTATAGAAGGTGAGCCAATGGAAGCAGAAGTCAGAGGCAGGGATTTGGTGACTGGTTTACCACGTCAGGTTATTATTACTGACGCTGATGTTCGCGAAGCTATAATGCCATCTGTGATTAGTTTGGTTGATGGTATCAAAGAAGTTTTAGAGACTACACCACCAGAATTACTTTCCGATATTATGCACAGAGGGTTAGTTTTATCTGGAGGCGGAGCTCTATTGCGAGGTTTAGATATTCTTTTGAAAAGTTCACTTAAAATACCTATTTATATTGCTGAGGATCCTCTCACAGCAGTTGCTCGTGGCACAGGAGTTATATTAGATGATTTTGAAAATTTTCAAGAAGTTTTAGTAAATACAGATGATACATCAACTCCGCGATAAAAAAAGAATTAATAGAAAGAAAATTATAACCCGTAATGTTGTAATTATAGGACTATTTTTGTTTATATCTTTATCTGGAGCTTTAGGGTTTTTAGGTAAACTTTTTAATTTTATTGGCAGACCTATTTGGAAAGCGCAAAACACTGTAGTAGAAGGCGTGAGTGGTATGGGCTATTTAATTAGAACTAAATCTTCTGTATTCAAAGAAAATGAGTCTATAAAAAAAGAAAACGCTGATTTAAAACTTTCCATGATTGATTATGATACTCTTAAAAAAGAGAATGATTCACTAAAAGAATTACTCGGAAGATTGCCACAAAAAGAAAATTTTACACTAGCTAATATTTTAGCTAAGCCAAATCGTTCCCCTTATGACACTATTATTATAGATATTGGAAAAGATCTAGACGTTTTAGAAGGTGAAAAAGTTTTTGCAAACAGTAATATTCCAATAGGTGAGATTGGTAAGGTATATGCAAATAATTCACTTGTTATTTTATATTCTAATCCTGGGCAGACGACTGACGCTATGCTTGAAGGATCAAATGCAAATGTAGAGCTTGTTGGACGTGGTGGTGGAAATTTTGAAATGACTGTGCCGAATGAGCTAGCAACTGATAATGGTCTGACGGTCGTATTGCCAAGTAGTAAATCCGAAGTAATAGCAGTTATTGATGGAATTATTTCTCGGCCTACAGATCCAGTTAAGAAAGTCATTCTACACTCACCTGTAAATATACAAAGTTTGAAATGGGTACAAATCAAAAGGAATTAGATGTTATGAATATTTTTGATTTTAAAATTGAGAAAAAGATCGAAGGATATCTCGGTCGAGCAGCTATTTTAAATACACCACATGGAGAAATTAAAACCCCAGCTTTTGTAACTGTTGGTACTAAAGCAAGTGTTAAAGCTCTTACTCCAGAACAAATTCAAAGTACTGGTTCACAAGTAATACTAGCCAACACCTACCACTTATATCTTCAGCCTGGGGATGAGCTAATTCGTGATGCTGGTGGACTACATAAGTTTATGAACTGGCAAGGGCCTTTGATGACTGATTCAGGAGGTTTCCAAGTATTTTCTCTGGGTGCTGCATATGGTAAAGAGATTTCAAAAGTTACAACTATAACTGACCCTAATTTTCTTATTCCTGAGCGATCTATAGACAGCGTAGTTCCACTTGCAAAAATTAGTAATGACGGAGTATCTTTTAAATCACATTTAGATGGATCACTCCACTATATTACTCCAGAGAAATCAATCGAGATCCAGCACAATCTAGGAGCTGATATTATTTTTGCATTTGATGAATGTACTTCACCAACTGAAACTGATTTATATCAAGATGAAGCATTGTCTCGTACACATGCTTGGGCTAAAAGAAGTTTAGAAAGACATAAGGAATTAGAAAAGCAGAAACAGGAAAATCTTGTCCGTGTCGGAGCCCCCGAAGAGAGGGTAAAGCGGCGAGATTTTGCTGTCTCTGATTTTCTACCTCAAGCTCTATTTGGAATCGTTCAAGGTGGGCGATCTGAAGAATTAAGAAAAAAATCAGCTAAAGCTATTAGTGGAATGGATTTTGATGGTTTTGATATTTGTGGTTCATTTGCAAAAGAAGATATGAGTACCGCTGTGAAGTGGGTCAATGAAATTTTGCCTGAGAATAAACCTCGTCATTTACTTGGAATAGGAGAGCCAGAGGATTTATTTATGGGGGTTGAGAATGGGGTAGATCTTTTTGATTGTGTTGGCCCTACACGTATTGCTCGCAACGGAACAGTTTTTACAAAAAGTGGAAAAATAAATTTATTTAATGCTCAATTCATAAATAACTTTGAACCGATAGAAAAAGATTGTCAGTGTTATACTTGTAAGAGTTATACACTTGCGTATGTATCACATTTATTTCGTGCAAAAGAGATGGAAGCTGCAACTCTTGCTTCAATTCACAATATTTATTTCATAACTCACCTTGTAGATCAAATGCGCGAAGCAATTTTAAACAATAAATTTTTTGAATTTAAAGAAAGCTTCTTAAACTCATATTTGCACAAATAGTCTTTTTGTGGTTGAATTAGTTCAATTTTCTATTATTGAACCATAAAAATAAATCAATATGAATTTGCAAGAATTTCTTTATGGCAATAGCTTACAAAAGCCTTTGATTGCTATCCAGGACAGTATTTTTAATACCATTGCTGACCACATAGCATTCGGTGTACATTGGCGTAATAAAAAGGGTTACCTTGATAACTCAAATGGTGGTTTTGCTGGCCAGGTTGCTGAATATGGATGGCCAGAGCTAGCTACCTTAGAATTTGAAAAAGGTAAGCCAATTACTAAAAAAATTAAAGGAAAGTTTTTTCATGCTCTGCCCGTTCATACAAATGAAGAAGGCGGATGGGAAGAGGCCCCTGCACTTATTGAAGAGTGTCTAAATTTGTTACCGGTACCAAGTACTGAAGTTATTGCTTGTGTACTCATCGGTGGTGGCCATGCTGGTGTTAAATACAAAGCCACCGTGAACAATATTGAAGGCCTCGTAAAAACATACAAAACAACAGTGTTGTACGTTTACGATAAAGATATGTATGACGCCTTGATTGGTACTGGAGTAGTAGCAAGTGCTATTCCATTAAATTGTGCATTAACACAATTGCCCAAGGTGTATAAGTATCGGGAGCTTCAAACTGCAAGAGTTCTTGAATTGATGAATCCTGATGATTAAGAGGCTAAGATTCATTTATGAATAATGCTGGCAAGAATGCCAGCTTTTTTTATTTCTAAAAATAAGTTAATCTTGAAGTACAAATGAAAGAAAAAGTATTTAAATTAAAAAGCGACTACAAGCCTGATGGTGACCAGCCAAAGGCTATTTCAGAGTTGCTCAAAGGGCTTGAGAAGGGAATGCAAAAGCAGACACTTTTGGGGGCAACTGGTACAGGGAAGACTTTCACTATGGCCAATGTTATCGAGAAATGGAACAAGCCAACTCTAGTCATCGCTCACAACAAGACATTAGCTGCACAGCTTGCCCAAGAGTTTCGCGAATTTTTTCCAGACGCAGCGGTGCATTACTTTGTTTCTTACTACGATTACTATCAACCTGAGGCATATATGCCAGTTACCGATACCTATATTGAAAAAGATGCACAGATTAATAAAGAAATAGACCGACTTCGCCATGCGTCCACCCAAGCACTTTTGACACGCAAGGATGTTATTATTGTCGCTTCAGTTTCGTGTATTTATGGTTTAGGTTCTCCTGAAGAGTACGAAAAAGTAAATTTAAAACTTGCAGTGGGTATGAAGATGGACAGAACTACACTTATGAAAAAACTTATCGAAGTACACTTTGAGCGTACAAATGCAGATATTAATTCAGGTCAATTTCGCTCGATTGGTGCAAAAGTTGAAGTGATGCCAGTGTCTGAGACATTTGTATATCAAATAGAATTTGCTGATGGAAAGATTGCAAGAATTGCTAAAGTTGATCCTGTGTCATCCCATATATTAAAAGAAGAAGAGAATATTTTCTTGTTTCCTACAAAGCACTTTATTACCGAGAAAGACCAAGTAGAGAAAGCAATAAAAAATATTAAAGCCGAACTTGCATCACAAATAAAAAAATTTGAAAAAGAAGGAAAGCTTCTTGAAGCAGAGCGTATTAAGCGTCGTACGTCATACGACTTGGCAATGATAAAAGAAATTGGTTATTGTAACGGTATTGAAAATTACTCTCGTCATCTATCTGGTAAAAAAGAAGGGGAAGCGCCAGAGACGCTTCTTTCGTATTTTCCAAGAACTGAAAATGGAGAGATCGATTTCCTCACTATCATTGATGAATCTCATGTTACACTTCCTCAACTAAATGGTATGTACGCAGGCGATGCCTCACGCAAGAATACACTTGTCGAGTTCGGCTTCCGTTTACCAAGCGCTAAAGATAATAGACCACTTAAGTATCCTGAATTTGAAGAGCGCATTGGGCAAGTAGTATATGTATCCGCAACCCCTTCGACTTTAGAGAGAGAATCAAGCCAGCAGATTGTCGAACAGATTATTCGCCCAACAGGACTTATCGACCCAGAAGTAATAGTTAGAAAAGTTTCTGCAGGAGGAGAATATCCAGGTCAAATCCAAGATTTTATAGCTGAAGCAGAAAAAACTATAAAGAAAGGTTTCCGAGTTTTAGCGACAACACTTACAAAGCGCATGGCTGAAGATTTATCTATTTATTTGAAAGATAAGGGAATCAAAGCAGAATACCTTCATAGTGAAATAAAAACTATTGAAAGAATTCAAATATTAACTGCATTTAGAAAAGGCGACATGGATATTTTGGTTGGAGTTAATCTTCTTCGTGAAGGTTTAGATTTGCCAGAGGTTGCACTTATTGGGATTCTTGATGCAGACAAGGAAGGTTTTCTTCGTTCAGAAACTTCACTTATCCAGACTATAGGTCGTGCAGCAAGAAACGTAGAAGGTAAAGTAATTCTTTATGCAGATATTATGACGGGTTCGCTTGAGCGTGCAATAGGAGAAACAAATCGTCGTCGTGCGATACAAGTAGCTTATAACAAGAAGCATGGTATTACTCCAAAGACTATTTTAAAAAAGATTAAGGATATTACCGAAGAGCTTGAGAATAAACACGAGAAGGCTGTGAATGCCGAGCTTGATCTTGATGTAGAATTATTTAAGAAAGCATTTACAAAAGATAAGAAAAAAAAAGGAAAGACAGAAAAAGATTCAGTAAAGAACTTACTTATTTCAGATGAAGAACGCAATAAAACAGTCTACGAAAAAATAATTAAAATAAAAGAAAAAGAGATGAATAGCGCAGTGAAAACTCTCGACTTCGAAACAGCAGCAATTCTCCGCGATGAGATAATGGTACTTAAACGTAGAATGGAAAAATAGTTCAAAAAGTGTTATACTGAATGACTTTTATGAAGAAAGATGTACACGATAAAATCGTAATAAAGGGTGCCAGGACCCACAATCTAAAGAATATCAGCCTTGAAATGCCAAGAAATAAGATGGTGGTTATTACTGGTATGTCTGGTTCTGGTAAATCTTCACTTGCCTTCGATACTATCTTTGCTGAGGGTCAGCGTCGATATGTGGAATCTCTTTCTGCATATGCTAGACAATTCTTAAACCAGATGCCAAAACCAGACGTAGACGAAATTACAGGCCTCTCTCCAGCGATATCTATTGATCAAAAATCTCGTTCAAATAATCCTCGTTCAACAGTTGCAACCATAACTGAGATATATGATTATCTTCGTGTGCTTTACGCGCGTATTGGTAGACCGCATTGTCCAGAATGTGGAGATGAAATCAAGAAACTCTCAAATGAAGAGATAATGAATTTTGTGCTAAAGAAAATAAAGAACCACCAAAAACCGGCTGGAAAGAAAAAAGTAATGGGTGTCGAGTGGGATGAAACTCCAATCACAATATATTCTCCAGTTGTTCGCGGAAGAAAGGGTGAGTACTACCAGCTCTTATATGATTTATTGAACAAAGGATTTTCCAAAGTAAGAATGGATGGAGAAATACGCAATCTTCGTGAGCGGATTGATATTTCAAAAACTAAAAAGCATGATATTGATGTACTTGTAGATTCATTTGCAATTCATGAATTCAAAGACAGCCCCGACGATGCTCGTATGCGTCTCTCTGAAGCGATAGAGAGAGCCTTACTTGAATCTGAAGGTCTTGTTACTATTTCAATTGCTGAGGAAGAGTTTCTAATGTCTTCCAAATTTGCTTGCCCTCGTGATGGTTTTTCGTTTCCAGAAATTGAACCAAGACTTTTTTCTTTCAACTCTCCATACGGAGCATGTCCTGAATGTAATGGTCTAGGTACAAAATATTTCGGAGGTACAGAACCTTGTGATGTTTGCGGTGGAGCACGTTTACGTAGAGAGGCTTTAAATGTTTTCCTAGGTAAAACAAAAGGTATAAATATCGTAAAAATAACTCAACTCTCTATACAACAAGTAACGGATTACTTTATTGAACTTGAGTTGAATGAACAAGAAAAAGAAATTTCAAAGGTAGTTATCAAAGAGATTGAAGCACGGTTACAATTTCTTTTAAATGTTGGACTTGAATATTTATCACTTGATCGTAAGGCAAATACTCTCTCTGGTGGTGAAGCTCAACGTATTCGTTTAGCATCACAGCTAGGCTCTCGTCTTGTCGGAGCTCTTTATGTACTTGATGAGCCAACAATTGGTCTTCATCAGCGTGACAATGAGCGCTTAATTAAGACTCTCGAAGATTTACGAGATCTTGGTAATACTATCCTAGTTGTTGAGCATGACGAAGATACTATTTTTGCTTCTGACTTTATTGTTGATATTGGTCCTAAAGCAGGTGTTCACGGAGGTCAAGTTATAGTTGCAGACTATCTAGCACCACTTCTTGATGCAAAAACAAACTCTTCTAAATCTAGAACACTTTCTTATCTTAGAAATGAAGCACGGATAGAAATTCCAGAAAAAAGACGCACTAGTGACAAAGGAACCCTAAAAATAGTTGGTGGAAAGGTTTTTAATATTGAAAATCTAAATGCTGAAGTACCTCTTGGTAAAATGGTTACGATTACAGGTGTTTCTGGTTCAGGTAAAAGTTCTTTTATGTATGAGATTTTATATAAAAATCTTCAGGCGAGGTATGAAAGAAAATATCGAAGCGCTCAGGTTTTTAACTGTGCTTCATTTACAGGAACTGAGTATTTATCTCGCTCAATACTAATTGATCAATCACCAATCGGTCGCACTCCACGCTCAAATATTGCAACCTACACAGGAGCTTTTACTCACATACGTGATTTATTTGCTACAAGTGAAGAAGCTCGATTACGAGGGTGGAAACCAAACCGTTTTTCTTTCAATGTTAAAGGAGGACGATGTGAAGCTTGTGAAGGAAACGGGGAAATTGCGGTTGAAATGCACTTCTTACCGACTGTCTATGTTACTTGTGATGTATGTCTTGGTAAAAGATTTGATAAAGAAACTCTTACAATCAAATATAAGAAAAAGAATATTCACGAGGTTCTTGAAATGTCTATTGAAGAAGCAGTAACTTTTTTTGAGGATATTCCAAATGTTTATGATAGATTGAAAACTTTGATGGACGTGGGTCTTGGGTACATAAAGCTTGGCCAGTCTGCTACAACACTCTCTGGAGGTGAAGCTCAACGTGTAAAAATTTCTTCAGAACTATATCGACCACATTTAGAAAAGACTATATATCTTTTAGATGAACCAACAGTTGGACTTCATTATGATGACGTAGCAAAGCTCCTAGAAGTTTTAAATAAATTAGTTGATAAAGGCAATACTGTTGTCTTGATTGAACACAATATGGATATAATAAAATGCTCTGATTATATTATCGATATTGGTCCTGAGGGGGGAGTAGGTGGTGGAAAAATAGTTGCTAAAGGTACACCCGAGGAAGTTGCAAATACTCAAGGAAGCTATACTGGAAAATACTTGAAGAAAGTTCTAAAAAAGAAATAAAAAATGAGCCTATGAGCCGGCTCGTGCTTGTAACTTCATTTAAAACAATTCTTTTAGTAGACATTTTATTGCAGAATATCCTTCTCCACATTCAACAATAGAATCGTAATTGCCTTTAATATTTTTCCTCAGGTGCAGGATAGTTTCTGCGTAGTCTTTTTTTAATTCAATATTTTTACCCTCACCATCCATTAATAGCACATAGGTCTGTTTAAAGAATTTTAATTTCTTACCATCATCATCTTGTTGAGGTGATGGCCTAAACCATATTGTTGCAGATTTGAATGGCTTTACCTCTTTGAAGAATTTTTTTAAAAAACTAAAAAGATCTTGTGGGTGAATTACTTTTATTGAACTTGCTTTAGTTTTTAGCTCTTTCTTTTTTTCAGGAGGACATATTGAAGAGAATTCATGTGTCCATCCAAGGAGTCTATTTTTCATATCTCTTGGAGTTTGTTTATATTTATCATATATTAAGGTCATGAAAAGTCAATTTCTGAAAAAACTCAATATACCTGAAAAACCAGGGGTTTATTTTTTCTATAAAGGTAAAAAACTGCTTTATATTGGTAAGGCTACCTCACTTCGCTCTCGCGTAAAGAGTTATTTTGGTAAAGACTTAATCGTGACTCGCGGGCCACTTATTTTAGATATGACTGTTCAAGCAGATAAGCTCAAGTGGCAAGAGACAGATAGTGTACTTGAGGCATTAATACTTGAGGCTGAGCTTATCAAGAAACATCAACCTAAATACAATACAAAAGAAAAAGACAATAAGAGCTTTAATTATGTATGTATAACTAAAGATAAAATATCTAAAGTATTAGTTCTTCGAGGAAGAAAATTAAAAAAATCTGATTACAAAAAAGTACTTGGACCTTTTCCAAATGGTTTACAACTCCGTGAAGGTATGAGAATTATTCGTAAAATTTTTCCTTATTTTGATAATAATTCAGATAAAAAACAAAATTATCAATTTTACAAACAACTAGCTTTGATACCAGAGGGGGATTATCAGAATAATATTAAGAATTTAATCCTATTCTTCGAAGGTAAGAAGAAAAAAATTATTTTAAATCTTAAAAAAGATATGATGCTCTTTGCTAAGAATAGAGAATTTGAAAGGGCTGGTGAAATAAAGAAAAGGATATTTGCCCTAGAACATATAAATGATGTTGCGCTTATAAAAGAAGATAACACTATTAAGAATATAAGCACCAGAATTGAAGCTTACGATATTGCTCATATGGGGGGTTTGAATATGGTAGGAGTTATGACTGTGGTTCAAGATGGTGAGGTAGCAAAAAATGAATACAAAAAATTTATAATAAAAACTCAGACTGGTTCAAATGATACTGGAGCTCTTGAAGAAGTATTGTCTAGAAGGTTTCGCCATACTGAGTGGGGCTTTCCAAACATTGTTGTAGTTGATGGTAGCACTGCACAGATAAATGTTGCCAAAAGAGTATTGGATAGATACCAATTAGATATTCCAATAATAGCAGTAGTGAAAGATGATAGACATAAAGCTCGGGCTTTAGTAGGCAATGAAGAACTTATAAAAAAACATAAAAAATCAGTACTACTTTCAAATAGCGAAGCTCATAGGTTTGCCATCACTTTCCATAAAAACAGGAGGGGAAAAAGTTTCTTAAAATAGTTTTTGAGAAGAGCTATTTTTAGCATTTTAATTTTGGTATAATCAGTTTATATGATCAGAGTTGGAGTTATTCGAGGAGGTCCTAGTTCTGAATACGAAGTGTCACTCAATACTGGTGGCAATGTACTTTCTCATTTGCGAGGAGATAAATTAAATGAAAAATATAAACCCATCGATATCTTGATAGATAAAAATGGTGCTTGGCATGTTGGTGGTAAACCTACTACACTTGAGCATATTTCAAATCATGTAGATGTTATTTTCAACGCTCTGCATGGTGACTACGGAGAAGATGGTAAAGTTCAACAAATGCTTGATCAGTGGAAGATTCCCTACACAGGAAGTGGTGCTTTTGCTTCGGCTCTAGGTTACAACAAGGCCTTAGCTAAAGAAAGATTTAAAGCCTTAGGTATCAAAACCCCACAATCTGTAATTATAACTATTGATAGTATTGATAAAAGTAAAGACATAAGAGTACTTGGCAAAGAACAAGCACAATTTGTTTGGAGTAAGATTTCACCACCTTGGGTTGTGAAGCCTATATCTTCTGGTTCCTCTGTCGGTGTCAGCATTTGTAAAACATTCCCTCAATTAGAGGAAGCAATAATGACTTGTATTAATGACGGTGTTGATATGTTGATAGAAGAGATGATAGAAGGTAAAGAAGCAACTGTTCCTATTATAGAAAAATTTAGGAATCAACCCATCTATGCATTGCCTCCTATCGAAATAAGAGTTCCAAAAGGAAAGGATTTTTTTGACTACGAAGTTAAGTATGGTACAAGTTCAACAGAAGCAGAAATTTGTCCTGGCAATTTTAGTAAAGAAGAAAAAGAAGAACTTATTCGGCTTGCCTCACTTATCCATACAGGACTCAACCTCGATCATTATTCAAGAAGTGATTTTATTGTTCATCCTAAGAAGGGTATATATGCACTTGAGGTCAATACTCTACCGGGTTTATCTGATGCTTCTCTTACTCCAAAGGCTTTAGGTGTAGTTGGTGCTTCAATGCCTGAGTTTATAGATCATTTATTATCAATGGCTATAAATAGACATAAAAATTAGACCACATCTTTAGTGTCACGTCTTCAAATTGAATACGTTATAATGTAGTAGGAGTGCTAAATCGATGGCATTCCTTATTTATTAATTTAAAATATAAGTTTAATTATGAAAAAAATATTAGTATTAGGTTCTATGGTTCTAGCTGTTTTAGGTATCGTAGCAGTTGCTCAAGCAGCAGCTCCCACTGTTAGTGCTGGTGCATCTCAAACAATAACATTACCAACAAACACAGCCACTCTATCTGGCTCTGCAACATTCTCAAGCCCAGCTACAGCAATAGCAACTTATGCTTGGACATTCACAGGTGGTCCAGTTACACCAGTTATAGTTTCTCCTAGCTCAGTGACTACGTCTGTTACTGGACTAACTTCACCAGGAGTTTATAACTTCAAATTAGTTGCCACAGATAACGCTACTCCTACAGCATTCTCTGCTGATACTTCTACTAGCATCACAGTTAATATGAATCAAAATCCGCTTCCTGTTATTAACAACACAAAGATGAAGCTTGAGATAAATCCAAGAGGACAAGTAAACCTCCAAGGTACTATCGATTCTATCAACGGTAATAACCTGGTTGTAAAAGTATGGGGTTTGACATTCAATGTAAACACTACTAATGCAAAGTTTGGTTCACTTGCTCAAGACGTAAGTTTGTATAAAGCAGGGGATTGGGTAGAAGTTAAAGGTATGATGGACCCTACTGCTAGTTCACCTACTATTAATGCAAGAAAAGTAAGTAATACAAACATTAGAAATATGGGTGACCGTAAAGACCGTGAAGATGATTGGAAAGACAACGGTAAAATGGATGGTAGTTTCAAAGGAATGATGAAAGACTTTTTCGGAGGTGATCGTGAAAATGGAAAAGGTGAGGGTCGTGGTAAAGGCCGTGACGGTGATAGATAAAATCTATACAAAAAAAGTCCCGATTAATCGGGGCTTTTTTTGTTGTCCACAATCTATATTAGACAAATGGCCCAAAGAGCATATACT
Organism: uncultured Candidatus Saccharibacteria bacterium; assembly: GCA_964502615.1. Classification (GTDB taxonomy): domain Bacteria; phylum Patescibacteriota; class Minisyncoccia; order Phycocordibacterales; family UBA9973; genus UBA8515. Next base: position 201,407 of record CAZCXF010000001.1, on the reverse strand, counting down.
TAATTTAAAGAGTTTCTATTAATCAATTAATTTATAGGCTAAAAAGCCTAGACGACTTATGAAAAAGTTTTTAAAAAAGTTTAGTGTCGGCATGTTTGTATTAGCTCAGTTTATGGTTTTTTCTCCAAGTATTACTCATGCGACATCTCCAAATTGGAATGTTTCAGGTAGCTATGTATGGGATGTTTTCGGCTCTTACTTCCATGATATAAATCTTACTCAAAATAGTTTAGATGGTACTTTCACTGGAACTGGTAGCTGGCCATCAGGAGGTCTAGAGCAGACAGGTGAGATAATTACTGGATCAGTAACAGGTAACAATATTGCTTTTACTGTTACATATACAGGTCCATATGCTACTGGTTCAGTTTGGAATATGACTGGAACTATAGCTCCAGATGGTTCAATAAGTGGAACATCCCCTTGGGATTGGAGTTTTACTGGTGGAGTAGCCAAACAAGATGTCGAGGTATCTTGCCCAGAAGGAACAACACAATCAGTTTCACCAATGGAAACGGTAATAGTCCCTGCAGATAAATCTACTAATACTATGTCAGTTAATCCTCTAGCAAATGGGATGAAATATATTTTGAAAGCATCTGGTGTAGCAAATGCAGGTGATGGAATAAATTACGACGCTCGCTATTCATTTAGAACACCAACATCTGTTGGATGGACTGATTCAGTTTCTACTTATGAATCATATACTCCTAAACTATTAGACTTGTTATTTAATGGTTCAACTCCATGGGGATTTTACAATGGTTCACATGAATACAAATATCTTGCAACTGGAGATGGTTCTCTAGCATCTTTCCTTTCTTACGATGTTTATTATCCAAATAATACTGGCAATTTTACTGTTGATATTTATCCATGTAATCCAAACACTCCTACAACAGGAAGTATCCATGGAATGAAATACAATGACTTGAATCGTAACGGTAAAAAAGATGAAGGGGAGCCAGGTCTTGCTGGTTGGACTATTAGACTTCTTTTAGATGACGAAGTATCAGTTTCAGGCAAAGATGAATTCATTGTTTCAGCAATTACAAATGCTGATGGTAGTTATACTTTCAACAACATTGCACCAGGTACATATGATGTCCGTGAGGTTCATCAAAAAGGTTGGAAGCGTATGAGTAAAAATCCAAAAGACATTGTGATAGTCGGAGGTTCTAATGTAACTGATGTAAATTTTGGAAACGCAGTCAAACAAAAGAAAGATAAAGAGGATGATGATAAAGACGATAATCGCGATGATCAACATGGCCACTACTATGGTAATCATGGACACAGTAATTATGACAAAGATCAAGACAGCAAAGACCATGACCATGACGACAATAGAGGAGGTAAAAAAGATCATTAATCTAGGAATTAAACAAAATAAGCACCAAATTGGTGCTTATTTTGTTGGATATTTGTACAATTCACCATTATATGGTATAATTGATAGACATGAATAAGGTTATAAAATCGCTAAAACACCTTTTTGTCCCTCACGAGCACAATAACTACAAGCCACACATTTTGCGTGAAGCTTCTGTTATTTTTATATCCGTTCTTGCAATTGTATTGCTTTCAATTTCAGCTGGAACAATCTCTTACATAAAAAAGAATAATCTTACTGCTACTGTTTTACCTGCTGTAATTCTAGATCTTACAAATAGCGCACGCATATCCAATAGTCAAAAAGTTTTAACTAGAAATCCAACATTAGACAAAGTTGCGAAAATGAAAGCTGAAGATATGGCAAGACTAGGGTATTTTGCTCACAATAGTCCAACTGGGGTAACACCATGGCATTGGTTTGACGAAGCTGGATATTCCTTTAAATATGCAGGGGAGAACCTAGCCATAAACTTTACTGAATCTGCAGATGTTGAAAATGCTTGGCTTGCTTCACCAACTCATAAAGCCAATATCCTAAATAGCCATTTTACAGAGATAGGTATTGCTACAATAGACGCTGTTTATCAAGGTATTCCTACTACTTTTGTTGTTCAATCCTTCGGTACTCCAGCTATGACTCCTAAAAAAGAACTATCAAATAAAGAGTTAGCTATTGCTACTAAACCAATAAAAGAGGTTGTATCAGGCGAGGCACCCTCTAACTTAAAGACCGAAACATCATCAAATGTTAAAGGAGAATCCGTTGCTAGATTAGAAGATTTAGAGACTATTACAGAGACCAAAAGTTTTGTTTCTGTTAAAAATAACAGCGTAGAAACAAACGCTGACAAAGCACTAATATCGCAAGAAAGTAAGTACTCAAATTGGAAAGAAAGATTAATATTTTTGATACCATCATATATTGATTCAATTTATCACATACTTATCTTGATAGTTTTCACTTCGCTATTGATAATGTCTATCGTTGAGATAAAGATTCAACATCCTAAAAATATAGCTTATGGAATACTTCTCATAATAATAATGACTTCATTTATTTACATGAATGGTTCACTGTTCATGGGTAGGTTATTCTAATAAATCTCTAAATTAAAACCATAAAAAAGCACCTATAAAAGGTGCTTTTTTATGCACATCTTTATACACTTTACACCATTGACACATTTGAGAAATAGAGTAGAATTTGGTTTAATCTACGATCTGTCAAGTTTTTGGCCAATTGTAACAAATGCTCTTATTTGTTTTGTTAATTATTTTTTTATTCATTAATATATTTTTATGAAAAATTTTAAAAAGTTTCTATCGTTTTTCTTTGTCCTATCTTTTGTTAGTTTAAATACACAAGTACAATTTGCCTTTGCTGAAAATGAAGGAAAAGTAAATATTTGCCATACTACTGGTTCTCAAAATAACCCGTGGAATGGGATTCAAATTGATAATAGCGCTCTATCAAACCATCTTGATCACGGTGATTTTTTATATGATGGTCCTACAAAAGATGGTAAGCCAGATAACAAAAACAATACTGCTGACAACTGGTGTAAGACTCACATTCCTGGAACTGGACAGATCTCACCAACAAAAATAATCTGTGATAATGAATCTGATTTACCAAACTGGGGTAACAATGGCCCATCTATAACAGCTGGGACTGCTCAAAGTTTCTTAAATTCTCACCCAGACTGTCATGAATCTCATTGGGTGTTTGAATGGGCGTTAGATGGTACAGCAAATCCTGGTAATAATATAGTAGGTCCTGCTGGTAGTGCGTGGCATCCATTCGACCAAAATGATTTACCTGAAGTTCCTGAAGGTAAAAAGGTTTGGGTTCGTGAGCAAATGCAAAATGGATATATACCATTCTCTGGAGCTACTTCAAATCTAAACAGTACAAACGCAAAGAATTCTGCAGAAATGTACTGTAATACTGATGTACAAAATTACGACAACTACGACAGTATTAGTTCTATTCAAAAGAATCATTTATATCACTGTATATCTTTCAATGTTCAAATAGATGTATGTCCGAATATTTCCGGTAAACAAACAACTGTCCCTGAAGGTATGCACTTAAATGAACAGAATCAGTGTGTTCCAGATACTGCTACAGTTCATGCTACAAAAGTAGTTTGTGATAATGAATTTGATCTACCCAATTGGGGTTCAGGTGGGGCAGATATCACTGCTACAACAGCAACAGATTATGTAGCTCATAATTCAAGTTGTCACATTATACCTTGGATATTTGAATGGGCACCAGAAGGAACAGGAAATCCTGGAGATAATGTTACAGTCGGTGGAGGATCATGGGTACCATTTTCAAGTGGTACGGTTCAAGTTCCTGTAGGCAATTTAGTTTGGCTACGTGAACAATTACCTAATACTTATCATCAATTCTCAGGCGCTACAACAGATCTAGATGGAACAAATGCAAAGAGATCTGCTGAATTCTACTGTAATTCAGATGTTTTAAACTACGACAACTATGATTACATAAGCCCAGTAGTTGCAAATGCTAATTACTACTGTGTTGGGTTTAATACTTTAAAGCCAACAAAAGCAGATGGTAAAGTTCATATCTACAAATATATAGATGGTGTACAAGCAACAGATGAAAATGCAAACTCTGTATCTTTCCCGATGTATAAACCTGATGCACCAGGATATCCATTTTACCTAGGTCCAAATAGTGATGAAGGAGCAGGAGACATACATTATGAATCGTCTACATACAATATGATTGGTGGTGAATCATACTCAGCAGCTGAAGATCTAACTACAACACTTGTTGGATCAAGTTGTTCAAATCAAAATAAACCATCTTACGAACTTGTTGGATACACAACGGGTAAAACATTACAGGAAGCTCAAAACGGTGTTAGGAGTTTAACCATACCAACGGTCACTATAGATGGCGATTCCACTATAATTGTTTGGAATAAGAAATGTGTAGATGAAGTTATAGATGTTTGCCCACAAGTAAACGGAATACAAACAGAAGGTCCTTGTGCTAACAATATTTGTACAGGTGGAGGTGGTACATGGAATGTAGATACACAAACTTGTGAACAGAATCAATGCGGAGATAAAGTTCTCGATGTTGTAAGTGACGATACAAATACTGTAGATGGAGTTTCTGCAACACCAATTGCTTCACCACATGGAGCTTGGACGAGTATCCCTGGTGCTACATGGATATGGAATAATTTAAATGATTTCCTAGGAGGAACCCAACAAACAAAATCATTTAGTAAATCATTTACTGTAGTTGGTAATCCAGTCTCAGCATCTCTTGATGTCGCTGCAGACAATTCTTTTGTTGGATCAATTAATGGAAATGGTAGTGGTGTTATAGCAGATCCTACAGAGTTTAACTATAATCCTGCAAAAACTTTTGATGTAGTTTCTTACATAACATCAGGCTTAAATAGCATATCTTTTGACGTCACTAATTTTGCAGTTGAAGGTTCAACATTTGAGAGTAACCCAGCAGGTCTTATATACAAACTTCACGTTGTAAGTAATGATTGTCCTGAAACTCCAAAAACTGGAATTTTACAAGTAAAGAAGGTAATAGTTGGGGATCAGGAAGCAAACCCTTCAAACTTTAGTTTCAAAATTGATGGAGGTGATCCAGTAGCCTTTGAATCTGATGGACAAAACGATGTTACTGTAAGTGTGGGTACTCATACTGTTACAGAAGTTTCAGCTTCAGGATACAATACAACTTATGACAATTGTTCTTCAGTAAATATTACTGAGAATGGCACTGCAATGTGTACTGTAACAAATACAAAAGTTGTTATAGATGAACACACACCAGTATGTTCAGATGGACAAGACAATGATGATGATGGATTAAAAGATGATAAAGATCCAGCTTGTCACACAGATCATAATGTAAATAATCCAGGATCATACGATGGAAATATTGATTCTGAAGTATACCAAGGTGCTCAATGCTCTGATGGTATAAGTAATGATAACGATGGTCTAGTTGATTCTCTTGATCCAGGATGTAAATCTGGTGAAGATAACTCATGGAATCCAAATGATAATGATGAGACAGATCCAGTTACTACTTCAGGAAGTGGAGGTAGGGGTGGAGGAGGATTTCTAAAACCGCAAGGTCAGGTTCTTGGCGCCTCAACATCTTGTGGAATATACGTGGATAAATTCTTGCGCCGAGGTTATAAGAATGATGTAGAAGCAGTAAAGAAACTACAAAAATTCTTAAACGATACTATGGAAGCAGGAATCAAAGAAGATGGTAAATTTGGTTTAAATACAGAGAAATATCTAAAGAAATTCCAATTAAAGCATGCGGATACAGTTCTAAGTCCATGGGGATTCAAGGTTCCAACAGGTATATTCTATATCACTACTCAAACAGAGGTGAATAATATTATGTGTCCAGATCTTAAACTTACAATCCCCACACTTACTCCTATAGAATTAAATCCTCTTGCTCCAAAAAAAGAAGATTAGTTATTATAGCAAAAGAGACCCCGAAAGGGGTTTCTTTTGGTATAATGGAATCATGTATATTATTTACGCGTTACTAGGGGCTGTAATGGCAAGTATGGGCACTATTTTTGCAAAGCTCGGACTTAAAGGTGTCGATGCTAATTTGCTCACTGCTATAAGAGGGATTGTTATGGCAGTAGTTGTATGTATTGCAGCACTTTCATTTGGTAAACTTTCAATAACAGCAATCCATTCTCTTTCTCAAAAGCAATGGCTTTTTGTAATACTTTCTGGTCTTGGTGGGGCACTCTCTTGGATATTTTTCTACCAAGCACTTGCTGGTGGTCCCACGGTAACTGTAACTGTAATAGATAAGCTCTCTGTTGTTCTTACTGCTATATTTGCAACCGTTGTCTTGGCAGAGGGGATTACAGTTCAAGCAATAATTGGACTTGCTATGGTTTTTCTCGGCACGCTTCTCGTATCTGTACCATGGGAAAAAATTAAATCACTTTTTGGGTAAAAAAATTGGTGAACCCGTAGAAACGAGCTCACCTTGTATATTTTACTTTTTTATTTTTTTCTGATGGACTTTAATTTTCTCAGATTGTATTCTGCAACAGCTCTTGGAATTTCTTCCTCAAGTTTAAAGAGCATTTCTTTAAGTCCGTGGTCAAACTTTAGCATGTTTATACCGCGGGCACCTTCTCCTCTGAGGATAGGGATTATAGTGCCGTTCTTCTTGATTTTAAACGCCACTACTACATCTGGCGCATAAGGATGTCCACTTTCAATTGCAATCAGAACATTCTTTAAATGCTCATGAATTATGAAGATGTGTCCCTCAGCATCTTCATTTTCGGGGATGTGGACCCCTAAAGTGTTTCTGTTTTGGAATTTAAACATTTCCACCTTCCCTTGAAGGTAATGAAAATATTTATCACACTCATGGTCCGGATGGTGCGATTTCTTTCCGATTGCGGTTTTTAGGATGGTGTGTATTAAAACTCCTACCCCAGACATAATTTTTGCTTCCATAATCTTTTTTGGTTTTCAGTGATATTAACACATTTTCTTATATAGTCAAAATTTCAGTTTGACTTCTTTTTTATAGATGTTAATGTTGAGAAAAACATTAACATGAGAACCTTCGTAATTTTGACAATCGTAGTCCTTTGTCTTTTCACTTTCAGCATTATCGGCCAGGAAAATACTACCGATGAAAAAGAAAGCCCCCAAAAAGAAGTTAACATTTCCGTTGAAATGGATCTACCGGCGGATATGGACCTTGTCGTTCACAAGATAGCAAACGATATAGGGGAGGATCTTGAACTCCCTGAAGTAATAAAATTTTGTTATGGCGAGGCAAACAATCCTATTGAGACCGTGGATACACTCTACGGAGTAAATATGGTATCTTCCCGGAACGATACACTGTTTATTAACCCCAAAGCATTTTGGGAAAACAAGGACGGCCAGGTTTCGTTTAAAGAAGCAGTTGAGATAAAGCTCGTTGAAATGAGTAATTAGATTAGGCATTATAAATGCTAAACAAAAAGGCTCCCAGTGGAGCCGTTTTTTATTTTGTGGATTAAAATAAGCAAATGGAATAAAAAAGCCCCGCCATAAGGACGGGTGCTATAACAATTACTTTCACAAATTTTATCCTGATATATATGCAGGTTTCAATACTGGGCTCCTCAATCTACTTATGGATTCTTTTGCTTTCTCAATCAATTTCCTTGCTTTACTCGGTTTATGCGGCTTAGGCGTGCAGGAAGCAAAGTATAATATAAATAGAATAACAATGTCATTAGAATGATATATTGTATGTGCCCATCTTCTAGAGAAAATGTCTTCACAAAACATAGTAAGTGACATTATTGTTATAAGTCCCCAAATTGTTCTTGTAAAAGATAAATGAATCGCAACTGGGTTTGAGAACGCAGGGTTTTCTCTTAAATGTTTTTCTATATAACGTATTGAACTGGACACAATAAATACAAAGAAAAAATTGAAGAATAAGCTAAAGGATAGACTGATAGCGCTAACGCCAGCTATAATGCCCAATATTGTTTCAGTTATACATATTAATATTAGCAGGTCTCTGAATAACCTTGCGATTCCGAAGCAGTCAACACCAAACCAGTCTTGTGACCAGTCAGATATTTTTTGAAACTTATTTATCAGGAAAAGGTCAATTGAAGGTTTTGTTTCCATGAATATAGTTTTAGTTGTTAATGTTTATGTTATCTCTATCTCCATAAAGAAACAGGGAAAACATAAACACTCCTAAAACACATATCAAAAAATCATACTTTTTTTTCAAAGTAGCACAAAAATTTATAAAAGTCAAGTTTGTGTAGGATACAGGAATCTCTCGGCCTACGGCCGCGGGTACTTTTCTGGATTTATAAAAAAAATCACAGAAAAGTCTTTCTCGTCCTGACGCAAAGTATGCAGATACTTTGCTTACGGTCCACGCAACAAAAAGGCCATCTTGCGATGACTCTTTTTTATACGAGTGGACCGTACAGGACTCGAACCTGCCACCCCCTCATTGCAAATGAGGTGCTCTACCAGATGAGCTAACGGCCCAATTCACCTATATTACCGTATTTTTATCTTTTTGCAAGACTCTAAAATAGGGAATAGATAGCAGCTAGAGCTGTAATACTCATGAGTATTGTTATTATCCAGCCTATTATATTTATCGGTCTTGAGTTTTTGAAGTGGCCCATGATTTTCTTGCTTCCACTTATGTGAACAATAAAGATAATAATGACAGGAGCCACTATTCCATTTGCAATAGCGGAGTATATTAAGGCTTTTATAGGGTCTATACCAATGAAGTTTATAAGTATCCCAATAGCAATAGAAACACTTATAATCGCGTAGAAAGCTTTTGCTTCAGATAGTTTACGATATAGACCTTCCTTCCAGCCAAAACTCTCAGATATAGCATAAGAGGTAGATCCCGCGAGTATAGGTATTGCTAGCATTCCAGTCCCTATAATACCAATAGCAAATAAATAAGTTGCCCATTTGCCAGCAAACGGTGCAAGAGCAAGAGCAGCATCGCTTGCTGTATTTATATTTGTAATTCCATGAGTGAATAATGTGTTGGCACAAACTGCGATAATGAAGAACATTACAAGATTTGAAAATATCATTCCACTCCAAATATCTATGCGCATTTTTTTAATTTCTTTTTTTGTTGTACCTAGACGAGATTCATCAGTAACGAGACCTTCAGCAATCTGCTCCTCAACTTCTTGTGATGTTTCCCAAAAGAAAAGGTAAGGTGAGATTGTTGTTCCTAAAATTGCTGTTATTAAAAGTATCTGAGTCTTTGAGAATTCAATGCTCGGTATCAGTCCATCATACATAAGCTGTGACCAGTCCATATGAATTATTAGTCCAGTAGCAATATATGCAAATAAACTTATCACTAGCCACTTTAGTACTCGAGCGTATTTTTTATATGGAATGTATATTTGTAGTAATAAGCATATGAGTCCAACGACTACAATAGTAAAAACAAAAGAAGCAGAAGGCGTGATGAGTTGGATAGATTTTGCAATAGCTCCAAGGTCTGCTCCGATGTTTAAAGTATTTGCGATAAATAAAAGAATAGTACAAAAGTATAAAACCTTCTTTGAATAAACTCTTTTTATATTTGAAGCAAGTCCTTGCCCAGTAACAAGTGCAATACGTCCACACATTTCTTGAACTATTGCCATAAGTGGCAGAGTCCATGCAGCGAGCCAAAGGAGAGTAGTGCCATACTGAGCACCAGTTTGTGAATATGTAGCAATTCCAGAAGGGTCGTCATCTGCCGCACCCGTTATCAGACCTGGACCGAGCTTCTCAATGTATTCTTCACCTTCTTTTAAGATAGATTCTTTAGCTTTTGCCATGTAAAATCATTATACTATTTTATTGTAATTTGATACAATTTAAAACACATGGCACTCAACAAGCCCAACAAGATTCAAATAATTAAATATGCTCCGCCGCCTCCGGATTTACCTGTACTTGGACAAGTTGATCCTAATGAGGTTTCTTTTATTGGTAGAACAAATTACGTTGCAGCTCTTGAAGAAAAGAAGTTCGTTTTCGGTATAAAGCGTGTAGATCGTAGAAGACATTTGTATATTATCGGTAAGTCTGGGGTAGGTAAATCAAAACTCCAAGAGCTCATGGTTCGCCAAGATATTGCATATGGACACGGAGTTTGCGTCATAGATCCTCACGGGGAATTTATTGATGATATTTTAGGTTTTATCCCTGAGAATCGTATAAACGATGTCTGTATTATTGATCCTGGAGATATAGATTTTCCATCATCTTTCAATCCTCTCGCAAATGTTGACCCAACATTTAAACATCAGCTTACCCAAGGTCTGATTGAAGTTCTCCGTAAACAATTCGGAGCAAACTGGACTCCTCGTCTTGAGCACGTTTTTCGTTTTACCACACTTGCGCTTCTAGACTATCCTTACGCTACTATGCGAGGAATGATATCTATGCTTACTGATCGTAACTATCGTCAGAAGGTGGTGGAATATATCGAGGACGACATGGTTAAAAGATTCTGGGCTATCGAATTTGCTGACTGGTCTGAGAAATTTGATACTGATGCTATCATCCCGCTTGTTAACAAGCTCGGTCAATTTCTATCTGATCCAATGCTTCGAAATATTTTCGGACAAAAAGAAAATAAAATTGATATAGAGCAAATCATGAATGATCAAAAAATTCTTTTGATTAATCTATCAAAAGGAAAAATCGGAGAAGAGAATTCATCTTTCTTTGGAGCGATGTTTTTGACTAAGATTAAACAAGCTGGAATGGCTCGTGCCAAAATGGAAGCACATCTCCGCAAAGATTTTTATTTATATGTGGATGAGTTCCAAAACGTAGTAACAGATACATTTGAAAACTTGCTTTCCGAGGCTCGTAAGTATGCAATCAACTTAACAATGGCTCACCAGTACGTAGGGCAGATTCCAGCAAAAGTTGAAGCAGCAGTGCTCGGTAACGTAGGTTCTATTATTTCTTTCCGCGTGGGAGGTGATGATGCTGTAAAACTCAAGCCAGAATTTTCTCCAATATTTGATGTGAAAGATATGATCAACTTAGGAGTAGGGGAATTTTATGTGAAGATGACAATCGACGGGGAATCATATGATCCATTCTCTGCTGAAACTCTTCGCGTTCTACCTGCGACTCATCCATCTTATCGTGATCGTGTTATTGAAGCGTCTCGAAATACTTATGCTATTCCTGCAGGGGAAGCACAGCGCCTAATTGCAGAAGAAGAGTCTACAATTATTCGCTCAGCTCAAGAAAAAGCTGCTATTACTGGTGGTAAAAATTCTGTTTATGGCGACAAAGAAGAGAAAAAAGTTGTTGAAGAAAAAGCTAGTGAACCATTAATATAATAAAACAAAAGATTATACAAATTATTCACGCTTTACCCTCTCTACGGGGGCTCCGACACCGCTTATAATTTGTATATTTTTCATCTTTCTCAGGACTTTCTTTTTGCTGGTTTAGTGCTAAACTTAAAGAGTAAAGGTCGTAGTCTAAAAACCCTTATATTTTATGGTTTTTATATATACAACATGTAAGGATATGGATGAAGCCGAGAAGCTCGGATCACTTATAATACAAGCCAAAATAGGTGCCTGTGTGGATTTTTGGCCCATCAAATCTTGCTATAACTGGGAGGGTGGAATGCAATGTGTAACCCAAGCAATGTTATTAGTGACTACACTCGAATCAAAGCTCGATCCAGTATCCCAACTTATAAATGACAATCATACTTACAGTGTGCCCCTTATTGCGGGAGTTGATATCCGTCGGATGAATCATGATTATAAAGAATGGATGGCTCAAGAAATACAGTAATGAATTATAAAACAGTAACAATATTTGGTACTTTTGATGGGATTCACGAAGGTCACCTTGCTTTTATACGTGAAGCTAAAAAATACGCAGATAGGCTTGTTGCTATAGTTGCCAGGGATGAAGTAGTTTTAAAACTAAAAGGGAAAATGCCAGTAAACGATGAAGCTTTTAGAATTAAATCTATTATGGATACTCCAGATATTGATATTGCTTATCTTGGTGATCCCAACGAAGATACTTACAATATTTTAAAAGAAGTTAAACCAGATTTAATATTTTTAGGCTATGACCAGCAAGCTCTATTTGATAGTATAAGTAAAGCGATAAAAAAGAAGATTATTCCTAAAATTGAAATTAAAACAGGAGAAGCTTATAAACCAGAGAAATTTAAATCGTCTATTCTGAATAAAAATGAACGAAACTAGAAACTGCCAAAATTGCAAAACAGATTTTATTATTGATGAGAGGGATAAACTCTACTATCAAAAAATCAATGTGCCTCATCCTACATGGTGTCCAGAATGTAGAATTATTCGGAGGAATGCTTCAAAAACTGTTTGGACGGTATATTTTCGTGATTGTGATAAATGTAAAAAAAGAACACTCTCTATGTATCATAAAGATAACCCTATTATAGTTTACTGTTCAGAATGTTGGTGGGCAGATGATTGGGATGGTACTGAGTATGCTATGGATTATGATCCTAATAGAAACTTTTTCGAACAACTTTATGAACTTTCAAGAAAGACACCATGGGTTGCGACAGAAACACTCGGTCCTTCAATGATAAATTCTGAATACTGCAATGGAGCATCTTGGTTAAGAAATTGTTATCTTACTTTTTGGGCAGATTACGCTGAAAACGTTACTCACTCCTCAATTATTTTACAACTGAAAGATTCCTCTGATTGTATGAGAGCTCGCGAATCGGAACTTTGCTATAACTCACTAGGGATTAATAAATGTTACCAAACTTTTTTTTCAGAAGAATGTGATGCATGTACAGATGTTTGGTTTTCTCGTAATTGTTACAATTGTACAAATTGTATAGGATGTGCAAATTTACGAGGAGAATCATATTGTATTTTTAATGAAAAGTATTCAAAGGAAGATTATGATCTTAAAGTAAAAGAATTAGGCCTGAATTCATGGAATACTCTACAAGGCTTAATTGAAAGTTCTCGCGCATTTTGGCTCACAAAACCTTATCGATCTTACACCGGCAATTCAATGAATTTGAATATTACTGGCGAGTATGTATTTGAATCAAAAAATTCACAAGATTTATACCTTTGTACTAGTGTGGAAGACTCTAGATATGTTCAGTTCGTGACAGTTCCTACGGCTCGTGATTGCTACGATTACTCTGGGTGGGGTGCAAATGTTGACCTCATATATGAGGCTCACTCGACTGGCGAGAAAGCAAGTAATATAAAATTTTCTAATAGTTGCTACCCAGATAGTATGAATATTGAATATTCTATGTGGAGCTCTGCTTGTAAAAATGTCTTCGGATGCGTAAATCTAAAACGCAAATCCTACTGTATTTTGAATAAAGAATATTCAAAGGAAGAATACGAGAAACTCAAAGTTCAAATTGTTGAAGATATGAAAAAAAATCCTTATGTAGATGAGTTGGGTCGTGTGTGGAGTTATGGCGAATTTTATCCTATTAAATTTAATTTATTTGGCTATAACGAATCTGATGTAATGAAGTTTTTCCCAAAAACAAAAGAAGAAGCCCTTTCTATGGGATATATGTGGCATGAAGCTGATCAATTGGAATATAAAACAACAATAAATGCCACAGAACTATTTAATACCATTAACCAAATTACTGAATCTATTCTTAGTGAAATTATAAAATGTGAAAAATGTGGTCGTGGATATAAAATTGGACCACTTGAACTTAATTTATTAAAAAAAATGAATCTCCCAGTTCCACATAACTGTCCGCAGTGTAGGCAAAAAGCTCATTTTTCTCGCCTCAATCCAATACACTTATGGTCAAGGAACTGTGCTAAATGTAATAGTAATATTACTACTGCTTTTTCCAAAGATAGACCTGAAATAGTTTATTGTGAAAAATGCTACCAACAAGAGTTTAATTAATCATGGAAACCCGAAACTGCCAAAATTGTAAAAATAATTTTACCATTGAACCGGATGATTTTTCTTTCTATGGAAAGATAAAAGTTCCAGCGCCTACCTTTTGCCCAGAATGTCGAAGTCAGAGGCGTCATGCTTGGCGCAACAGTTTATCTCTTTATTCACGCACTTGTGAACTTTGCCAAAAGTCTGTCGTATCAATTTATTCTCCTGATTCTGGAGTTATAGTTTATTGCAATAAATGCTGGTGGAGTGACAAATGGGACCCAAAAGATTATGCACAGGACTATGATTTTTCAAAACCATTTTTTGAACAATTCAAAGAATTACTTTATAGAGTTCCACAGATGGCGGTTGTAAATGACGATGGAATAGCTAGTTTAAATTGTGAATATACTCACGACATATGGTTTGCTAAGAACTGTTATATGGTTTTTTCAGGTTGGCATATAGAGAACATAATGTATAGCTTCTATATTCTTGCTGGAAAAAATATTATAGACGGGATGATAAATATGGCAGAAGCTGAGTATTTATATGAATGTATAAATTGTTCGCATGGCTACATGCTTAAGCACTCATTTTTTAGTAGATCTTGTATAAACTCACAATTTCTTTACGATTGTCAGAACTGCTCCGATTGCTTCATGTGTACTGGTCTTAGAAACAAAAGATACCATTTTAGGAATAAACAATACGAAAAAGAGGAATATGAAAATATTTTGAAGGAATATAGATTAGACACTTTCAGTGGAGTAGAAAAAGCTCAAAAAGAATATGATGAATTTATTCTGCATTATCCTAGAAGATATGCTTGGATGAAGCAGAATTTTGACTGTACTGGAGATATCGTTTCTTATAGTAAAAACACTAAGAATTCTTTTTTAGTAAAAAAATTAGAGAATTGTAAATATGCTGAGTATTCAAATGACAACAAAGGTTCTTATGATATAACCATGTCTGGCGAGATTGAAGAATGTTACGATTCTGTAGTGTGCGATCACTCATTTAATAATTTTTTTGGTGTTTTTTCTGTAAAGAGCCAAAACATTCAATATTCTCAACATTGCCATTCTTCAAAAAATATTTTTGGATGTGTTTCTTTACGCAATGCAAAGTATTGCATCCTAAATAAAGAATATACCAAAGAAGAATATGAAGAAATATTGCCTAAGATTATAGAGCATATGAATACAATGCCTTATATAGATCAACGTGGATTAGTGTATAAATATGGAGAATTTTACCCAGTTGAGATTGCTCCTTTTGGGTACAATGAAACTATAGCTATGGAACATTTCCCACTAAATAAAGAAGAGGCAATTTCATTAGGCTATAAATGGCAAGATAATATACAGCGTACAGTCGGTCGCGAGACGTTAGTGCCAGAAAATATTCCAGAGAGTATTTTTGATGTCCCAGACTCTATAACAAGTGAGGTTTTAAAATGTATTGATTGTAATAGGAATTATAAAATTGTCGGAGATGAACTTACACTATATAGGAAAATGGAAATCCCAATACCTAGAAGATGTTTCCATTGTCGACATTCTAGACGTGTTGCTAGAAGAAATCCTTTCAAACTCTGGCATAGGAATTGTATGAAGGGTGGCTGTCATAATGAATTTGATACAAGTTACGCCCCAGGTCGGCCAGAGATTATTTATTGTGAGTCTTGCTATTTAAAAGAAGTAAATTAATATGGAAACAAAAAACTGCCAAAATTGTAAAAAAGATTTCAATATCGAACCGGATGATTTTTCTTTCTACGAAAAGATGAAGGTTCCAGTACCTACTTGGTGTCCGGAGTGTCGTATGGTTCGTCGGTTGACTTGGAGAAATGAACGCAATTTATTTCGAAGAAAAGATGCTCATACTGGTAATGACTCCTTTTCAGGTATTCCAGCCGAAGCACCTATGCAAACATATGAAACCACTTATTGGTATGGTGACGAATGGGAAGCATTGGATTACGGGGTAGAATACGATTTCTCAGTACCATTCTTCAAACAATTCCAATCACTACTCAACCGTGTACCTATTATGGCAAAGTCTTCTGCTGGATTTATGATAAATTCAGACTATTGCAATGAGGCAGGGAGGCTAAAGAATGCATATCTATGTTTTGATGCAGATTTTATAGAAGATTCTGGATATTTAGTAAAGGTAACTAATGTAAAAAATTCATTTGATTCCCATGAAATGATAGATGACGAGCTATGCTATGAATGTGTAATGGTGTACAAATCTTACCAAACTATGTTTTCTGTTGATTGTGAAAGTTGTGTGGATGTATGGTTTAGCAAAGGGCTTCGTGGATGTACAAATTGTTTTGGTTGCGTAAATCTACGTGGTAAATCTTATTATTTTTTTAATGAGCCGCTCTCTAGAGAAGAATATGAGAAAAGAATATCTGAAATAAATCTAAGTTCCTATGAATCAATTAAACAATTAAATGATACTATTCCAGATTTTTGGCAAAAATTCCCAGTAAAATACTATCATGGTTCAAGAAATTTAAATTGTACAGGGGATAGGGTTAGTGATTCAAAAAATGTAAGAGACTCTTTTTCTGTAGAGAATGCTGAGAACTTACGTTATGTACAGATAAGTGTTTTGAAAGCCGCTAACTCCTATGATTCCTGCCAACTTTTTATGGGAATAGAAAATGCCTACGAATGCATGACATGTGGAGATGGAGCTTATGGATTAAAATACTGTTTCAATTGTTTTGGGAATGTCCGAGATCTAGAATACTGTGGTTATTGTTTTGGTGCATCAAATTCATTTGGTTGTGTTAGTCTAAAGAAAAAACAATACTGCATTTTAAATAAACAGTATTCAAAGGAAGAATACGAAGCGCTTGTTCCAAAGATAGTACAGCATATGAAAGATATGCCATATGTCGATGAGCAAGGAAAAGTATATACATATGGGGACTTCTTCCCATCTTCCTTTTCACCCTTGGCATACAACGAAAGTTTGGCACAAGATTATGTCCCAATAAGCAAAGAAGAAGCATTGCAGAAAGGTTTCTTGTGGCGCGAGCCAAATGCACGTGAATTTCAGACTACTATAAGCGGTAACGATTTGCCAGATTCAATTACTGAAGTCTCAGAAGATATTACAAAAGAAATTATTGCATGCGTAAATTGTAAAAAAGCATATAGAATAGTTCCGATTGAATTGCAATTTTATAAACGGATTGGGTTACCTCTGCCTCATAAATGTCATAACTGTAGGTTTTTAGACCGTTATAAATTTATAAATAAACCAAAACTTTACAATCGTTCATGTATGAAAGAAGGTTGTAAAAATGAGTTTCAAACTAGTTACGAACCGAATCAACCCGATATAGTTTATTGCGAATCCTGCTATCAACAGGAAGTGAATTAATTAAAAAATCGTGTATACTAATTAAATATGGAAGAAACAATAGCATTTTTTAATGAGTATAAATATATATCTATCATAGCTCATGTCTTTTCTGTGATTGTAGGCATGGGTGCTGCTTTAGTATCTGATATTCTATTCAATATTTATATAAAAGATAAAAAGATAAATATTCACGAAGATAAAACACTGAGTATTTTATCTAAGGTCATCTGGTTTAGCTTATTTTTTATTTTTATAAGTGGGATTACTCTTTTTCTTTCTGATCCAGAAAAATACTCACACTCAGTTAAATTCTTAATAAAGATGACTGTAGTAACAGTTATTATCGTAAATGGTTATATGTTTCAAAGGGTTGTTCACCCAGCTCTTAGAAAGATAAATTTCACTGATATCAATACACGTCATAAATACGTAAAGCTTAGAAAACTATCATTTGCTTTTGGGGCTATATCACTAAGTTCTTGGTTATTGGCATTTATACTAGGGATGCTTAAATCTATTCCTACCTCATATCCAGTTTCTATAATGTTCTATGCTCTTATACTTTCAACAGGTATTTTATTTAGCCAGATTGTAGAATATAGACTTACTCACAATAGTAAATAGTATTCCTTTTATATATATAAATAGGTTATAATGAGGGTAATCTATGGATCCGAACAACCAAATTCCACACAATCGAGATATAACTTACTTCGCTAAGACCAATTTTCGCAGTACCAATAATATATTTGGTATCAAGAGGAAAGACAGAAGGCAACATATGTATGTGCTCGGTAAATCTGGTACCGGTAAGTCTGTACTCCTATCTAATCTAATAGTTCAAAATATAAATAATGGGGAAGGTGTTTGTGTGGTTGATCCACACGGAGAGTTGGTTGAAGAAATTCTTCACCTTATTCCTGACCATCGTGCCAAAGACGTAATATACTTTAACCCAGCAGATATTGATTTCAATGTTGGTTTCAATGTTATTGCACTAGATGATCCAAAATACAAACACTTAGTCGCTTCTGGACTTATGGGAATATTTACCAAGATTTGGGCTAATGCTTGGAGTTCTCGTATGGAATACATTCTAAATAACGCAATCTTGGCACTTCTTGATACTCCAGGTACAACACTCCTAGGTATTCCAAGACTTCTCGTAGACAAAGACTATCGTCAAATGATTATTGGCAACTTAAAAGACCCCGTGGTCAAAGCCTTTTGGGTTCATGAGTACGAACAATGGCGTGAACAGTTTAGAAATGAAGCAATTGCCCCGATTCAAAACAAAGTTGGACAATTCCTATCAACTTCAATCATCCGTAACGTAGTTGGTCAATCTAAATCTACAATTGATATTTTCAAGATAATGAACGAAGGGAAGATTTTCCTTGTAAATGTTTCAAAAGGACGTGTAGGTGAAGACAACTCTGCGCTTCTTGGAGGTATGATTATTACCAAGATCCAGCTTGCTGCGATGGAACGTGTGCGTATACCAGAAAATGAACGTAAAGATTTCTACCTATATGTGGATGAGTTCCAAAACTTTGCAACTGATTCTTTTGCAAATATTCTTTCCGAAGCTCGTAAATACCGCCTAAATCTTATAATTGCTCACCAATACACGGCTCAGCTTTCAAATGAAAATGGTACAGCCGTAAGAGATGCAGTTTTCGGAAACGTTGGAACTATGATAATTTTTCGAGTTGGTGCTGATGATGCAGAATTTATTGAAAAAGAATTTGAACCAGAATTTACCGCTCAGGATCTAGTTAATCTTCCAAACTACCACATATATCTAAAGCTCATGATTGATGGTGTTACAAGTAGACCTTTTTCTGCAAGTACATTACCACCTCTTAAGATTGATCCTTCAGCAGGAGTCAAAGAAAAAATAATAGAGTCATCAAGGAAACTCTATGCTCGTCCACGTGAAGAAGTTGAAGCCGAAATAAATAAATGGAGTGGAACACTTCAGACTGTTGAAGGTGAAGCAAAATATAAAGCAGATTGTTCAAATTGTGGTAAGTCTATAATGGTCCCTTTTGAGCCTAAAGAGGGTAGGCCAGTGTATTGTAAAGACTGTATGTTTAAAATTAAAAGTGGTGAGTTAAAGCCACAGACTGGATTCGTAGCTTCTCGCTCTGCACGTCAAGAAGAAAAGAATTCTACTTCACCTCTTGCAATGCTAGGTATTGAGTTTACTGATGCTGGTGGTAATAAGGCCCCTAATAAAAACGGATTTACTCCCAACCAAAACCAGTCTGGGCAAGGACGACCACCATTTAACAAAAACAATAACACCAATAATTTTCAGAGAAATAATAATCAAACTGAAAAGAAACATTCTGGTCCATCTCCACTACTGAAAGGATTGCTAGAAAAAATTGGCGGGGATAGATCTCAAAAACAACCTACTAATCCACCTGTCGTTGAAATAAAAAAAGAAACTCCTACTCCGGTATCACTTTCAACTTTAAAAAAACCAGAAACTAATATTCCAACTGTATCTGTACCAACCAAAGAAGCTTCTGAAGAGAAAAAAGCTTCACTTAAAGATTTATTGGCCAAAGTTGCTCCACCTCAAACAAAACCCGCAGAGGTTACTAAAGTTGAAGTTAAACCAGTGGAAGTAAAACCTATTCTAGAAGAGATTAAACCAAAAGTTGAACAACCGGTTATAAAAATACCTGAAGTAAGGGCTCCAGAGTCTATTTCTATCAGTAATACTATTCCTGAACCTATAAAAGAATCGAAAATAGTTGTAGAAGAGCCAAAAATAGAACCAAAGGTTGAGACAAAAGTAGAACCACTAATCCCTGTTCCTCCAAAAGTTGAAGTACAGATTCCCCCGAAACCAGAGGTACCAATGCCACCTAAAATAGAGGTTCCCATAATTCAAAAAATTGAATCTAAGCCAGTAAATTCATCACAACCACAAAATACTGATCAGGTAGTTCCTAATAATATTCCTGCAAATAATAATTCTTGGCAGAAACCTCAGCCTAAAAAAGAGGTTCCCGAAGAAGTTTTAAGAAAAATATTAGAAGAATAATTTTATGAAAGTTTTTGGAAGAATTTCAAAAATTATATTAATAACTATATTTTTATTCTTATCTTGGTCTCATCTTGCAAGCGCTTCTTTTGAGATTACAGAAATAATGTATGATCTCGACGGTACTGATACTGGTCGCGAATGGGTAGAGGTTTACAACAATGGTAATGAAAGCACTGATTTTTCGCATTGGTATTTCTTCTCTGACAATACTAAGCACTCACTTGTTCCACAAGGTAATTCAAGTATTCCTGCAGGTGGCTATGCAGTTATAACTCAAGATTCAGCAAAGTTTCGAGTTGATTGGCCAAATTACTCAGGACTACTTTTTGATAGTAGTTGGACGGGATTAAGTAACGACGGAGAAACTATTGCTTTAAAAGATCCAGATTTAAATATAGTAAGCCAGGTATCTTTTACTTCAAGTCAAGGTGGAGCTGGAGATGGTAGTTCTCTCCAAAAAATAAATAGTTCATGGGGAGGTGCAACTCCTACACCAGGTGTTCAGAATCAAACAAGTGGTGGGGGTGGTGGAGGAAATGGCGGAGGTGGTTCAGGGGGTGGTGTGGATACAGGTACTGGAGGGAATTCTACGAACACAGATATAAGATCAAATACAAAAAAGGAAATTGAAGTTACTAAAATAACCACAAATATTTTAGCTAAAAATACTACGTTTGCTGGTTTACCCCTTGAAATTGATTTTCGCACTACGGGTTTAAGAAAAGAACCAATTGTTTCTGGTAGATTTGCTTGGAATTTTGGCGACGGTACAAGTTTCTCTATGAGCGAACAAAAGAAGTTTGAACATATTTATTTATATCCAGGGGATTATGTTCTTTCCTTGTCTTACTATTCAAATCCATTTGAGAAGGAACCGCAAGCCACAGATAGACTTATTCTCAAAGTTCTATCTTCAGAAATATCTATTAGTTCTGTGGGTGATGCATCAGATCCTTATATCGAACTTTACAATAAATCAAATTATGAGTTAGACATATCTCACTGGGTTTTAAGGAGTTACTTAAAATCTTTCGATATACCAACTGGCACTATAATACTTCCTAATAGCAAGGTAAAAATCTCTTCTAAGCTAACTGGTTTTGATTACGAAGATGTAAAATATTTAACTCTAGAAGATATAACTGGAAAGATACTAAATACTTATCCAAATTATAAGAAATCTAGTATGGTAAGTGATTATAGTGAAAAGGCAAATCTTAATTCGAAAAATAGAGATTCAAATATTATTGACTTGAACAATATAAGTGCAAGTGCAGGAAACTCTATAACCTCAATATCGAATAAATCAATGAGTATTATAGGCCTTGCTTTAATAATACTTATCGGTATAATTACTGTTCTTCTAGTTAGGAAAAATCATTTTTCTGATGAAATAGATAACAATATAAAAGCTTCTGATATTACTATAATGGAGTAGATATAATTAAAGAATATGAAAAAAAACAAAACATCAAAAAAACCGACAGACACATCTTGGAACAGAGTTGCAAGTTGGTATGACGAATTACTTACTACAGATAGTGATAGCTATCAAACAAAAGTTATCGCACCAAATATTCTCAGGATTCTTGATTTGAAAAAAGGAGAGTTAGTATATGACCTTGCTTGTGGGCAAGGGTATTTTTCAAATATTTTTTATAAAAGCGGAGCGCAAGTAATAGGATCGGATTTATCAAAGAGGCTTATTGAAACAGCTATTAAAAACTCTCCTAAAGAAATTAGATTTTATAATTCAAAAGCTGAAAAAGCCTCATTTTTAAAGGATTTATCAGTAGATGTTATTGTTATAATCTTAGCAATCCAAAATATTGAAAATGTTAGTGATGTTTTTGCAGAATGTAAAAGAATTTTGAAAAATAACGGCCGTATTGTTTTAGTTTTAAATCATCCTAGCTTTAGGATTCCCCAGGGGAGTGACTGGCTTTTTGAAAATGGAGTTCAATACAGAAAAGTAGGACAATATTTATCTGAATCAAAAATTTCTATTGACATGACACCAGGCGAGAAAAATCCTCATAAGAAGATAAAAACTATATCTTTCCATAGACCACTTCAATATTATGTAAAATTACTTTCAAAGAATGGTTTTGCAATAACACGACTCGAAGAATGGATATCTCACAAAAAGAGCCAAACAGGTCCTCGCCAAAAAGCTGAAGACATAGCTCGTAAAGAAATACCTATGTTTATGTGTCTAGAAGTTAAGAAGATTTAATTTTTTCTAAGGCTTTTGGAATTTTTTTGAAATCTTTCTTTAGTGTTT
Source organism: uncultured Candidatus Saccharibacteria bacterium (assembly GCA_964502615.1). Taxonomy (GTDB): domain Bacteria; phylum Patescibacteriota; class Minisyncoccia; order Phycocordibacterales; family UBA9973; genus UBA8515. The sequence continues at coordinate 178,773 of CAZCXF010000001.1, read as the reverse complement.
CTCGCATACCACCGTTATAAAGTGCAGCTGCAGGATGGTAAAGGGGGAGAAAGGCTTGCTTCTTGCCAAGCTCAGTTATACTTTTTATTAAAAGTTTTCCATGTACTTCAGATATCTTATCTGTAGGGAAAAATCGTAGCATAGAGTGCCTACCTAAAAATATAATAAGTTTTGGATTTATTATTTTTAGTTCATTTATGAGCCATTCATTACATGCCTCCTTTTCTTCTGGTTCTGGATCACGGTTGTTCGGGGGTCGGTATTTTACAATATTTGTTATGTAGATATCTTCACGTTTCATCCCTATATCTGCAAGCATTTCATTTAAGAACTTTCCCGCAGCTCCGACAAATGGGATACCCTCAATATCCTCATTTTTCCCAGGAGCTTCACCTATAAATACAATATCACTACTTGCATTACCGTTTCCAAAAACCGCTTGAGTTGCAGTTTTTTTTAATTCACATGAGCAGTGTTCTTTCCAGTAGTTATTTAGCTCATCCAATTTCTCTTTTTTGTTCATTACTTAAGTATTGTAATATCTGCACCAATTTTGTTAAGTCTGTCAGCTATTTCCTCATATCCTCGGCTGATCATATATACGTTACGTAATACAGAAGTTCCATGTGCTCCAAGCATTCCAATCAATATGATCATCGCAGGACGAAGGGCAGGAGGGCAAACAACCTGAGCTCCTTTCAATTGTGTACCACCTTGAATATATACTCTGTGTGGATCAGCGAGGGTAACATCTGCTCCAAGCCTATTTAATTCTGTAAAGTATATTGCTCTGTTCTCATACACCCAGTCATGTATCATAGTTTGGCCTTTTGCTTTTATTGCAATAGGTACAAAGAAGGGAAGGTTATCCATGTTTATTCCAGGGTAAGGGTTAGCATGAATTTTATCATCAAGCGCGATTAGTTTTGATGGCATTATTTTTATATCTATTAAGTTAGTACGTCCATTATATGATTTATAACTTTTTAGTATTTTATATTTTAGATTCATTCTCTTTAGTTTTTCAAGTTCAAGCGACAAGAAATCAATGGGACATCTTGTAATAGTTAACTCTGAATCTGTGGCAATAGCTGCCGATATAAACATCATGGATTCAATAGGGTCTTCACTATTTGAGTATTCTACATCCATATCTATATCTTTTACCCCATGTACTATCATAGTGCTTGTACCAATGCCTTCGATTTTTATCCCTAGTTTTTCAATGAAGAAACAGATCTCTTGAACCATATAGTTACCACTAGCAAATGATATAGTTGTTTTTCCAGGTACTTTAGCAACAGCTGTAAGAATATTTTCACATGCAGTGTCACCAGCTTCATACATTACAATATTTGCTGGATTCAATTTTTGAGCTCCTATCTCATAAGTTGAGTTTGTTGTTTTAATTTTTACACCAATATCTTCCAATGCATATGTATGAGCTGAAATTGTGCGTTTGCCAAGCTTGCAACCAGATGCATGGGGGATAGAGAATGTCGGAAGTAAATGAATAAGTGGCCCAATAAGCATAATCACAGAGCGGGTTTTTATAGCAGATTCTACGTTTATTTTATCAAGAGTTAGCTTTTTAGGTGGAACTATCTGGACAGAATTTCTATCAATCCATTTAACGCTTACCCCAATACTCTCTAGTATTTCAATTACTCTATAAACTTCTTCAATACGAGCAATTCCATGAAGAGTAGTTTTGCCTTTGTTTAGTAGGGATGCGCAAAGAAGTCCAACTGAACCATTTTTAGAAAAGTTTGTTGTAATACTACCGTGCAATTTTTTACCACCGACAATTTGAAAATCTATCGAATTATTTATTGAAACTATTTGATGTTCAAGAATATCACTGATTTTTGATAATAGTTCAGTGCTGAAATTTTGGTCTCCTTTTTCCATACGTGCTACAGCACTCTGAGATGTACCTAATTCTTTTGCAAATGCACCTTGGGTGAGCCCACGCCTCTCACGTAGCTCTTTTATAAAAAACCCTATTTTTTCCTGCTCCTTTTGCTTTTTCATATTGTTTGCTAATAATCCACTAGGCTATTATTTGCTCACTATATATCATATATGATATAATTGCAATATGATTGAAGTACAGGAACATGTGGATATCAGAGAACACACTACTTTTAAAGTTGGAGGTAAGTTTAGATATTTTATAGAAGTTTCTGTACCAGAAGAACTTCCAGAAGTTTATAGTTTTGCTAAAGAAAAAAATTTACCCGTACATATATTGGGTGGAGGATCAAATATGGTTTTTCCTGACGGAGTATTTGAATGTGTTGTTGTAAAGATTGAATTTTGTAATTTTGAACTTGTAAACGAAACAGAGGAATATGCTGATTTAAAAATTGGAGCAGGGGAGAGTTGGGATTATGCTGTTAGTTGTGCTGTCGCAGTAGGACTCTCAGGTATTGAAGCTATGTCTGCTATTCCAGGTACTACTGGAGCAACTCCAGTACAGAATGTAGGAGCTTATGGACAGGAGATAAAAGATACCCTAGTGTCTGTTGATGTTTTTGATACAAAAGACAATAAATTAAAAACACTTTCAAATAGCGAGTGTGGTTTTTCGTATAGGAATAGTATCTTTAAAGGAGAGGCTAAAGGACGATATGTCATAACAGCTGTCACTCTTAGGCTTTCAAAACGAGCACCATCTATACCTAACTACCCAGGAGTTAAAAAATATTTCTTAGAGAAAAATATAAATAATCCTACTTTACTTCAAATACGTGAAGCAATTATTGATATAAGGAAAAATAAACTACCAGACCCAAACGAAATATCAAATGCTGGATCATTTTTCAAAAATCCTATGGTTAGTAAAACTGTGGCAAGTGATCTAAAGAAAAAGTATCCAAGCGTTACTTTGTTTCCAAGTGGGGATTTGGTAAAAGTACCAGCAGGTTTCCTTATTGAAACTGCAGGACTAAAAGGTAAAGATTTTGGCCCTATCTCCATATATAAAAACAACGCTCTAGTTTTAGTAAACAATGGTAAGGCAACTCGTGCGGATGTAACAAAAGTAAAAGATGAAATAATAAAAATAGTACACGAAAAATTTGGGATCACACTTGAACCCGAACCTGAGTTTGTCTAAATTTGTGCCGGAGGAGAGAATCGAACTCTCACCCCTTGCGAGACACGATTTTGAGTCGTGCGCGTCTACCAATTCCGCCACTCCGGCATACACTCGGCTAGTATACCAAAATATACTTAAAATGCTAGAATAATCTCTATAATGAAGAATTTACCCCTTTCTTATATAGAAATTTCTAAGAAAAATTTGATACACAATATCAAGCAGTTTAGGCGTATTGTTCACAAGGGTACAAAGATCGCAGGAGTAGTCAAGGCAAATGCATATGGCCATGGTGATGTGGAGGTTGTTAAAGTTTTAAATTCATATGTAGATTACTTCCAAATAAACAGCATTGAAGAATTAGAAAAAATTAAGCCGGTTACAAAAAAACCAATACTTTTGCTCGGATATGTACAAAAAGATGATATTAAAAAAGCTATCAAGCTCGGTTGCATTTTGACTGTGTTTGATTTACATCACGCGTTACTTATAAATGAATTTGCGAGAAAACTTGGTATAAAACAAAAAGTTCATGTTGCGATTGATTCACACTTAGGACGTGAAGGACTACTTCCAGTTCAGATTCCTACATTTTTGAAAGAAATTAAAACTATGAAAAATTTATCTATCGATGGAGTCTATGCTCATTTTGCAAATATCGAAGATACTACTGACTTTACTTATGCTTCTAAGCAGATAAAAGATTATGAAGATGTAGTAAAGCTCTTCAAAGACAATAGCTACAAAAATATCAAGACTCATATTTCCGCAACATCTGGAGTTCTCGCATATGAAAAGTGGAAAGGATACAACAATATAGTTCGAGTTGGCGTAGGATTATACGGAATGTGGCCAAGCAAAGAACTTGAGAAAATTTGGAAAAGAAAAATAGAGCTCAAGCCAGTAATGAAATACATCACTCACGTTGCTCAAGTAAAAAATATCCCAATTGGTGAATCTATTGGTTACGGGACTTCATATACAACAAGAAAAAATACAACAACAGCAGTTATTCCTCAAGGATATTCAAATGGTATTGTTCGTGCATCTTCAAACAATGGAGAGGTATTAATAAATGGCAAATTTGCAAAGATTATAGGTAGAGTAGCCATGAATATGATAGTAGTTGATATTACAGATATAAAAGGAGTAAAGCCGGGGAGTGAAGTGGTAATTATAGGCACCCAAAAAGGCCTTACCATAGATGCTTGCGATATAGCTAGTAAAACTGGCACTATAAACTACGAAGTAACCACTAGGATAAGTCCACTTTTACCCAAGGTTGTCGCTTAGCTTGCAATTTAAGCCCTTTTATAGTATCCTATACCCACTATGTCACAAGATCGTTTACTAAAACTTAAATGTACTGTCTGCAAAAACGGCAATTACTTTACCAGTAAGAACAAAAAACTCGTTACAAAAAAGCTTGAAATGAAGAAATTCTGCAAGACTTGCAAGAAAAATACGAAACACAAAGAAGCAAAAATAACTGGATAAACAATAAAAAATACCTCATAACGAGGTATTTTTTATTGAAAATAAAGCTAAAAAGTGTATACTAGCCACATTGGGCGATTAGTATAGTGGTAGTACAACGGTCTCCAAAACCGTTGGCGAGGGTTCGATTCCTTCATCGCCCGCTATGAAAATTTATATAATTCGGCACGGATTAGTACCATCTAATCAACTTAAGATAATAAATGGACAAAGTAGAGATGAGGCACTAGTTTCTGATGGTATAGATGATATAAAAAAAGCAATCGAGAAAATACCTAAAAATATATCTAGGATATATTCTTCTGATATGTTACGCACACGACAAACTGCAGATATTTTAAATGAAAAATTAAAGCTTGATATATCATATCATCCTGAGTTAAGAGAAGTTAACTTTGGTGATTTAAATGGTAAAACATGGAGTGAACATAATGAAAAATATGGAAAACATTTATGGCAATCATATATTGATCAAAATTATGATTTTAGGCCATATAATGGTGAACGAGTAGAAGATATAAAAGAAAGAGTTTTATCATTTTTGGAAAAGATAAAAAAAGATCATTCGGAAGATGATTCTATACTTTTAGTTGCACATGGGGGGATAATTAGATTTTTTCATTCCAACTTTAAAGGTGGACCTTTTGAACCAGCAAAAAATGTTGAAATAAGGGAGTTTGATATATAGTTTTTAAATTTCTTGCATCTATCCAATTTGTATTTTTATCTCTTTTAAACCATGTCTTTTGGCGTTTGGCGTAGTGCCAGATTTCGGTGTTTAATTTCTCAATCATTTCTTGCTTAGATATTTTACTTTGCAAATACAGTGCTCCGTATCGGTATTCGAGTCCCAGCATCTCCATGCGTTTCCAAGATACACCACTCTCGTGTAGCTTTTTAATTTCCCGAAGCATTCCCTTTTTTATTCGAGCAAGTAAGCGATTTTTGATTTTATCTTTTAGTATTTCATCTGGTAGAGTTAGGCCTATTTTTGTTACTTCGTATTTTGATTGTGATTTTATTTTAGGGACTTTTCCTAGAGCCTTTGCTATCTCGATCGCACGGATAAGCCTAACTTTGTTTTTAGCGTCGATATTTTTTGCACGACTTTTATCAAATTTCTTTAATATTTCTAAAAGTTTCTCAGGAGATTTTTTTTCTAGTGTTGATCTTAGTTTTTTGTTTGGTGGTACTTCTGGAAGAATATTCCCATCAACGACTGCGTCTATATAGAATCCTGTGCCACCACAGATTATCGGAGTTTTACCTCGAGCAATAATATCTTCAATTTTTTTATCAGCTAGTTTCTTAAAATCACTCACAGAGAAAACTTTTTTTGGAGAAGCAACATCAAGCAAATAGTGGGGAATACCTCGCATCTCTTTCTTTGTAATTTTTCCAGTACCTAGATCCATACCTTTATATACTTGTCTTGAATCAGCAGAGATTATCTCGCCTCCTACTTTCTTTGCCAATTCCACTGCAAAATCGCTCTTACCAGTGGCAGTTTGACCGAGAACAACAATAATCTTAGATTTGATTTTAGTATTTGAGCGCATGAAAATTAGTTCTTGAAAAAAGTCTTGCGCAGCGCGACGGCGCGAGCAGAGCAAATTTTCACCAGTAAATTATGTGTGCTTTTTGAAAGAAGCTAATTTTCATAAGCTTCCCAACACTCGCATAATAGCACTTTTTATGATATAAAAAAGGGATGTCAATCAAAAGTTTTTTAACTGAAAAATTAATACGTGCCAAGATGAAAAACTTGCCTAAAGCTCAGCAAGATATGTTTATCAAGCTTATAAATGAAAATCCTGAGCTCTTCAAGAAGATTGGAGATGAGGTCAAAGTTCTAACAAAGAGTGGTACTAGTGAAATGACGGCTACAATGCAAGTCATGCGCAAATATCAAGCTGAGATTCAAAAGGCAATGCTTGGATAACCAAAATCAAAATCCCCGACGTTTGTCGGGGATTTTGATTACTTCTTCTTTTTTCTACTAGCAGCCTTTTTTGCAAGCATTTCTTTCTTGATAGCAAGTCTTTTCTTGGTCTTTCGAGAATGTTTAGATTTCTTGTGAGGATGAAGTGATGTAGCTCTTTTTGCCATTTTGTTTAAATTGTTTATTTTATAATAAGCCTATTGTACTTCATTTATCGTTGATAGCAAAGTCCTTTATGCTATTTTTATAAATGGTATAATAAACTCATGAAAGACAAGAAAAACATGAGAAGGCTTTTTATGTACGTAGGGGCGCTTATTCTATTTATCATAATAGCCACTCTCATCCTTACTCAAAACAAAAAGAACCAGTCGACTAAAATCGTAGCTTGTACACAAGAGGCAAAACTCTGCCCAGACGGTAGCTCTGTATATAGGTTTGGAGCACAATGCCAATTTGCTGAATGTCCTCCTGCTCCACAACCAAAAGTAGAAGATGAAGTTGTTGTAAAAAAAGAAGAAGTTCTAGGTAGCAAATTTACTACGATAAACAAAAAAGTTGTTATAGCTGGAATGAGCGTTACTCCGCTTGAAGTCGTTGAGGATAGTCGTTGTCCTTCGGGAGTAAATTGTATATGGAAGGGTACAGTTAGAGTAAAAGTAAAACTTGAGAGTCCTGGTAACACAACTCGAACTTCAGAATTATCTTTTGGAAACTCAGTAGTTTTTGGAGATAAAAAGATAACACTGATTACAGTAAACCCACCCGCTATTTCAAACTTGATAATAAATAAGGGAGATTATGTTTTTGAATTTTCTGTTTCAAATAATGCCAAAGAAGCAGTCGCGAGTGGTACTCTAGATGGGACTATGACTATCGGTCCGATTTGTCCTGTGGAGAGGATAGATAACCCTTGTAAACCTACACCTCAAATGTTTGCAGAGAGAAAAGTTGCTGTATATAAAGGCGATCCAAAAGTATTAGTCAAAACTCTTACTCCAGACCAAAATGGTAGATTCTCTGCTACGCTTCCAGCAGGAGTTTACTATGTTGAGTTGGTAAATCCAGTTTTCCGTCCAACGACTGTTCTCGGCGTACCTGCGACAGTTACGATTCAGAAAAATGCTACGTTCCATATGGATATAAATATTGATACAGGAATAAGATAAACTATATGTCTAATTCTTACAATTGGTATTCAACATTAGTCAGACCAACTTGGTCACCCCCAAGCTGGATATTCGGGCCAGTTTGGACTGTACTTTATATTCTTATTGCATATAGCTTTGGAACTGTGTTTTACAAAGTCATAAAGGGTGACTTGCCGGCCATCGTTGCACTACCTTTTGTTCTAAATCTTATTTTTAATTTCGCTTTTACCCCACTTCAGTTTGGACTTAAAAATAATCTCCTGGCTATGATAGATATACTTCTTGTCCTAGCAACACTAGTATGGGCTATGTACACGATCTGGCCATATATGCGGTCGATAGTTTATATAAATATTCCTTATTTAGTTTGGGTTTCGTTTGCAACAGTTTTACAAATCACTATTACTTACTTAAATAAATAAAATATATGAAAGGATTTCACACAAATATAGAAAAAGATACAGTTGAGAATAACAATTTTAGAAAAGTTTTATACACGGGCAAGCATAGCCAATTAGTCCTTATGAGTTTAAAACCACTCGAAGACATTGGCTCAGAAGTTCATCCTGAGAATGATCAATTTTTCCGTTTTGAAAAGGGTACTGGTAAATGCATAATAAATGAGACTGAATATGAACTCAAGGATGGGGATGTTATTGTAGTGCCAGCAGGAGCAGAGCATAACATTATGAATACTTCAGCTACGGAGGATCTAAAACTCTATACTATATATTCTCCAGCTCACCATAAAGATGGTATTGTCCGAGTGACAAAAGATGAAGCAGCAGCTAACGAAGCAGAATTTGATGGCGTCACAACCGAAGCCTAGATCATATTGCGAATTTGTACAAACCTTGGACAAGAAAAATGTCCATCGTGTTTATCATGACAAGTATTATGGTTTTCCGATTAAAAATGACAATGAACTTTTTGAGCGCTTAGTGCTTGAGATAAACCAAGCCGGACTTAGCTGGAATACTATTTTAAATAAACAAAAAAATTTCAAAAAAGCATTTCATAACTTCAATATTAAAAAAGTTGCTTCTTATAAAAATTCCGACCGTAAGCGACTACTCTCTGACCCTGGAATTATCCGCAACCGATTAAAAATAGATGCAGCAATTCATAATGCAAATGTGATATTAGGTATTAAAAAAGAATTCGGTTCATTTAAAAAATGGCTCGATCATCACAAGACTAATAGCAAAGATGAGTGGGTAAAACTATTCAAGAAAACTTTTAAATTCACTGGAGGTGAGATTGTAAATGAATTCTTAATGAGTACAGGGTATCTATCTGGAGCACACGTAAAAAATTGTTTTATTTATAATAAAGTTGTTTCTAGTAAAGTAAGTTCTATGTTTTAATAAAGTATTTTGATATAATCTAATATAATGGAAAAGGAATTAGACAACAATGTGCAGTTTCCTCCTAAAAATAAAAACTTTATAAAATCTATTTTGATTTGGATATTCATATTGTTTGTTCTAATTTTTGGTCTCAAGATACTTTTTAATGGATATTTTCAGACTTCAAACATATTATCATCCTTGCTCGTTCATCCTATAGATTCTAAAAAAATTATTTCAAATACTAGGCATATTTCAGATGTTCCAGACAACGCTGATAAACTTTTGAACACAATTGGTCTAAAAAACAAACATATAAGTGGAAGTAATCAAGACAATAAAGGCATAATTAAAACCGATAATAATAGATTCTGGTTCTTTAGGGTTGGACCAAATGATTGTGTTGAATTTTGTAATTTTCAGAATTATATGATAGATACACAAAATAAAACTGTTTCAGATTTAAATGTAAATGATGCATTGTTTGAGGTAAATCCAATTGGTGATTCTATAATAACAATTCAGGATCAAGCAGTACCATATGATGGTAAAGGTAAAGAAATATATAAATATTTAATATACGATGCTTCAAAAAATGAAGTAATAGATGAAATTAATCCAAGTAATAATATTGACTATATAAGATTTGGCTCTAACAATTATCTAGCTTACTCACAGAACAATGTTCTACATGTACGCGATATACAAAAGCACACAAGCATTAAGGTTGGTAGATTGTATAACTATTTATACAATAGTTCTAAAGAACAAGATAATCCTTTTGATCATGATAAACCATTTATATTTAGTAATAACAAGGATTTTATATATGCTCTTATGTATGTTAATGATGAACCATTAAATCCCATCAACTATAATCCTACAAAAGATGATCCTCTTAAGTTAATTAAGTTTAATTTGAAAGATAATTCTAGTTCTTACGTTACTGATAAACTTTTTAATTTCCCTTTTTATTTTAATACTTTAAATTCTGATAAGATTTTTATTGGAGGAGGTCATGATAATAATGGGTTAATAACTTATCCTTCCTATATTGTTGATATTAGTACAGGTAAAACACAAATGATCTACAGTGGCCCTACTGATTACGTTTTAATTGATAATATTAAAAGTATTATAGAAATTACTGCATCATTTTCAAGAAGTGAAAAAATATTATTTAACTTTTTAGGACAGCCGGTAGACAATAATGGTAACGTTCTTAATTACGGAAAATATTATATACCCAATACTAATTATCCTGTAACAGTTTATCCACTTCCACCATCACAGCATGTTGAAAAATTAGTTGTGGCGAAATTTGGTCAGCCTATAAATGTTGCTAATTCTAGTTTAACAGTGTCTGCTATTTTGGATGAGGGTAATTGCATTAATATATATAAAGAGTACTGTACTAGTCCGACTTCTATACGTGCAATTAATTCTTGGATTTCAGAAGATAACAAAAAAATTAATGCCAATTTAGATTTCACATTAGGATTAAGAAATATTAATATTGGGAATAACGAGGTTTACTTAAAGGAAGTTAAAATAGACAAACCATTTGGTCAAAAAATCAATAAGAATGATTATAAGTTTATTTTTTCAATTACAAAATGGGAGTAGTTAAATGACTGGAAATTTCTTTCTAAAATATTTAAATGAAAAAATCTACACCACAAACAGTATTCCTAGCTCAAGCTTTAAAACAAAGAGGAATTGTTGTTGAACTCGAGCATTGGGATGGACATAAACATGTTGATATATTTATACCAAAAGCAAAAATATATATTGAAATTGATGGAGCCCAACATGATATGAGGCCAAAACAAGTATTTGCTGATTTTAATAGAGATTATTTTTCAGCTAAGGAAGGATTTTTTACAAAACATATTACAAATCAAGAAATTGAAAATCATTTGGAAACTATTGCAAATGCGATTGCAAAAGTTGTAAATAAATCCTCGAATAAAATGGGAGATAATTTACATAAAACAAAATAACCTATGCAACATTTTATCGGACTATTTATTTTAATTATGGGTTATATAATCGGACTCGGAGCCGTAACCGTGATTGATATCCATGGATTTCTCGGCAGAAAGTCTAACTATTGGACAGAAGCTACGACTCGTACGCACAAGGTTACCAAACCAATGATTTGGGCTGGCACAGTACTTGCTATCATTGGTGGGCTTATATATTTCTACAATGCTCCTTTTGTTGGGACGCCGGTTTATTTAGCTTATGTTGCGGCTATTTTGATATTAAATGGAATATTTCTTTCATTTTCTGTGAGTCCGTTTTTACTTGAACGTGAACGTCAGGGAAAGTCTTCTGAATTACTTCCAAAATCTTGGCAGAATAAAATAATGGTTAGCCTGATTATTTCAGATCTAGGTTGGTGGGGAAGTTTGATAGTGATAATCTGGCATGTAGTCAATAATTAAATACTCTGCTATATTAAAGAGTATTATGAGTCTTTCAATTGGTATGGTCAGAGCACAATCCGACTTCAGTCAAATAAGCCTTTCAACGAAAGCCTAGAAATTTTCCCCGATGGTCAGAGCACAATCCGACTTCCTGAATTTGAGGCCTATATTCCATTTGAATTTGAGATAGAACTACCTCCCATGTATCAGAGAGTCCCAAAGGACTACGATAAGATTTATAACGAATTCCATAAACAAGTGGCATAGTGTTTAAAAATCAAACAATTTTACTCTTTATCTGATTTAGCAGTATGTCAGGGACTTTTTAGTTTGTATCGGCTAAAAATGTTAAAATATGTTTATGAGTAATGGAGAGATAAATATCATCCTCAATTTTAATAAACAACTCCACGATCTTATTGAGTCTAAACTCCAGCTAGAGATTACTAATGGAGACAACAAAGACTTTTTTATGGCATTTGTAATGGGCAAGTCTTTTAAGACTTATGAAGCCATAGGGTTACTGTGTCGGAGTGGTTATGGTGAAGATGCATTCATGCTCGCACGTACATTGCTGGAATTGATGGTTACTGCCGTTTACGTTCTTCAGGATGAGACTGAAGATACCCTCATGCGTTATATGAGCTATGACTGGGTGACCCGTAAAAAAATGTATGACTATATTATAACTAAGGATGAACTTTTGATGGGTCTTAATAAAGCAATAAAGTCAGATAATAAAGAAGGTGCGCTTGCTGAAATTGAGGAGGAGTATAAAAAGGTGATGGAAAAATATAAGTATACAAACGGTTGGTCAGATAAAGGTATAAAAGGCATGTCTGAAACAATAGGCAGATCAGATCTTTATAATACTGTTTATAGTTTGCAATGCACAATTGGACATACAAATGCGAGGAGTATGAACGAATACATGAGTCATACAGAAGAAGGTACTATCCTGAATATAGGAGAAAATTTGGATTTGTCACGAACTACGCTTGTTGTCGCATTTGATTGTTTCTTCCATATTTCAAAAGAAGCAAACAAAAGGTTTAGCTGGGGCCTGGAAGACACACTAGAAGGAATGTCGAAAAAATGGGCGGATGAAGTTGGTAAATTGAAATAATATTATTATGGGAGTAATTATGATCACATAACAGTTTCTAAAGAAATCAATGAATAAATATAAAATTGAACATAAGATACTTACTCTTGCACATTGTGCAGTAATGGAAAATAAAGAAAAACCAGCTTCTTTTGATGTTGATGGAATTTCTTTTTCTCATTGGGATTTTAATTACAGAGATGGGTGGTTATCAGATGCCTGGATAGCAGAATTTAATACAGAGGCTAAAGATTCTCATAAAGCTTTTAAACTTTTTAGAGATAAATTGGTGAAAATAATTCCAAGGATAGCTTTAATCTCTCAAAGTTATATAGAATTCTACGGTGAACCTTTTCTAATAAGTAAAGTCAATAGCGATGTAGCCTTTTTTAGATATACAAAAGATGTTAGATCTGTTGGTTTAATGTTTATGGAGGGAGAGCAAAAAGCTCTAAAAGTACTTTTAAAAAGTACCGAAATACCGGAAGCATTTTACTATTACTGGAATGACGCAGTTAATACAATTGGTTACTCACCCAAGTTACTTTTAATGTTTTCAGCAATTGAAGCGTTGGTGAAAAAAGATGGTAAAAAGGATTGGAACCTAATAAACACAATTTTGGGAGAAAATTTAACTAAAGAACTTTTTGGAACAAGGAAAAATTCGAGTGTTGGATTGCGTCATAGATTAGTTCATGGCGAATATTTTAATGTTGGTGACCAAGGAAAGGATTACCTGGATTTGGTTCATAAAAAACTAATGACTTACTTTAATAAAAGTATTTTCAAGGAGGATTTAGTACATGAAGATGTAACACATCCGCAAAGACATTTTTTTGGAAATAAAGAAGAATGTAGAGTTTTTATAAAACTTAAAAATGGTTCAAAAGCATTTAACTTTAAAGACCTTATTGGTGATTTTAATGAAAATGGGTTTCGGAATCCAGAAAAATACGAACACGTATTTGATGAAAAGTTGAATACTTCTTTTTAAGACAAATCAATAAACCTAAATTTTCGAATACATCCCCTCCCTTACAAACAACTAAGAGTTTTCCTATTATTTACTTACGACCTGAAAAGTTGCGAAAGGGTCAACAATTTAAGATTTTGAAAATCGTCAATAATCAGTTATGATGATTTTATGAAAAAGTCGGCTCATAAAAGCTTAATTACAAAAATACCTTTACAAAATAAGGGCGGAATTTGTCGTATTGTATGCTATCAATCGGAATTGTAGGTCTGCCAAACGTCGGTAAGTCGACGCTTTTTAATGCACTCACCAAAAAAGGTGTACCAGCAGAGAACTACCCATTTTGTACTATTGATCCTTCAGTAGGGATTGTTCCTGTACCAGATGAAAGACTTTGGAAACTTTCAGAATTTTCAAAATCAGCCAAAACTGTACCAGCAGTTATAGAATTCGTAGATATTGCAGGTCTTGTAAAAGGAGCATCAAAAGGTGAAGGTCTTGGCAATAAATTCTTGGCAAATATTCGCGAAGTTGATGCGATACTTGAGATGGTAAGAATATTTCCATTAAAGAGTGATAAGGGAGGAGAAATTATTCACGTATATGGCGATATCGATCCACTTCGTGATATCGAAGTGATAAACCTAGAGCTCATACTTTCTGATCTTGAAACTGTTTCAAAAAGAAAAAATAATATTCAGAAAGAAATAAAAAAAGGTGATAAAGAAGCAATCATAGAAGAAGGAGCACTTGTAAAACTTGAAAAAGCTTTTGAGAGAGGTATGCTTGCAAATACTGTGGAATTTGATGAGAAAGAATTGGAAAAAGTAAAAATGCTAAATCTGCTCACCCTAAAACCTTTTCTATATGGATTAAATAAAAGAGGAGGTACTAAAAACCTAGATGAAATGAATCCAGAAATTTTCAAAGAACTTACTGACTATATAGAGAAATCTGGATCACGCTATGTAGTGCTTGATGCAAAAATTGAAGAGGAATTGAAAGATTTTGAAGGAGAAGAAAAAGAAACATTCCGAAAAGAACTCGGCGGAGAAGATGATGGAATAAATAATCTGATCAAAGAAGGTTACAAACTTCTTGGCCTTGATACCTATTTTACTACCGGTGAAGATGAGACTAGAGCTTGGACTATAAAGCACGGCTCAACAGCGCCTATCGCAGGTACTGCAATCCATACAGATTTTAAGGATAAATTTATCCGTGCAGAAGTAGTCTACTTCCAGGATTTACTTGATGCAGGGAGTTATGGCGAAGCACGCGCGAAAGGAAAAGTCCGCACAGAAGGAAAAGAATATATAGTCAAAGATGGCGATGTGATTGAGTTTAAGATATAATTTACTAACAATGAAATCTAAAACTAAATCAAATAATAGTAAGCATAAAAAAAGGTTTTTTATGGGTTTTACTTTAATTGAGATTATGGTTGTGATTGCAATAGTTGCAATCATGACAGCAATTATTATAACCGTACTTTCTAAGTCTCGTGATAAAGGTGAAGATGGGAAGCGTCAGGAACAACTATCTCATTTAAGAAGTGTTATTGAGAATGAAACAAATGGTGCTGGTTATGCAAGTGAATTTAATAACGGTACACAAGCAAAACAAATTCTTGATCAGATGATATTGGGAGCAGGTTATACTGCGGTTGATAATGGGAGTAAATACGAATACCAATCAGACTCTAGTTCGTATGTTGTTATATTTCCATTAAAATCAATTTCCAATAAATACTGGTGTATCGATAGTACATTATCTTCAACTCAAGTCTCAGGACTTCTTGCTATTGGTGCTACTAAAAATTGTAATAATGCGACACGTGGAAGCTCAGGTGGCGCTTCTCCTACTATAGTGTTAACCCCTCCTTCAGTTGTTGGTTATACTGTTTATACTGGAGTTTTTACATATAACGGATCCTCTGTTTTTGGAGTTCTACCTTCAAGTTGGGCTGAGCCAAGCTATACTGCAAGCGATCCAGAAGATGGTGATTTAACTGCTAATGTTCAAATAATCTTTCCAGATACTTACACACCTCACGCCTATAATCCTAAACCTAGCTTCCTTGCAAATATAAAATCTTTTTTTACAAATAAAAAAGCTGAAGCAATAGGTGGCGGTGGAGGTTGTTTGGCAGTTACTACAAGACATTATAGAGTTACTGATGGAAGTGGTCATTCCACAGATGCATATAGAGATTTTACTTCTGTTTGTTAAAATTATTTATGAATTTACTAGAACAAAAATGTGTGCCGTGCGAAGGGGGAGTAGACCCAATGACAAAGGCAGATGCGGAAGCAATGCTTCTATTTCATGTAAAAGATTGGGTACTTTCACAAGATGCGAAAAGCATTTCTAAAAAATTTGAATTTAAAAATTTTGCTGAAGCATTAGCTTTTGTAAATAAAGTTGGAGCTATCGCTGAGAGCGAAGGTCATCATCCAGATATTGAGCTAGGTTGGGGTAAAGTAAATATTACTCTTACTACTCACGCTATTGGGGGACTTTCCCAAAATGACTTTATAGTAGCGGCTAAAATAAACAATATATAACATTGACTTTTGGTATTGTTTGTGGTATAATATACCCAAATTAACAATCATGAGTCAGAAAAGTAATACCACATCACTAACCGCTTTAATTAACATGATCCTGGATAAATCACTTCAATTCATTAAGTGGTTTATCGGCACTTTTATCCCTAAGGTGTTAACATTCCTTTGGGATCAAAGTTTCTCTTTGTCTGGTTTCATTCTTGAAGCCGTAGAGGTAAAGAGAGGTGCACCAATCCCTGCACTTAAAAGAAGAGGATTAAAAAACCTGTTTTCTACGATTATATTTATAATATTACTCACTGTACTTTTAGTACTTATAAATATTTTCTTATGAAAACCAAACTCATTCACGGCATCCAAAGACCACAAGTCAGCGGATGCCATTTTTTATGATATTATCTGTATATGAATTTTGATGTAAATAAAACTGTAAAAATATTGAAACAAGGAGGTATTATTGTAGCCCCAACTGACACTATATATGGGGTTCTTGGAAGTGCTTTAAACAGAAAGACTGTAGAAAATATATATAAAGTAAGAGCTCGCGACAAAGGCAAGCCTTGCATTGTACTAATATCTTCTTTTAGCCAGCTTGGAAAGTTCGATATTAAAATATCAAAAGAACAAAAAAAATCGCTAGAAGCTTTCTGGCCTGGAAAGGTAAGTGTAGTGCTAGATTGTAAAAATAAAAAGTTTTCATATTTACACAGAGGTACAGATACAATTGCCTTTCGTATGGTTGGGCCTAAAAATAAAAATTTATATAAGGTTATTAGCAAAGCAGGTCCACTATCTGCTCCTAGTGCTAACCCTGAAGGGCTACCTTCCGCAAAAAATATTGTAGAAGCCAAAAAATACTTTGGTAATAAAATCGATCTTTATATAAACGGAGGAACAAAAATTTCTAAACCTTCAACCCTAATAAGATTCAAAGATGGCGAAATAGAAATATTAAGGCAAGGGAGTGTAAAGATAAAAACAAGTAGATAGTTATCTACTTGTTTTTATCTTCCTGTTGTTTTTTAAGTGCGTTTATTTCTCCAATCAGCATTTGCAAGGTTCCTTCAATTTTTGAGAGCATTGCTTCATCGCGTTTTTGGTCTAACTCGTCTACTTCTCCCACATCTTCTTGGATTTCATCCACATCTTCCTGAATCTCTTCCACATCTTCCTGAATCTCGTCAATATCTTTTTCAATTCCTTCCACATCTTCCTGAATTTCACCAAGGTCTTCAGCAACTTCGTCCAAGTGCTTAGCTTGGTTATTTACACTTATCTGAATAAATATTGATAAGTAAATGGCCTCCAAAGACACTATTGTAGTAACAACAAGCAAGATCTTATCAAATTCAAAACCAAAGAAATATAATGAAAAAGACACTATAAATAGTAGTGTATGTACAATTAGCGATTTTGTAGACCCTATCCATCTCGTCGCATTAGCTGCGGCGCGCCCGAGTCTCTCTTCAGATTTTTTTCTAAGGCGTTGCATAAGTCCTTATATTATACACCTTTTTCTGTTATAATAAAGGAATTATGGATAATATAAATGAAATAAAAGTAGAACCAAAAAAGCAGGGAAATGTCCTTAAGTGGGCATTGATTATTGCTATTGTTATTGTTACTAACTTGTTTTTCAATTATGCTACATCTCTAGTTTATACAGAACCAAGCTACGATAAATACTGCCCAGCAGATGTTTACAACAGAGCATATGACAACAAGGGTCAATGTTTAGAAAATGGTGGTATGTGGAGTGAGCAAGTTGTTCCAGTTGATACAAAAATAACAAACGCAAAGAAAACTGAAATAACTGGCTACTGCAATTCAACTTATACTTGTCAGAAAAAATACGACAATGCTTCAAAAATCTACAGTAGAAATGTATTTGTTATATTAGTATCTCTTGGAGTACTTGTTATTTTATCTGGTGCCTTTATAGGTGTATCTCTTCTATCGATTGCATTTTCATGGAGTGGAGTACTTTCATTAGTCATTGCATCCATGAGGTATTGGGGGAGTGCGGATAGTATAGTAAGAGTTATTATCTTGGGAGCTGCACTTGCTGCACTGATCTGGCTTGCAGTTAAGAAATTTGGAAAGTAAAAAATGAAAAATTACGATCACTCAAAAATTGAAAAGAAATGGCAGAATGAATGGGATAAAAAGAAAATTTACCAAGCAAAAAATAGTACTAGCGGTAAAAAATTCTATGGCTTAATAGAATTCCCATATCCATCTGGTGCTGGCCTTCACGTGGGGCATATTAGATCAAATACTGCGATGGATATAATCACTCGCAAGCGTCGCATGGAAGGATATAATACTCTTTTTCCAATAGGTTGGGACGCATTTGGATTGCCAACGGAAAACTATGCAATAAAGACAGGTATTCAACCAGAAAAAGTTACTAAACAAAATACAGATGTATTTCGTAAGCAACTCAAAGAAATAGGCTTTGGATTTGACTGGTCTCGGGAAGTAAACACAACTGACCCTGAATATTATAAATGGACGCAATGGATATTTTTGCAATTATACAAAAAAGGCTTAGCTTACAAGGCTAGGAGCGTTATAAACTGGTGTCCCAAAGATAAAATAGGTCTTGCAAATGAAGAAGTGGTAAATGGGTGTTGTGAGCGTTGTGGTACTGAAGTAGTTAAGAAAGAAAAGGAGCAATGGATGCTCGCAATTACAAAATACGCAGATAGACTAGATAGCGATCTTGATAAGGTAGACTACCTAGAAAAGATAAAAATTCAACAGAGGAACTGGATAGGGAAAAGTGAAGGTAGTGAAATAGATTTTAAAATAAAAAATACAAATGAAAAAATAAAAGTATTCACAACTCGCGCGGATACTCTTTTTGGTGTTACTTACGTTGTACTTGCACCAGAGCATCCACTTGTAGAGAAAACAATTTTAACATTTGATTCAGGTGTTATAAATAAAACAGAAATAGAAAAATATATTTCTGAAATCAAAAATAAATCCGAACTTGATCGTACCTCAGAAGAAAAAGAGAAAACTGGTATTGAAGTTAAGGGTTTGAAAGCCATAAATCCTGCAAATAATGAGGAAGTGCCTATATGGATTGCGGATTATGTGCTTGCAAGTTATGGTACAGGAGCTGTAATGGCAGTACCAGCTCATGATGAAAGGGATTTTGTATTTGCACAGAAATATAAACTACCAGTCAAGGAAGTTATTGAACCTCTTTTCATTGATACTTCAGAAAGTTCAAAACCCAAAGACGGATTGCCTTTTATAGAAAGGAATGTTGTGGATGTTATTGTTAAACACTGGAGTGAGGATAAATACTTGTGTCTTAAATGGAAAAAGGTTGATTGGAGAACTTTTGTTACTGGTGGTATTGAAGAAGGTCAGACAGCTGAAGAAGCATCTCGAATGGAAGTTCGAGAAGAGACAGGTTATTTAGATTTAAAATTTATAAAACAGGTTGGGGGACAATATCATAGTAAATTTTTCCACACACCAAAAAATTTAAATAGATACGCACATTTTAAAGGTATGTATTTTGAATTGCAAAGTGATAAAAGAGAAGAAATGGTTGAAGAAGAAAAAGCTAAGCATGATGTTTTTTGGGTAAAAAAAGAGGAAGTAAAAAATTTTGTTCACGAGCAATCGTCTTTAAGAATATGGGATTTATTAAACAATTTAAATCAGGTGTATACAGGTTATGGCGTTCTTTCAAATTCAGAAAAATTTAACGGTATTACTTCAGAGGAAGCTAAAAAGAAAATCACTGAAGCTGTTGGTGGAAAAATTGTAACAAAATACAAACTTCGTGATTGGGTATTTTCAAGACAGCGTTACTGGGGTGAGCCTATTCCAATAGTTCATTGTGAAAAATGTGGATATGTTCCGGTTCCAGAAAAAGATTTGCCAGTAACTTTACCGAAAGTAAAATCTTACATGCCTACAGATAACGGCGAGAGCCCGCTTGCTATCATAGATAAATGGGTAAATACTAAATGCCCAAAATGTAAAGGTAAAGCAAAAAGAGAAACAGACACTATGCCAAACTGGGCTGGTTCTTCTTGGTACTTTTTGCGATATGTCGACCCAAAAAACAATAAAGAGTTTGCTAGTAAAAAGGCATTGAAATACTGGATGAAAAACGGAGTAGATTGGTACAACGGGGGAATGGAGCATACAACTCTACACTTACTATATTCGCGCTTTTGGCATAAGTTTTTATATGATTTGAAGCTTGTACCAACTAGTGAGCCATATATGAAGCGAACAAGCCACGGTATGATACTTGCCGAAGGTGGAGCTAAAATGTCTAAATCACTTGGTAATACTATCGATCCTAAAGATATAGTTAAACTCTATGGAGCAGATACTTTGCGAGTGTATGAGATGTTTATTGGACCATTTGATCAGGCAGTATCTTGGAGTACAGAGAGTATTATTGGATCACGACGTTTCTTGGAGAAGGTTTGGAGAATTGCTCAAAATGAATTTTCAAAAACTTCAGAAAAAGAATTGGAAACCTTGCTGCATAAAACAATAAAAAAAATAACAGAAGATATAGAATCAATGAGTTTCAATACTGCAATTTCTTCTATGATGGTTTTGGTTAATGAAATAGAAAAATCAAAAAATATTTCAAAAAAAGATTTTAAAATTTTCTTACAGATACTCGCTCCTTTTGCTCCACATATAAGTGAGGAGATATGGAGAGAACTTGGCGAGAAAAAATCTATTCATCTATCCAAGTGGCCTAAATGGGACAAAAAGAAGATTGTTGATAGCTCTATTAAAATAGTCATTCAGGTCAATGGTAAGGTTCGTTCTGAGGTTATGATAAATCCTGATATAGACGAAGAATCTCTAAAATCTATGGCAATTAAAGACAAAGCAGTCCTGCCTTGGATAGAAGGGAAAGAGGTTAAGAGAGTCATATATGTAAAGGGTAGACTTGTGAATATTGTTGCCTAGTATTATAAAAGGAAGTCGTGTATAATTATCACATTAATATATAAGCAAAAAAGACAAGTATGGAATCAAAAAAAGTTGAATTTTTTAATAAACTCTCATTCACTACATTATTAGCCACAATATTTTTAAGTCTGTTCTTCTTCATCCCTTACGTACCAGTTACACTCGAAGCAAGTAAAGGATTTCTTATTTCAGTTGGAGCAACACTTGCTCTATTCTTCTGGTTGATTGCGAGACTTGGAGAAGGTAAGTTTTCTTTTCCAAAAGATAAACTTATAGTTGCAGGTGCAGCTATTCCTGTTGTATTTTTGCTTTCGTCTTTTTTCTCTTCTTCTAAATACGTATCTCTATTTGGTAGTGGATTTGAGCTAGGAACTTTTGGTTCAATGCTTGTTCTATTTATAATATTCTTCCTATCTTCAATATACTTCCAAACTGAAAAGAGGATCTGGGCATTTTTCCTATCATTACTTATTGGTGGAGCTATACTTGCCTTGTTTGAGATCATAAATATGTTCATAGGTTTTGGACGTTTTGCACCAGGACTACTAAAAGGCGTATCTTCTGGGAACTTGGTTGGATCTTGGAATGATTTCGCAATACTATTTGGCTTACTTGTCCTTGTATCTCTTGCTACTGTTGAATTTTTAAGAACAAAAGGATATATACTATTCATACAATATTTCTTGATTGTATCAGGTTTATTTTTCTTGATAGTTATAAACATTCCACTCGTCTGGGTTTTGGTCGCTTTATTCTCTATTGTTATGTTTGTCTACAGTATATCTATCCAACAAGCTGGAGTTAAAGTAGTACACACAGATGAAGGTAAGAAAAAGTTCCCATTTACTTCTC
Organism: uncultured Candidatus Saccharibacteria bacterium; assembly: GCA_964502615.1. Lineage (GTDB taxonomy): Bacteria > Patescibacteriota > Minisyncoccia > Phycocordibacterales > UBA9973 > UBA8515. The sequence continues at coordinate 156,828 of CAZCXF010000001.1, read as the reverse complement.
TAATAGTTATCTTTGTATGTTTGATTTTCCTAGTTGGGAATAGTTCTATTGGTAATTTGATAGCTAGATACTTGAGTGTTCAAAACATAGATGTGCATCCTCTAGTATCTACAACTTCACAAATTGCTTTGAAATCAATAAAGCACAATCCACTTTTTGGTACAGGTCCAAATACTTTCAATATTGACTGGGCTTTGTGGCAACCAAAAGAAGTTGCACAATCAGTTTTCTGGAATGTAGATTTTGCAAATGGCTTTAGTTCTCTAATGACCTTTGCAGTAACTACTGGTATTTTGGGAATCCTAGCTTGGTTATACTTCTTATTCAATTTTGTTTTAAGAGTCATTAAGTCATTGAGAAAGGCGTTGTCTAGCTCTATGTCAAATTACTTCACAATAACCACGCTACTCACTTCAATATATTCTTGGGTTGTCGTTGCTGTTTACACTCCAAATTTCTTGATGTTTAGTATAGCTTTTACTTCTACTGGTTTATTGTTGGGTATCCTTGTATATAATCAAAGCGTTCAATCTAAACATTTTTCTTTCTTGGGAGACCCTCGCAATAGCTTCTTCTCAATACTAGGTTTGATGGTTCTAATGATTGTAACTCTTTCTACAACATACTTGTACGCTGAAAAATTTGCTTCAATCATATATTTCTCAAAAGGTTCAGTTAGTTCAAATTCACTAGAATCTCTATCAAAGTCAGAGAGAATGATGTCAAATGCATTATTGCTCGATCAAAATGATATTTATTACAGAACTCTTTCTCAAATATACATTGCTGAAATTGGTTTATTAGTCAATGATAAAAGTGTTTCAGAGGATACATTAAAGACAAGTGTTCAGAGACTAGTTAACTCTGCAGAAACTTCTGCCAATGCTGCTGTTGCTCAGAATCCAAAACAATACCAGAACTACTTAAACCTTGGTAATATATACAGTTCTTTAGTACCACTTCAAGTTACAAATAGTTACGAGAGTGCGGTTGCTGCTTATGATAAAGCTAAAGCTCTTGCTCCAAACAACCCAGCTATAATACTTGCTCGCGCAACACTTGAGTTCGCTAAAAAGAATAACGATGAGGCGAAAAAATTCATTGATCAAGCTCTAGAACTAAAAGCTGATTATACTGATGCAATTTTCTTACTTGCTCAGATTCAAACAAGTGAAGGGAATCTAGCTGGGGCTATAAAGCAAGCTGAGAAAGCAAGCTCCCTTAGTCCAAATGATTCAAGTGTATTCTTTAGACTTGGATTACTACGTTACAATAACTCTGATTACACAGGAGCAATCAGTGCTTTTGAGAGAGCTGTGATTCTAGATCCACAATATCTAAATGCTCACTTCTTGCTAGGTCAGTCATATCAGAAAGTCGGACGTACTGAGGATGCCCGTGCACAATTTAATGCAATAGCAAAAGTATTACCAGACAACCAAGATGTTAAAGATGCCTTAAGTTCATTATCAGGAACTCAATCATCTACAGATAAAAAAGCTACAGACACTAATACAAAGACAAATAATACAAAAACAGTAAAACCTCCATTACCAGCTCAGCATTAATCCATATCTAAATGGTTAAGCGTATTCTGACATTCCTAAATAAAGAATTTCATGGAGTAAACGAAGCCGCCCTCATGCTTGGCGGCTTTGCTTTTCTGTCTCAGTTACTTGGTCTTGTTCGTGATAGAACTTTAGCTCACATTGTGGGAGCGGGTCCAACGCTCGATATTTATTATGCAGCTTTTCGTATTCCAGACTTTCTTTATATTTCTGTAGCATCTCTCGCATCAGTTACAGTCTTGATGCCATTTCTGGCTGATAAAATAAATTCTGATAGTGATGGCAAAGAAAAGGCTCGTAAGTTTATAAATAATGTATTTAGCGCATATATGTTATTTATGGTGCTAATAAGTATCCTAGTTGCAATATTTATGCCTTACATTGCTCATTATATTGCACCAGGTTTTAGTGAAGAGCAATTTGCCCTACTAATCACAACGAGTCGCATAATGCTCCTGTCTCCAATTTTCATAGGATTGTCTAACTTAATTGGAACCATTACTCAGTTGTTTAAGAATTTTTTTGTTTTCTCTTTATCGCCAATCTTCTACAATATCGGTATTTTATTTGGCATAGTTTTTATATATCCAAAATTTGGTGTATATGGGCTTGCTATCGGTGTTGTTTTAGGTGCAATTATGCATTTGTTTATTCAAGTTCCAATAGTAATTAGCCATGGATTTTTCCCTAGAATTATTCCTAAAATAAATTGGAAAGAAATTTTAGATGTTGTTAAACTCTCAGCTCCAAGAACTCTAACATTGTCTTGCAATAGCTTGGCATTTATTGCTCTTATAGCAATGGCTTCAACCATAAAATCTGGCTCTATATCACTTTTTACTTTTGCTTACAATCTACAATCAGTCCCAGTCGGTATTATCGGAATCTCTTATTCAGTAGCAGCTTTTCCGGTACTTGTTAAATCTTTTTCTACCAAAGATATAAGTGGTTATACCAACTACATTTTAAACGCTGCCAGGCATATTATTTTCTGGTCATTCCCAGTAATTGTCTTAATGATAGTTCTTCGAGCTCAAATTGTTCGTGTCGTGCTTGGTTCTAATTCTTTTTCTTGGTCAGATACAAGATTAACCGCTGCTTCAGCTGCTTTGTTTGTTATTTCGCTTGCATCTCAATCTTTAGTGCTTTTGTTTGTACGTGGTTACTATGCAGCTTCAAACACAAAAAAACCCCTAATTATAAATATCTTTTCTTCGGTAATGATTATTGTTTTTGCTTATCTTTTTATTTATGTACTAGGCCACAATTCAAACCTAATGAACAACTTAGAAATGTTGTTGCGTGTCTATGGTGTTCCTGGAACTATGATGTTAGCACTTCCGCTTGCATATGCTTGCGGCTCAATACTAAACTTTTTCTTAATTTGGTTTTTATTCAAAAGAGATTTTTTAAAAGGCCAATCATCAAAATTATTTAAAACTTTTATACAGAGTTTTGTCGGTTCTATAATTATGGGTCTAGTTGCTTATTTTTTCCTTGGTGTATTTGATGACGTATTTAACATAACAACAGGAAGAGGAATATTTTTCCAAGGTTTATTTTCAGGACTAATAGGTATTAGTTTTGGAGGACTAGCTCTTTATCTAATGAAAAATCGCGAACTTGCTGATCTAATAAAAACACTTAGTCATAAGTTCTGGAAGAGTCGCGTTATTGCTCCTGAGCAAGGAGAGCTATAATATCTTTTATTTTCAGGCCTTTTCTGATAGGATAGGTAGGTAATGGATATAAAACACATACGTAATTTTAGTATTATTGCCCATATAGACCACGGAAAATCGACTCTTGCAGATCGAATGCTTGAAGTTACAGGTACTATTGAAAAACGTAAAATGAAAGACCAAGTTTTAGATTCGATGGAACTAGAGCGTGAACGGGGCATTACTATTAAGATGCAACCTGTTAGGATGGAATATAAAGTTGATGGTGAAAATTATATTCTTAATTTGATTGATACTCCTGGGCATATAGATTTTTCATATGAAGTTTCAAGAGCGCTTAAGGCCGTAGAAGGATCTATACTTTTGGTAGATGGTACTCAAGGAGTTCAAGCACAAACTCTTACGACTCTACAGATGGCCCGCGATTCAGGCTTGGTTATAATACCAGTGATATCAAAAATAGATTCTCCGCTTGCGCGTGTAGATGAAGTAAAAATGGAAGTTGCTTTACTTCTTAATATTGATCCAGATACGATACTTTTGGTTTCTGGTAAAACTGGAGAAGGCGTTGCGCATTTATTAGATGAAATTACAAAAAGAGTTCCATCTCCAAAAGAAAATGAAATTGTTGTAGGTTCTGGTAGAGCACTTGTTTTTGATTTTAAATATGACAACCATAGAGGAGTTATTGTCTATGTGAGAGTTATAGACGGTGAATTTAGAAGGAATGAATCACTTCTTTTTGCAGTATCTGCAGAAAAGTTTATAGCTCTTGAGGTTGGGACTTTTTCGCCAGAGGAAATGCCTAGAGATAAAATTTCAATTGGAGAGATTGGCTATATTGTAACTGGTATTAAAAAGCCGGGTATTGCTTCTGTAGGAGATACTATAACTTATGCTAAAAAGCCTCTAGAGGCGTTACCTGGTTATATGAATCCTAGACCTGTGGTATGGGCTAGTGTCTATCCTGAGAGTCAGGATGATTTTCCAGATCTCAAACAAGCCTTAGGACGACTAAGATTGTCTGATTCATCCTTTTCATATGAAGAAGAGTCTTCTGGTACGCTTGGACGCGGTTTTAGGTGTGGTTTTTTGGGAATGCTCCACCTGGAAATAATTACAGAGAGATTAAATCGAGAGTTTGATTTGGAGCTAATTGTTACCATGCCTTCTATAACTTACAAAGTTGTTTTGCGAAATGGTAAGGAAGAGATGATATACTCACCGCATCTATTTCCAGATGATGGAAATATTGTAAAAGTTTTTGAACCATGGGTTCATGTAAAGATAATTAGTCCGTCTATATATACAAGTGTTCTCATGCCGTTTTTCTATGACCACGAAGCTGTTGTAAGTTCAACTGAAAATTTTGGAGACAATAGATCATCTATAACTTTAGATATGCCTCTACGAGAACTTATGCGTAACTTTTTTGACGATATGAAGAGTATTACTTCTGGTTACGCTTCTATCTCTTATGAAATAGGTGAGTACAAGGAAGCTGATGTTGTAAGGCTTGATATTATTGTTGCTGACGAGCCGATGGTTGCATTTTGTAGAGTAGTGTCTCGTCGTAGAGTTGAAGAAGAGGCACGTAATCAAGTTGAAAAACTTCAAAAGATTATACCTCGCCAGCAATTTGCTTTTAAAATACAAGGTAAGGCTCTAGGTAGAATAATCGCATCGGAAGCTGTATCAGCTTTCCGTAAAGATGTTTTAATGCATGGAAGTAAAGTTGTCGGAGGAGGAGATATTAGTCGTAAGAAAAAACTTTTAGAAAAACAGAAAAAGGGTAAGAAGAGAATGCAAGCAAACGCTAAAATAAACATCTCGCATGATGTCTTTTTGAAAATGATGAGAAGTAAAGATAATTAAGCCTTACTGATTGAATATTGGCATGTAAAGTAGAATCATACTAACTATAACTATAATGGATATTACAGTAAAAGCTGTTCTCATTCTCTTTTGGCTCTTCTTGCTGAAAATCATGTTATAATTATACATATTTTATGGCACAATTCAAGAAGAAAAGTAAATACAGCTTCTGGCATTCACCAGTAATACTAATATTTTTATTTCTTATTTTAGTGCTTTTTTCTTATAATATGATTGGTTTAATTCAAAAAGAAAGAGAAACAAGTAAGAACAAGATATCAGAATTGAAAAAAATAGATGAGCTAAAAAAGAGGAAAGAGACTCTCTCAAAAGATATAGATAAATTGAATACAGAAGAGGGAATTGAAGAGTCTGTCCGTGATAAATTTCAAGTTGTAAAACCTGGGGAAAAAATGGTTGTAATAGTTGATGAAAATGCCAATCAATCAATTTTACCCGAGGAAAATGTTGATCACAGTTTTTGGGGTTATATAAAAAGACTATTCAGTAAATAAAATTGCGGGATTGGTATAGTGGTAGCATGCGACCTTCCCAAGGTCAAGACACGGGTTCGATTCCCGTATCCCGCACACATGTCAAGTGTTGCAAAAATTATGGCTATGATATAATGGTAGTCCATTAAAATTTATTTGTCGCAATGCGACCAAAACATTATGAGCAAAGTAACAATATATAGCACACCTACCTGCCACTTCTGTCATATGGCAAAAGATTTCTTTAAAGAGAAAAATGTAGATTTTGAGGACTTTAATGTATCAACAGATCTAGAAAAAAGAAAGGAAATGATTAATAAAAGTGGTCAAATGGGTGTCCCTGTGATTTTGATAGGGGATCAATTGATAGTTGGTTTTAATAAGCCAAAGATTGTTGAACTACTAGGGATCAAAGAGTAGCAATTTGTAAAATTATGACGTATTATAAAAACACCTGAAAGGGTGTTTTTATATGGCCTCCATAGTTCAATGGATAGAACAGTTCCGTCCTAAGGAATAGATCCCCGTTCGATTCGGAGTGGAGGCACACTTTTATTTTTAAGCTAAATATGATAAAGTCTATCTTATGGACGGAGAAACAAAGGAGCTTTTGAGAGAAAGCATTGAGATTTCTAAGGAAAACAATGCAATGTTGAAAAAAATGGTCCGTGCTCAGAAGTGGACTAATATCTACCGAGTGGTTTATTGGGGGATAATAATATTCTCATCATTAGGTGCATATTACTTTATCCAGCCTTATTTAAGTAGTTTGATCAACCTTTACTCAGGTGGAGTATCTGATATAGGTAAAATAAGTGATATAAGTCAAAATTTAAATATAAAGACAGACAAGCAACAATTTCAAGATTTGCTTGATTCATTTAAGAAGTAAATAATGCCGAGATAGCTCAGTTGGTAGAGCGCTCCCCTGAAGAGGGATAGGTCCCCAGTTCGAATCTGGGTCTCGGCACAGAGAAGGAAACAACTGCTTGTTTCCGACCCAGATGCGAAAGGGTTTTCCTTGTCGTAGATGGAAAACCACCTGGCTATGTAATAGCCGAATCTGGGTCTCGGCACAGATAAAAATAAAAAAAGACCCGGTTGGTTCCGGGCTCTCATTGGCTATCACTCAATAATTTTAATTCATTCTTTGTGGGGGTGAATTAATTTCTTGTATTAATCTTGCTTCCAAGATTAATTTCTCTATGAAATCACTTAGCATGTTTTTCAAAACCTTTAAATCCGGATTTTGAAATCTTGGCATAGAGCCAGTCATGAATTCTTCCCTAAAAAAGGCCGTGTCTCCCTTCTTGCCGAAGATGTATGATTGGTTATACAGAAATTCTCTTTCTTTTGAAGTAGGAATTACCCGGATTTCTCTCACCTCTATTTTCATAGAACCATTTGGTAATGATTCGTAAGGTAGGTATTTTATTGCGGAATCAATAATACTAAAAAGCCTAACTGACTCCATGGACGTATAGTCCTTTGGGAAAATATATGTGGAGTTTCTTGTATTGAATTTGATTTGTTGAGCAGAAGTTATTTTTTGCAGAAGCAAAAAAGTCACTAATAATAATATATTTTTCATGTCTCAGTTTTTTCATACTGTACATTAAATATTAGTATTTGTCTACCTTAGCTTTCGTTTTGTATTGGGTATAAAATAAAAAGCCTCGTTACGAGGCTTTTTATTTTATATAGATTTTACTTTTAGTTGAGTTTTCTTTTCTTTGTTTACTTTAGGTAGTTTGATTATAAGCAAACCATGTTTTTCGACTGCTTCGGATTCTTCAGGGTCAATCTCTTCAGGTAGGGAAATAATTCTAGAAAACGCACCCCAATATAACTCTTGCACAAAATAATTCTCACTATTTATTGATCTATTTTCTTCGCGCTTGCCTTTGATTGTTATCATGTCACGAGTTATTATGATGGATAGATTTTCTGGCATAACTCCAGCAATCATAGTCTGAACTATTATATCTGTTTGAGTTTGATACAAGTCAACAGTTAGTTGAGCTTCTTCCTCTTCTTCCCATTTTGATTCTTTACCATCCTTTTCTTTTGATTCATTTCCTTTTTCAATAGAAATTTTCTTACTTGGACTAGAAGTACTTAAAGTATCTTCGTCTTTTTCGTCTTCGAATTTCATACTTCCAGTAAGACGCTCTAAAAATGATTTCTTTTTTAACATAAAATTTAAGCGTTTGGTTGGGCTATATATTTACCCATACGCCTTAGTTTTTCAAAAATAAGTATATTAATAATCGACACGACCCATAAAAATCCGAATACGCTCAAGAAGTTTTCACCGTCTCCTTTCATTATAAAAAAATTAAAGATACTATGCAACACAATAGCGCAAGAAATACCACCTAGTAAGTACAATGCTCTATTTTGTTTAATAAAGAAGGAGAGTCCCAAAGCACTTCCAATCATACCACTTGCAATAGCATGTAGAAGTGTTGATCCTAGAAAACGTAAATTACCAGTAAGAAGCCCAACAACTGCTCCATCTACATAAATAGGATGTAGTAAATATAAAATATTCTCAAGTGCAGCAAACCCAAGCGCACAAGCTATGAAATATATAGGATAGTCTATTGGTTTTCGAATTAAACCACTCCCTAAAAAGATAGCTGATACTGCTAATAGTTTTAAAACTTCTTCAATAGAAGCCCAGATTATGACTTGGGTTGAATGTCCGCTAATAAAATTAATAGAATATTTCTCAAGGCCAATAGCAAGTATAACTACAACTGCTCCCAAAATAAAAGATAAGATTACCGTACCTCTAGGTACACTCTTTTCTTTGTCTTCTTCTCTTAACCAAAACCATAGCCAAAATATAGCAGGTATTGCACCTCCTAAGATTGCATATACAAGTGTTCTTGGATCTTTTAAGAGCTCAGTCATTTTATTTTGGCCAAGATTCTATTATTAGTAATTTTTTATTTTCAATTGGAAGAATTGACCAAATTTCTTCAGTGACAAAAGGCATGAAAGGGTGGAGGAGTTTTGTTATTTTAGTTAGTGTGTCCAACAAGAATTGAGCGCGTGAACTTCTTGCATTTATATCTGTTCCTGAGAGGATAGGTTTACTTTCTTCAATTATCACATCTGCAAAACGTGCCCAGGTGTATTGATAAATTTTTTCACCCACTAAATAGAATTTATATTCGTCCATCTCCTTCGTCAATTCTTTGATAAGTGTATCCCTCTCCTCAATTAATTTTTTATCAGCATCAGTATAATTACTAAAATTTGAATCATAAACGATGTCCTCTGTATTTGAAAGTACAAAACGAGTTATATTCCAAAGCTTATTAGCATAGTTTTTATATCCTTTTATTTTGTCTTCGCTCATCTTACTATCGTTACCAGGACCTGTTCCGATGACTAATGACATTCGAACAGCATCTGCTCCATACTTTTGTGCTACATCAATAGGGTCAATAATATTACCCAATGATTTACTCATTTTGTTTCCTTTTGCATCACGTACGAGACCATGTAAATAAACAGTTTTAAATGGCACTTCACCAAGGAGATATGTACTCATAAGTATCATACGAGCAACCCAGAAGAAGATAATATCATATCCAGTTTCAAGGACTGTTGTAGGATGGTAATCTTTCAGATCCTTAGTTTGCTCTGGCCAGCCAAGAGTAGAGAATGTCCAAAGGCCAGATGAGAACCAAGTGTCTAGTGTGTCTTCATCTTGAGCCCAACCATCATCACTTGGAGCTTCTACTCCGCAATATATTTCTTCTCCTTTGTACCAAACGGGGATTCTATGTCCATACCAAATTTGGCGAGAAATACACCAGTCTCGAAGATTTTCTACCCAGTTGTAGTACACACGCTCAAACCTGTCAGGAAGAATTGTTATATCTTTGTTCTTCAATGGTTCAAGCATTAACTCCTTAAGAGTTTTATTCTCACGATCTTTTATAGGTTTGTTTACGTTTATAAACCACTGATTCATTATTTGTGGTTCTATTATTGCTTCAGTTCTCTCCGCTGTAGCAATATTGTGAATATAATTATCTTCGATCTTTTCCACCAAGCCTTTTGCAGATAGTTTTTCAATTATTTTTTCACGAGCATCTTTTATTTTCATACCTACAAATTCTCCAGCGATAGGGAGTAATTTGCCGTATTTATCTATGATTTGCTCTTTGTCTAATTTATGTCTTTCTGCTATTTCAAAGTCGACAGCTGAGTGCCAAGGAGTTATAGTCATAACTCCAGTACCAAACTCCATATCTATACTCTTATCTTTTACTATTGTTGCGATAATAGGGCCATTGATCCATTCAAGTTCTATTTTTTGCCCATCCTTATAACTCTCATATCTTTTGTCATCTGGATGCATTACTACATATTTGTCTCCAAATTTTGTTTCAGGACGAGCAGTACCTATAATAAAAGGTCCATATTTTAAATAGTAGAATTTTGTTTTTTCTTCTTTGTAAACTATTTCGTCATCCGAAATAACCGTCTGGCCTTTTGGATCCCAATTTACAATACGGTGACCTCTATAAATAAGACCATCATCATACATTTTCTTAAAAGCAGTTCTCACTGCGAAGTTGCGCTTATCATCTAGAGTGTATGCTTCGCGAGACCAGTCGACTGAAGTACCCATCTTCTTCATCTGATTTACAATTGTATCGTGGCTATCTTGAGCAAATTTCTCAACTCGCTTCAAGAATTCCACGCGGCCTAAATCATTTTTTCTTTTCCCTTCTTCTTTTTCAATAATCTTCTCAACTTTTGACTGTGTTGCTATTGCTGCATGATCTGTTCCTGGTAGCCAAAGAGTACGCATACCTTTCATGCGTGCGTATCTAGTCATTATATCTTCAATAGTGAGCATTGAAGCATGACCTATGTGAAGAGTACCTGTTACGTTTGGTGGAGGTAGAACTATTGAAAATGTTTCTGAGTCAGCTTTTGTGAATCCTTTTTCAATACATATGTCTGGATTAAAAACTCCACTTTCTTCCCAGAGTTTATATATCCTATCTTCGGTTGAAGCCGGATCGTACGGTTTTAATAGCTTTGGATCAATATTGGGTTCACCAGTATTCATATAGAAAATATAGCATTTTAAGCCTATATTTCCAATATTATAGCGATAAATTACCTATAGCCTTTAACTTCTGATTATTCTTAACAAATTTTTTATCTTTGTACTGGAAATATCCAGCAATTGCTATCATGAGAGCATTGTCAGTACTTAGTGTTTTTGTTGGGAAATGTACACTTATCCCACTATCTACTTTCTTCAAATGTTTTTTGAATGTTCTTTGAAGGTGCTTGTTTCCTGATACTCCACCTCCGAGTATTAAAGTTCTTACTTTATATTTATCCATGGCTTTTAGAGTTTTTGTAACAAGTACTTCTATTACTGCATCTTCGAATTCTTTAGCAATATCTGATTTTGTTTCCTCATCTAGTGTTCCGTTGTCACGAATATAATAAAGCACTGCTGTTTTTAATCCTGAGAAAGAAAAATCGAAATCTTTTGAGTAAATCATCGGACGAGGAAGCACTACTTTGTTTACATAATTTTTTTCTGAGCGCTTTATTTCTGCAAGTCTTGAGATTTCTGGTCCACCTGGGTAGGGAAGTCCAAGCATACGAGCTACCTTATCAAAGGCTTCGCCGGCTGCATCATCGCGTGTTTGTCCGATCACATTGTACTGCCCAAATTTTTTTAAAAGCACAAGTTCAGTATGTCCACCTGAGATAAGCAAAGAAATTACTGGGAATTTAAAAGTTTTTTTGTTGTAAGAAAATGTTTTCTTTTTTTGAACAATTGGTGAAAGTAAATGTCCCTCCATATGATTTACTGGGATTATAGGTATATCCCAAGCAAGCGAGAGCGCTCGGGCAGTACTTATACCAACCCAAAGAGCTGGTTCAAGACCTGGCCCAACTGTTACTGCAATCGCATCGATATCTGGTTTTTTTACTTTATTAATAAACTCGATAAATATCTTGGATAAATCATTTTCTTTTTCTAGAATCTTTTCAAGCTTGTCATTTTTATTTTTTTCTAGTAATACACCCTTTTTAAACATTTTTGCTTCCTTTAGAACTGATATCATTGTAGGAATTATATTTCTTCCATGTTCACGTTTAGCTATTACAGGGAATATACCACCATATCCTGTATGCATGTCTATTTGGGAATGTATTTTATTGCCTAATACTTTAAATTTTATATTACCGGCAACTTCTCTGGCTTCAAGTATAGCTATACCTGTGTCATCAGCCGAGGATTCAATAGCGAGAATATTCATAAAAACACTATATCATAAGGTTTTTTATTTGACCATTTTTATGTTAATCTCTTTATATATGGAGAAAAAACACATCATAACCATTGCTGGATCTCTTGGAAGCGGTAAATCTTCTACTGCAAATAAAGTTGCTGAGCTATTGGGATATTCACGCGCATCGACTGGTGATTTTATGCGATCACTTGCAGATAAAAAAGGTATAACCCTAGAAGATCTGAGTAAAATCGCTGAAAATGACAATGGAGCTACTGATAAAGAAATAGATGACAATAGTCGTGCTATTAGAGAAAAAAATAATATTGTTCTTGACTCTAGGCTAGGATTCTTTTTTATTCCAGAATCATTCAAAGTTTTCCTTAAACTTGATCCTGAAATTGCAGCAGAAAGAATTTTAAAAGATTCAAAAAATAATCCTAATCGTCAGAAAGAGACTGATGCAGGTTTTGACTCAGTTGAAAGTGTTGTCAGAGGCATATCTGAAAGACGAGCTAGCGAGCAAAAAAGATATCAAAACTTATATGGAATTGCAGATAATACAGCTAAAGAACATTTTGACTTAGTAATCAATACTGCTGATATACCGCTCGAATCTGTTGCTGCTAAAATTGTTGAAGAATATAACAAATGGTTAAATTCATAATATGAAATTGTTATCTGAATTAATTAAAGAAATATCTACGGTTGAAATAAAAGGCGAAATTGATATAACAGTTTCTTCTGTTTCTATAAGCTCAAAAAATATTTTAGAAGGAGCGATATTTATAGCTATTGTTGGGAATATTTCAGATGGGCATGATTTTATAAATAGTGCTATTGAAAATGGTGCAAAAGTTATAGTTCACCAGAAAGATTTAGAAAATTATCAAGATGGTGTTGTATATATAAAAGTAGAAGATACTCACGAAGCATCAGGAAAACTTGCAAGTAGCTTTTATGATCATCCGTCTGAACACTTAAGACTTATTGGAGTAACTGGTACAAATGGCAAGACTACTACTACGACATTACTTCACCAGTTGTTTATGAATCTTGGCCAAAAAGCAGGATTGATCGGTACTGTAGTAAATAAGATAAATGATAAATCTTTTGAAGCTGAAAGAACTACTCCGGATCCTATTACTTTAAATAAAATACTTGCTGAAATGGTTGAGGCTGGATGCGATTATTGTTTTATAGAAGTAAGCTCCCATGCAGTTGCCCTTAAGCGTATATCGGGATTATTTTTTTCTGGTGGTGTATTTACAAATCTGACATTAGACCACTTGGATTATCATAAAACTTTTGAGGATTATCGCGACGCAAAAAAAGCTTTCTTTGATAGTTTATCTTCAGAAGTATTTGCTCTTTCAAATATAGATGATTCAAATGGAGAATATATGCTATCTGGAACTCGTGCGCGTAAATATTACTATGGGCTAAAAACAGATACTGATTTTAGTGAGAGACTAGAGACGAAACTCATTGGCGAATTCAATGCTTATAACACTCTTGCTGTTTACGCAACAGCAGTACTTTTAGATGAAGATAGAGGCAAAGTTCGTGAGGAAATAAAAAAGTTAGATCCAGTACCTGGCCGATTTCAGTATGTGAAAAGTAAAAACAATATTATTGGAATCGTTGATTATGCTCATACACCTGATGCACTAGAAAATGTTTTAAAAACAGTAAATGAGATGAAAGGTAATGGTAAAGTTATTTCAGTGTTTGGTTGTGGTGGAGATAGAGATAAAACTAAGCGCCCAATAATGGCAAAAATTGGCTATGATATGAGCGATATATTAATTCTTACATCAGATAATCCTCGCACTGAAAACCCAGAAGATATATTAGAAAATATGAAAGAAGGTATTAAAGGTATGGATATGAGTAAAGTAAATATAATTACTGATAGATATGAAGCAATCAAAAAAGCAGTATCACTTGCAAAAGAGGGGGATTATATTTTACTTGCTGGTAAAGGGCATGAAAATTACCAAGAAGTTAATGGAGTCAAAAGTCATTTTGATGATTTAGAAGAATTACAAAAAGCTTTCAATGGATAATTACAAAGAACAATTCAAGGGTAAAAAAGTTACGATTATGGGACTAGGTCTTCTAGGTCGTAGTATTGCATATACAAAATTTTTAGCTGAATGCGGAGCAGATTTGATAGTTACTGATCTAAAAACAAAAGAGCAACTAAAATCATCTTTAAAAGAACTTAGTAAATATAAAAAAATAAAATATGTATTAGGTGGGCATAAATTAGAAGATTTTAAAAATAGAGATATGATTATCAAGGCTGCAGGTGTTCCACTTGACTCTATGTATATCAAAGAAGCAAAGAAAAATAATATACCAGTTGAAATGGATGCATCTCTATTTTCAAAAATTGCGAAAGATATAACTGTCGTAGGTATAACTGGAACTCGAGGAAAATCAATGACTTCTATGCTTATATATGAGTTATTGAAAACAAATGAAAAATTCTTAAAAAGAAAAGTATATGTAGGTGGTAACGTGCGTGGAGGTGCAACCTTGCCACTTCTTCCAAAAGTTAAAAAGGGGGATATTGTAGTTCTCGAATTAGACTCGTGGCAATTACAAGGGTTTGGTGATTCAAAAATTTCCCCACAGATCTCAGTTTTTACATCTTTTATGCCGGATCACATGAATTATTACAAAGATGATATGAAAAAGTACTTTGCTGATAAAGCAAATATATTCAAGTATCAGAAAAAAGGTGATGTTCTAGTGATTCGTCCAGGGATGAAAAAGCTTATACCAAAAATAAAAAGTAAGCTCATTGTTGCTAAAGCTAAAGATGTAGAAAAATACAATTTTATTGTTCCAGGACAGTATCAGAGAGAGAATCTGGCTTGTGCTGTGCAGGTAGCTAAGTTATTTAAAGTTCCAGATACAAATATAAAAAAAGCTGTCAAAAATTTCAAAGGTGTAGAAGGTAGACTTCAATTTGTAAAAGAAGTTAATTGTTTAAAGATTTACAACGACAACAACGCTACAACACCAGAAGCAACTATGGCAGGAGTTGAAGCACTTGGTTTAAATACTAAAAGGAAGCGAATTGTACTTATATCAGGTGGAGCAGACAAAGGACTTGAAGTTGATGATCTTATAAAAGTTATCAATAAGTACTGCAAAAAGGTAGTATTACTTAAAGGTACTGGTACAGATATCCTTGTTAAAAAGAATAAATTTAAAATACCAATAATGATGGCAAGCAATTTACAAGATGCTGTGAAAAATGCTCAATATGGCACAAAGAAAGGCGACATACTATTATTCTCCCCAGCATTTGCTTCATTTGGAATGTTTAATAATGAATACGATCGCAATGATCAGTTTATGAAAATAATTAAGAAATTAAAATAATATGAATTATATAATTTTAACCTTAATAGTACTAGTTGTAAGTCAATTACTTAAATTTATTTTTAGGTTAATCTTTAATCATAAAGATAATAAAAACTTTCTATGGGTTTTTATATGGGCTACTGGAGCTCCAAGTGCACACTCTGCTGTATTAGTAAGCAATCTAGTTCTTTTACATAGAGATATTGGACCAAGTCCTGTCTTTATGTTTTGTACCATAGTATCTGTTATATTTATGTATAATCTAATAGCAGATAGAAAACGAGAAATAATAAGAGGAGCGGATCAAAAAACATTAGATATATCTGGTCACACATTCTTCGATATATTGACTGGTATATTAGTTGGATTAATTATAGGATTCTTATATATAAAATAAATTCATGAAAAATAAACAACAAATATTGTATATACACGGCGGGATGACCTTTAAGAATAATAAGGATTATATTAAATACTTAATGACTAGACCAATTTCAATTCTAAGTAAAAAAAGGTGGTCTAAGGAATATTTAGATAAAGAGTTAGGTAAAAAGTTCCAGATAATACGCCCTGAGATGCCTCAGAAATATAATGCAAAATACGAAGATTGGAAAATACATTTTGAAAGATATATACCTTACATAAAAAATAATGTCATTTTGATTGGAGGTTCATTAGGTGGTATATTCCTAGCACAGTATTTATCAGAAAATAAATTTCCCAAAAAGATATTACATACATATTTGGTTTGCCCACCATTTGATGATACATGTATCGGTGAAGATTTAGTTAATGGATTTGTGTTGAAGAAAGATTTATCACTCTTAGAAAGAAATTCAAAAAATCTTACACTATTTTTTTCCAAAGATGATGATTGTGTTCCAATAGACCATGCGGAAAAATACAGGAAAAAATTAAAGAATTCAGAAATAGTAATTTTTAATAGTAAGAATGGTCACTTTGATATATCTACATTTCCCGAAATTGTTAAAATGATAAAAAATGATATAAAGAAGTAGTAATGAAAGACTTAGATTTAACAAAAGTTAATAATGTGCATTTTATTGGTATTGGAGGTATCGGGATTTCGGCGATCGCACGTATGATGCTAAAAGAGGGTAAACACGTTAATGGTCAAGATTTAAATAATTCGGAAATTGTAAAAGAACTGGTCAAAGAAGGAGCAGATGTGAAAATAGGTCAACTCTATGAGAATATTCCAGAAAATACCGATCTAATAGTCTATACAATAGCTATCGAGAGTTATGACCCAGATTTATTTGAAAAATTAAAATCTCAAAAAAATATTCCTATACGTTCATATCCAGAGATGCTAGGACTTGTGAGTGAAGGCAAATACACTATCGCAATATCTGGTACGCATGGAAAGACTACAACTACTGGCATGATAGCTCAGATATTGCGCGATGCTGGTAAAGATCCTACTGTTATTATCGGAAGCTTGCTTGTAGGCGACAAGAGTAATTTTATAGCAGGCAAAAGTGAATATTTTGTAGCCGAGGCTTGTGAGTACAGAAGATCATTTTTAAATATAAATCCGAAAATTTTAGTTATCACAAATATTGATTCTGACCACTTAGATTATTATAAAGATATTGAAGACATAAAAAGTGCTTTCAGAGAGCTCGCAATGAAAGTACCTGCTGATGGATTTGTGGTTTGCAATCCAGATGATGAAAATATTGCTGATGTGGTGAAAGACATAAAAGCTAAAATTATGAATTATGCTGATTTCCTAAATCCTGTTACAAAATTAAAAATTCCTGGTATTCACAATAAATCAAATGCCGCAGCAGCATTTGCGGTAGCTTCCATACTTGCTACTCCTTATACAAATACTAATAATGCACTAGGTGAGTTTCCTGGTACTTGGAGAAGATTTGAATATAAAGGAGAGCTTTCCAACGGGACACTTGTATATGATGACTACGCCCACCACCCGGCTGAAATAAAAGCAACACTACAAGGATTTCGAGAGCTTTATCCTAAAAGCGAAGGTTGGGTTATAACAGTTATATTTCAACCCCATCTATTCAGTCGAACAAAATTACTCTTGCCAGATTTTGCTACAAGTTTTAAAGACGCAGATATGGTTTTAGTTCTTCCTATATACTACGCACGAGAAGAAGATGATGGAACTATATCTTCAAAAATTTTATCTGACCGTATAAATGAATCGGGGACTAAGTCAGAATCATTTTTAGATTTTAAGACTGCGGAAGATTATATAAAAGTTTGGACACCTAAGATGAATGAAAAAGATGTAATAATTACAATGGGTGCTGGAGAAGCCTTTAAAATAGGGGATTATTTGCTAAATTCTTAAGCTTTGTTAATAAAGTATTTGCACAGTTAAATATAAACAACTATAATTAACTTATTATTAACTTATAGTTTTATCATAAATAAAAATATGGCAAAGAAATTAGCGATGGTTTTCGGAGTTGTTTTTGTTCTAATAGGTTTACTTGGTTTTTTTAATAATCCAGTGGTAGGTTTGTTTGCAGTTAATGCAGTACACAACATAGTACATATATTGCTAGGTATAATTTTGATATGGGGATCAAAAGGTGATGCGGCTAAAGTCCTAAAGATTATTGCAATAGTGTACTTCCTTGTTGCAGTACTCGGATTTGTACTTGCACCCGCAGATGGTATGCTTCTTGGTTTAGTTGAAGTTAATACTGCTGACAACTGGCTTCATTTAGTACTTGCAATCGTATTATTCCTTGCAAGTATGGGTGGTAAGCCTATGATGATGTCAAAGCCTCCTTCTGCACCTAATATGTCTGCTTAGTAATCCGTTTATTAAAAAACACAAAAAACCACCGTCTGTATACGGTGGTTTTTTGTTGTAATTTTATGATATAATTATTTCATATGGAAAATAATAATAAAAAATCTATTTTTAACTCAAGAATGTTTATAGGTATCGCTCTTATCATAAGCACAGTTATAGCTACCTATACCTTTTATAGAATCCGATCTTTTGACAATACTCTAACTGTTACAGGTTCTGCGACAAAGCAAGTAACATCTGATCATGTTAAATGGGTTGGAGTTATAAATCATATTGTTAAAGTTAGTAACTTGAAAGGTGGATATGCAAGTATGGCAAGCGACTTAAATAATGTCCAAGCTTTCTTAAAAGATCACAATATAAATCCTGATCAGGTAGTAGTATCTCCAGTTTTTATGGATCAAAATTATGACCAACCTCAAGGTGCAGAAAAAAGCTATACATTGAGGCAGACAATTGATGTCAATTCTTCTGATGTACTAGGCATAACTGAGATAGCAAAAAACATAAATCCTCTAATTGAAAAAGGAGTTATATTCTCAACCCAATCATTAGAATACACATACACTAAACTTGCAGACGAACGCGTAGCTCTGCTTTCTGATGCTATAAAAGATGCAAAAGCTCGTGCTTCAAAATTGGCAGAGTCTAGCGGTAAGAAAGTTGGTCAACTAAAAAGTGCCTCATCAGGTGTAGTACAAGTTCTATCTGCAAATTCTTTGGATGTATCAGACTATGGCTCTTATGACACCTCAAAAGTTGATAAAAATATAATGCTTACAGTAAAAGCATCATTTACGCTAGAATAGTAAAATGAAAAGATTCCTATACTTATTTATTTTCTTAGCATTTTTTATATCTGGACTAAAAATTGAAGCCAGTAATAATGCTTTCGATTCTGTAAGTAGTTTTAGAGTTAGAACTTATAAAAATATCTATCAAACTAGGATAGAAACTCAGAAAAGAATTGACTTATTAGAGAATATTTCTAAATCTAATAAAAATAATAATTTAGCAAATAAAAAAGTCCTCGATTCAACAGAAAAACCAATAGCTTATTTAAAACTATTTCTACTCTCAATCGCTTCTTTCGTTTTTAGTACTGATATTGTGTTTTACTTGATCTTAATATTGGTATTGTATTTTGTTCTTAAACTCATTTATCGAAAAATAAGAAACAAATAATCTATTTGTCAAATAAGCTAAATCTAAAGTATAATGCCTAAATGAAAAGGATTATTTTTGATTTAGCTCTATTTTTATCAATATTGCTATTTCCTTGGTGGGTAACAGCTATATTTGCTTTTTCTGGGCTGTTTCTGTTTAAACAATTCTATGAATTTATAATAGTAAATTTAATCGTGTACTCTCTTTTCTCTTATGCTTCAGGTAGAGTAATCGCTTCACCATTATGGTATCCTTTAATTGTCTGCGCTTTTTTTATAGTTATCCAATATGTAAAAAGTCGCATGATTTTATATAAAAATGAAATTTAGAAGAAAAAATAATTTAATAAACATAGATATTGATCCAGATGAGATTTTTCTTGATTCTCAGAATCTTCCTAATTTTAATACACAACAATTTGAAGGCAGATTAGAAAAACCTATTCCCAAGCGTTCTATTTTTTTTGTGGGTATTTTTTTTGCAGTGATTGCATTTATTTTTATATATAAACTTGGAAGTTTGCAGATAATTCACGGAGAAGCATATTATAAAAAAAGTGAAAATAACACTTTAAACAAACAACCGATCTTTGCTGACCGAGGTCTTATATATGATCGCAAAGATGTTCTACTTGCTTGGAATACTTGGGATAAGAACGATGTAAATAAGTTTTCTGCGCCACTTAGGTCTTATATAAACGAGTCAGGTTTTGGGTTGTTGCTTGGTTATGTTAGTGGTCCGGCTAAAGATTCTTCTGGTAACTATTGGCAAGATACATTTATAGGAAAGGATGGAGTTGAAAAATCTTATAATACAAATCTCACTGGATTAAATGGTATGCGTATTACAGAGACAGATGTAAGTGGCACTATACAGTCTGAGAATACAGTTTCTGCTCCAAAAGCTGGTGAAAATATAAAACTATCAATAGACTCTAGGATCCAAAAGCAAATGTACCGTTCGATAGCTTCTATGGCAGCTTCAGCCTATTTCTCTGGTGGGGCAGGAGTGATAATGGATATAAAAACAGGTGAACTATTATCTCTAACAAGTTACCCAGAATATAACCCTACAACCCTATCAGCTGGACAAGATAAGAAAACTATAAATAGTTATTTTTCTGACAAGAGAAAAGTTTTTCTAAATAGAGCTGTTTCTGGACTCTATACTCCAGGTTCTATAGTTAAACCTTTTATTGGTTATGGAGCCCTTGTTGAAAATGTTATATCTCCGGTTAAACAAATTCTTGCAAATGGTTCTATATCAATTCCTAACCCATATTTCCCAGATAAAAAATCAACTTTTAAAGACCACGGAACTTTTGGTTATGTAGATATGCAAAAAGCTATTGCTGTATCTTCTGATGTTTATTTTTATGAAATCGGAGGTGGTTTTCAAGATCAAAAAGGTTTAGGAATTGTAAACATAGATAAGTACGCTCGTCTTTTTGGTATTGCAGAAAAAACAGGAGTAGATTTACCTGGAGAAAAAATTGGAACTATCCCTACTCCAGATTGGAAAGCAAAGACATTTAATGGTGAGATATGGAGAGTGGGTGATACTTACAACACAGCAATTGGTCAGTATGGTTTTCAAACTACGCCACTTCAAATGGCTCGTGCTATTGCTGGGATTGCTGGTGATGGGGTAATACCTACACCACATATAAGACTCGACGATAAAGTAATGGAATCACAAAAGACAAATATAGAAGTAAACAAAGAAATGATGAAAGTTATTCGTGACGCTATGAGGCATGTAGTTACAGAGGGGACTGGTACAGCACTCAACCTTTCTTCTGTTAAAGTGGCTGCAAAGTCCGGTACAGCTCAGATAGGAGTTGGTAATACAAATACTAACTCTTGGATAGTCGGATTTTTCCCTTATGACAACCCTAAATATTCTTTTGCTGTTTTGATGGAGCGTGGTCCAAAATCTGCATCAGGTAATGCAACTCGAGTTATGAGTGAAGTCGTCGACTTTATGGGAGTCTATACTCCAGAATACCTTAAATAATCTTTGACTTTTTGGTTAAAACCATATATACTATCCCGATTATGGATGAAATACATTACATAACAGAAGAGAAAAAACAGGCTTTAATTGAAGAATTAAATAGACTTAAAAATGTAAAAAGGAAAGAAATTCTTGAGACTCTTGAGGCCGCCAAAGCACTTGGCGACCTTTCTGAAAATGCAGAATATCACCAAGCTCGTGAAGATCAAGGTAAAACTGAGGATCGGATAAATCAGATCGAATACATGCTCCAAGCAGCTGTAGTTGTAAAGAAGCACAAGAGTAATAAAGTTGAGATTGGTACTATGGTTGTTGTAAAAAAAGAAGGTAGTAAAGAAAATATTACCTACAACATTGTAGGAGCTGAAGAAGCTGATATGGCTAATAACAAGATTTCAAACAAATCTCCACTTGGAGAAGCGTTGTTTGGTAAAGAAAAAGGTAACTCAGTATCTATCACAACCCCAAAAGGACTAGTCAAATACACTATTGTTGATATACAATAGACCTATGGCATCAATAGAAGAATTACGCGAAGCTCGTATTGCAAAAATTGAAAAATTAAAAGAAGCTGGTATGGATCCATATACAGCGCAATCTTTTCGTACTCATACCATAGCAGAAGCTATTTCTGGATTTGAAATTATAGAAAGTGGAAATCAAGAAATAACTCTAGATGGTCGCGTTCTTGTAACACGTGGGCAAGGAGCACTTATATTTTTTAACTTCACAGATGGTACTGGAGAATTTCAAGGTTTAGTAAAAAAAGGTGAACTCGAGGACAATCTTTTTTCACTCTTCGTCGATACTGTTGACGGGGCAGATTTTATAGAAGTCACTGGAACTCTTTTTAAAACAAAAACAGAACAAAAAACTTTATTAGTAAAAGGCTGGCGCATCCTCACAAAAGCTCTCGCACCTCTTCCAGACAAATGGCATGGGTTACAAGATGTGGAAGAGAGATTTCGTAAGAGGTATTTGGATATTCTAACTACGCCAGACTTACAAGATCTATTTGTTAAAAAAGCAAAGTTCTGGGAAGTAACTAGAGCTTTTATGAAAGAAAAAGGTTTCCTTGAAGTTGAAACCCCAACTCTCGAAGTGACAACAGGTGGAGCAGAAGCAAATCCATTTAAAACTCACCACAAAGATTTTGATATGGATGTATATTTGCGTATATCAATAGGGGAATTGTGGCAAAAGCGTCTTATGGCTGCTGGTTTTCCAAAGACCTTTGAGATAGGTCGTGCTTATAGAAATGAAGGTACAAGCCCTGAGCATTTACAAGAATTTACAAATATGGAGTTCTACTGGGCTTATGCAAACTATAAAGATGGTATGAAGTTATCTCAAGAAATGTATCAAAGAATTGCACAAGAGGTTTTTGGCACGACAGAATTCACAACAAGAGGTCATACATTTAATCTATCTGGTGAGTGGCCTGTTGTAGATTACCAAAGTGAAGTTTTAAAACAAACTGGTATAGATGTTTTAAAATCATCTGAATCCGAAATGAAAAAGAAACTCGATGAGCTTGGAGTAAAGTACGATGGAGATAACAGAGAAAGATTAATGGATACACTTTGGAAGTATTGTCGTAAAAATATTTCTGGTCCTGCGTTTTTAGTGCACCATCCTAAACTTGTATCTCCACTTGCAAAAGCTTGTAGTGACAACAAAGAGCTTACAGAAAGATTTCAGATTATAATCGCAGGCTCTGAAGTAGGGAATGGATTCTCTGAACTTAATGACCCGATTGATCAAAGAGAAAGATTTGAAGTTCAAAAAAAGCTTATTGAAAGTGGTGATGAAGAAGCAATGCAACCAGAATGGGAATTCGTAGAAATGCTTGAACATGGTATGCCACCGACTTGCGGATTTGGATTTGGAGAAAGACTATTCTCATTTATGGTAGACAAACCGATTCGAGAGACTCAATTGTTCCCATTAATGAAACCAAAGGAATAAAAAATTGTTTATATAAATGAAAAAGAACATTGGTGTTCGAATGGTGTTCGAAGCCAATGTTCTTGTTTTAAGCTCTTTGCTCTATTTCAATTATTTCTTGGTAGTGAAAGGAGACTGTGGTTTAGGCAACGGAGCGAAAACTTTGCGTCCTTTTTCATCAGTACCAAGTAAAATGAACATAAAACCTGCAAGCTTTTTAACTTCTTGGGGGGTTTTTATCTCCAGTATCATACTTGTTTAATTTACTAAAACTTTACCACACAACTAATTTAATATCAAGTCAAGCTCTATTTGTTATCCACAGTCCAAGTGGGTATTTTTGTTTGTATTGTGGGATAAAGTGGTTTATAATTAAGCTTAGTGGGATAAAGTGGTAAATAGAATTTTAACCAATATTTCACAAAATTATTTTATGTTAATCGGAGAATATACCCACACATTAGACGACAAAAATAGAATGTCACTCCCAGTAAAATTTCGAAAAGAAATGGGGAAGAGTGTTGTGGTTGCTCCAGGGTTAGATAATTGTCTTTCCATTTTTACAACAAAAGAATGGGAAAAAATTTCAAGCAAGCTATCAGATTCTTCAATGCTTGCAACTGACAATAGAAGTTTTTCGAGATTTATGTTTGGTCAAGCTGTCGTAGTAGATGTCGATGGCAATGGCCGAATTTTAATCCCGGAGAATTTAAAAAATCGTTCAGGTCTTACAAACAAAGTGATAGTTATCGGAGTTCAGAATCGCGCAGAAATCTGGAACGAAAAGGCATGGAACGATTACAAGAAAGTAGTTGAAAAACAGGCAGACGCCCTCGCGGATAAATTAGGGCAGATAGGTGTTCTTTAATAATATGCATATTCCTGTACTTCTCGATGAATCGATAGACGGACTAGGTATTCGCTCAGGTGATATTGTGGTTGACGGCACACTTGGTGGTGGAGGTCATACCTTTGAGATCATCAAGCGTTTTGGATCCGGTGTTAAAGTTATTGGTCTTGATTTAGATAAAGATGCAATAGAGCGTGCTCGCTCAAAGATCGGTGATCTACAGCACGATGCTATTTTTAGAACAGTAGGTTTCCAAGACATGGATAAGGTTTTAGAAGAATTAAACATAGTCCATGTTGACCGAATACTTCTTGATCTTGGAATATCTTCATTTCAATTAGAAGTCGCAGGCAGAGGTTTCTCATTTATGAAAGATGAACCCCTACTTATGACCATGAAGAAAAGTCCTACAGACGAAGATCTAACTGCTCGCGATATAGTAAACACTTGGGAAGAAAAAACTCTAGCTGACATAATTTATGGCTTTGGAGAAGAAAAATATTCCAGAAAGATAGCTAAGGCAATAGTAGAAGCAAGATCAGAAAAACCAATTGAAACGACCTTCGATCTTGTAAAAATAATCGAAAATACCATTGGCAAAGCTTACAAGAGATTGAAGATACATCCCGCTACAAAAACTTTCCAAGCTCTCCGGATAGCTACCAATAGTGAACTTTCAAATCTTGAGGTTGCTATTGAGAAAGGTTTCAACAAATTAGGAGTTGGTGGAAGGCTTGCAATCATTTCATTTCATTCTCTAGAAGATCGGATAGTTAAAAAATCTTTCGTTAATTTAAAACAAAAAGGATATGCAAATATTATTACCAAAAAACCTATAGTGCCTAGCACTGATGAAATAAAGAGAAATCCACGTTCACGTAGTTCAAAGTTAAGAATAATAGAAAAAATATGACAAAAGTAAAAGTAATAACAAATGATATAGTTCAAAATAAAAATACACAACGTATCATATTTAACGTACTTATAAGTTGTCTTATAACATTGTCTATCGTTTATATATACTTAATCGGCTCTATTACTTTCAATGTTCTAGCTCGCAAATCTCTTGAAGCCCAAGTACGCACTCTTGGAAGCGACGTTAGTGAACTTGAGCTCTCATATTTAAATTCTACAAACAAGATTGATAAAAGCTATGCAACATCACTTGGATTTGTCGATGTAAAAGATAATATATTTGCTTCACGCAATACTTCACGTGTAGCTATCAGATAATGAAGATCTCTTTGTTTCAATCACGAATAAGGATAATATCCATATTTGTTTTTATTTTTGCTTCAATCTTGATAGTAAAATTATTCTTTGTTCAGATTATTCACAGGAATTTATACGCTGAAAAAGCAGATAGGCAATATGCTACACCTTCAGGAGATATATTTAGGAGAGGTTCAATTTTCTTTTCAAAAAAAGATGCTTCACTTGTAGCAGCAGCTACGATTTCTAATGGTTTTAAGGTTGCATTAAATACAAAAGATATATCAGATCCGGAATCTCTTTATACAACTCTTGATCCATACATTGAGATGGATCATGATACTTTTATAACACATGCTAGAAAGGTAAATGATCCATACGAAGAAATTGCCACTCGTTTATCAAAAGAAGAAGCCGATAAAATAAACGAACTGGGTCTTAAGGGTGTTTCTATATATAAAGACAATTGGCGATTTTATCCGGGTAAAACTCTAGCAGCTCAGACACTTGGATTTTTAGGTTTCAAAGGGGATGATCGTTTTGGACAGTATGGACTCGAGCGTTCTTATGATAAAACTTTATCAAAACCAAAAGATGAATCATATGTGAATTTCTTTGCAGAAGTTTTCTCAAATCTACGTGATACTATTTCAGATTCCGACAATAGAGAAGGAGATATTGTCACAACAATTGAACCTGCAACAGAACATACTCTAGAGTCTGAGCTTGAGGGAGCATTTAAAACTTGGCATGCAGATCAGGCTGGTGGGATAATTATCAATCCACAAACAGGAGAAATATATGCTATGGCAGGTTTTCCAAATTTTGTTCCAAATGATTTTGGTAGTGCGCCAAACCTAGACGTATATAGAAATCCAATAGTTGAAAATGTTTTTGAATTTGGATCAGTGATTAAACCACTTGTTATGGCTGCGGCACTTGATAAAGGTGTACTTACTCCTGATACTACATATGTAGACAAAGGAGTGGTAACAGTAAATAAAAAAGATATTATGAACTTCGACAAGAAAGCTCGAGGTCTTTCTACTATGCAAAGAGTTCTTGATGAATCTCTAAACACTGGAATGGTTTTTGTTGAAAGCAAATTGGGTCATGACAATATGAGGAATTATATGAAAGCCTATGGCATAGGAGAAAAGACAGGTATTGATTTGCCAAGTGAAACTAGTGGTCTTATTAAAAACTTAGAGAGTCCACGTGATATTGAATACGCCAATGCTTCTTTTGGACAAGGTATAGCACTCACACCTATTGAAGCGGTAAGAGCATTTTCATCTATTGTAAATGGAGGTAAACTTATTAAACCACACGTAGTTAGACAAATTAGATATGATGATGGATTGTCTAAAATAATTGATTATCCAATTACAAAATCGGGTATAATAAAAGAAGAGACATCAAATACAATATCTAGAATGTTGGTGCATGTTTTTGAGTCATACGATGGCGGTTCGCATAAGTTCGAGCATTATAGTGTGGGATCAAAGACTGGTACTGCTCAGGTAGCGATGGATAATGGAAGAGGGTATTATGAAGATAGGCATATGCATTCATTTTTTGGATATTTTCCAGCATATGAACCGAAATTTTTAGTTTTCTTATTCTTAAAAAATCCAAAACAAGTTAAATACGCATCCCAGACCCTAATCCCACCGTTTGTGAATATCACGAAGTTTTTAATGAATTATTATGATGTTCCACCAGATAGATAATGAAAAAAATATTTAAAAAAATTGTTATAAAAATTATTACTTGGCAAGCACGTCTAGTTCTTTTGCGATATAAGCCAAAGATAATTGCTATTACTGGATCTGTAGGAAAAACATCAACCAAAGATGCAATATTTACAGTACTTTCAAAATTTAAAGTAGTTAGAAAGAGTGACAAAAGTTATAACAGTGAGATAGGCATTCCTCTTACAATTCTTGGAGTTCCTAACGGTTGGAATAGCCCCTTTGTATGGATTGAAAATATTTTAAAAGGATTTTTACTTATAATTTGGAAAAGAGAATATCCAGAATGGCTAGTTCTTGAAGTTGGCGCTGGTAAACCAAATGATATCAAAGATGTTACGAAATGGTTAAAACCTGATATGGTTATTATTACTAGATTTCCGAATAAGCCAGTTCATGTAGAATTCTTTGGTAGCGTCGATAAGATTATAGAAGAAAAAAGTGCGCTTGCTTTTGCCCTCAAGAAAAATGGAACTCTTATTCTAAATCATGATGATGAAGCAGTGTATTCACTTCATGAAAAAGCAAAAAGACGAACTATATCATATGGAGAAAACGAAAATGCAACTTATCATGTCACTTATCCCGCATATGCTTATGAATCAAGCAATGGCAATAGTTTACCCGCAGGAATAAATTTCAAACTCGAATATAATGGAAATACTTTCCCAGTTATTTTGCCACATGTTATCGGAATGCATTATATTGGATCTGCAATTGTTGCTATTGCGGTTGCACATGAGATAGGATGTGATTTGCTTACATCTATTGATGCAATATCTGTTTATAAAACTCCACCAGGAAGACTTTCTTTGATCGAAGGAATAAATGGTTCAATTTTGATTGATGATACATACAATTCTTCTCCTGTGGCTGTAAGCGCCGCACTTAAAGTTTTGAAAGATTTAAAAGCAAAAAGAAAAATTGCTGTTCTTGGAGACATGCTTGAACTTGGTAAATTGACGGAAGAAGCACATAGGGAAGTCGGAGAAGAAGCAGGTTCTATTTCTGATATTTTGGTAACAGTTGGCCCAAGGTCTAAGTTTACGGCAGACGCGGCGAGAGATAAGGGTTTTAAGGAAGCTAACATAAAGTCCTTTAATACATCTACCGAAGCTTCAGAATACCTCAAAAATACGGTTTCTAAAGGGGATTTGGTCCTTTTAAAGGGTTCACAAGGTATACGCTTAGAAAAGGCTACAGAAGCCCTTATGGCTCATCCTGAGAGGGCATCTAAGCTACTTTGTAGGCAAGACAAAGAATGGCAAAGTAGGTAGCTTGTTTATAAGGCTATTTTCTGGTATTTTTGTTTTACATGGCTGTATAGTCTAACCAATTTAGAATATAGCGGACATCGCCTAGAGAAGGCGTAAAATTCTCAAATGGCCCTATCGTCTAACGGTTAGGACATCGCCTTCTCAAGGCGGTAATCAGGGTTCGATTCCCTGTAGGGTCACAGATTGACAAATACATATTTTTATGTTATCTATTATTTAGATAATAGTTTTTTGACATTGTAGATTGTTGGGTTACTTCTCGCTCCGATTTTTGGGTTAGAAGTAACCCAAAAATCTCTAAGAATGAAAAAACAAGCCAAACTAATAATTTCTTGTGATGGTACTTCTGCTCATATTAAATTCTCTAACAATAAAGAATCAGCCAGCTTCAAGAATGAGGAAGAAATAATTGATTGCCTAATCGATTCTCTGAATAAGCACAAAATAACTGAAGATGAAGCTGAAAAACTTTTTGATGAGATGAATTCTGCATTTGCAGAAAAGAAACTTTTCAAATCAGATTATCACAGCCCTGTAGGTTTTCACAGACACAAATGCGAAAAGTGCAATTATATCTGGGAACATGATGGTTCATTTCTTTGCTCCCATAATTGTCCAAATTGTGGTAAGTCTGAGTACAGAAAATACTTTGGAGGAGAAGCCCCTACCAAACTGGAATCTAAAAAGTAATAGTTTGATCTGTTATGAATTGCAAGGTGGCCGCAGGCTACCTTTTTTTATTGAAAAATTTTAATTTGATTATTTGATTTAATAGATGTGAAAATATTTTACATCGCCACCAATACAACTCCTAAAATAACAATAATTGCAGCAAATGCTTTCTGCAAAACATGTTCCTCTTTATAGATTTTTCCTCCAACCATTGTTGTAATGAGTGTTGAACTACGATGGATAGCAATAGCAATACCGATACTTATTAGACTTATCGCATACAAATGAGTAACTCTATATCCAAGTGTAAGCATAGCTATAACAATAATTAAAAATATTTGTTGTCTTGAAGTCTTGACAACATGCTCAAATTTATTTTGTCTTATTTGCAAAAGGATGAAATAAAATAGAGCCAAAAATAGTTGATAGTAGAATAAGTACATTTCAGGCTTCATATGATACTTTGAAAGAACTGCCTTACACAATACGTCTGTAACTCCATAAAGAAGTTGAGCAGTTAATATAAAGTGAATGTATTTATTGGAAAATATATTTTGAAAAGGGGAGAATAGATTTTTTATATTTTTAAGTTCAAGAATGTATATTCCAAATATTATAACTACAAGTCCTGTGATTTGTAGAGCACTTAAATGTTCTCCTAGGAAAATAAACGCAAGTATTGCAGCCATTGCAGGACCGATGGCGATAATAGGAGAGACCTCGCTTATCTCCATATGTCTAATACTTCTGACCACTAATAGAAATGCAGCACCTCCAATAATTGCCGTTATTGCGATAGTTATAAGTGGCACTAGTTCAATTCCACGTCCGTCGTTGAAAATAAAGAAAAGAGGAATGCTTATTAAAAAGCAGTAGAAAGATAGATATGCAGAAAATTCTAAAGCGTGTTCTTTTACTAAAGCTTTCTTTTCTAATATAGAAGAAGCTGATAATAATATTACTGAAATTATTGCAAATGAAAGCCACATATAAAGTTCAATTATATCATTTTTAAACATAAAAAATCCCCACCTTTTATATAGCCAAAGCATACATAAAAAGGTGGGGTGATTATTTAATACTCCAATGTGAACCCTCTAAAGAGTTCAAAAGGGAAATCCATTCCACATAATTCTGGTACGTCTTCTGGAATATACCCATGCATATACTCATGAATACTCTTGAAAAATTTTTTTTCCATAATCATTCTAAGCTTACTACTACTTTCATTCGTAACAGGGTATTGTCCTTTTGAATAGTAAAGGTCAACTGGAGTCATTCCTGGGTCGTATGATTGATTGTGTTTTCCGCATGGTACTAATACATAACAATCCCTAAATGGTCTTTTGAATCTTATCAGATAGTTAATTAAGCCGTTGAAAATTTTGTTTCTTTCCCAGTCGGTTATTTCAAAATATATTTTTTTAGGGGCAAGAAATTTTCTTTCTTTAAAATAGCCTCGGCTTGTATCAATCAGAATGTTGTATATAGTGAAAAAATCACTTAAAATAACAAAATTCTCATACGGCTCTTCTTTTTCTATAGGAAATGGTTTGTAAAAAATATCATCCCATAAAAATCCGTCAGAGTAAATTTTATCAAATTCCCATTCTGGGCTGTAAATAATTTTTCTGATATCAATTATTTCTTTCATAAAGTTGGTTTTTAAGGTTCTTTAAAAGGGTTTGGAAATTTAGAAAAATATTACTATGATTTTATTGTTTAGTCAAATCAATCTATATGGTATAATAAAAAAATTATAATAATTTAGAAAGAAAAAAGATGACGATACATATTTTAGGTAGTGTGATTTTTGGTTTGTATTTTATTTACAACGGTTTCAATCATTTCAAAAATGAAAAGGCAATGACTGGGTACGCAAAGAGCAAGGGTGTCCCTTCACCTAGACTTGCTGTACTTATTGGGGGTGCGATGCTAATAATAGGAGGTCTTGGATTTGTTGTTGGTCAAAATATGGGCCAATCAGCAGTACTCCTATTAATCTTCTTAATTCCTACAACTTTCATGATGCATGCTTTCTGGAAAGAGAAGGATCCTATGCATAAGATGAATGAGACAATTTCTTTCGCTAAAAATGTCGCACTTATTGGTGCATTACTTATGAACGTTTGGTAATTAAAATAATAAAAGACCCCTTATATAAGGGGTCTTTTATTATGATATAATCGGATTTATGAAAGATGTTGGAAATCTATACATAGTTGCAACTCCAATAGGGAACCTGGAGGATATTACTTTTCGAGCAGTCAGAACACTAAAAGAGGTTGATTGCATTTTATGTGAAGATACACGCACTACCAAAAAACTTTTAGATAGATACGATATCCATACAAAGACACTAAGCTACAACGCTCATAGTACTACTTCAAAAAGTTCACTTATAATAAAAATGCTAAGTGAAGGTAAAAATCTTGCTCTAGTATCTGATGCAGGAACTCCTTGTATATCTGACCCAGGAGTTATGCTTGTTTCTGATGTGCGTAAAGAATTCGGAAGTGGTATCAAAGTCATACCCATACCTGGACCTAGTGCTTTGGTAGCAGCATTATCTGCAAGTGGTGTATCATCTTCAACTTTTACTTTTCTCGGTTTTATTCCACATAAAAAGGGTAGAGAGACTCTATTTAAAAGAATTGCTTCTTCGGATGAAGTAATGGTTTTCTATGAATCTACTCATCGTATTCTAAAAACCTTAGAATCTTTAGATAATCACTCTCCTACCTTTAAAGTAGTTATTGGGCGTGAACTTACAAAAGAATTTGAACAATTTGTAGAAGGCACAGCAAAAGAGGTATTAGAATATTTTAATGATCATCCAGACAAACAAAGAGGGGAGTTTGTCGTGATTGTCGTACCAAAGTAAATAAGTTATAATTGTACTTATGAGAAAAGAACGTACATTGTTTATACTTGGTTTTTGGATTTTAATATTACCTTTTACTGGTTTTCCTCCATCTTGGAAAACAATATTTTATTTTCTAACTGGTCTATTTGTTATTTATATTGCTTACTTATTTTACATACAAGCTAAAAATAAAATACCAAAAATTGAGGATCAGAGTAAATCTTTTGTTGATAATATTGGTAGTGGGGAATAAGAGAGATGCCATCTAAGAAAAATAATATAAAATGGCTGATAGTTACGATTATACTGATTCTTATTGGTGTTATTTTTTACTATTTCACACCTATTCTTTTTGGAACTGTTAAATATGAGCAGAATAATAATGTTGCTACTAAAGATATAACACAAAGCACTAAACCAGCCGATATTATACCCGAGCCTTCTAACACCGCAGCAATTAACTCATCAACTCTACCTGTTACCCATATAAAAACTCCAGAGAAAGTAAAAGCCGTTTATATTTCTAGTTGGGTTGGTGGATATACTAAATATAGAGATCCAATAATAAAATTGATAGACAATACAGAATTGAATTCAATAGTTATAGATGTAAAAGATTCAACCGGACGAATTGGATTTTCTGTCTCTGATCCAGAGCTTGCCAATGAAAAATCTGTTGAGAATCGTATAAAAGATATTAGATCACTAACAAATTTACTTCATCAGAAAAATATTTATATAATTGGTCGCGTTGCAGTTTTTCAAGATCCATTTATGACAAAGAAAAGGCCTGAGTGGTCAATAACAAAAAAAAGTGACGGAACTGTATGGAAAGATAGAAAAGGTTTGTCATTCCTTGATCCAGCAAATAAAGAAGTTTGGAAATATATAGTATCTATAGCACACGATGCGTACGCACAAGGCTTTGATGAAATAAATTTTGACTATATTAGATATCCGTCTGACGGAAATATTAAAGATATAAATTATCATTTAGCTAAAGGTGCTACTCGGTCTGACAATCTAGAAAGTTTCTTTAAATACTTATCACAAGAGGTAAAGAAAACTGACAACATTCCTATGTCTGCTGATTTGTTTGGACTTACAACAGAAGCAACAGACGATATGGGAATTGGCCAGGTTTGGGAGAAAGCTATGCCGTATTTTGATTTTATTGCTCCTATGATATATCCATCTCATTATCCTCCTGGACAAGATGGCTTTAAGAACCCAGCAGAACATCCTTATGAGATAATAAATAAAGCTCTAATAGGAGCTATAAAGAAGACTAAGCTCATAAACCAACCTATTACAAAGATACGCCCTTGGCTACAGGATTTCAATCTTGGTGCTAAATATACTGCCGATATGGTAAAAGCCCAAATGAAAGCGGTATACGATAACGGCTTAACTTCCTGGATGCTTTGGAATCCAAACAACAAATATACTCCGGGAGCCTTAACGCTTGAAACTCTTCAATAATTCTGTAATAATGAGCTTTAATGAAATACTTATTTATTAAGCAAAACCGTAGGACAGCCCTATATTCTTTTATATCCCTAATATTACTCGGGGGAGTATTTGGTATAGGTTTTTACTTTGGTTATGCTCATAAGCCAGCCTCAGAAAAAGTATTAAATATTTCTAACAAAGATCCATTGACTGATACTAGTGCTGATTTCAATTCTTTTTGGAAAGTATGGAATATGATAAATGAAAAATCTATCTACGCTAAAAAAGTTTCCGATCAGGATCGAGTTTGGGGTGCTATAAAAGGTATGGCTTCTTCACTCGGAGATCCGTATACAGTATTTTTCCCGCCACAAGAAAATAAATTATTTAATGAAGAGATTCGTGGGTCTTTTAGTGGAATTGGTGCAGAAATTGGAATGAAAGATAAAATCATTACTGTGGTTTCTCCAATTAAAAATTCACCTGCTGCTAATGCAGGTTTGAAAGCTGGAGATAAAATCCTAAAGATCGATAAGACAGAAACCAATGATATTACTGTTGATAAAGCTATAAGTTTGATTCGTGGGAAAAAAGGAACAGAAGTTGTTCTTACAATATTTAGATCTGGAGAAAAAACTACAAGAGAAATCAAAATTATCCGTGATGATATAAGTCTTCCTACTATAGATACTGAACTTCGCCCAGATAATATATTCGTTATAAAGTTTTATAGTTTTTCTGAAAACTCATCAGTATTGTTTAGTGATGCATTAAGTAAATTTATTAAATCTGGTTCACATAAACTCGTGCTTGATATGCGTGGTAATCCTGGAGGATATTTAGATGCTGCTGTAAATATAGGTAGTTGGTTTATAGATGAAGGTAAAACTATAGTAAGTGAAGACTTTGGAAGTAATAGAAAGCCTATTATTTATCGCAGCCATGGCCCAAGACTATTTAGTGACAATTTCCCATTTGTTGTATTAGTTGATAGTGGTTCTGCTTCAGCAGCTGAAATACTATCTGGAGCACTAAAAGAATATAAGATTGCAACAATAGTAGGGCAGAAGACTTTCGGAAAAGGATCTGTCCAAGAGCTTCTACCAGTTACAGATGACACATCTCTAAAAGTTACTGTTGCAAGATGGCTTACTCCAAATGGCCTTTCTATTTCTGAGCACGGGCTTGAGCCTGATGTTGTGGTTCCTATAACCATGAAAGATATTGAAGCAAAAAAAGATCCTCAAATGGATAAAGCGGTAGAAATTTTAACAGCTAAACCTTAAATACTATGAAAGTTATTTTACTTACTGATATTCCAAAAGTTGGTAACCGTTATGACGTAAAAGAATTAAAAGATGGCTACGCTATAAATGTCCTCATATCAAAAGGGTTGGCTGAAATGGCGACACCTCATGCCCTCGGCAAACTTGCAAGTAAAAAAGCTGAGATGGAAAATAAAAGAAAAGAAGAAGAAAAAGCTTTTGAATCACTAATCGCAAGTATTGATAACACAACAGTTACGATCTTAGCAAAAGCAAATGATAAAGGACATTTATTTAAAAGCATAAGTGCTAGTGATGTCGCGAAAGCAATAAAAGAATCTTCAGGAGTAGAAGTAGATGAACATTCAATAATAATCACTGGTCATATAAAAGAAGTAGGTTCTCACAAAGTAAAAATTAAAAAAGGTAATAGGGAAGGTAAGTGTGAAATAATAGTCAAAGCTAAAAATTAAAATCCCCTCAATTGAGGGGATTTTAATTAGATTACATGTACTACTTTCTTGACACTTGATGTGCGGTTGAAGTTTGTTTTTCTTTTAGTTCCAAATTTTATTGTTCCTGCTTTGAGTGCAAATAGTGTATGATCTTTTCCCATTCCTACGTTTGTTCCTGGAAGAATTTTTGTTCCGCGTTGGCGGATTATTACAGATCCTGCTTTTGCTATTTCACCAGCGTAAAGCTTAGTACCTAAGTACTTTGGTTTCGAATCTGTTAAGTTTTTGGCGCTACCGCCGGCTTTCCTATGTGCCATATAATGTCTTTAAATGCTCGCCTAAAGCTTTTTTATTATTTATAATAGTATCCATGAGTATACATGATATAGCCTATAAAATCAAGGGTAGGGTAGGAATAGACCATATAACCCTTATAAATATCATAGTTATTGTATTAGTAGGCATATGTGCGTTTGGACTAGGTAGATTATCTGCCGGAAGTGCCGAAATTGAAGAATCCATTAAAATTATTGATTCCCAAAATACTCTTAGTAGATCAACAACTAAAACATATATAGACAATAATACTGAACAAAAAAGTACTGAATTATCTCAAAATGGTAAGTATGTTGCCTCAAAAAATGGTAAACTGTACTATACTTCAAACTGTACTGGTGTTAAGCGAATTAAAGAAGAAAACAAAGTTTGGTTTGATACACAAGAAGAAGCAGAGAAGGCAGGATTTACTTTATCTTCTTCTTGCAAATAATCAATGTATGAAAATATTCAATCACTTAATCTTAGTCATATTAGTAATAGGGGGCCTGCTTTTTATTGCTCGGGACGATGTTAAATCCATCTATAATCGAGTTCTTTCCTATGTATCAGACAATATAAAAAATATTGATACCGCTAAGATAAAAGATAGTGTTGTAATTGCAAAGGAAAAAATATTAAACAATAATACTCCAGTAAATACACCTGGAGTATTAAAATCCGAGAGTAGCTTAGTTTTTAGTGCCAATTCTGTGAAGCTCTCTGTTCAAGGAGTGATAGAAATGACAAATCAAAATAGATTCGAGAATGGTAAACTTTCTCCACTTAAAGAAAATTCAAAACTCGATTCCTCAGCTCAGAAGAAACTAGAAGATATGTTAAAGCTCGAATACTTTGAACACGTATCACCAAGTGGAGTTTCTGTTTCTGATTTGGTAAAAGGAACTTCATATGAGTACATTATAATTGGTGAGAATTTAGCTCTAGGTAATTTTAGAGATAACAAAGCTCTACTTGATGCATGGATGGCAAGTCCAGGACACCGAGCAAATATTTTAAATAATAAATACACAGAAATAGGTGTCGCTGTTGGTCACGGCATGTACCAAGGTCGCGATACTTGGATTGCAGTACAGCATTTTGGAGCACCAAAAAGTTCTTGTCCATCTATTAATGAAATTATTCGCGGGTCAATAAAGATTTTAGAAAATAATATAAAAAGTATGGACTCCGACCTGGCTACTAGAAAACAGCGTATAGACAGTGGGGTAGTGTATGAGGGCAAGACACCAAATGAACAAGTAACTGAATATAATAATCTAGTTGTTACTTACAATGACTCTATAAAACAATTGAAAGAAAAGATTGATTCTTATAATGCTAGTGTAAAAGCATTTAATTCATGTCTTTCAAGTTATCTACCAGCTCAAGCTACAAGCCATTAGAGGGGAGCATGCTAACTATCCCTTTATAGCTTTATATAGAAAGTATAGGAGTGTCGCACAATATATCTTTTACGACACTAAGCTAGATAAAAAAAGCGGGCCTGTTATTACAACGGTCCGCTATCGGGTTGTGAAATTGTAGCCTATTTAGCTTGCCATGGCCATGTTTGTATCCATGTTAAGGGCAATATAATCTTTACCCTCCCACTGTGAATACATCTGGTGAACCTGCAGAACATGTTTTGTTCTGTCACCCAGGATTTGCCTGAACGCTTCATCAGTGAGGATCAAATTACAATGGACCTTACGGTCAGCTTCGATGGTTTCAACCATGAATACAGCCAGGAGGTCTCCTTCTGATTCGCTCTGAACAGTGAACAATTCCGCCAGGGACTCTTTTCCGTGATCGAACCAATCCTTTCCGGAATTGTGTATCAGCTTGGATTTAAATATGGTCCAGGTTTTTTCCAACCCAAAACCATAGTTATTAGAGTATTGTTCCATTGAAAGAGGTTCTTTCATCTGAACAAGGCCACTGGGATTACTGGCAATGAGTGCTTTAATGCTTGCTTTCATTTTTTTGATATTAATTGTTATTGTTTTTTTTGTTTAGATCTCTCAACTTCCTT
The DNA here is from genome assembly GCA_964502615.1 of uncultured Candidatus Saccharibacteria bacterium. Lineage (GTDB taxonomy): Bacteria > Patescibacteriota > Minisyncoccia > Phycocordibacterales > UBA9973 > UBA8515. Next base: position 119,434 of record CAZCXF010000001.1, on the reverse strand, counting down.
TTTTTAAGAAACTAAGAGATCTAAACAAATCGAACAATTAAATCAAACTCTCAAAGAACTTATACTGTATGCAGTATAGCACGAAATTATAAAAAAGTCAATATATGTAATATTTACCAAATGCCTTCCTTTAATGTTTCTATTCCTTTATAAAAATATGCTTTTATACCCAATTTTTCTGCATTCTCAACATTTTTTTCACTATCACAAAAAAACATTATTTCACTCGGTTCTACTTTTAAATCTTTGAAAACAAAATCCCAGTACCCTTTTTCCCACTTATCAAATCCAATATCACAAGTACAAAATATTCCATCAAAGTGACCCTTCAAGCCCAAAACATCTAGCAAATATTGTTTTCTGTATTTCTCTTGTCTAGTAGCAATGTAACATTTAGTCCCCTTTGATCTAATATTATCAATTATCTCTATAACTTCACTATTTACTTCACTTTCTTTTTCAAACCAATATTTTAGAAAATCATCTACTGATCCTTTATAACCCCATTTAATTAAGTGGGGTTTAATTTTTTCTTTTAAGTCAGCTTTACCAAATGAACATAGTCTAAATTCACTATCAAAAAACTCTGATACTTGTTCATAAGGAAAACCTAGCTCTTCAGAAGCTCGTTCGCTAAATAGCTTAGTTTTCTTTTTTATAACCAAACCATCTAGGTCAAATAATATTACTTTAGTCATTATTTACTTATTACTTTTAATAAAGATATTTATATATATCTTCTTTCTCATAGTAAGGGTAATATATTTTGCCTACTTCATGTTTATCTTCTCCATAACCTGCAAAACCATCAGCATATATACTCGTACCTTCAGCAAATGTTCCTAATTTTATTGGAGCATCGTTGCCGATCTTTGTATAAGCTGAGAGTGTCCATGTTTGGAGACCGTCGGTATCTTTGCCTCTTAATTTCATTGATCCAAGAATATATCTTTGTTCTATACCACCTCCTCTCGGGAATACATATACATTAATTGAATTAAGTCCATAAGATTGTGCTGTAAACATTCCATTACTTCCATCAAATTTAACTAATTCCTCTCGAGTAATCTTCTTTTGAATAGTTGGTGCATTTAATACTACTTGCTTAAACATGGAACTATTTTTTTCATAGTCAAATTTTGTTTCAAGCAGGTGTTTAGATCCTGATTGTTTTTCAGCCATTACCCATAATTTCCAAATACCAAAATTATCTGCAAGTTTGCCATACTCAATTCCATTAGATACGCTAGAAGAAATAAATGACATGACTTCCCCTTTTGGTACATAGTTATCACTTGGTTCTTGCATATATCTTTCATCAAAATCTGTTCTTATTCCTGCTACACAGCCGCCTTCACCCATTGCTATATTATTTCCATTAGGGTCAATTAGTGCGAACTGGCAAGATGAAAATTTATCTTCTGGCAATTCGATATTTACTACTATATTTTCTCCCTTAATATAATTTAATTTATTTGTTGAAATACGAGCTCCCTCTAAATCATTTATGGGTAAATTTCTGTCACCCTCTTGTTTTACTGATATGCTTTTCTTATCTAATGTTGTATTACTAGATTCTTTTTTATTTGACGTAATATTCTGTCCTTCATCTTCTTTTTTACTTTCTTTTTCCTCATTATTTTTTACGGATTCTTGTTTGATTGAAGTAGTTTCTACTTTATGAAAATTCCAGTTGTTGAACCAAGTAAAAGGATTCCACCAAGATGCCAATGCTACTGAAGGTATAATAAATAAAGCTAAAAATAAGATCATTAGATATTTTTTCATAAATTGATTGTAGCACAATGAGTTTTGTTGACAAAATACTAAAGTACATGTAGATTGAGTTTAATTTCTTGAACCAAAAAAATAACGAGATATGCAAAATCCACTCAGTTTAACTATCCTTTGTGTAACTGTATGGTCTATCTGGCCATCACTTGCAAAGGTATCTAAACTTCCCCCGTCAACCATTACATTCTTTGTATGTGTCGTGACAGCCTTAACTGCACTAATATACATGTACTTCAAAAATGATATTCATCTGTCTAATGGTTCAACAACCAAAGGAGTGATGATTATCATACTAGCAGGCATAATAAACGGCATTGGTATGATTGCCTACAGCTTATTATTATCTTCAAACTCTGGGTTTGATATATCCAAGTATGTTGTGATGATTAGCTGCTTAATGCCTGTCGGTACCACTTTGTTTGCCTGGATTATTTTAGGAGAGCAAGTGAGTGCTCAAAAGATTATTAGTATAGTTATTATCGTCGCAGGAGTATATCTGCTTCAAAAAGGCTAGCTAATATTAAATAACTAGAATCATCATAATTTTAACCGCTCTGCTTTTAAAGCATCGGTTTTTTTATTTTTTCTTCCTGTGAGCTTTCTTTATCTTCCAATAAATTTCTTCTGAGCCTGCATCGATTTTTTTATCTCTATTTTTAAATAAATGCGAAGGATATTTCTTTTTAACTTGCTCAAGTTTTTCTAATAAAATTTTTCCTGTGTCTAGTTCCAAAAGTACACTCATATTAAAACAATAAATTAAAATATCTGATAGCTCTTTCTTAATTTCTTCGAGTTTTTCTTTGTCTTTTTTAACTTCTTCTAAAGTTGGATTAGTCCATTGAAAAAGCTCAAGCAACTCTGCTGATTCGATAGAAATAGACTTAGCTACATCCCCTGGTCGAAGGTTGTCCCAACTCCTATCTTCTAGATATTTCTTTACTTCCTTCTCGTATTTTTTCACTTGTATATTATATCAAATAAATAAAAAAGGTCGGTATCACATCCAATTGTCTTTAGAAAGTAATACCAACCTTGCTTTGTTAGCCTTACCAATAAATCAGCGGTTTTGCATTTATCATTTTATGGTAGGCAATGTCTTTTTTTAACTGCTTTTCTCTCCGTTTTTTTTGAGCAGCAATTGAGGATTTAATCCATCGGGCAATCTTTTTGCGAGTATTTGCGTGTCTCATTTTACAAGATTTAGTTGTTAGATTTATACCCCTAACTCTAGTAAATGTCAATTTAAATAAAAAATCAGGGCCAGCTAGCTTTCGCGTTGCTGACCCCTTTGGAACCCCCGGCATTAATAATTTTTCCGGTAAGGGGTGTTCTTACTTTTTACACCCTGCTTACGTTTTGTGCCGTTGTTTTTTGTTGTTGACCTGCGGTCGTGTTTGTTACGAGCCATAATATACTGATTTAGTGACCTTCAATGTATCATGAATAAGTTTAAATGTCAAATTTTAATAGATAAAAATTTAGCCAGGTGTGAAAACACCCGGCTTTTTTATACTCTTGAAAAGGTAAATTAAATCATGCAGCATTTGCTGCTGATACCTTAGGAATACTTATCAAAGTCCTTTGGCAGGATTTGGGTATGGTGTGTTCACCCATTTCCTTAAGGTTGACTTTCTTCCTGTTTTTTACCTTTTTAATTTCTTCAAAGAAGTACTTCGGGTTGGTTAGAATCCGGTTACCAAGGGCCAGTGCCTCTACATGGTAAACATGGAACTGGTTCTTGCCGATTTTGAAATCAATACCTTTAGTACAAGGTACATTTTCAATGCCAAAGCAGGACATTAAAGCTTTCCGCACCAGTTTTTCTTCAGTGATCCCACCTTCTTTGTTCAGGCAGTGTTTGTGGCAAGGTGGGGAAATAACTCTGCCCCTGTGTACCGTAGAGTGCTGGGATTTCAAGGCGAGCTTTTTGCCGGTCATAACCACGAACAGCACTACTAGCTGTGTGATTTTTTCGGCAACTTTACTGTGTTTGCTTTTTGGCATAACCACTCTTTTGTGGTCTTTGTTTTTAAACCTGGATTCCTTTCCTTTACCAGAGTTTCTGCCTGCGGGGTTTGTTTTGATTACAGCCATAGTTGTGATGGGTTGGTTTTAGTGATGAAGAAATTAAATTTTCAAAGTACACGAAGAATCGCGTTACTCCTTAACGGTATTTATACATCTTTAGTTTTTATGTGTCAATGGTTTTAACCTACAAAAGTAAGGGCAAAACCTTTTGCACTAGCTCGGCCTGTACGGCCTATACGGTGAACATAAGTATCGTAGGTTTGAGGTATTTCGTAGTTTATAACATGAGTTACATCTGGAATATCTAGCCCTCTTGCTGCTACGTCTGTTGCTACTAGGATGTTGATATTATTTTCCTTAAAATTCTTTAGAGTCCTCTGGCGCTCGTTGTGGCGCTTGTCGCCATGGATACTCCCAGCTTTGAATCCCCTCTTTACAAGTTCATTTGAGAGTTTCTCAACGGCGTGCTTCATTTCTGAGAATATTAAAACTTTTTTAAATTCATCGCTTTTTTCTAAGAGTTCAGATAAGACATCTATTTTTTCAACACCACGAGAAACTCGAATAATATCTTGTTCAACATTTTTTGATGTATCACGAGTTTTTACCATTACATGCACTGGATCTTTTCCAAACTGTTCAATTAGTTTTTCGATTGGTTTTGGAAGTGTTGCTGAAAAGAAAAATCCTTGGCGATCTTTTGGAGTCTTTTCCAATAGGAATGTTATATCATCGACAAATCCCATATCAAGCATGCGATCTGCTTCATCAAGCACAATACTTCTAGTATCAGATAGATCTAGTTCTTTTCGTTTTACAAGGTCAAGAAGTCTGCCTGGAGTACCTATAACCACATTGCAACCTCTACGTAGATTTTTTATTTGTGCAAATATTGGAGCACCACCCACACAAGATACTGACCACATCTTCATACCCTTTGTGAATTCGATAAACTCTTTTTCAATCTGAAGAGCAAGTTCACGAGTAGGTGCAATTATTATCGCAGTTTCCTTACTATCTTTTAAAATTTTATTAATTATAGGTATTAAGAATGCTGCAGTTTTACCAGTACCAGTATTTGCAATACCTAAAATATCACGCCCTTCGAGTGCATGAGGAATTGATTTGTCTTGGATTGGACTTGGATAAATATATTGTTTGTTTGCGATTGAAGTCTTTAGTCGCTCGTCTATCGCAAAGTCAGAAAATGTGTGAGTTGGAAGATATATCTCTTCTTTTTCTATAATTGTTGCTTTGCTAATAAATCGAGAAACATCTATTCTTTCAAATGATCCTCTCTTCTTTCTACCGCCTCCGCTTCTACTACGATTAGCACCACCAAATGCTGGTCGTGCGGCTCCTCCGTGTGGACGGTGACTATTGTATGAAGGTTTTCCTCCAAATGAAGGTTTATGTGATGCACTAGAACTCGGTCTTCCTCCAGGTTTATAACTTGAAGTGCGAGCCGAAGAATGAGCACCTCCACTATGTGGACGACTAGAATTAGTCTTTTTAGGACCAGATGAATATGAAGCTCTCTTAGAGCTTGGTTTGCTATATGTAGGCATGATTAAATTTTACGTGTTTCAAAAATAAATGATTCGCCTTAGATTAGGCGAAAAATTGAAACACTTATATACACGCACTTAGGAGTATTTCAACTAATAAAGAATAGCATCTATCCGTTATTTTGTCAATATTTTCAATGTTTTATTTAAATAAACTTTGACAAATAATTATAGATATTGTAGTATGTAAGCACATAAGGTCTATCGAGAAAAGAGTCGATTTTTTACACATTTATCTTATTTTTAGCAATTTATAACAATCAAAATCAATGACTGGCTCAATCAAAAAGCTTACTGACAAAGGTTTCGGTTTCATCACAGCAGAAGGACTTGCGAAGGATTTATTCTTCCACAGTAACTCTCTTGTAAACGTTCAGTTCGACGAACTACGTGAAGGTGACGCTGTTACTTTCGATACAGAAGAAACTGCAAAGGGACCTAGTGCTGTAAACGTACAGCGCGCATAGGCGACTTAACAAAATACCCTCGACTTCGGTCGAGGGTATTTTGTATTTACTTCTTCTTTGCTTTTTTCGGTTTCTTTGCTTCTTTCTTGTGAGACATTCCTTTTGCCATACGTTTTTTATTTTTTATTAATAATATACTTTTATTGTATCACTTTTTCTATTATAAATTAATATAGTATAATATTTTTTATGGAAGAAGAATTAGAACAACAAGAAAAAAAAGACCCAATTTGCCCTAGATGTGGCCTTCGCTCATACGATGAAGCGTGTGCAAATTGTGGAACTCCAATTGTAGATAAAAATGATGATGAAGATGAAGAATACGATTGGCGGGAGAAGAAAAGATAAACGATTTATTTAGAAACTGTATTCTTAGGATCAAAATGTCCATCCACTACTGGTATAGTAGTTTCTTTTTCTATGTTGTTTGATATGTATTTTATAGAAACTTTATATTCTTGATCTTTTACTGATGCATCTTTTGGGATTATTTCAATACTTCCTATTTTAATATCAAGGTTTCCAATACGAGCATAAGATTTTTCAATAACTTCATCTCCCCTATCATAGAACAGAAGTATATATGTCGAACCACCTAGTGAATCTGAGCTTACTGTCATTGGTACTATTGCATCAACTCTAGGATTAACTTTTCCATCTATCCCTCTTATAAAATTTGTTTTAAGTAATTCGTTATTTATCTTGATAATACCTTCTTTTTTCAGTGCTGGTATTTTGTAAGTTCCTATATTATTATTCACCCCAACTAAAATATTATTATCATCTGGAAGACTGATAACTGGTTTTGAGATTCTTTCTATTGTAGTTGTTTGGTAGCTCTCAGTTTTTTTATTTAGATTCTCGAATTCTTTCTTTTTGTTATTAGTTAGTATATATCCTCTAACTAAAAGACCGATAAATATTAAAAAACAAATAGCACTTATTATATTTTTAGTTTGCTTACTCATGGGGTAATTATAGCATTTATATGATTTTAGTTAAAAAACCCTTATAGAATAAGGTTATTTTAATTGACAAATAGGCATATAGTATGCTATAATATAAGTAATTGTTCACAAAACCCTTTTTATGAAAAAAGTACCTATGTTCTTTACATTGGCTGTTGTGTTAACAGCAAGTTTCTTTTTATCAAAAGTAAAAGAGAGTAATACTTTGCTTTTGGTAACAGCGTTTGTTTATCACTTTGTTGTAGCTGGCTATCTTTCAATAGTCGCACACCATTCTGATTTGCAATCGCACATCATTAAACCAGCCAAGTTTAATGATTGCATCGTTGGAGTGTTCGCACTTTTTGCGATTTCTATCTTCTTAGGTGGCTACTTTGGCACCTCTGCGGATTACATTCCATTCTTCATAAGTGTCTTCGGATTACTTATTGGCATCCTCGTGGGCGGGATCACAGCTCACAAATTGGAAGGTAAGAAAATAGAGAATTGGTTTCTTATCAAATTTAAAACCAGATTCCTGTTTTAGTTATCACAAAATCCCAATTTATTTTATGAAAAACGCGTCCTCCTTGAGTTCGCGTTTTCATTTTGTCTATTTGTCTAAAATCATACTAAAATCAAATGCAAAATTAGTTACGAATATCAGTATATATAAAACAATAAATATAGCTGGGATATTTTTTTCAATTGAAGATAAGGGTCTATATTTTTTCATATCCTTACCTCTACCTAGAAGTTCCCACTCTGTCTCAAATAGTGCTGCAGGAAGCCTTGTTTCTAACCGATGTATCACTTTAAATTTTGCTTGGTTTAATTGTTTGTATGAAAGTATAAGTCTATACCAGCATAGACATATCCCCATCCCTACAAATGGTGCAACTAGGAATATTATAGATTCGTTGTGACTAATACTTTTAGTCTCTAGATATCCGAGCATTCCTATGATAGCTGTATTTAAGCCTAGGAAAAATTCATTTGATTTCTGCCTGCGATCACTTAGACTATTGAATACATGAATGTAGATACGGTATTGCTCTAAGTAGTGATCAATATATTTTTCCTTATGATTCTCCTTATGATCCGTATTTTTTAGTAAAAGAAAGTTGTCTATTTGGTTGCTATCCATAGGCTTCTTTATACTTATTGATATAAGCTAATAATAACTTTCGTAATTACTAATGTCAAAACATAAAGACCGCATGAATGCGGTCTTTATGTTGATAGAATTTAATTTATATTTATGAAAGATGTTTTGAAACGAGCTTTGTCATTTCGAACATATTTACCACTCCTTTACCACCGAATACTTTCTTTAGGTTGTCGTCTGCATTTATATTACGCTTGTTCTTTGGGTCTTGAAGATTGTTCTTCTTGATGTAAACCCATAGAGCTTTTACGACTTCTGAACGAGGCATAGGCCCCTTGCCTACTACAGCTGCTAAATCAGCACTGATAGTCATTGGCTTCATAAATGCGGATGTTTTTGTTGCTGGCATAATTTTTTGCTCCTTTTTAGAGCGTTAAAGTGTTTACTAGTAATGCCTCTATTATACCACAATTATGCCTATTTCTGTAAAGGGTTTACCTTCTTTTTCCTAGAGAAGAAATACAGGGATGTAATTAGTAGCAATGAGTAATTTATTATCATATACCACTTATTGCCCCAAGATACTCCATGTAGGAATCTATAATCTGATAATGGGAATAAGAATGGTGTTGGATAAAAAGATGCAGCATGAGATGGTATATCGATCAGTATGTGTAGCAACCAGCCTAATAACTCGAGTCTAGGCCTTTTGGATATTATCCATATGACTATGAATACAAGCGCCCATATAACAAGACTATGACTAAACTGATATAAGAAGCTTGCGATATCGAAGCCGCTTGCAAGACCGTGATGGTTGCGTAAAGCTCCAAGAGACTGCCCGCCAAATATAACGCTGAAGAAAGCTATACAAAAAGGTATTGTAAATGCAAATAAGTCTGGGAACACTCCCCAAAATGTAACCCATTTTAGGTTGATAGTTCTATTCTTCTTTTTTTCTAATTTTTTATTTAAACCTCGAGCTCCATAATTTGCCCAAAGCATGTGTGCCAATATATCCATAGTTTCTATTCTAACATAACAAATATTTAGATCGCATTGACAAAGTTTAATAAAAGGACTTAAATAGTAGTAACAAGTAGGATTATTCACATTTAAATGCACATTTTATGAATCCTTTATATTATTGGATTGGAATACCATCCATCTTCATTGCTGCTTATGTTTACTTTAAAATCTTGGCAAGTTTCTACGCCACCAAAGAAGAAATCGTAGAGGGAAATATAAAATCCCTGGAAATAACCCCTCCTATTTCCATACCCCCATGTATAGCTACAGACGGTCAATCAAGTTATATACCTGAGAGCTATCATGTTTCGTTAGAAAGTGGTGGCTCGGTGATTGATATCAAGGTTGAGCACCCGCTCTACGAAATAATCAAAAGCAGGTTTGAAAAAGGATTTCTCCATTTGAAGATGGATTGTATTAAGTGGCTTTTTACAGGACATCTGGAAGGAAAAGCAATCCATTTCAATTATTGATATTGAATCCTCCATACAAGCGCATTACAAGGTCGTCTTTCAAAGGCGACCGTTTTTTATTTTAAAAATAGGCATAAAAAAAGCCCCTGACGGGGTTTTCTTTATGAGACTCACAAGTGCTATCAATATTGCTATTGAAGATACTCTCTTACGATCGCATCCGTCATACTTACGAGACTCATTACACATAGTACTCCTATTTAGGATTAAAGATAGTAAGTTATCCACAGTTTAATTTTATGATACAAATCAATACTATTGTCAAACATTTAGTTAATGTCTATTGATTGAGCACTATTTTTCTCGAGTAAAGCTTTTACATCTTTGGCTTGCTGTACTGCGTTTAAATCCTGCTCGATTACACTCTTACTTCCCTTCTTACCGCCAAACATATCTGTTCTAAACATTATGAATATTATTACAGTAACAGTAATCAGTATCATGAGTATTCCAATAAATCCTCCAGTTGAATTTTTTATATTTCTCATATAAACAAATTATTTATTTATAAAATTCTTCATACTCCTAATTTTTTATCTTTTAAAACTAAAACCATTATCTTATAGTACCACAGTCTACGTTTTCATAAAGCTGAGGTTTAGATGTTTTGCTGGTATCTGGTTCAAGAACATTTTTATTTTCAATCAACGGGTACCGCTCTTTTTGTAAACCAGCTGGAAGAACTGTATAGATTTCTCTCTCAGTATTCTTTGCTCCTTCAACAGTGTATGAAAATAGTACGCTAAGTGTCTTTTTATCTATCATCCCTTTTAAAGTGCCTGTATAGCCGTTTGTAAGGTCTGGGCCTGATTGCGTACCCTTCTTTGTGCCTGTTACTTTATCACCTGCCACTGTAAGCTTTATGTATTCATCAGCTTTGTATGGTGCATCGGGAGTGGCTACTTGATGATATGCATAGCAAGTATTTCCTTGTATGTTTGCAACAGCAAGCATACTTGGGATATCATCGCAGTTTGTATCTGTCATTGGTTCTCCGAACTTGAGCTTGCTCTCATCTTTGTAAATATATACTCCATCACCGCGATCTACCATTTCACCAAATGCTGCTTGCGCTGTTCCTTCACCAAATACTATTTTGAGTTGTTCTTTATTGTTCATACCTTCAGCCATAGAACTCCACCAGACATTTGCTGTACGGGCCATAGCGACTCTATCGACTGGACCAACTGTCCCTTCATATGTACCAATCTTTTTATCTTTCTCGGCTGGAAGAGTTTGGAATTCTCCATTAACTTTGTCACCCAAGATATTAATTGAGATCCATGAAATATCGTGATATCCACTTCCTGCGATTTTATCTCTATAGAAGCAGAGCTTCAAGGGATTTGGTGTTGGCTTCTCAACAATAGGCAAAGGAATATTTACTTGTGCCTCCTTTGGTTTAGATATGTAAATAATTCCTGAAATAATAGCGATTCCAACAATAATCATGAGCAGTTTTTTCATATACCTATTGTAGCATGTAAAAAAATAGCCCGGATGTTACTCCGGGCGTTGTCCAAAACTAAACCAACCATTTATTGAAAGATCATATTACCATTTTTTCTGAATTTCCCGCTGACGGTTCACCACTTTACCTTCGCTGTTGATGAGGTAGTAGTCACGGGCGTATTCGTGCTTCTGCACGAATGCTTTTTCGGCATCAGTTAATCCGTACAAATAATCGTTGAGATTGAATTCAGTGTATTTTTTACCATTCTTGCTCACCCAGGCATATTCAGTTTCTGATAATGCCACGAGTTTGGCTCCGCTTGGCCGGTTGTCAGCAATGTTCTTTGCAACCTGGCCATAGATGGCTGTACGTTTTAAAACACCCTTCAGATCCTTTTTGTAAAACTCCCTGGTCCACACCAGTTCGTCTCTTTCATTTACAACATGGACCCAGGCGGTGCCGGTTGCATTGAGTACGCCATCCTTGGTTGCGGTCAGGATCTTGCTGGAGTATTTCGTTTTTGATTTGTACTGGTATTGATTTTGCAGAACGTTGTCTATGCTGGCTCGTTTGGGCCTTACACGACGCTTTTCCACGATATCAGCGGTTACATCATCAAGCGGTATGGCTTTGTACTTTAATCCATCTACTTTGTTTCGGAACTGCAGTGTTGCAGTAAGTTCACTCTTCTTAGGAGTCTGTGCTTTCTTTTTCATGTGTAATTTTTTTTGCTACTTTACCATAAAATGAAGAAAAATCAAATCTATATTTTAAAACTAATTTTTATCTCATCACCTTCAAAAATACCTTCATTTTTGCGGACTATTTTTTTGATTGCAAGAAGGTAGGATTGAGAAAGTTTGTGTGGAAAAAGAGCATTGTCCCAAGTAGTCTTGCCTACCGTTGTGCGAATTTTTATCATACCCTTGCCGTATTTATTTCTTATCTCCTCTGACATCTTTTTGTCCAAAGTAACAAAATGCCATGGTCCATCCCCTGGCCACTTCCAGACTTTTGCTTTAAATTTGTATTCTTTACTCGGCATCTTTTATAGATAAAAGTTTTGTGGGGCTATGATGACCGTTGATTATACGGATGTGAGATTTGGGAAGTTTAAAGTGGTTGGCTATGAGTTCTATGACGCGATTGTTTGCAAGATTACGCTCAGCTTTCTCACGAACTGATACTTCAAAATGGTCATCGCTCTTTTGATTGAGTTCTTCTTTTTTACTACCAGCACTTACTTTCACATGAACAAACATGTTTAGATAGAAGATATTGTTTTTATTTCTGTGCTTGGTTTAGTAAATATAAATGAAAGCGCAAGAGATGCTATGACAAGACCCAAGTCACGGATGCCTGTAGCTGTGAAGCCGAAATCAAAAGCTATGACTAGCAAGTGGAGTCCTAGTACAAATGAAGTAATTCGTACAAAAAAGCCCATAGCAAGAAGTGTTGCCATAACCACTTCAAATGTTCCATTTGCCATGACAATCATCGCTGGAGGAAGATGTAGGAAGCTTACAGCCCAATCTGGGACTATGCTTACCCATCGTAGACTATCCATCAATTGAGAGAATCCAAACCAAAGGAATACTCCTGCGAGTCCTAGTCGTAGTAAGTGGAGACCGAATTCTTGTCTTGTTAGATTTATTTTCATATTATTTTGCAAGTGTACCTATTTTAAATCCTGCAAGCATTCTAGCTGGCTTACTACTACTTCCATGTTGACCATTGTATCCACTTGAGCCATCTACTCCACACATGGAAAGTATTGCTTGCTCACCTCCTGGGTGGTTTGGAATCCAACTTGTAAGGTCATATACACCACCATTTACGGCTGACCAACAACTAGATCTACTGTTATGCTTTGCAATAGTAGCAAGAGTTATACCACCGCTTGTTGTAGTTGTAGTGGTAGTTGTAGTAGATTTTGGGGTTACTACTGGAGTGCTAACAGTACCACCACCATCTTCTTCATCGTCATCATCGTCGTCATCAAACCAAGATTTTTTAACAGATGTTGTTGGGGTAGTACTTTTTACTGGTAATTGATTTTGTGTGTCATTTGTATTGTTGTTTAGAGTAGATCCACTATTTGTAATATCTTCAGAAGGCAATACAACTGGTTGCTTTGTTTTGTATACTAGTGTCCCAACACCAGCTACTAAAACTAGGCCTATAATGATTGAAATTAATTTTGTTTTCATAACAAATACATTATAAACATTTTGCTACAAAATAGCACCTTCTCTTTTCAACTTTCTGTATTTTTCGTTTTGTCCACCACGATTGTACTGTCCTATTACACCGTCACTGCGAATAACCCTATGACATGGGACATTAGGCCTGTAATTGGCTTTCATTATAGATCCAACAGCACGAGCTGCCCCTGGGCTACCTGCACGAGTAGCGACTTCTTTATAGGTCATAGTCTCCCCTTTTTTAATACTAGAAACTATATTTAAAACTCTCTCTGTAAATAAACTGAGTTCCTTAACTTTTTTCATGTAAATTAATTTAACAAAAATTATATAATTATTTTTTTGGTACGGGCATACCTATTTGTTTTAATGGTAGATATTCAAAGTAATATTGACACCCAACAGAAATAATATAGTCCAAGGTATCTTTATATTGAGGTTTTTTAAACCAGTCACTTAGTATGTAAATATAATGCACATCTATATTAATTTGTGACATAAGTTTTTGATATTGTTTTTTCTTGAAATCGCAAGTTTGCAATTTTTCATCCACAGAACCAGCAACTTTTTGAAATTTCATTTCAATTACAAACAATGTGTTATTAACAATGACATATATAGCTTCATCAGGTAGTAGTTTTTTTGAAAGTACTTTTGTGTAATCTACACCACTTTCTTTTAAGTAATTATATAAACTATTTTTTGCGTAACTTCTAGCAACTTCTTTATTTTCGTAAAATATTTTATTTTTCTTAACTTTATACCCTTTTAAACTCGATATAAATCTAAGAAGATTAATTTTTCTTTCAAATTTTATACCAGTTTGAGTATTTGCACCACCTATACCTTTTTCTTTCATTTTATTTATTTAAGTTCTTAAATCTTTTAATAGAGAGATCAAGGAATTTCTTATCAGTATCTATCCCAATGAATTTCCTTCCATGCATGGCAGCTACTATACCTGTAGTTGAGCTTCCTGTGAATGGATCGATAATCACATCACCCTTATTAGTACTTGCAAGAATAATTCTCTTAAGTAGGTCTATTGGTTTTTGTGTAGGGTGTTTACCAAATTTTTTTTCATTAGGTTTTGGAGTTCCTATTGACCAAACAGATCTCATTTGCAAACCTGGTTTTTTTAGTTTATCCTCTGGCCAATTACCCTCTTTCATTTCTTTGTAATTAAAAGTATGTTTTGCTTTCTTTTCTTTTCTAGCCCAAATTATTGTTTCGTGACTTGCTGTAAAAAATCGGCAACTTAAATTTGGTGATGCATTAGGTTTAAACCATGAAATATCGTTTAATATGTGATAATTAAGTGCCTGGAGCGCATGTCCACACTGATAAATCGAATGATATGTTCCACTAACCCACAATGTACCTCCTGGTTTTAATACTCTTTTACAAGCTTCAAGCCACTTATAATGGAAAGCATAATCATTTTCAAATCCATTACTTATGTCCCAAATACCTTTATTTACACTAACCATACGCCCAGCATGTACAGTAAAACCACCATTAGAAAGGTTATAGGGTGGATCTGCGAATATCATATCTACAGAATTTTCTGGTAATTGTTCTAAAAGTAGTAATGAATCCCCATTATACAAAACAAATTCTTTGTCTTTAAAGTAAGGTTTAAGTTCAACATCAGCTAAAATTTTGCTTGGCTTTTGTTGTTTAATATAGACTGGCATAATTTTATTATATTCGATTTCTTCCATAACTCAAAATTCTTAATACTTTCGTATGACAGCTTTCACAACTGCATTGATGTGTAGATATTGTTTAGGATGTATTGGCTTGAAGTCTTTATTAGCTGGTTCTAACCAAACTTTGTTACCATCTTTTTTAAAATATTTCATAGTGAATTCTCCATCTACATTCGCGATAACTATGTCCCCGTCTTGAGCTCTATCTGTTTTTTCAACAAGCACCATGTCACCATCTGCTATATGAGCATCGATCATGGAATTGCCATCCACTTCAAGCATGAAAGTATTTTCTTTCTTGCCTACTAAGTAATTATCTAGATTTACTACTTCTTTCATTTCTTCTTCAACATCCACAGGAAAACCTGCAGTAACAGAACCAAGGAGAGGTATATTATCAAAAGAGCCACTTGGGATAAGTCTACCAAGATGGTCTTTTGTTGCGATACCAGCATCAATGAATTTATCTACAAGTCGAGCGACAGCATTTTTGGATTTGAATCCAAAAAGTTTCATCATCTCTGTGTATGTAGGCATACGTTTCTCACGCTCATAGAAAGATTGGAGTTTTGCTTTGTAATCGTTTTGCATATATTAAAAGAATATCATAAATTGAGGCACTGCGGTTAGAAATTTATTGAAGAAACCCTTGCGTGAGTGTTGCATCATTTTCTTTTGTAGTATTTTGTGGTCACGAGCCTCACGCTTGTATTCGACACCTTGGAGAATCTTCATATCGATCCTCTTATTTAGAGCTTGTAGCTCTCTCTCTATTATCTTTATGTATTGTTCTCTATTCATATATTTACTAATAAATTACTACTAATTACTTATATAAATAGTATATGTGAACGAGCGTTCACAGTCAAGAAAAAATCTGTGGATAACTAGAAAATAAGAAGCCCCTTATATATAAGGGGCTTCTTATTTAAAATTATAATCCAGTTTTGACAGTTGGCATTGAGGCTACAATTAGCACTACTCTTGATCCTTCAATACCCATGTCACTTATACTTACTGTTAATGTTCTCTTGTCCTTTTTTGCCATTAGGCTTATGTTTGCACCGACTTGAGTTCCTGTGATTGGTTTACCAGGATATAGAGAAGCCCAACCTGAAGATGTTAGTCCAGATTTATAAAAATTAAGAACAGATTGTGCACTATCTTTAGTATTGAACATTACTTCCATACCTTCTACCCCGGCTTGAGCGTTTGTAGATCCTGCTGTTGTGATTGTTGCACTTGCGTATGCAGGAACGTCTGTTGGCCAATTATCTGGTAATTTGTTTTGATTTACAGTTGTTGTGCCATAATCACTTTTTATAGTTGTAGAACCATCTATCTTTTTATCTACATCTAAATTCATGCCGTTTATATTCACACTACGTGATCCAAATGATCCTCTCATTAAGAAGGCAATGATAATAACGACTAGAATACCGATAATAATGTAAAGCATTTTATTTGAACCGCCACTTTTTTGATTTATTGGATCCATATAACTTCGAATTATAAAATATTAATACTTTAATAGTACTTTGAGGATAGATTTGTGTCAATTTATTTACTAGCTAAGTTAAGTTTGATTCCCTTCCTAAATTTGTACCACTTCCATTTTAGATTGCACCAGATATTGCAATATGCTTCGCCATATGGTGGGTGTTCTTCGGCATTTGTCTTTAGACAATCAACGCAGCAAATAAAATGCTCGTGACACATGAGATTAGCACAGTTTACATAGTGTTCGCTCGGTTTGTCGCATTTGCTACAGCGACCAATGATTTCGTGCTTGTCAGGATCATCAAAATTCATAACTATACGCTTGTCGAAAACATAAAGAGAACCCTTGAAATCTTTACTAGGGTATTTTTCCATATAGCTAACTATTCCACCATCTAACTGATACACATCTTTGAATCCTTCTCGTACGAGAAGTCCTGATGCTTTCTCACATCTTACTCCACCAGTACATACAGTAAGAACAGTAGTATCTTTTAAATCTTCAATTTTCTTAATATTTTGTTTTAGATCACGGAAGTTATTTAAATCTGGAAAAACTGTACCCTCAAATTTTCCCACACGAAGTTCATAATCATTTCTCATATCTACGATGTGGAATTTCTTGCCCTCTTCATACCATTTTCTAAGTTCTTCAGGTTTGAGATGAACTCCAGTTATTTGATTTGGGTCTATATCTGCTTCATCACCTAAGTGTAATGACACTATTTCTTTCCTATTTTTTACTGAAAGCCTCGGGAAAGCAGTACCGTCACTTGTACCATTGCTAACCTTCCAATGAATATCAAAAAAACGAGGATCAGCTTTCATAATCTTCATATATTCATCACATGCTTCTTTGGTGCCCTCAAACGTGCCATTTATACCCTCATGAGCGATAATCATACGACCCTTCATATTTAGTCGTTTTGCAAGTTCAAACTGAGCGTCACGCTCAGCCTTAGGGTCGTCTATATGTACGTATTTGTAGAAAAGTATTACTTTGTATTCTCCTTGCATAAGTACTAATATAGCTTATTTTGCATTAATTTTTTAGTTGACAGATAGAGAAATTATGATATATTTTGTTTAAATTCTGTTAGGGTTAAAGAATATCAAAGTGTTTAAAAATTGAACGTTTTGATATTTTTTAACCCTCTAAAATAAAAAACCATGAATTGGAAAATAATTCTTAGAAATGGCTTTATTGGAGGGATTATTATTATATTCCTATCAATAGCCTTACCTGTTACTGGATTTTATACGGCAAAAATATTAAATAGTTTATTTATTGGCTGGTTAGTAATGGCACTATTCATTTTTATGATACCAGTGCTTATCACACTCTCAATAATTGACTTAATACCTCAATTGCCTGGCTATTCAAGTGATAGTATAAAAAAATGGGAAATAATTCTTACTGAAATAATTTCCATGATCTTATTTATGCTATTCATATTCATTGCTTTAAAATCTAATTATATTCAACAAAAAATTGGTTCGTTATGAAAGAGAAAGAAATGAAAATAAAGGCCAAAAACATTTTGGTCCCTGTAATTATCTTTATTATTATCGGGATAATATGTTGGTCATGGGTACTCATAGGTAAGGACGATGTCCTGTCTGCGTTAAAGTTTTCTGTTGTTGTTGCAATACTTCAGTGGTGTATTGTACGGATAAACGATCGGGAATTTACATCAATAGACTTTCTTGGAAAATTATCAATCTTTTTATGGATAGTAAGTTTTTCATCTGGTTTTACTGGTGTGGTGCCCATTGTATGGATTGCAATTACCGCAATTTTTTACATAGTATCTATACACAAAAACCTCAAGGTTATGAGAGAGATACGAGAAAGACGCAATAGATTGTATAAATAGGTTCTATCACTAAAAATGTAATTTGTTTAGATGGGTGGTCAATGTTTTGACCACCTTTTTTATTTCCTATATTTTCTTGTTTTCCACTTATCAGCTATTTTTACACGAGTTAGTGATCTTTCAAGTTCTGTCGCAAAATGTTCAAAGTCAACAACTTCTTTGTTCTCTGCTTGTTTTTTTAGTTCTTCTGCACGAGCACGGGCAACATTAATAGCATCATCAGTTATATCTTTTACATGTTCTGCAAAGTCTGCCAAGATTGCTACTTCTGTTTTCCCATCAACATTTTTTACTTCAACAAATCCTCCAACGACAGCCATCGGAATATGTTCACCGCCTTCATATGCAACAATATCACCAGATGAAAGTGCTGATATTAGTGGTACATGATCTGGGAGAATTGTAATCTCTCCCTCTGTCGTAGGTACAACTACATATTCAACTAAATCTTCTAAGATTAGTTTCTCTGGTGTGACAATTTTAAGTTGTAATTGTTTTGCCATAATTTATTATAATGCACCCTTCATATAAAACTCGTTTTCAGGTTTATCGTCGTGCTTACCTTCAAGAATTTCTTTGAATGATCGGATGGTTTCAGAAAGTGGTACGTATTGACCTTGTGCACCTGTAAATTGCTCAGCTACGAAGAATGGTTGAGAAAGGAATTTCTGAATCTTACGAGCACGAACAACTAAAGCTTTGTCATCTTCAGAAAGTTCTTCCATACCCAAGATTGCAATAATATCTTGCAAGTCTTTGTAACGTTGTAATACTCTTTGTACTTCACGAGCGACATCGTAATGTTCACGACCAACAATGTTTGGATCAAGAATTGTTGAAGAAGAATCTAATGGGTCTACGGCTGGGTAAATACCGATTTCTGTAAGAGAACGGTTTAGCACAACTGTAGAGTCAAGGTGAGAGAAAGTTGTTGCTGGAGCTGGGTCGGTAAGGTCGTCGGCTGGCACATAGACTGCTTGCACAGATGTAACTGAACCTTTATCTGTTGAGGTAATACGTTCTTGTAAGTTTCCCATTTCTGTTGCAAGTGTTGGTTGGTAACCTACAGCAGAAGGAATACGTCCAAGAAGAGCTGACACTTCAGAACCTGCTTGAGTAAAACGGAAAATGTTATCTATGAAAAATAGAACGTCTTTATTTTCTTGATCTCGGAAATATTCAGCCATAGTAAGACCAGAGAGAGCAACACGAAGACGAGCACCTGGTGGTTCATTCATTTGTCCGAAGACCATGGCCACCTTATCTAGCACTTTGGAATCTTTCATTTCATGATAAAGGTCATTACCTTCACGAGTACGTTCACCAACTCCAGCAAACACTGAGTAGCCTCCGTGGTTTGACGCGATATTGTGTATTAGCTCTTGAATAACAACGGTCTTTCCAACTCCAGCTCCTCCGAATAGTCCAACCTTCCCTCCTTTTAGAACTGGACAGATAAGATCTATAACTTTAATACCAGTTTCTAGGATTTCAACTTTTGTTGCTTGATCTACGAATTCTGGAGCTTTGCGGTGAATCGGAGAGCGAACATCTGTTGACGGTGCTCCTGCGTCGTCTATAGTGTCACCCAAGACGTTGAATATTCTACCGAGTGTTGCTTTACCAACAGGTACTGAGATAGGAGCATTGGTATCTGTAACTTCCATACCACGTGCTAGGCCATCAGTAGAGTCCATGGCAACTGCACGAACAACTCCACCACCAATGTGTTGCTCAACTTCAAGAACGACTTTTTTCTCGCCATTCATTACAAAGAGTGCACTGTAAATGTCTGGAACTTTTTCAGTAAATTCTACGTCGACTACTGGACCGATAATTCTTTTGATTGTACCTGTTGTTTTCATAATAATAATTTAATTAATAATTTCTAATAATGTTTTAACTTATACTTGCCATACCCGCACTTATTTCTGATATCTCTTGAGTGATGCCTGCTTGACGAGCTTTATTGAATACTAAAGTCAGATCGTCTATCATCTCCCCAGCTGCCTCGCTTGCATTTTTCATGGCTAACATTCGAGAGGATTGTTCGGAAGCACTCGATTCGAGGATCATTTGGTATATTTGCATCCTGACTAATTTCTCTGCTAATAATTCAACGAGTCTTTCTATATTTCCATCAAACACATAAGGGACATCTGTAGTTTTTTCTTGGATCTCTTCTCCACTTTCCTTGCTCATGTGCTTTACTTCTTCTATTAATTCTTTGATTTCAGTTTTGGATATTGGTAGAAGTTTTTTTAGATTTGCTTTTTGAGTAAGTGCTGAAATGAAATCTGTATAAATCACATGAATATGTTGATAGTTTGATTTTTTATATTCATCCATTATTAATTTTGATAATGGAACAATGTCATTTAAAGAAATATTATTGTCTGGAACTTCAGTAAATGAAGCAATAATATTTTGCCCGATGCGTCGCATTGCGACATCACCCTTTTTACCCACAGTGACTATGTCTATAACTTCAGAAGCTCCTTTTTCTTTGAGTAAACTTAAAGCTTTTTTAATAGCCTGAGCATTGTATGCACCACAAAGGCCTCCATTTGCGGTAATAAGCACAAGAAGAGTCCTATCGCCCTTTTGTTCTATAAAGAATGGGTGTGATACTTCATCTAGACGACTAGATAATGATGTAAGTAAATCCCAAGAATAGCTAGCATAAAGACGAGAAGAAAGAGCACGAGACACTGCACGCTTCATCTTCGAAGCAGCCACAAGCTCCATCGCTTTTGTGATCTTCTTTGTGTTCTTCACACTCTTTATTCTTTGTTTAATTTCTTTTGTACCAGCCATATAATTTATTTAACGAATGTATTTTTGAAATCCTCGATTGCTTTCTTTAGACTTGCCTCAGATTCATCTGTCCACATTTTCTTTTCTTCTACATCTTTGTAGAAATCTTTTGCATTTCTCTCTGTGTATTCTACTAGACCCTTTTCGAATTCTTTTATTTTATCTAGTGGCACCTCGTCTGTATAACCTTTAACTAGAGCATAAAGTGTCACAACTTGGTGAACAGTAGATACTGGAGAGTACTGAGGTTGTTTAAGGATTTCAACAGCACGCTTACCACGCTCAAGTTGACGTTTTGTAGATTCATCTAGGTCTGATCCGAATTGTGAGAAAGCTTCGAGTTCACGGAATTGCGCAAGGTCAAGTTTCAAAGTACCTGCAACTTTCTTCATAGCTTTAATCTGAGCACTTCCTCCCACACGAGAAACTGAGAACCCAACGTTTACTGCAGGGCGAACACCTTTATAGAAAAGATCTGTTTCAAGGAATATCTGTCCATCAGTAATAGAGATAACGTTTGTAGGAATATATGCAGAGATATCTCCAGCTTGAGTTTCAATGATTGGAAGAGCTGTGATTGATCCACCACCGTAGTCTTGATTTTTACGACATGCACGTTCAAGAAGTCTTGAGTGCAAGTAGAAAACATCTCCAGGATAAGCTTCACGACCTGGTGGACGGCGAAGAAGAAGTGAAATTTCACGGTACGCTACAGCATGCTTTGAAAGATCATCGTAGATAATTAAAACATCTTTACCTTGATCCATGAAGTATTCAGCAATTGAAACTCCAGTATAAGGTGCGATATATGACATTGAAGCAGGTTCTGATGAACCAGCAGATACTATGACAGTATATTCCATCGCTCCACCTTCTTCGAGACGAGTTTGTAGTTTACGAAGTTTTGAATCTTTTTGACCGATTGAAACATAAACACAGATCATATTTTGACCTTTTTGGTTTAGGATTGTGTCTATTGCAATTGCAGTCTTACCAGTCTGACGGTCACCGATAATAAGTTCACGTTGTCCACGGCCGATTGGAATAAGAGCATCGATTGCTTTAATACCAGTCTGCATAGGTTGGTCAACAGACTGACGACTCATAACACCAGAGGCAACTTTTTCAATAGGGTTTCTCTTGTCTGTTTTGATATCGCCCTTACCGTCGATTGGCATACCGATAGCGTTTAGCACTCTACCAATTTGTTTGTCTGAAACAGGCACAGAAAGAATCTGTCCTGTCGCTTTAACTTCGTCACCTTCTTTAATATTAAAGAAATCTCCAAGGACAATAACTCCCACAGAATCTTCTTCAAGGTTCAATGCTACACCCTGTGCACCAGATGCAAAACTAACCATTTCTGATGCTTTTAAATCAGAGAGACCAGATACACGAGCAATACCGTCGAAAACTTCTACGACATGACCAACCTTTTCGGCTTTCAAGTCATCCTGGAATTTTTCAATCTGCTTTCTTAAATTTTCTACAATGTGGTTTTTAGTCATATTAGTTTTTAATTAAATAATCTTGTAATTTGTTTAACCTGTTCCTCAGAGTCATATTTATCACTTCATCTCCGACTTCAATTTTTATCCCGCCTAGCAATTCTTTATCTTCTCTAAAATTCATCTCAACTTCTTTTGCTCTATATCTTTTCTTTATTAGTTCCTCTATTTCTTCTGCATCCTTTTTTGACAATATGTTTACAGAAGTTATTTTTGCTCTAACAATACTTTCTTTACTGTCTATTATTTGTTCTAATTTTTCGAGTATCTGAGGGGTTTTTCCTAGGAGGTGTTTATCGGCTAGTATTTTCGTTGCGTTTTTCATAGTATTAGCAAGATCTATCCCAGATTTATCTTTTCCGGATTCGTATATTGCTTCTGCTATGTTTTTAATTGAAATATTAGCCATATAATTTAATTACATTTTCTTTATCTGCTTTATTACTTTACTTTCGTAATCACCTTTATCATGAGATTCTAGTAACTTCTCCGTTGCTTTAACAACCAAAGAAACTATTTCTCCTTTTGCTTCTTCTACCATTTTTATCTTTTCTGATTCAAGAGTTTTCTTACCGCTCTCTATCATAGATTCAACTTCAGTTTGAGCTTTTGCCAAAATATCTTTTCGATTGTTCTCTGCTTCAGCCTTTACATTATTGAATATTTCACTAGCCTCCTTGCGAGCTTTTACTAAAACTTCATCATATTCTTTTTTTGTTTGTTCTAGGAGTTTTGCATTATTTTTTGCGTCATCTAGTCCTGCCTCTATTTTATTTTCACGCTCTTTCATTAATTTACCAAGAGGTTTTAGAGCAAAGAAATACAATACCAAGAAAACAATAAGAAAGTTTATAGCCTGAGCGATAATTATTTTCCAATCTATATGAAATGTAGTTATTAGTGAATCCATTTTAAATTTAATAAATTATAAATTAATATAAGGGCTTTAGCTCCTTACTCCTAGCCACTTGTGATAGAGACAATTGACTAGATGTAAATAGCAAATGCTACTTAATTGAGAATGCGATAACAAGTGCGTAGATCGCGATAGCTTCGGCGAAAGCTGAAGCAATAAGCATAGGCACAAGAATTTTTCCAGATGCCTCTGGGTTGCGACCAATAGCCTCCATAGCGCGAGCACCAATCATACCAATACCAATACCAGGGCCGATAGCTCCTAGACCGATAGCGATTGCTTTTGCTAGTGTTGCAATTTCCATAATATTTTGAAAATTTAACTAATAATTTTCGACTTCTTTTTAAATAAACTTTACCAGAAAGTTTCTTTTGTAAACGTCTCAGAAGTGACATTTGCAAAAGGAATTTTCCGCTATGCTGTTACTAATTTATCTTCACTATGATGTTCTTCGTGTTCATCATGATCTTGACTTGCTATCGTAAAGTAAACAAGTACCAAGATTGCAAAGATAAAAGCCTGAATTACCCCAACAAATATTTCTAAGAATAAAAATGGGATTGGAAGACCGTAAGCAAGTAACGCGCTCATAGATAAAAGTAACACTTCACCAGCAAAGACATTTCCGAATAAACGGAAAGAAAGTGAAGCTATCTTTGCAAATTCACCGATTAGCTCAAGTACTCCCACAAAAAATGTAACTGGTGCTACAACTAGGACGGTAGGTTCTTTGCGAACTTTAGTTACCATACTGCCGAGCGATTTTAGATTAACATACTTGTTAAAAGTTTTCCAAACACCTATTGATATTATTCCAAATATATTTGCTCCTATAACAGCCATAAGAGAAAGAGCGAGAGTTGTATTTATATCTGCAGTACCAGAGCGTATAAATGGTATGAAAGCAGAACCTTCACTTCCCTTCTCAATCAAACCAAAACCTCCTAAAGGTAGTATTCCAAGCCAATTGTTTACAAGGACAAACATAAAAATTGTAAACGCAAGTGGGAATACTTTTTGAGAAATTTTACGATTACCCGTAACTTGATCACAAAGAGATAAGGCTCCGCTTAACATTATTTCAAAAAAGTTTTGTATACCCTTAGGGATTTGTTTTATCTTTAAGCGTAGTGTTATTGCGATTACTACAATAACGAAAACTGCTACCCAACTAGTAATTAAAGAATTTGTAACTGGAAGTGGACCAATATGAGTTATTTGTTCTGCATAAAGTGTAACTTCGTGATTTACTTCAGTATGAGGTTGATTAATTTGATTCTCCATTTTTTTTATCTTTTGATTCTTTATCTATTTTATGAATATAATCTAGTGAAATTTTACCCAGCGCAATCATAGATATTATAAATGCAATAATTGTTGCTCCTATGAATATCCAAGGTGAGGTGTCGTATTTTTTATCAAAATATTTACCTACAAATAAAGCGGCAACTATAGGTATAGCTACCCAAGCTGAAACTTTGGCAAACATAACTACCGCTTCTTGCCACCATGCTTCTTTTTCTTTATTTTCCATATTACTTCATAACTATGATGAAGTGTGCGTGTGGAAGGAATCGAACCTTCGACCTCTGTCTTATCAGGACAGCGTTCTACCACTGAACTACACACGCATAATACTCACTTAATAAAAAACAGGCGCTTACGAAGCGTCACCGAAACTATACCAAAAAAACCTCTATTTTGCAAACAAAAATACCCCTATTTCTAGGAGTATTTTTGTTAATTAAGCTAGAGAACTATCTGTTTCCACGGAAACCACCACTTTGTGGGCGAGCTTCCATAGGGCGAGCTTCGTTCACTGTAAGGTTACGACCTTCGTAATCCTTGCCATCAAACATTGAGATAGCTTTGTCGGCATCTGCATCGTTTTCCATTTCTACGAAACCGAAGCCTTTTGAGCGACCAGTCATCTTATCCATGATAATAGTTGCTGATGCAACAGGACCTGCTTGCTCAAAATGTGCCTTGAGCTCATCGTTAGTCGTCTTATAAGGAAGACCTCCGACGTATAACTTTTTTGCCATATATGACAATGTGCTTCTTGTAAGGTACTTTCATACTCCTACTTGAAGAAAACTAATTTATAAATGTAATCGCTTACTGCCTGATTTCATTTACATACTCAATGTTTAAAAGCACGAATATGAAACTAATAACCAAAACGTGTGACAACTACTAGCCAAAATGATAACACAGCTATGTCAAATAAGCAATTATTCCTCTTCTGCATCCCCTACTACACCTGCTTGCATAGCATCAATAATCTTATTTAAATTTCCATCCATAATACCTGGGATGTTAGACCAAGACTGCTTTATGCGGTGATCAGTAACTCTGTCTTGGGGAAAGTTGTAAGTACGGATTTTTTCACTTCGATCCGCTGTACCTATCTGAGCTTTTCTATCCCCTGAATATTTTTTAGCTTCTTCTTCATCTTTTAGCATTTGTAGTTTTGCAATCAAAATACTCATAGCTTTTTCTCTATTACCCAGCTGGCTTCTCTCTGAAGTGGAACGTACATCTATACCTGTTGGTTTGTGAATGAGTCGAACTGCGGTTTCAACTTTGTTTACGTTTTGCCCTCCAGCTCCACCTGAACGTGAATATTCCATATCAAGATCTGCAGGATTGATCTCAATTTTACTTTTCTTTCGAATTGGTAATATTGCGATTGATGCAGTAGAAGTGTGTATACGTCCATTTTTTTCTGTTGCTGGTATTCGCTGTACACGATGAACACCCGTCTCGTATCGGAGAAGTTTGTATACATCCTTTCCTTTTATCTCAAGCGTGTATTCATCTAAATGCTTACTAGACCAACCCTTTGTATCAGCAAATCTTTCATACATAAGTACGAGTTCTTGGGCAAATAAAGAAGCTTCGTCTCCACCTGCTCCTGCGCGAGCTTCAAGGATGATTTCATTTGGGAATTCTTCTTCCTCAACACCTGCCTTTAATATTTCTTCGAGTTGTCTTTCAATAGCTTCTTTTTGTAGTTTGATATTTTGTAATTCTTCATCTGCTAAATCGCGTAGTGACTCATCTTGAGCAACCATCTCATTTACTTTGTTTTCTTCACCAAGAAGCCTCTCGTATTCTCCTGCAAAATAGCTAGTCTTGTGATCTTTTTTTAATTCTTCTAAATCGAATTTCATGTTTTTATTATACAGCAAAAAACGCCCAGTGAGAGCGTTTTTTGGGTTGAGTTATTTCTTTGCTTTTGCAACCGCTGCGCGTTTCTTAAAGCGATCTACACGTCCTGCAGTATCTAGAACTTTATCGTTACCTGTATAGAAAGGGTGACATTGACTGCAAATTTCAATATTCATAGAGTCCATAGTAGAACCAACAGCAAAAGTAGCCCCGCAAGCGCAAGTAACTGCTGTATTGTTATTATATTTTGGGTGAATGTCTTTTTTCATAATGTTGGGTTATATTAACATACATGTGCTAATTTTGCAAAGGATCTAGCATGTTCTTTTGAATATTTGCTGCTTTCGCCATTACATTTCTTCCATAAGCACAAGTAGAACCTCCTGAACCATAGTATTTACAAGCAGCCCTTATCTGGCTCGTATAGCTATTACCAACAGCACCTAAATCAGCTAAAAACATAGCAGAAGCAGTAAAAGCGTCTCTAGGATTCCATGGATCTGGAGTTTGTACTCCCAAGGAACTCGCTACCTTTTTAGCTATCCCTTTCCATGTAGATGGTATGAATTGAGCAGGACCCATAGCTCCTCCCCAACTTGAACTTCCAGCTGATGCTATTGGACAAGATACTAGAGTTTTATAAGGATCACGTCCAAGAGCTAGAGTTATATCCATAAATATAGGTGTATCACGGACAGGTTTCATTACATTTCTAAAGGTCTTATTGCTCTTTGAGCTTATACCTTCCCCTGTATTCATGTTTGTTACATAACAGGATCCTTGATCAGTACCGAGATTACTTTCTTGGGTAATAATAGCGAGTATAAATGCAACATCAACTCCAGTTGATTTTGATGCTTCTTTTGCAAACTCTAAAGCCTTTCCAAAAGGAATCGCTGATGCGTCACGAAGATTAAACAATACAGCCAATATTTCAGCACGTCTTTTAGCTTTGTCTGCAAGTATTTTTTGATAAGCTTTTTCTTTGTCCTTACTTATAGACAATAATTCTTGTTTATTCTTCTCACTTGTTTCCACCTCTTTCTTTGCTTTTTCTAATTGAACTTTTACATCTGTTTCCTGGTTCTTTTTTTGTTCAAGTGTTTTCTTTTCAGATTCTGTCTCTTTTTTAACACCCCTTATCTCATCTACTGATTTTTTAATACCTGTTTTTAAAGAAGCAAAAGTTTCAATATCGCCATATGCAAGAGATAGTTTGTCTTTTGATAAAAGAAAAGATAAAACTGTTTTCTCGTCAATCTCTCTATCTTTCCTTATTAGTTGTGCCAAAGTTTCTTTTTCTGTCTCTATTCTAGTTGATAGGGTTTCAATTTGTTTATTTTTTTGAACTATTTCTCCTCCCAGTTTTTTAATAATTAAATTCTTAGCTTGAATATCTAGTTTTGATTTTTTTATCTGAGTCGTCAAAATAGCAATATCCCTTGAAAGAGATACTGATTGACCTTTTTGACTTGCTAGTTCTTGTTGTTTTTGAGCTATTTCTTGCTCAAGAGAGCTCAATTCACTCTCAAGACGTGCTTTGTCAGCTTGGGCATTTTGTAGGGCCTGATCTGCTTCTACGAATAATGTTTTTTGAGCAAATCCACCAAATACAAATACTAAAACTAGAATAAAAAGAAAATAATATCGAATCAATCGTTCCATACTGGTCTATTATAACATATAAAAACCCTAGAATTGTGATCTAGGGTTTTTATATAAAATTTATTTTTCTTCTGTAGCTTCACCTTCTTCCTCTTTCTTACCTTTCTTTTCCACTTCTATGCTTGATAGATCAACTGGAGCTTCTTCTTCAACCTTTTCAGCTTTAGCTGGAGCAACAAGTGCTACTACTTCATCTGAATCAGTTATAACAGTAATTTCTTTTGCTACAGTCAAATCTTTCACATGTATTTGGTCAGCCAATGTTACAAGTGGTGATATATCAACTATGATTGAATGTGGAAGGTCTTTTGGAAGGGCTCTTATTTCTACTTCGTGAAGAACCTTTACTAGAGAGCCTAGGCCATCTTTTTCAGCTTGAGATACTCCTGTGAATTCAAGAGGAACTGCGACTTCAACAGGTTTGTTCATATCGACAGCTAAAAAGTCTATATGTATAGGAAAACCCTTGATTGGGTCAACTTGAACATCATGAATAAGTACATCTACTTTACTTCCTTCAATATCAAGCACTATAGTACTTGATTCTCCGGCCATCTTTAAGGTCTTTTCAAAAGAAACACTCGGTACGGAAATAGATGTATTTTCCACTCGAGCGCCATAGACAACAGCTGGAATCATACCTTTAATTCGTATAGCTTCTAGCCTGTCTGCCTTACTTCGCTTTGTTGCGGTTAATGTTAATGTTTGCATAGGCGCAATAATAGCATAATATTTACTTTTTGACAAACTTATACCTTATGAGAATGTTCGTGAGCTTCCTTTATTATGTGAGATTTTAAGTACTCAATAGTTCCACCCACTTTTTTACCTGGGTTTAGGATGTTTTTAGCATCAAACAACTCTTTAGTTTTTTCAAACAGCGCATAAATCTTGTCACCAAACATTTGAGCTAAAAATGGCGAACGGATTATACCGTCATTGTGTTCTCCAGTTGTTGAACCTCTATATTCAAACACTAGATCATAAACTTCTTTCGACAGGTCTACTATTATTGGAGCAGTTTTAGTATCAGCAAAATCCATGAGTGGAATTATATGAAAATTTCCATTTCCAGCATGACCTGCTATGGTATAAGTAATTGGATATTTATTTAATATTTTATTTAATTTTGGTAAAAATTCAGGCAGAAATTCTGGACGAACTATGATGTCATCTATAAATGGTGCAGTATGCTTGTCTTTGACATGTTTACGTAAGAGAGCAAAACTTTCGCGTCTAATATCCCAATATTTCTCAGATTCTGTTTGAGATGTAGTAGTGCGGACTTTAAATGGGAATTTTTTAAGATCAGGGAGTAATGCACGAGCTTTACTATCTATTTCTTTTTCACTATCACCCGCAAACTCAACCAATAAAATGAGTTTTGGTATGCCAAATGTACTCATCATTATTACTTCAGGCCAGAAACTCCACATAAATTTTATCATTCCCCATACACCTTTCTTTTTTAAAAAATCCGGGAAGAATTTGATGGCAAGTTTCATAGTAGCATCGTCGTATGATTCTAGACTCTCAGGGTGATGCGGAAGTATGGTGTCCACTAATTCACCAAGTCTTCCTATATCTTTCATAAAAACAACTACGAGTTTTGAAGATTTTTTCACATTAACTAGATGTAGAGTTATCTTGGTAACAATTCCTAGTGTTCCTTGAGAGCCAACGATCAACTTTGTTAAATCAAAAATTTCTTTTTCTTCGTCCCAGACATTCCACAAATAGTAACCCGCAGAATTTTTGGAAACGTTTGGTTTTGCTTTTTTTATTTCTTCCTTGTTCTCATTGATTAATGCAAAAATATTTTTATATATTTCACCTTCAAAATCACCTTGAGCAATTTTACTGTACAACTCTTTTTTAGTTAATGGTTTAACCACATATTCTCTGCCGTCAGCAAACACAACAGATAATTCTTTTATATAATCTTCCATCTTTCCGTAGTTTAAAGTCTTCTCACCTCCAGAATTGTTGCCAACCATACCTCCAAGTGCATTTAGACTCTTTGATGCAGTATAACAAGGCAAAAGCAGCCCTTTTTCTAATGTTTTTGGTTCAAAATCTCGATAATAGCAACCCGGCATAACGATAGCTTCTCCTGTGATTGTGATCTCGTGTGCGTTTGGATATTTGGGAGTTATTTGAAATGGTGATACATTTTCAATTTTTTCAATAGCATTCATGTGCCTAGTGAAATCGATAATTATCGACTCCCCAATAGCACCACCTGACATGCAAGTACCGGCTGATCTTGAAGTTAGAGATAATTTCGGAAATTTTTCTTTATTGTCCCCTGCCCATTTAACTAAAGCCCTTACATCTTCAGAGTTTTTTGGGAAAACTACAAGTTCTGGTTTAACTTCAAGAAGTGACGCATCTTTTGAATACTTTAGAAGTGTTTCCTCGTTGTCTTCTACTTCCCCCTTAAAAAATTTTAATATCTCATCTTTCATATAGATTATTATATATTATTTATTCCCAAAAAATTAATATTAAAGAAACAACTCCTAAAAGCATACCTATCATTTGGATTTTATTTGTACTCTCGTTGTAAAAGTAAATACCTAATATTGTTGCAATTAATGCAGATGCCACTGAAAATATAATAGCACCTCTTGCAAGACCGGAACCATTTTTGATAGCGGAGAGCCAAAAAATATTTGCCAATATATAGCCCGTTATGGATAAAGCCCAAAATAACCAATTACCTTTTAAAGAGTACTCTTTTGCAAAAATATCAGCCACTATTTCAAAAACTATTAGTAGAGATAATGGTGCTATCCAAATCAGCATATTATTTAATGTTGTTAAAAAGTTTTAATCTATTCTCTACTATCTGCTCTATTGCCTCTACCGCACCTGCTAAAATTTTTGCAGGAACAATCTCTTCTGGATTTTCCTTTATGAATTTTCCAACAGCTTGCTCATATGCAAGTCTAAGCTCTGAATTTATATGAATTACTGAAATTCCAGCAGAAATTGCATTTGTAAAATCCTCATCGCGAAGACCAGATCCACCGTGAAGCACAAGCGGAATACCTACTGCATTTTTTATTTCTCTGACCCTGTCTGTATCAATATGTGGTTTACCACTTTTAATGAGCCCATGTATAGATCCAACTGAAGGCGCAAACATATCTATACCAGTTTGTTCAACATATTTTTTTGCATCTTCTGGTGTAGTTAATATTCCAGCGCCTTCTGGTATTGTATCTTTAATATCAGAACCAGAACCAATGAACCCAAGTTCAGCTTCTATTAAAATATCTCGCCCTGTTTCTTTTGTAATTTTTCTTGCATATTCTACGCATTCTCTTGTTATTTTTACATTGTCTTCAAAAGGTAATTTTGCACAATCTATTATTGCCATATCAAAACCGGCATCGATACAAGCTTTTACACTTTCAAATGATGAATGGTGATCAGCATTTAAATATATTGGATAATTATCTCTTTCTCTTAGTGTGCGTATTAGAGCTACCACTTCTTCGCGTCCAACAAATTTTTCTTCTCCTTCAGATACACCAATAATAACTGGAAGTCCAAGTTTTTTTGCCGCCTGATATATACCATGTAAGCCTTCTAAATTTGAGATATTAAAATGCCCAACAGCAACTCTTTTATCTGATGCCTCTTTTATGATTTCCCGCAGTGTTTTCATATTTAGGATTATATCATAGTGTGATATAATCCACGTAGTATGGATAAACAAATTGATTTTTTAGCTATCGGCGACTTGGTTGTCGATGATTTTATAAGAATAAAGGATGCTGAGGCAACTTGCGATCTTGACCAAGAGCACTGCAAACTCTGTGTTCGTTTTGGAGATAAAGTACCCTATGAATTTCATGAGATAATTTACGCCGTTGGAAATAGTGCCAATGCTGCTGTTTCTGCAAGTAGATTAGGTCTAAATTCAGCTCTTTCTGGTGTGGTTGGTAATGATAGCTATGGAAAAGAGTGCATGAAAGCACTAGCTGATAATAATGTAAGTCTAGATTATATTGAAACAGATCCAAAACTCCCTACAAATTATCATTATGTACTTTGGTATGGGCCAGAGAGAACTATCTTAGTAAATCACGCACCATTTGAAAGACATTTTAAAGATATTAAACCTCCAAAATGGATTTACTTATCTTCTCTTGGAGAAAATACTGAAGATTTTCATCATGAAATAGCAGAGTGGCTTAAAGCTCACCCTGAGACTAAGCTTGCTTTTCAACCTGGAACTTTTCAAATAAAACTTGGAACTGAAAAATTAAAAGATATTTATGCTCAAACTGAGATATTTTATTGTAACCTAGAAGAAGCACAACGCATTCTTTCTTCTTCGGAAATGGATCCTAAAAAATTAATGGACATGCTTCACGCACTTGGTCCAAAGACTATAGTTATGACAGATGGTATAAAGGGTGCATATGCTCGTGAGGAAAATGGCGATATGTGGTTTATGCCAGTTTACCCCCACACTCCTATTGAGCGAACTGGAGCTGGAGATGCATATGAGTCTACAATAACTGCATGTTTAGCCATGGGAAAAACTTTAGCTGAAGCACTGACTTGGGCTCCGATCAATGCAATGTCTGTAACTCAATTTGTAGGTGCACAAAAAGGACTACTGACTTCTGAAAAAATTGAAGAATATTTGCAAAAAGCACCGGAAGATTACAAAATTCAGAAAATATAAATATAACAGTAAAAAGAGCTTATATGGTAAGCTCTTTTTACTTGACTTTATGTAATTTATTTGCTATAATACCCTAAACAAATTGAGTCTAGATTTATTAACCCAAAATTCTTCTTTTATGAATCAGAATCATCAGCTCCAAAACAACTATGAAGGAACAAGAGATTACTCTGTTCTAAAAAATTGGCAAAGTTACTTTGAAACCCAAATAAATGCGCTGACTAAAATTTGGTCTGCATACTGGGAAAAAGGTGTTCGCCCTGAAATACCCTTGCTCCGGGTTGAAGAACAACTAAAAAGAAATTTCACAAAAAGAGATTACTGTAAGAACAGAATTGCAACCCAATTGCCTGCCGATCGTCTTTTTGAGGAGAAACTTTTTTCAATGTAATTGACCAGCAGAATATTTATTTTGAAAGCCCGTCATGATGCGACGGGCTTTTTTTATATCTTCCTCTTCAACACTTTTTCTATAGCTTTTTTTATACCATCTTCACCCATACCATATCTTTCTATAAGTTCATCTGGCGTCCCGGATTGGCCAAATTCGTCATTTACACCTACAAACTCTATCGGCGTTGGATAATATAGAGATAAGCACTCAGCAACTGCAGAACCCATACCGCCACTAATTTGGTGTTCTTCCACAGTAACTATACACCTAGTTTCTTTTGCAAGTGCAACTATTGATTCAATATCTAGAGGTTTTATAGTTGAAAGATTCATAACTTTAACCTTAGTTCCCTTCTTTTCTAATTCTTTTGCAACGATTAATGCTCTATAAAGTAGCGCACCTGTAGCTATTATTCCCACCTCAGCTAAACCGTTTTCTGGAATAAATACAATTTGTGCCTTGCCTATTTCAAACGGAGTTTCTTCTGTGGTCATAATTGGAGTTTTTTCACGAGCAAGGCGTAAGTAAGTAGGATCTGTAGTTTTAGCACATAGAAGAGTAGCTTTCTTAGCTTCAATACTATCGCATGGAGATATAACTACCATTTTAGGTATAACACGAGTAATTGCTATATCTTCCACAGCTTGGTGTGTTCCTCCATCAGGACCAACTGAAATACCAGCATGTGAACCTGCGATTTTAACAGGGCGGTCATTGTAGCAAATTGTAGTACGAATTTGTTCCCAGTTTCTTCCAGGTGAAAACATAGCATATGAAGATATAAATGGGATCTTCCCCATAGCTGCCATACCAGATGCTACTGTTGCAAGGTTTTGTTCTGCAACTCCTATTTCAATGAATCTATTAGGGAATTTTTCAGCGAACATATTCATCTTTGTGGATTCAGTTAGATCTGCACAAAGTGCTACGATATTATCATTTTCAATCCCAGCTTGAAGCAGTCCATCACCAAAACCTTGGCGAATCGGCACTTGCTCAACATCGTCATTGAAAATTTTAGGATTTAATTTGTATTTATCGTTTAGCATGGGTTAATTTATTTCTTAATGATTTTAAAATATTCTGAATAATCTTTGTATGTTAAACCTTGTATACATATACCGAGGAGCACCCCATCAATAAGAAAATTTACATATCCATTATAGTTTATAATCAAAAGAAGAACAATTGACCACATCCAGTGATGTATATGAAATGAGTAATTTTTGAAGTTAAATTTAAGACTTTTATAAAACCGATTTTTTCCAGGTGTTCTGCCTGAGATTATTTCTGAAATTATGAAACCAATTATTATTCCAACTAATAGTTGCATACTAAATTTTTGTTTTACGTTTTATGAATATTCTTCCAAGTATTATAGAGATGATTACACCAATTAGAGTTATAAGTATTGCATAACCAAATTTACCAGATAAAGATTCGGCATCTTCTACGATGTGCTTGTATAGATCTTTGATTGCTTCATCCCAGGCAAGAACTGATATAAGACCAAGTCCTGCTATAATAATAAGAACAATACGGCCAATGAACTCAGTTTTTATATCTTTAGCATCTGTCTCCTTTATATTTTCAACAAATTGCTCTGCTGTTGGTATTGATATTTCTACTTTTTCCATACAAATTACTCGTGCTCACTTTTAATTTTTCCTCCAAGTGTTCGTAGTTCTTTAAGCGCCATCTCAGCCTCCTCTTTATTTGGAGCCTTTCCGTGCCAGCGATAATCACGCTCAAATTCTTTTACTCCACGTCCTGGTATAGTGCGTGCAATTATTACTGATGGTTTATCGTACACAGCTTTTGCTTTTTGTATCGCATCATTTATATCTCTAAAGTTGTGTCCGTCTATTTCTTGAGCATGCCAACCGAACTCTTCGTATTTTCTTGTCATATCACCGAGTGGCATAACATTTTCTGTATAGCCATCGATTTGAATATTGTTTCTGTCTACAATTGCTACCAAATTTCTTAATTTCTCTTTTCCAGCAAGCATTACAGCTTCCCAAGTGTTACCTTCGTCATGTTCACCATCAGAAAGTAATGCATATATAGTTTTATCTGTACCTGCACCGTAATCTATTCGGTCTGCAAGCGCCATTCCAACTGCTTGAGAAAGTCCTGAACCAAGCGGTCCTGATGATGTCTCAAGCCACGGCATAAATTCACGATGTGGGTGTCCTTGGAGTCTAGAGCCAAATTTACGTAGAGATAAGAGCTCTTTAACAGGCATATACCCAGCATGAGCCATGGTTGCGTACAATACTGGTGCTATATGACCATTTGAGAGTACTAGTCTGTCTCGATCCTTCCAATCCGGTCTATTAGGATCATGTCTCATTGCGTGAAAATAAAGTAGCGTAAAAATATCTGTCATGCCTAAAGGTCCTGCTGTATGGCCAGATTTTGCTTCGAGAAGCATTTCTATAATACTCTCACGAATATCATTTGCTTTGATTTCTAATTCTCTAATTTTTTGATCTGTAAGATTTTCCATATTATAAATTTTCTAATTCTTTTATCATTCCACGGACATCGTAGTTGTTCATTAAAGCAGATCCAACTACAAGTCTGTTTGCTCCAGCTTCTACTAAGCTTGGTGCAGTAGCTTCGTTTACGCTACCATCTACGCTTATTATAAGCTCAGGATACTTCTCCCGCAATGTTTCTATCTGATTTATGACTCGCACATCAAAAGGCTCTCCTTGATGTCCAATCTTTTCGATACCCATGCATTGAACAAAATCAATGTTACGAATAACACTATCTAAGTTGCTCACATCTGTTGTTGTGTTTATAGCTACACCGATATCAATATTTTCTCTAGTGTACATATCTATACCTTCTAGAAATTCGCGGAACTCATCAATATTCCCTTCTGCTTCTAAATGGAAAATTATTCTTTTTGCACCGAGTCTAGTAAAGAATTCAAATTGTAAATGAGCATTTGTGACCATTAAATCAAACTCAAAATCAACTGAATCCCAAAAAGGCAACCCATCTTCTTCATTTAGTATTGATTCAACACTATCTATATTGTTATTACCAATAGGCCAAGATGTTGTAGGAACAAATTTACCATCACAGATATCAATTTGGACAGTTTTAACAAGATTAGCAACTCGAGCCAATCTTTCTTTTAATTCTATAAAATTATCAACTAATATTGCCGGGATTACTTCTGTCATAATTACATTTTATTTATACGACGCTCATGTCTAACTTCTCTTGAAAATGGAGTCTCTAAAAATATCTTCACCGCGCTTTTTGCTTCATCTTCTTTTAAAAATCGAGCACCTAAAGATAATATATTTGCATCATTGTGTTCTCTTGCAAGCCTTACTATTTCTAAATCCCCTCCATAATATTCTGCAGCTCGAACACCCTCTACTTTGTTTGCAACCATCTGTTCTCCTTCTCCAGAACCACCTAGAATTACCCCAAAACTATTTTTATCATTAACAACTGATATAGCTACTGGTTTAATAAAATCAGGATAGTCATCGTTTGGATTTAAAGAAAAAGCGCCTTTATCTTCAACTTCATAACCAAGGCTACTTAAATAAACCCTTAGCTTTTCTTTGAGCTCGTATCCTGCGTGATCAGATCCGATATATACCTTATGCATATGTAGGAGAATTATACCATTTTATTAAAACATATTAT
The DNA here is from genome assembly GCA_964502615.1 of uncultured Candidatus Saccharibacteria bacterium. Taxonomy (GTDB): domain Bacteria; phylum Patescibacteriota; class Minisyncoccia; order Phycocordibacterales; family UBA9973; genus UBA8515. The sequence continues at coordinate 82,411 of CAZCXF010000001.1, read as the reverse complement.
AATAGGCCCATATGCTTAAATTCTATAAATACCATGGTACTGGGAATGACTTTATTATGATAGATAATCGTAATGGCAATTTTGATGTAAAAGATGTGGAGCAGATAAAGTTACTATGCCATAGGCGTTTTGGTATTGGTGCGGACGGCGTGATCTTAGCTAAGGAAGCTAAAGGTTATGATTTTAAAATGGTTTTTATAAACAACGACGGAAGTATGGGTTCTATGTGTGGAAATGGTGGAAGATGCATTGTTCACTTTGCACATCATATACTTAAGATGGTTAAGGATCCTAGTAAAGTAAAATTTATTGCAGTAGATGGCGAACATGAAGCAGAAATAAAAGGAGATGAAGTTAGGCTTAAAATGCAAGATATAAAAGAAATATCTACTCGTAACAACTTACCGTTTATTTGCCAAGGCACTACACCTCATAATATTTTCTTCATAACAGATATTAAAAACTTTCCAGTTGTTGAAGCTGGTAGAAAGATCAGAAACGCTGATCCTGATGGAGTAAATGTAAACTTTGTTGAAGAAATTGATGGAGTATATCATGTGCGTACATACGAGCGCGGAGTTGAAGATGAAACTTGGGCATGTGGAACTGGAGCAACATCTGTTGCTATCGCTTGTCACTCTCTTGGTAAACTAAAAGCCAATATTTGTAATATCAAAATGCCTGGTGGAGATCTGACTATAATGTTTAAGAAAGCAGAAGATGGCACATATCAAAATATCTGGCTTATAGGTGAAGCTAAGTGTGTATTCAAAGGAGAGTTTAGATAACTAAGTTAGAGGTGTAGCTTTGCCTAAAATTTTATATTCAAAAAATTGGTATAAATTCCAACGAATTTCTGGTCTGTTATCTGACCCAGACATTGGTGGTGGATATGCATTTGATTTTATACCACTCGGGATTATTGGTAATAAAGAAATAATTAGCAATGTAAAAATCAATATTAAAATGTATTGTTCTTTCATTTACTTTATAGTTTGCCCAGTTTTGATAACGTGATCTACAAGTGTGTGAGTATATGACATTTCATTGTCATACCAACCTAGAACTTTCACAAGATTGCCACCGATAACTCGAGTCATTGCAAGGTCAGCTATTGAACCATGAGATTCACCGAGAATATCGCTAGATACAAGTGGTTCTTCAGTAACTGCAAAAATCTTACTCCATTTTTCGCTTCCTGCTGCTTTCTTTAAGATTTCATTTACTTCTTCAGCTGTAGTATTTTTCTTGGATATAAATGTTACATCAACAATAGATCCTGCCGGTACTGGTACGCGTAATGATATACCATCAAATAGTCCTTTAAGGTCTGGAAAGGCTTCTGTTACTGCAATAGCCGCACCTGTTGAGCTTGGAACAATATTACAAGCAGCAGCACGACCTTCACGAAGATCTTTTTTGCTAGGCCCATCTACAAGTGATTGACTTGCAGTATAACCATGAGTAGTTGAAAGCACAGCCTTTTCTATACCAAGTGCTTCGTGCAAGATTCCGATTAAAGGTGAAGCTGCATTTGTAGTGCAAGATGCATTTGAAGTTATATCACAAGTACCAAATTTTTCCTCGTTTATACCTAGAAGTATTGTCTCTCCGTGCACACTGCCGTCACCTTTACTAGGCGCAGAAATGACAACTTTTTTAGCTCCATCATCTATATGGAATTTTGCTTTTTCAAATGCAGTAAATAAACCAGTAGACTCAACTACAACATCGATATCTAAATCTTTCCAAGGAAGTTTTGTAGTATCTTTCTCTAATACAAAGTGAACTTGCTTGCCATCTATCCAAATATCTTTACCATCATGTTTTACATCATGGTTCCAGTTGCGATATACAGTGTCGTGTTTAAGTAAATATGTAAGACTATCAAGTGTTCCCAGATCATTTACAGCAACTATCTCAAGCTCTGGTCTATCCCATGCAATTTTTACAAAAGCGCGACCTATACGACCAAATCCATTAATAGCAACTCGAATCTTTTTTGAATCCTTTTTAAATAATTTCATAGGAAAATTATATCATTTATTCACCAATATACTCAAATCTAGGACCTTTGTAGCCATCTCTATCTATGTGTTCTAGAAACATTTCCTTTGGTCTAACCCAGAGCTGGTTCTTTCCATTTTCATCTGGATGATAATATACTACAAATTCTTTATTATGATCTTCTGTGTGTTTTGCGACACCCAAAATTTCGTGAATTACTCCTTTAAAATGTCTATATTTACCCGGTTTTATATTTGTCTCCATATTTAATATTTTAACATAAAAAATAGGACCCACGAGCTGATAGAAATCAACGGGTCCCCTTAACGATTGCTTGCCATATGAAAAATATGATTGTGTCTCAAAAAGAGACGAAATATCTTGTATTAATTTCAATATAACAAAAACTATTTAGGCGGTCAATTCTCTACCCTATCAATTCTTTCAAAAGTTTTTGAACAAGACCAGGATTTGCTGAACCTTTTGTTTCTTTCATTATTTGACCAACAAGTGACATTAATGCATTTTCCTTACCACCTTTATAAGTAGTAATAACCTGAGGATTTGCGTCTATAACTTTCTGTACGATTTCTTTTAGAGCTCCTTCATCGTTTTTCTGAATTAAATCTTTTTCGGTTGCAATTTTCATTGGTGAAGCATCTTCAATAACAATCATAGCAAGTATATCTTTCGCTGTACGAGATGAAATTTGGCCATCTGTTAGCATATTTATAAGCTCAGTAAAATTTGATACTGAAGGTAGATTTGCTTTTTCGTTTGATTTCTTAATGCCTATATAGTCTGAAGTAATGTAGTTTGATGCAACCTTTATCTTTTCTTTATCTTTTAATTCTTTTGCTACCTGTTCAAACCATTTACCAAGTTCAATATCTACAACATAACTCTCTATATCTTCATCTTTAATACCGTACTCGCTCTTATATCTTGCTCGTTTAGTTTGAGGAAGTTCAGGTAACTCTGACTTTAATTTTTCTATATCAAACGCTCTACTTAAATATAGTTTTGGTAAATCTGGATCTGGAAAATAACGATAATCATTTGCATTTTCTTTTGAGCGCTGTGAGAAAGTGGATTGTTTGTTTTCATCCCAACCACGAGTCTCCTGGACTATTTCTGCGCCACGACCTTCGTCGAGTAATGCTGACATACGTTTGATTTCGTACTCTGCAGCACGTTCTACCGCTTTAAATGAGTTAATATTTTTTACTTCGACTTTAGTACCAAATTTATTTGGGTCTTCAGATATTGAAATATTGAGCTCAACACGCATCTCACCTTTCTCCATATTTGCTTCAGATACATCTAGGTATCGTAGTAGAAGTTGTAATTCGCGACCAAAATCCCCTGCTTGTTTCGCAGAGTGAATTACTGGTTCTGTTACTAGTTCCATAAGAGGCACACCCGCACGATTGAAGTCTACTAATGAGTAATTACCCCTATCGTGTTTATTATTTGCAGTGTCTTCCTCTAAATGAATACGAGTAATATCTACACCATTGAGAGATCCACCAGAGACTATTGGATATTTATATTGAGATATCTGATAAGCTTTTGGGATATCTGGATAGAAATAATTCTTACGGTCAAATTCTGTAAAGTCAGCAATATTTGCTCCTAGTGCAAGGCCTACTTTAATAACACTCTCAACAGCCTTTTTGTTTATAACTGGGAGTGTTCCAGGATGAGCCATACAGATTGGACATATATTTACGTTCGGTTTCTCTTCATCAGGGTTATTTACACAACCACAAAACATCTTTGAGTTTGTCTTTAGTTCTGCGTGTATTTCAAGTCCTATTGTTGTGTAATATTGTTTTGACATATTTGGTGCCCGAGGTGGGGGTCGAACCCACATCCCTTGCGAGACACGATTTTAAGTCGTGCGCGTATACCAGTTCCGCCACTCGGGCATAATAAAAGGGCGATGTTCTATAATTACATATTTTTTCAATTTTTACAATTGATATTAATTGGATACAGGAGTACTTATAGGGTTATATACTTCATTAAATTTTTTGTCGATATTCTCATCATTCGGAGCATTGAAGTATCCCCTGATTCTGTCTGCGCCAATTTTATTCTCAATGATATTTGGATCGACAAGTACTGGTGCATTAAAATTTAAACCACCTCCAGTTTTTAGTTGATTTACTCCATTGTTTAAAGTGTTCTTAAACATACCGTCAAAAAGTTTGGTTGCTCTTTCGTACCAACCTTTTACTTTTTGTTCGATAAACGAAACATTGTCATTAAATTGTGGAGAATTAACTGCTTTACGTAAGTTAACCTTAAAAAGTATAAACACTAGAAGGACGACAACAATCAAAGCACCTATGCGAATCTTATGATGCTTATGTTCCGTCGAGTCTTTTTTGACTTCTTCGTTCATGGATAAATTATAGCACTAGTCACGGGGGCTGTCATTTTTTATCATACCAGTACCTAACTTAGGCAAATAAAGCATTGGATCGAGATATGCCTTCGTTGGAGCAATAGGCATAATAAATGTCTTTCCATTACAAGATAGTGATGGTACTGTCTTAACATCTGCTCCCTGAGAAGCATATACAGTAACGTGTAAATGTGGGCCCGTAGAATGTCCTGTATTCCCAGACAGTGCTACAACATCACCTGCTCTTACTTTCTGACCAGTTGCTCCTGAAATATAAGACAAGTGACCGTATGTACTTGAGAGTCCATTGTCATATTTTATAAATATCCATTTTCCAAATGATGCACCCTTACAATACAAATCTGTATCACCACTACCAACTATAACTCCATCAGCCATAGATTTAACTTGGGTTCCTATAGATGCTCGAAAATCAACCCCACTATGAGATCCTGAAACATATAGCCTTTTTGCTGAAATTGTTTTGCCGAAAAGCTGAGTAACAAATACGTTATCTAGTGGCCAAGAAAGTATTCCTGAACCTTCTGTTGGTAATAGATTTGGATTTAGTATAAATTTTAATTGGGCTTCGTAATTTTCCAAATCTTTTTCGAACGCATCTCTCTTCTTAATCCTATCCGCTAAAAGCTTTTTGTAGTTAGATTCTTTATTCTTAGTCTCTATTAGAAGAGTATCTTTTTCTTTTTTTGATATATCAACTGCTAGTTTTTTTTCAATTAAACTTTTCTTCAATTTAGAAAGTTTTTGTTGTTCAGTCTGCTTTTGGTTTTTAGAATTTTCTAATTCTTCTTTTTGTTTTTTTATATCTATAATAAAAGTTCTTAATTTCTCGTTGACTGTTATGATGTTATTATATTCACGATTTGCATCATTTAAATTATTTTTAGATAAAATTTTCTCTACTAGTGTGTCACTATCTTTTAACTGTAAATCTCGAATCATTTTATTTATAGCATCTTCACCTACATTTATTGATTTTTCTTTTTCAGCTATATCATCTGATAAGGTATTGATTACAATATTAGTCGCAGTAATTTTTTTCTCGGTTTGTTTTGTTTCTTTTAAGAGTTTATCCCGAGTTAGGGTTAATTCTTTGATTAAGTTAGCTAAGGTGTTACCTTGTTGGTTCGTCTCAGAAATCTGACTTTGGTATTGTTGTATTTCTTTATTTAATGCTTCGATCTGAGCATTCACATCTTTGATCTTTTCGTTGACACTCTCAGCAGTCAGCCCCAATACCGTCTGTGGCATAAAAGAACCACAAAACAAAATTAATAGAAGTATATAAGTAATCTTTGTTCTCACAAGATTATTATAGCTTATTTTTCTAATATTAAAATTGCACTAGTTAATCTATCAAGAACTTCTTTCTTTCCTAAAACTTCTGCAAGTAAGAATGGATCCGGAGATTTATCTAAGCCCGATAATGCATATCGCATAGGCCACAATATATCACCTCTACCAACTTCCTCTGTGTAAGGCCAGATTTTTTCTTTTACGACTTCTTTATTGAAGTTTATGTCCTCAATACTACTTAATATAAGTAGAACCTTGTTTAAATATTCAGATAAAATTTTGTATTTATTTTCTTCTGGAATTTTGCTTGATTTAAAGAAAAGAGAATTTTTATCATAAGTAGGTTTAGTGAAAAAATAATCTAACTCTTTATCTTCTGCCATCTTTACTATATCTACACCTTTCGTTATGCGCTCCATTATTATAGGAGTAATATTATGAATTATACTATTTGAATATCCTGGAAGATTCTTTATATAACTAGGTATAAATTTAACTACATACTCTTCTTGTTCTTCATAAGAAAGTTTCTTTAAATACTCTCTGTTTATCCAATCGAGTTTTTCAACATTAAAACCACCACCAGATTTATGAATTCTATTTAACTCGAATACTTTTATGAATTCTTCAGGTGTCAGTATTTCTTTATTGTCTTCTGGACTCCAACCGATATATGCCAGAAAATTAAACATCGCTTCTGGTAGATACCCGTCTGCTCTATAATCTAAAATATCTTTTGCTCCATCCCGCTTTCCAAGCTTCTTTTTCCCATCAGGTGCCATTATAGGAGGTAATGTCGCGAAGTGAGGTCTTTCAATTCCTAGAGCGTCGTATAATGCTAAAAACTTCGGTGTAGATGAAATAAACTCATCTGAACGCATAATATGTGTAACTCCCATTTCTAAATCATCAACAATGTGACAAAAGTTGTAAGTAGGATAACCATCACTTTTTATAAGTATAAAATCGTCCAGTGCTTCTTCTCCTGCAGTAAGTTTTCCACGAACTTCATCAAACCATTCAGTTTGTTTTATATCTACTATCTTTAAACGTAGCGGCATAGTTCCATCCCATTTTGGAGGGTTTTCTGGTCTATGGTTTCTATATAGGAATGGTTTTTTTTCTGCCTCAGCTTTTTTCCTAAATTCTTCAAGTTCTTCTGTAGAATACGGATCAGCATAAGCTAGCCCTTTATCTATTAATATCTGTGCATATTTTTTATACAAATCTAATCTTTCTGATTGTTTGTATGGAGCATTTGGACCACCAATATCTGGACCCTCGTCCCACGAAATACCTAACCACTTCAAAGATTCGATTATATGTTCAATAGAACCTGGAACTTCTCTTTCTTTATCAGTGTCTTCGATTCTTAAAATAAAAGTACCATTGTGTTTCCTAGCATATGCCCACGCATATAATGCAGTTCTAACTCCACCAATATGTAAATATCCAGTTGGGCTTGGAGCAAAGCGAGTAACAATTTTTTTGTTTTTATTATCCATAATTATGATTCGTGTGTTAGAGCAATATCGATAGCTTCTTGAGCGATTTTTTCTGCAGCTTTGGGGTTTGCAAAAGCTAGAGCATTTTTCTTCATCTCATTTAATTTATTTTGGTCTGACATTAAGCGATCGATCTCAGACATTAAAACATGAGGAGATAGATTACCCTCTTCGACAACTTCACACGAACCACTTCTGGCATATGAATAAGCATTTTTCCTTTGATGATCACCATTAGAATTTGTTATAGGAATTATAATTGATGGAACACCCCAAGAAGCGATTTCAAATATTGTTGATCCTGCTCTACCTATAATTAAATTTGCTGCCCCCGAAGCCATTCTAATCGTTAGATTGTTTAAATAACCAATAGGTCTATATCTGCTAATGTTTGGGTTATTTTCAAGTACAAGTTTTGATCGAGCCAAAACTTCTTCGTAGAGTTTAGGACCAGTCTGATGGATTACTTGGTATTTTGAAAGTAATTCTGGAAGTATTTGGATAAGGGTGTTATTTATAATGTCAGCACCTTGGGAGCCACAATATATAAATATAACTGGTAAATCTGAAGCGAGTTTGAAAAAATCATGCGCACCTTCAGGATTGGATTGAATTATAGCTTTTCTTATAGGTTGGCCAGTTAATGCCACTTTATCTTTTGGAAACTTTTCTCCTGCTTCACCCCAAGACACAGCAATACGTTTGGCAAATTTAGCAACCCATAGGTTTAATCTACCAGGACTTGAATCTGATTCATGAATAATAACTGGAATTCTAAGTAATTTTGCGGCAAAGCAAGCCGGAAATGCTGCATAGCCACCTTTTGAAACAACCACATCTGGATAAATAAAAAACATACTAAGGAGTCCATAAAATGCTCCTATAGCTGTTGGAAAAATATCAAGAAAATTTCTAATTGAAAAATAGGTGCGCATTTTGCCAGCAGGTACTTGGACATATGTAATTCTATTCTCAAAAAGCATATGTTTGTCATATGGATCATCGGACATGTAATACAACTTTAAATCGATAATTTTTTCTTTCTCAGCTAAGTTGTTTAATTCTTCTGCTATGGCTATTAATGGATAAAAATGTCCACCTGTGCCACCTCCTGTAAGCAATATCTTCATATAGAGCTTATTCTACCGTATTTTATTTATATATTCTAGTGTTGCTTTTTATAATTCCTAGATATATTTAGGACTATGCCCATCATTCCAATAGAAAGAAATAGCGCTGTACCTCCATGACTAATGAAAACAAGAGGTACTCCAGTCAATGGAAAAACTCCAATTATAGATGCTATATTCATAAAAGATTGAGCTGTAATAATCGTTATAGTACCAATAACTAGTAATTTGCTAAAAGAATCTGGGGCTTGATATGCTATTCGATAACCCCTAAGAGCGAAAGCTACATAAAGCAATATCAAAATAGTCGCTCCTAAGAAACCTAGCTCTTCTCCTACAACAGCAAATATAGAGTCTCCTTGTGGCTCTGGGAGATAATTAAATTTTTGGATACTCTGACCCAAACCTCTACCGAAAGTCCCCCCCGAACCAACAGCAATCAATGATTGTTGAAGTTGATATGAAGTACTACTACCATTTTGACTTGGATGAAAAAATGTCTCGATTCTCTCTCTAAGATATGGTTTAAAAGAGACTAATATTATAAATCCGATAATACTTACACCCAAGAAACCTAAAATATATTTCCAAGACACACCAGATACAAATAGCATAGTTATGCCAGTTACAGTTATTAAAATAATACTTTTTGTATCAGGTTGTTTTAGTAGTATTACTGCAATTACTCCTAGCATCACCACTAAAGGCAATAAGCTAAACCGTAAATCATTTATTCTATTTTTAGCCCAAGAAAGCCAAGCAGCAAAATATAAAATAAAACCAATTTTTAAGAACTCAACTGGTTGAAATGAGAAACCGAAAATATTTACCCATCTCCTTGCCCCTCCGTGATAGGTTCCAAACTGTGGTACGAAAACAAGTAGCGTCAGAGCAATTGATATAATAAAAAGTGGTAATGAGTAATCTCTCCAAAATTTGTAAGGTATCTTTAATCCTGCATACAAAGCAACAAGACCTCCAAATAGTCCGAAGACAAATTGAGCAAATATAACACTATAAAATTTTGTTTCACTTCTGGCTAAAATTCCTAAAGATGCAGAGGTAAACATAATCACACCTATAATAATAAGTGTAATAACTATACCTAAAAAAATTCTATCAATATTACCCTTTTTCATTTAATCTATAAGGGATATTATAACTCCTATCATGGAAGTTATAATACCTACTATCCAATAACGCATTGTGACTTTATATTTAGGCCAACCAAGCGCTTCAAAGTGATGATGTAGTGGAGCAAATAGGAAAACTTTCTTACCATTCCTAAATCTTCTAGAGAGCATTTGAATAATACTAGAGAGTGATGTTATGAAAAGTGGAAAAGCAATTATTGGCAACAATAAAACAGTGTTGGTTAAAAAGGCTATGACCGATAATGTCACAGTAAGACCGATCATACCAGTTTCTCCCATATAAAAACGTGCTGGAGGTATATTGAACCACAGAAAAGCAAGTATACCACCAGAAATAACAGCACAAAATGCAGCTAAGTCTAATTGATTATGGAAAAAAGCTATTAGAGTGTAACTTGCAAATATAGAGGATAAGACACCTCCAGATAAACCATCTATGCCGTCGATAACACTAGTAGACCAAACTCCAAGCATGATCAGAATAAAGAATGGAATAAAAATATAACCAAGATCTACTAATCCAAACCATGGTATATATAAACTTGATATTCCTAATTTAACAAAGAACCACCATCCGATAATAATCCCAAGACAAACTATGATAGATATTTTTATATAACGTAGTTTTATAGGATCTGTTGTCCATTTTCCTTGTCCAAATATTTGTACAAAATCATCTCCAAGTCCAATTATTGATGCTGTTATAAGAGTAAAGAGCGGTAGTAATGTTTGCCCTCGACTTATAAAATACATTTTGTGGCTAAAATCGCTATTAAGAAAAACATTTATTAGCCAGAATATGAAAATTGTAATAATAACAGAAATCCAGACTATCATTCCTCCTGTTCTAGGTGTTGAAGTTTCACTAATACCATCATTTATTTTTGCAAACTCACTTTGAGGAACATTTTCTAAGCGAGAAACTCGACGCCATAATTTATATTTATAAAAATAATGCGTAGCAACAGGCGTGAGTATTATACCCACCAAAAAACTTATAGCTGCTGGAAGTAATATTTTTAATGCATTAATCATTTTTGTCTTCTTGTTTTAGAACATTATCTAACTCGTTCCTTACATTTTCAAAATTAGGTAAATTCTCTACAGATGTAACTCCCATGTACGATAAAGCATCAAATGAAGGTCTATATAGGTTTCTCCTAGTATCTTTTTCATCAATTACCTTTTCTATTAAACCTCGAACTAATAGATTTCTTATAATAAAGCTAGAATTGACTCCTCTAATATAGTCGATTTCACTTCTTGAAACTCCATTCTTATATAGAATAATAGAAAGAGTATCTAAAGAAGCTTTTGAAAGATCTTTTACTAATTCCTCTTTTCTAATAGATTCAATTATTGGTGCAAGTTCAGGGGCGACACCAAGCATGATAGAGTTTTCTTTTTTTATAAGTACTAACCCTCTTTGAGTTAGATTTTGCTCAAGCCTGCCGATTGCTTCGATTACTTCAGGTTCACTTACTTTTAAAGCGTCAGCAATTTTAGCTGAGCTCATTTCTTCACCTTTATAAAAAAGAAGTCCTTCAATTTTTGATTCCAGTTCCATATTATTTATTTTCTTCTTCACCACCTTTTTCGACTGATTGTTTAGTTATATTTATATCTTCAAATGTGTTGTTCTGTACTACATCAATAATACCTTCACGAACTAATTCTAACATAGCTAGAAACGAAACTATAACATGAACTTTTGCTTCTACTTCACTTTCTGGATTATGACTTTTAGCAAAATCTTTAAATGATAGATTAATCGCATCTTGAATTCGATCAGTAAGACTGTTTATAATCTCTTCTATATTTATAACTTTCCTAACTTCTACTTCTGGTAATTTTTCTTGTTTTTTAGGAAGATGAGCTAAGACATCGTTAATACAAGAATGCATCGATTCAATTGTAATAGCTTCATCTGGAGAAAATAAAGGTTCATTCCAGGTTTTTTCAAGGGGTCTAAATATTATGCGTGTTCCAAAGTTTGCCTTAATGTCTATACTTGCATTCTTAATGATTTGATAAAGTTTTAAACGATTTTCTAGGTCAGATATTTTTTCTTCTTCATCTTCTGTTAGAGTTAGATTAGGTAGCAAAGATTTTGACTTAATAAGTATCAAAGTTGCAGCAGTAAGTAAAAAACTTGAGACATCTGCAATGTGAGTATCATTTGACCTATCAGGTATACTTCTAACATATTTAATGTAGTCATCAGTCACTTGAGCTATTGAAACATCATTCACAAAAAGTTTCCTTTGCTCTATCAAAGATATGAGTAATTCTAGTGGGCCTTCGAAAGTACCAGTTTTTACCTTGTATTGATTTTGTTTTTGTTCTACATCCATTACATTTTAATTTTATTTATGAATTCATTTCTTTCAGCATCCGACGCATAAGAAGTATGCTCCCATTTCACTACACCGTCATTTAGCATTCTTGGAATAAGATGCACATGTAAATGCGGAACTTGTATACCTTCAATATCCAAGTTAACAAAATCACTCCCTAAGCTCTCTTTTAATTTAATAATGAGCTTTTTCGCAAGCACAAAAGTTTTCATGATCACTTCGTCAGGAGTTTTTTCGATCGATTCAAAATGGTTTTTAGGAACAACTAAAGTATGACCTTTTGATACTGGGTGAATATCTAAGAAAGCAACGAAGTCAGAGTCCTCATAAACTTTTGACGCCGGAATATCTCCTTTTACAATTTTACAAAAAATACAATTATCCATAATTATGGGTTTAATCTTTTAACATCACGTGGTAAGTATGTCGCTTCACGAACATTTGGAAGATCAAGAAGCTTCATAATTAGACGTCCAGGACCGATCCCTGCTCCACCGTGAGGAGGGCATCCATAGCGGAAGAAATTAATATAATCCTTAAGAGACTCAAGTGACATTCCTTTTTCAAGAGCTTGTTTCTCTAGTTTATCAACCCTATGTTCACGCTGAGCAAGTGTTGTAATCTCAAGACCTTTAAATAAAAGATCTGCTCGGCGTGATCTATCACTCCCTTCTTCAAGCCTCATATGGTAAAAAGCGCTTTTCGATTTGTGATATTCAGTAATAAAGACAAATTCATGATTCATTTCTTTCATTACATAATCGGAAATTGCTCGCTCTTCTTCTGGTGAGAGGTCATGCTCTTCTCCACTTTCTACTCCAAGATTTTTTAAAATTTCCTTGGCTTTAATCATTGTGATTCTAGGAAATGGAGAAGTTGGTATATTAATATTCAATTCTGGAAACTTTTCTTTAACTCTTTCGAACCCAGATATAATCATTCCTTCTTCAGCATCCATAACATCATGATGCGATTCTACGTATCCCATTTCGAAATCCCATCCAGTAAATTCTGTTAGGTGGCGAGTCGTAAAGGAAAGTTCAGCTCTAAATACAGGAGCGACCATGAAAACTTTCTCAAATCCCGACGCAATACCCATTTGCTTATAAAATTGAGGCGATTGAGGTAAGAATGCTTTTCGATCAAAGTAGTTCACCGTAAAAACTTCAGCACCAGATTCCGATTGAGTTTCAAGGAAATTAGGCGGATATAGTTGTATAAAATTATTTTCATCCCAGTATTTTCGGAATCCTTTTTCTAGTTCAGTCCAAACTTTAAAAATTTTAGCTTTCTCTGGTTTTCTTAGATCAATCCAACGATAGTCAAAACGTATTGGTGCTTCAGTTTCCTCACCACCTTTTTGACTAATAACTGGAATAGGAAGTTCTGGACTTGAAGCTGACAGAACTTCAATTTTTGAAACTCCAACCTCAATACCACCAGGTGCTTGAGGTGCACTTTTAACAATACCAGTTAAAGATATAACAGACTCAGTAGATAAATTTTTGCCAATCTCAAATGCTTCACTAGAAATCTCAATTACTGTTTGAATAATTCCAGTAATATCACGAACTAGTAAAAAGATAATTTTACTTTGTGCTCTTATTGTATGAGCAAAACCTTTGATAACTACTTCTTTACCAATATTCTCACTTAAATCCTTTATATAAATTCTATTTTTCATATTTATATGAGTTTAGAGAAAACAAAAATCGCCTCTCCAAACGTATTAATAATAATACATTTGCAGGGGCGATCTTTGTCGCGGTGCCACCCTACTTTTCGACTCATTTAAAACTGTATCGTAGCTTATACGAGGGAGTCTATTTGCATTTTATGCTTTCTTTCCCTACCTCCCCAGTGTCGGCTGGTTCAAAGGCGTAAATCCATAATATCACAAAAAAAATGCAGAGTCTAATGGATATCCATTGCTATAACAAACTCATAAGGTATAGATATTAGGAAAGTTATACCAACAATAATCCAGTAAAATGGTGTGAATAGATAGTAGAGTATTTTATCTTTGTGTCTAATACCGAAATACCATTTCTGGACAGCTAGATTCAAATTGTTTATAGGTATATAAATTATTCCTAGAGCAACAGTGAGAATCACACGTATAAATTTAACACTCTTTATAATTAAAAGAATTGCTACAATAATTATTATCCATCTTAAAATTAGATAAAACATAATTTATATATTTACTCCGATATTACTACGTACTAATTTCATTTTCTTTTCGGCTATTTTAGATGCTTTCTTGCCTCCATTTTTTAATATCTGTTTTACTTTTTTTAGATTCTTTGCATATTTTTCACGACGAGCTCTCATAGGTTTTATTAGCTCCAAAATTTCTTGGAGGAGCATATCTTTAGATTCTTTGTAACCAATACCACCCTTTTTATACCTATCGGATAGTTTATTTAAATTTTCTTGATTTAGGAAAAGTTTATGCAAAGCAAAAATATTGCAAGTCTCAGGATCTTTTGGTTCCTCTGGTGTCTTTGAATCTGTGACAATACTCATAACTGCTTTTTTTATTTCTTCATCTGTCCCAAAAAGTGGAATTGTATTTTTATAACTTTTACTCATTTTTTGTCCATCAGTTCCAGTGACAGTCGCAACTTCTTTCATAATTAGTTCTTTTGGCATGATAAAAGTTTCACCATAAAGATTATTGAATTTTTGTGCAGTATCACGGGCATATTCAACATGTTGTTTTTGATCTGAACCAACCGGAACTATTTCTGGATCATATAACAAAATATCAGCAGCCATGAGCATAGGATAATTGAAGGTTCCTACATTTATTTCTTTATTTTTTGCTTCAGCATCTTTGTAAGCATGAGCGCGCATAAGATAAGGCATTGTTGTTATGGTATCGAAAATCCAAGCAAGCTCAGTATGAGCACTAATATCTGATTGCTTGAATATAACAACTTTCTTTGGATCAAGTCCTATACCTAAGTAATCAAGTGTTACTCCCAATATATTTTCCTCCATTTCTTTCTTATTTTGGATAAAGTTGAGTGCATGATAGTCAGCAATCATTATAAATGCCTCATAATCCTTTTGTAGATCAACAAATTGGCGCATAGCACCAAAATAGTTTCCAATATGTGGAGCTCCGGTAGGTTTGACACCTGAAAGCAAACGTTTTTTCATAGCTTTAATAATAACAAAAAACTATTAGTTTTGCACATATTACCCACATATTTATTCCAAAAATTAAGATTTGAGCATTTTACAACTATGCTACAATGGTTCACATGGCAGATAGAAAAAACAATCTTCGTATACCTCCACAGAGTATAGATTCTGAGAAAGCAGTTCTAGGATCAATAATGCTCAGACCTCAAGCTATTCATGAAGTTAGCGATATTTTAAGCGTGGACTCTTTTTATACTACTAAACATGGTCAGATTTATAGCACTATGCTTGAGTTATCAAGCAAGGGTGAACCTATAGATATTTTATCTGTTTCGCATAAATTAAAAGAAAAAGGAATACTTGATCAGATGGGTGGAACTAGTTATTTAAGTGAACTTACAAACTCTGTCCCAGCATCAACAAACATAAAGCACTACGCTGACATTGTTGCTAAGAAAAATATCCTGAGAAACATTATCGAAGCTGGAGTTGATATATCAGAACTTGGATTTAAAGAAGAAGTAGAGGACGTTTTTGAAATATTAGACCAAGCAGAAAAAAGAATGATGGGTATTAGTAACAATAGTACTAGTGGTCATGCTTTTCAATCACTCAAAGATAGTTTACCTGAAGCTTGGGAACGCCTTGAGAGACTTCATGAAAGTAAGGGTGAACTCCGCGGTGTACCAACAGGGTTTCATGATCTTGATCAATACCTATCAGGACTTCAAAAATCTGATCTTATAATACTTGCTGCTCGTCCTTCTATGGGAAAAACTACCCTTGCTCTTGATATTGCTCGTCAGGCAGCATTAAATCATGGAACTCCAACAGTTATATTTTCACTCGAAATGAGTACTCAACAACTAGTAGACAGAATGCTCGCTGCTCAATCTCGTGTTAATGCTTGGAATTTGAGAACTGGTAACTTATCAGCTGAAAATGAATTCTCAAAAATTAGAGACTCACTGGACAAACTTTCTCGCGCTCCAATCTTTGTAGATGATATGGCTGGTAACTCTATAGTAAGAATGCGATCTGTATGTAGAAGAATAAAAGCAGAGCATGGAATAGGTATGATTATTGTTGACTACTTACAACTTATGTCTACTGCTAAAAATTATGACAGTATGGTAAACCAAGTTACCGAAATATCACGTTCTTTAAAAGGTTTAGCTAAGGAATTTAATGTACCCGTAATAGCTCTTTCCCAGCTTTCTCGTGCCGTAGAGAGCCGTGGTGGACGCCCTAGACTATCTGATCTTCGTGACTCGGGATCTATCGAACAAGATGCAGACGTAGTTATGTTCATCCATCGTGAAGATAAGGGTAAAGATGAATCAGAAAGAACAAACATAGCAGAAATATTAATTGAAAAACATAGAAATGGTCCAGTTGGAAAAGTTGAATTGTATTTCGATGAAAAGTTAACAACATTTATGAGTATTGAGAAGAGTAATATTAATAATTTCTCATCTTCAGCGCGAGAAGTTGGAGATATTGACCAATTCTAATGAATCCAATTGAAAAATTAGCAGAAATGTTTAAAGAGTTCCCAGGTATTGGTGAACGCCAAGCAAAGCGTTTTGTATATTTCTTACTTCATAAAAATCCAAGTTATGTAAAAGAACTTGGTGATGAAATTATTGCTCTGCGTAATTCTATCAACCAATGCCCTTCTTGTTTCCTATTTTTCCAAGGTACGAAAGGTTCTATGTGTGATACATGTAGCAATTCAAAGACAGATAGATCAAGTATCATGATAGTAGAAAAAGATGCTGACTTTGAAAGTATAAGGAGGAGTAAAAATTATAGTGGTTTGTATTTTATTTTAGGAGGATTGGTGCCAATAGTTACTAAGGATACACCTACTTTTGTAAGGACAAAGGAATTAATTAGTAAGGTAGATAATTCTGCAAAAAAAGATGACTTAAAAGAAATAATCATTGCTCTATCTCTAAATCCTCAAGGTGAACATACAGATACATATTTAAGAGAAATATTATTCCCTCTCCAGAAAAAATATAATTTTAATATCGTGTCACTAGGTCGTGGACTTTCAACCGGTACTGAACTTGAGTACTCAGACAGTGAGACGATTAAAAATGCATTAAAGAATAGATCTTAGAAAAAATAAAACTCCTGAATTTCAGGAGTTTTATTTTATTGCTGATATTTTAACTTCTATAAATGGTTGTCTGTGACCATTGCGCTTTAGGTAGCGACTCTTCTGTTTAAATTTAACAACTTTTACAGTTTTACCTTTACCTGCCTTTTGGAATAGTGATTCAACTTTAGCATTCTCGATATAAGGTGAACCGATTGTAGTATCTGTACCATTATCAACAAGGAGAACTTTGTCAAAAACTATCTTATCTCCTGCTTTGAATTCCCCATCCATTTTTTCAACTTTCAATACATCACCAACAGCAACTTTATACTGTTTACCACCTGTAAAAATTACAGCAAATTCTGTATTTTCTGGGTTTTCTTTTTTTGTTGTTTTTTTAGCTGTTGCCATAATCTATATAAAAAACTCTATAATTACAGAGTTTCCACAGGTCATATATTACACAAAACCTTTGAAAAAAGCAAGTCTGACGCTATAATAGCTGTATATGATATCAAAGTACACTTATAAAGGTTTAACATGGATTGATTTAGAATCACCGACAGAAGAAGAATTGCTCCATATAATGGAAGAATACTCAATACCGGTTTTAGTCTCAGAAGAACTACATAATAGAAGCCCACAATCTCGTGTTGATTTGTACCCTAACTTTATATACTTGATAATGCATTTCCCTCGTATATCACACCACAGAAATAAAGGTGTGGAGCAAGAAATCGATTTCATAGTTGGTAATAAATTCATAATCACTACTCATTATGAATTTATTGAATCTCTCCATGAGTTTTCAAAGACATTTGAAGTCGATGCAATACTGGAAAAAAGAATCGATGTTGATCATGCTGGATTTTTGTTCTATCACCTAATAAAGACTCTATATGTACACTCAAGATATGAACTAAATGATATGAATTCTCTCCTCAGAGAAACTGAAAAAAATATTTTTGACGGACAAGAGAGTAAAATGGTGATAACTATATCAAATATAAATCGAACACTGATCGATTTCCGCCAAGCTTTGCGCTTCCATAAAGAAGCCTTGAATCAATTTGAATTTGTAGCGAAAAAATTCTTTGGTGAAAACTTTAGTTATTACCTATCTTCTATAATAAGTGAGTATTCTAAAACTCAAGATATTTTAGATAGTCATAAGGAAATATTAGATGATCTTCGTGATACAAATGACTCACTACTTGCAAGTAAAAGTACTCAAACTATTACATTGCTTACACTTATAACATTCTTAACCTCTCCAATTATATTGATTTCAAGTATTTTCGTAATGGATACAAGTTTTATAAAACATGAACCTAGAGAATTCTATTCAATAATTGGAGTTATGATTGCCCTAAGTATCTTAGCTTTTATCTACTCAAAGTATAAAAAATGGCTCTAAATATATTCAATACCTTATCCCGTGCAAAAGAAGAGTTTAAACCTATTTCTGAAAATAAGGTTGGTCTTTATACTTGTGGGCCTACGGTATACAACTATCCTCATATTGGAAATTACAGAGCCTATATTTTTGGAGATATTTTAAAAAGATATCTAGTATATCGTGGATACAAAGTTAAGCACATCATGAATATAACTGATGTTGATGACAAAACTATTCGCGACTCACAAGCACAAGGTAAAAAATTGAGTGATCTTACAGAGTTTTACACAGAAGAATTTTATAAAGATCGAGATGCGCTAAACATTGTTCCTGCAGAAAAATACACTAAGGCAACTGACTTTATAAATGAAATGGTTAAAATTATAGAAACGTTAGTAGAAAAAGATTTTGCTTATAAAACAGAAGATGGATCAGTGTATTTTAATATTCATAAAGACCCAGACTACGGCAAGCTTTCCCATTTTAAAATTTCTGATCTAAAAGAAAACGCAAAAGGGAGAATGGCAAAAGATGAATATGATAAAGACAGTGCAGAGGATTTTGCTTTATGGAAAGCATGGGATGAAAGTGATGGCGATGTATTTTGGGAAACATCTCTTGGAAAAGGGCGTCCGGGTTGGCATATAGAGTGCTCCGCTATGAGTATGCACGAACTTGGTGAGACTTTCGATCTTCATACTGGTGGAGTAGATAATATATTTCCTCACCATGAAAATGAAATAGCTCAGTCAGAATGCGCGACTGGTAAGACGTTTACTAAATACTTTATGCATAATGAGCATTTAATGGTAGATGGCATAAAGATGGCTAAATCTTCTGGTAATTTTTACACCTTAAGAGATTTAATAGAAAAAGATATAGAACCGTTGGCTTTTAGACTTTGGATATATACAGCTCATTATAGAACTAAGACTAATTTCACTCTAGATGCTGTAAATGGAAGCCAGGTAGCTTTAAAAAGACTCTATGAAGCTTATAGGGCTATTATGAATTCTGATACTGGAATAGTTGATGAGAGTTATAAGGAAAGATTAATAGAATACATGGATGATGACTTAGATACACCTAAAGCCTTAGCCTTGTTGTGGGAGTTAGTTCACAATCCACAAATAGAAGCAAATAATAAGAAAGCTACAATGCTTGATTTTGACAAGATTTTTGGATTTGGTTTAGAAAACATAAAAGAAGAAATAATTCCAAAAGAAGTACAAATGTTATCTAGTGAACGTGAACAAGCTAGAATTGACAAAGACTGGTCAAAAAGTGATGAGTTGCGAGATAAAATAAAATCACTTGGTTATGAAGTTAAAGATATTGAAGGAGGAAGCAAAATATCTAAATTATAAAACCCCGTGATAGGGTTTTATTTTTTTATAGCATTTAATTCAAAATGGAAATTAGATCCTTTACCCATACCTTCTGAATCAACATCAATAGTACCTTTGTGAGCTTCCATAATTTCTTTTGCAAGATAGAGTCCTAGTCCTGAACCACCAGTATTCATTCGAGATCCTTCCCCTCTTGAGAATTTTTGGAATAACGTTGCCTTGATTTCGGGAGTCATACCCATACCAGTATCTTTTACAGAGAAAACAACTTTATCACTGACTCTTTTAACCGAAACATTCACGCTACCTTCTTTAGTATATTTTATAGAGTTATCAATAAGGTTTAATACAACTTGGCGAAGTTTCTCCTTGTCTCCGTTTACCATACAATCTTCATCTTTATCTCCCTCAAAAGTAAGTTTCAATCCTTTTTTCTCTGCACTTATTGATAAGTCTTTAGACATATCTCTTGCAATTTCAACAAGACTAAAATCTTCCATAACGAATTTCATACCACCTTGTTCAATTTTAGAAACATTAAGAAGATCTTCCACGACTTTTGTTAAATTCATGGTTGATTGAAATACTCTTTCAATTGCTTCTTTTGCTTTATCATTAAGTTCACCGAAATCACCCTCGAGAACCATTGATGTATATCCCTTTATAGCAGTTAGTGGTGAGCGAAGTTGGTGTGAAGCAAGAGACAAGAATTCGGTTTTCAATTTATCTAAATCTTTCAATTTATCGTTTGCGTCTTCTAATTTTATATTTGTTTCTTCAAGCTTAAGTCTTAGAACTTCAAGCCTTTCTCTTTGTTTTACTTCAGTCTTTACTCCACGAATAAGTTGATAGCCCAGGGCAATAACAAAAGCGAGTGTAAAGAATATTATTATCTTTATGTTTTGTATACTTCTAACAAAAGACATGGACAGCACTAAAAATCCTAAAGCAAAAACTAAAACTTGTGCTCCCAATATTTTTAGATTGAAAGTTTTAAATTTTACACTAATGTATGCAAGAAATGCAAAGAATATTGGCATACCGATTAATCCTGCTTGAGCTATTGTCCAGTTCTCTGTAAAACTACCAATTAAATTGCCCCAAGAGAAAGCAAGCAAAAACATAATCATACCTATAATAAAGTAAGTGATTTCTTTTTTTCTAGAACTATCTGTAATTTTTGTATAAGCACTCACAAATATTTCTAAGATAACTATAACGCTTATTATTTCATAAATATAAGCATAATATAACGATACTGGCCCTTCTACAGCAGTACAATCAGAAAGGTTTACTCCTAGTAGATTTAGCTTATTTGATAGAAAAATAATAAAAGGTAGTAGTAAAACACTCATCAATAATTTCCCTAAGAACAACATATCTCTGCCTTTTATAAATAAAAAAGTGATATATATGCATGTCGCATAGATCAATGGTTCTATTAGAACTTGTAGCGACCAAAAGAACATTACATTCCTTGGGTCATTTGTAGCCCACAATATTAGGTCAAAAATACACCAAATAGAAAATAATATTGTAATAGAAAATAGGGCTATGCTTATGGGTGATCTATGCCCACTACGCAGTATGAAAATACCTAAAATCAGAGCAATAATTATCGCAGGTATATGTGAATAGAAAAATAATGTTGGTATATTGCTAGAGTAAACAAAATATAAAGCTTTTTCCCATGGGCAGAATAACATATATTAATTTGATGATGAATATAGGAAGTAACTTCCAATTATTATAATAATTATTGATAATATTTTCTGGATTAAGTGTTTTAATGCCATCTTTTCAGTACTTACACTTGGCAATAAAATACTAATTAATATACCGAGTATAAATACAAATAAAGGTTGATAGCTACTTACTACTAACACTAACGCAACTGGAGCAAGAAGTGTTGCAAAACTATTAGCTAAATTACCGAGAATATAAAGAAGTTCTGAAATAATATTTAAAGATATACCTCTGGTTTTATTAATTTTAAATGTCTCCAAAAATTGATGTCTGTATTTTTTATGAAAAACAAACATGAAGATACCGGTAGCAGTAAGTCCAGCATGTTGCCAAAATGCTGAAACAAAAAAACTACTTTCATTTGTTACTTTTTTGAAGAGGACATCATGAAGAGCAAAAAGGAATGAGGATGCAAATACCAACAATAAAACTTTTTTACGCACTGAAACTCTACGATTATCTAGGTCAAAATCAAGTGAAAGTATTGATATTCCAAGCAACACTACCATAGCAAACAGAACTTGTTGTGTAGATAGTACTTCACCTAAGATTGGATATGCTAGGAAGTATCCGAAAACTGGAATCATTTGTAAAAGAGGAATAACAACAGATGTCTCTTCTTCATTCAATGCTTTTAGATACAAATAAAATGCTAGAGCATTTATAACTCCAACAATTAATAAGAAAATTGCCTTACCGAAAGAAATACCTAAAAAAGATATTGGGGAAAATATTATGATGCAAGGCAATACAACTATTGAAAAAAGTGATGAGAACAAAAATATACTACCAATTCCATTGCCTTTAAAATATTTTGATAGTAAATATTTATCTATGTGGTTAACAATACTCCAGAGAATAGGCGGTATTAAAGCTATAAAAAACCAGTTATTATGCATATATTAAGAGTTACTTTGATCTATATCTAGATTATCATTAATTATTTCAAAATCTTTTGTAACGTAAGATCTTTGGTACAAAAAATAGATTGATATCATTGTTGCAATGACTAACAAAAAAAGCATTATTGAGGATTTCCTATCCATATGAGTATATTGTAACATGGCCATAATTTTATTGCATTAGGCGACTTATTCTTGTATTATAGTTTTTATATGAATTCAATTTTAAATGAAAAAAATATAGAAAAAGCAGATGTCGTAATAGTATCTGCTCCATATGAAAAAACAGCATCTAGCCGTAAGGGTACAATAAATGGGCCTAAGGCTATACTTAAATGCTTAGATAATAAGTTAGAATTTTTTGACAGAACATATAAAAAAGAAGTTAATGATTTTGTTAAAATTGCTCAAAAAGATTTAGGCAATATAAATAAGTTAACTCCTGAAAAAGCTCTAAATAAAATCACAGCGGAATGTGAAAAATTAGTAAACGATGGTAAATTTGTATTTCTATTGGGTGGAGAACATTCAGTATCACTTGGATTATTCCAAGCTCTTGCGAAGCATGTAGATCCTAAAGATACCACTATACTTCACATCGACGCCCACTGTGACCTACGAGACAACGACGGCGATTATAACACTCACCCATCAAAATACGCTCACTCATGTGTCCTTCATAGAGGTAATGAGCTCGGCTACAAATTAGTTCAAGTTGGAATTCGTACATATTCAATTGATGAGTATAATTATTTCTCTGATCCTAAGAATAATATAAAAGTATTTGAATGGGGCAATGGAAATAAAGTTCCAAGCATTGACGAGATACTTGCCTCAGTAACTACTAAAAATGTCTATTTAACTATTGATGTTGATGGATTTGACCCTGCGCATATGCCTGGAACTGGTACACCTGTGCAAGGCGGACTTGAATGGTGGTATGGTATGGAACTGATAACTCGTCTTGTAAAAGAAAAAAATCTTATTGGTGCAGATATTGTAGAAGTCTCCCCTATGAAAGATTCAGTTCTGACCGAATACGGCGCAGCGCAACTTTGTTACAGTATTATTGCAAATAAATTTAAAGATAGATTAAAGTAATTAAAATCCCCTACGTTATAGGGGATTTTAATTTTTAGAAAAAATTGAAATGTAATATTTTATCAAACTTATATTGAGCACAGGATTGGTAGCCAACATTAAGACCATCACATATCTGTGGAAACTCAATAATTGGACTATTACCAAAAATTAGAAAATTTATAATCCAGAAAAAAACATAGGTTAATGCAAGGAAAAATATAATTTTAAAAACAAGTTTCATATATTAATATGAATATTTTTCTATTATAGCATTTGCTTCTTTTGGATTTGCTTTCATTTCAAGGAGCGCTGTAAGCATAAGCGGGGCAACAATTGTCGCATCAGATTCAATGACAAACATTGGAGTATCTTTAGTGAGTTTATCCCAAGTGATTTTTTCATTTGGAGTAGCACCTGAATATGAGCCGTATGAAGTTGTAGAGTCAGAAATCTGACAGAAGTAAGCCCAAGGTTTTACTTCTTCACCAAGGTCATACTTGATAGATGGAACTACGCAAATTGGGAAATCCCCTGCTATGCCTCCACCAATTTGGAAGAATCCCACTCCTTCCCCTTCAGAGAGTTTTTTATATTGATCATACCAAGTTGCCATATATTCAATACCAGATTTCACAATACTTGCACTGCATTCACCAGTTTTCACATGAGATGCAAAAATATTACCGAATGTTGAGTCTTCATATCCTGGAACAACGATTGGGATATTATTCTCAGCTGCTGCGAGAAGCCAACATTCTTCAGCTTTCCCTTCGTGTGCTTCTTTATCTATTTTTTTAATTAGATCATAGAAATATTCATGCCAAAACATTCGTGTCCCTTTTTCAGTTGCTTCTTTCCATGTCGGAACAATGTGCTTTTCAACTGCTCTAAATGCTTCGTCTTCTGGGATGCTTGTATCGGTCACGCGACGCATTCTGTCTTCAAGAATCTTTGTGTCATCTTCTTTTGTAAAATATCTGTAATCTGGGAAATCTTTATAGGAGTTATGTGCAACAAGACGGAAAAGTGATTCTTCAATATTTGCACCAGTCGAAGAAATACCAGAGATAAGTCCAGCACGAATGGCAGGAGCAAGAACTATACCTAACTGTGCTGAAGACATAGCTCCAGCAAGAGCCCAGAACATCTTGCCACCTTTCTCTGTATGCCTCCAATACGCAATTAAAGCGTCGCGAGTAGCACGAGCATTGAAGTTCTTATAATTTTTTAGAATGAATTCTAATGTAGGAAGATTGTTATTCATATGATTTTTTATTAACTTATAATTACCAACCGAACATTTTACCAACTTCTTCAGGGGTTTCTCTTTTGCGAGCAATAACAACGTGACCGTTCTCAACGATTATTTTAAGAGGCGAAGAAAGCAAGCAATGATGCATAACCAGCGCGTCTTCATAAGCTCCTGTGTCTAATACTGCTATATACATTGGATGACCTTCATCCATCTCATAATCAGGAAGTGTTATAGAACCATTTACCCCATTGTAAACATCGTCTGAATCACAAGTTGATCCTGCAAGCCAAACGTCTGTAAGATTTTTATCATTACTACTGTTTACAGGAACAATCGCCCAATTTTGTTTTATAGCCCAAGTATCACAAAGATCATTCATAAAACTACCGTCGAGCACATACCATTTCTTAGCATCAGCTTTTTTGCTATGAATTTTCTTTGTATCTATGATTTTATAAATATTTATTTGTGCCGGTGCAGCAATGTAGCGACCCCATTCACAGACAATATTTGGATGTGGCATTTCACGCTTCTCTGATTCTTTTTTAACTACTTCGAATATTTTTTCAAGAAGTTTGTCTACTGGGTAACTTTTTGTTCTCTCATAAGGTATTGGCATTCCTCCACCAATATCAAGAGTATCTAGTGATGGATTTTTTTCTTTTAATTTAAAGTAAACATCAAGAGCATATTTTATAGGCACAATCACGTCAGAGAGTTTCTCAATTTGAGAACCAATATGGTAATGAAGAATTTTTAGATTCTTAAATTTACCCATATTTAGAATTTCTTTAGAAGAAAATCCGAAGCGATCGATTGGTTTGTTCCAGTATGAGTCTGCCTTGATTGGCATGTCGAGGCGGATACCTACATCGTATTTTGAATATTGAAGAAGCTTTAACTCATTTGGACCTTCAATAATTGGGAAAATTTTTGTTCCTTTGTGTTGAAGCTCGTCGATAAGATTCATGTATTTATCAGTTTTTGGACCATTACAAAGTATGCGAATGTTTGGGTTAAAAGACTCTTGCTCTAGCATCTTTTTTATCAAATAAAGATCATTGTATGAGGAAGTCTCAAGGTGAGCCCCTTCGCCAACAATAGACATTATGGCCTCTTTATTCTGATTTACCTTCATTGGAAAATGGTAAATAAATTTACCCTTGTATCCAGTTTTCTTGGAAAGTGCTTGGGCTGTATCTAGTAGATCTTCAAGTCTCTCTTCAATAACAAAAGGCATTAGTATTTCAAGAGAAGTACCCATCTTATCTGCTAAGTATCGTACATTATAAATATTGTGACCTTCTTTAATAATTAGGTCACCGTCTTTATTGAAATCGAAATATTGAGTATTAAAATCTTTGGCACCAATTTTCCAGAGCTTCTTTGAAGCAACAGAACGTTTAGTCATTTCTTTTTACCAGACGAATCTCGCGTCTGTAATAAAATAATAATATGAATATAATAGCAGATTAGAGAGATATGTAAATAGCTTTTAATAAAAAAGCCCAGACATTCACAATAATAAAATATGTGAATGTCTGGGCAAAACCTTAGAGTGATTCAGGATGGATCCATATGAATCTGTTTCTCATTGGGCATACTGAACACCTATCCCCTACAAAAGGCAGTCTTTTGTTGCTATGGCAGTCGCAGGCTCTCAATCCGTTTTTTATAGGGACTAATTTCTTGCTAAATAGCTCCTCTATTAAAACCCAACCAGTTTTCCTAAGTATAGGTTCCATATCGGGTTGCTGTGTCAGAGTTATCGGAAAGAATTTTTTATCCTTAACGAATTTTAGCCTTCTTAAAACCAAGCCGGTAGCAATTCCACATTTCTTGTAGTTTGGATCATGATACACTGAACGAAACTCCACAACTTTGCGTTTGTTATAAAATAATTTTTTTTCAGGTGGATACATAATTCCACCAGCGCCAACTAAGATTCCATTATGGAAAGCAAGTACAGCGAAAATTAGGTTATTACGCAATGATTCAGGTGTTTCGGGTTTCATATGCTGACTATTACTACGTATTGCATCCGACCAAGTTATTAGATGGTCTGTAATGCTTTCTTTTGTAAAATCAGTTACCAGACGATATCTGATAGAATCGGGGCATATTTTTTTGGCCATTTCAAAGAATTTAATGATTAGATAATGGGTTAGAAATTTAAGATGAATAGTATCACCTACAGAAAATAACACAATACTTTATCAACAGAAAACACCCGATAGGGTGTTTTCGTGGAAACTTATATTCCCTCTTGTTTTAATTTCTCGATTAATTCTTTAGATTTTTTAGAAAGCTTGGTTGGCATCTTGATAAGTACTCGGATAATAATATCTCCACGTCCACGACTAGATGGTACGCCCTTACCTTTTACTCTTAGCAATTCTCCATGATTTATCCCCTCTGGGATTTTGACTTCAAGAGTGTTGCCCTCAAGAGTTTTTAGATTGTAATTCATTCCAAGTAATGCATCACTTAGATTTATCTTTATATCTAGATTTAGATTTAGCCCATCACGCTTAAACAATGGATGAGATTTAACATTTACTTTGATATATAGATCTCCAGCCTGTCCTCCTTGAATAGCCTCACCCGCGCCTGTCATTCGGAGCATCTCACCTGCATTTATACCTGCTGGAATTTTGAGTTCGATTTCTTCCTGTTTATTGCGAACACCTTTGCCATTACACTCAGTACATTTTTCACTTGGAATTTTTCCTTGACCATGACAAGTATCACAAGTTTTGGTTGTTTGAAATGTTCCAAGTATTGAGCGCTTCATTTCGCGAATTTGTCCGTTGCCGTTACAAGTCTTACAAGTGTCCATCTTTGTCCCAGGTTTTCCACCTGAACCTTTACAGATATCACAGATGGATTGCTTAGAAAGTAAAATGGTGCGAGTAACTCCGAAGATTGAATCTTCAAATGATAGATCTATTTCTGTTGAAATATCTCTTCCTCTGCGAGCCTTGCTTCCACCGCGACCCATTCCACCTCCAAAGAAATCTCCAAATATATCTCCAAGATCTCCCATATCAAATTCTACTCCGTTTCCATTTTGGAACCCTGAGAAATCGAAACCTCCAAATCCACCTCCCGCTCCAGGATTGAATCCCTGAGGTCCATCTGCTCCAAAACGATCGTATTGAGCCCGTTTTTGGTCGTCTGAGAGTGTTTGATAGGCTTGGTTCACTTCCTTGAACTTCGAATCATCACCCTTATTTTTATCTGGGTGGTATTTATGCGCCATCTTGTGGAAGGCTTTTTTTATTTCATCTTTAGAAGCATTTTTTGATACTCCTAATGTTTCGTAGTAATCTTTTGCCATAAAATTATATTATCATAATTTTATTTATTATCTGTATTCTCCTTTGTTTCTGCATCCTTTATTTCTTCACTTTGTGGTTCAGCTGTTGTGTTTGTTGCACCTGCATCACCTTGTTTAGACATAGCTTCACCTATTTTTGAAACTTCTGTTGTAAGAGCTTCGAGTGCAGATTTGATAGCTTCAATATCTGATCCATCTTTTGCTGTTTTTACAGCAGCAATCTTTTCTTCCACACTTGTTTTAAGTGATGCGTCAATCTTGTCGCCATATTCTTTCAAAGATTTTTCTGCAGAGAATATCATCATTTCTGCAGTATTTTTTTCATCTACAAGTGCTTTCTTTTTAGCATCTTCTTCAGCATGAGCTTCTGCATCTGCTTGCATTTTCTTTATATCAGCATCAGTAAGTCCAGATGATGCTTCGATACGAATTGATTGCTCTTTACCAGACGCTTTATCTTTAGCTTTCACATTTAGGATTCCATTTGCATCCACATCAAATGTAACTTCAATTTGTGGCATACCTCGTGGAGCAGGTGGAATTCCGTCTAAGATAAATCTTCCAAGAGATTTGTTGTCAGATGCCATTGGACGTTCACCTTGAGTAATATGGATTTCAACAGATGTCTGATTGTCAGCAGCTGTTGAGAATACTTGGCTCTTTGAGCTAGGTATTGTCGTATTACGCTCTACAAGCTTTGTAGCCACTCCTCCAAGAGTTTCAATTCCAAGAGATAGAGGAATAACATCTAGAAGCAATACATCCTTAACATCACCTTGAAGTACTCCAGCTTGTACTGCTGCACCAAGAGCTACGACTTCATCTGGATTGATTGAGCGGTTTGGTTCTTTATTGAAAAGTTTCTTTACTGCTTCAACTATCGCAGGCATACGAGTTTGACCTCCTACCATTATGATTTCATTTATTTCACTCATCTTAAATGGTGATGCTTCCATTGCGCGCTTTGTGATCTCGATAGAACGATCAATATATTCTTGAGCTAAACTCTCAAGTGTTGCGCGAGTCATTTTGATCAATAAGTGCTGAGGACCTGCGTCTGTTGAAGTGATAAATGGAATGTTGATTTCAGTTTCTGGGGTAGTTGAGAGCTCGATCTTTGCTTTTTCAGCTGCTTCATCTAGACGCTGAAGTGCAAGTGGGTCTTTAGTAATATCTACACCTGAACTTTTCTTGAATTCATCTGCAATCCAAGAAATAATTTTCTGATCAATATCACGACCTCCCATGTGTGAGTCACCATCAGTAGATTTAACTTCGATAACATCGTTTGAAACTTCAAGCACTGATACGTCGAAGGTTCCACCTCCGAAGTCATACACTACAATCTTCTCATCTTTTTTAGTATTGAATCCATATGCAAGGGCTGCAGCTGTCGGCTCATTGATAATACGTTTTACATCAAGACCTGCGATTGCACCCGCATCTTTTGTAGCTTTTCTCTGCGCATCATTGAAATATGCAGGTACAGTAATAATCGCCTCTGTGATTTTCTCACCTAGTTTTGCTTCTACATCTGCTTTTATTTTTGCAAGAATCATCGCAGAAATTTCTTCTGGACGGTTCCATTTGTCACCAATATTTACTTCAACTCCACCATCTTTACCTTTTTGTATTTTAAATGGAGCTGTTTTTTGTGATTTCTGGATTTCAGGATCTTCAAACATGTGGCCCATGAAGCGCTTGATACCATAGATTGTATTTTGTGGATTTGTAACAGCTTGACGCTTCGCAAGTAGACCTACCAAACGATCACCATTTTTACCAATGGCAACTATTGATGGTGTTGTTCTTGCACCCTCAACGTTTTCAATGATCTTTGGTTGACCACCTTCGATAATTGCTACTGCACTATTTGTTGTACCTAAATCTATACCTATTATTTTTGACATATTATTTTTTAAAAAATTAATTAATAATAATTTACTTATTTAAATCCGACGACTGCATTGGACTAGGAATTGGCGGAACATTCATATCTATAACTCCATAGTCTTTTTCATATTTTTCGATTTGCTGATTGAAGAATATTGCAATACTTTTAGCTACTTGTGGAGTTGTTGCAAAAGAATCCAAAGTATTTCCGGACGTTACAGCAAACATTATTGCCCCCTTACTATATGCACCTAGTGCACCGTCTGCGAACTTCTTTGGTAACTGATTGAAATCTACTTTTTGTGGGTCTATCATATATTTTTATTTAATTAACTTTTAATATTTCTAATAATCTCATCTACTACATCATGGAGTGGCTTTTCGGCATCTATTTGTATAGCACCTCGATCTAACATCTCTTTTTTATAACTCTCATGCCAACTCAAAATTCTTTTTTGTTCAACTTCATGCTTACCATAGTCATTGTTTGTTCTTTTATTAATACGCTCAATAAAAACTTCAGGGCTACAAGTAAGGATAAAAATTGAATCAAATAAATCTAGGAATTCGTATTGATTAGCAGCAACACCTGCAACAACTACTACGTCTTTTGATTCATTCATCAAATCTATCAATCTATCTTTATCACATATCCAACCATGTGCTTCGTGCCATTCATCATCTATTCCTGGATGCCAGCTAGCTCTTTCTTTCGTTTCTTTGTTCATCCAATGGCACAGATCCGGAACACTATCTATATCTATCGCAGAAATTCCTTTTTTATTTAATTCCTCTATAACGCTAGATTTACCAGTCCCAGAAACTCCTGTTATATAAAATCTCCTCATACGTTTTCATTATATACTCACGATATTATTTTGACAAGTATTTAGCGGTCACTAAATATATGTTGATATTATATTTATAGGTGTTATAATGTCAATATGTTTAAGAAGACATCAATAAAAAAGGCTATTTTGAAGGCTTTTTCTGAAAATAAGCCTGTTAGTGTAGATATAGTAAAAAAGGCCGCTGAGAAGGCTATTTTACGCGAATATGAGGGTAAAAATCCCGACTATGCTATCAACAGATCTAT
The DNA here is from genome assembly GCA_964502615.1 of uncultured Candidatus Saccharibacteria bacterium. Classification (GTDB taxonomy): domain Bacteria; phylum Patescibacteriota; class Minisyncoccia; order Phycocordibacterales; family UBA9973; genus UBA8515. The sequence continues at coordinate 51,202 of CAZCXF010000001.1, read as the reverse complement.
TAAAAACATGATTTCAGATGGCCTAGTTGAAACTTTTAACTCAGAACATAGTCAATATTTCCGTTTAACATCTTTAGGTAAACAAAAATTAAACAACATAACTCTTGAAGCTGAAGGTAGCCTTGTATCTACACATTGGGATGGTTATTGGAGAATGATACTACTTGATCTTCCAGAAGATCGGAAAAGTGAACGCGAAGCTCTTCGCTATTTACTTAAGAAAGCCGGATTTATGTGTATCAAAAATTCTGTTTGGATTTCAATGTACCCATACGAGAATCTATTTACAAATATAAAAAAAGACCTCGGTCTTACAACAGAGATGATGATAGTAGTAACAGACAAGATAGACAAAGAAACTGAAGAAGAGTTTCTAAAACTTATTTAGAAACAAATTTTACCATCTTTGCATATCTTTACGAATTGAAAAGTCGCTCCAAAAATTCGTATTTTGTACTGAACAACCCAATTGGGCACAATACTTATGTGGCAAAGGAATAAAAGATATCACAAGTAATAAAATACTAACAAATATAATAATCTTTAATATTTTCATAAATTATTTTTTAAATTCAAATATATTTACTCTTGCTGGGCGGATTACACGTTCCCCTATTTTATATCCAGCTTGAATTACCTTTTCTATGGTGTGATCTTTGCTTTCGTCATCAGTAGGAATACTCTCAATAGATTCATGGAGCATTGGATCAAATTTATCTCCAACTTTACCAATAGCTGTTACGTTATTGTCAGCTAGCGCTTGTAGGAATTTTGAATGAATATATTCTATTCCTTGTCTCCAATTTTTATCTACCTTCTCCCATGCCTCCTTGTTGCTCATAGCCATATCAAACGCATCGAGTGCAGGAAAGAGCGAATCCGCAAGACCTTCTATACCGAGTTCTTTACCTCGAGAAAACTTAACTTCTGCTTCTTTTTGAAGATTTACATAATCTGCTTTTGCTCTCTGCCAGCCTGTGAGGTATTCTTCTTTTTCTGATATAGCTTTCTTTAAATCTTCACGAACCTTTTTTACAATGTCTTTTGTAGGTAACGCTTCACCGTCTTCTGTACTATCGACAAAAGTTACATCTTCAAAATTCTCTTCATTTTTTATGTTTTCTTCACTCATACGCATGTATCATAAACAAAAAACCAGATTCTCGCAAATCTGATTTCTTGAAATATTAACGCTTAGACCACTGTGGAGATTTGCGAGCTTTTTTAAGGCCAAATTTCTTACGTTCAACAACACGAGGATCACGTTTCAACATTTTAGCTTTCTTAAGAGTACCACGTAGTTCTGCGTCAAATAGCACAAGAGCACGTGAGATACCGTGACGAACTGATTCAGCCTGAGCGTGTGATCCACCACCTTTTGTAGTAACAACAACTTCGACTTTCTCAGAAGGAGCAGCAGTTTCAAAAGCACCAGTAACTATCTTTTTTAGTTCTGCTGTTGGGAAATACACGTTCAAGTCTTTACCATTAATAGAGTAGGAAGTTTTTGAAGCTTTGATAAGCTTTACTACCGCAGTAGCAGTCTTACGGCGACCTATGGCTCTATAATATTCATTTTTACTTGTCTTTTTTTCAGTCATATAAAATTATTCACTAATTGTTAAATGCTTCATCATAAGTGGACGTAGTTTATTTGAAGGAAGCATACCGTAAACAGCGAGTTCATAAAGACCTTTCCAACCTTTATTCTTTACTATTTTTTCATTAGTTGCTGTTTTAAAACCTCCAGGATATCCTGAATAAGTTTCGTGGAGAGTTTCTTTCATACGACGCTCTGACATCTTAGTCAGCTTTGCGTTTATTATCTCAACTTTTACGTCTGCTACTTGATTTGGAACATAGTCCGGTGCGTGCTTACCCATAAGAATCTTCGCGGCAGCTGAAGCAACGCGACCAAAAGTTTTTCCACTAGCATCAATTTTGTGTGTTGTAGTCATATTATTATACAAATTCAATTACAGCCATTTTACTTGCATCTCCTGCACGTCTTGGCAACTTAGTAATACGAGTATAGCCTCCTGTTCGATCTTTGTATTTTGGAGCAATATTATCAATAAGGTTTGAAGCTTCTGCATTTAGGTTGTATAGGCGTGATATAACGAGGCGTCGTGATGCAAGTGTGCCAACGTTTGCCTTTGTTATTAATTTCTCAATAGTAGGACGGAGCTCTTTTGCTTTTGCTTCTGTAGTCTCAATGCGACCATGTGCAATAAGAGAAAGCATAAGACCCTTGAGCAGAGCTTCTCTTTGATTCTTTGTTCTTCCAAATTTTCTTACATTACTGTGGTGTCGCATAAAACTATATTATTTACTATTAATTATTATTTAAGTGTTATTCCGTAATTACTTAATATTTTCTTGATCTCTTGAATTCCTTTATCTCCCATGCCATCGATCTCAAGCAAATCTTCTTTCTTCTTTCGAGCGATTCCTCCGATAGTTCGGATATTTGCAGAAGTGAGGGCATTTAGTGTTCTTGTTGAAAGATCTAGTGTATCAATACGAGTTTTTAGGATATCTGTAAACTCATTACCTTCGCCTTTAGTCTTTGACTCTTTTTCACCATTTTCTTCAGATGAAGAGATAGTCTCAATATGAGATCTTGAAGCAATAGTATAACCAACGATTGCTTGTAATTGTTCTACCATAATAGTGATAGCTCTTTCAAGTGCTTCACGTGGAGAAAGAGTACCATCTGTTTCGATAGTCATACGTAGACGGTTATGGTTTGTTTTGTCGCCAACACGCATATTTTCAACTTCATAAGAAACTCGGCGGATAGGAGTAAATATCGCATCTACTGCAATTGTGCCTACTTCTGTTTTATTTTTCTGATGGACATCCTTTGGAACGAATCCAAGACCTTTTTCAATAGTCATTTCAATTGAAAGATTATTTTTACCAGTAACTTCAGCAATAAAAAGATCTTTATTCAAAACTTCAACTTGACCAGTAACTTCAATGTCAGCTGCAGTAACATGTTTTGGACCTTTAACAGAAAGCTTAACAGTCTGTGGTTCATCTGTCAGTAAACGGAAACGAACCTGTTTAAGATGAAGAAGGATTGTTATCACATCTTCTTTGACACCGTCAATAACTGAAAATTCATGATCAGCACCATCTATCTTAAGTGAAGTAATAGCTGCACCTGTGAGAGAAGATAGAATTATACGACGAAGCGAATTACCTAAGGTGTGTCCATACCCAGGGTAAAGACCATCAATCTCATAGACACCTTTTGTGTCTACTTCAGAAATGATAGATAACTTTGATGGTAATATTATATTTAAATCAGACATATGTTATTTTTTAGAGCCAAAGGCCCTCACTATTATCTTATTAAAAGAAACCTCACCTTTACTAATAATAAAAACAAAACAAATTAACGACTATAAAATTCAAGAACGGTGTTTAAATCTAGAATTGCGTCGATATTTTTTGGCTTGCCTTGTACCTTGCCTTCAAGCTTTTCTACATCAAATGTAAGCCAGTTTGGAAGAGTGTATTCTTTTAGCTTTTTAGCCATATCTGCAAACAGTGGGCTTTTCTTACTTCCTTCACGAACAGCAATAATATCACCAACTTTCACACGACTAGATGCTACTGTTGTTTTCTTTCCGTTTAGGGTTATGTGACCGTGTGAGACAAGCTGACGAGAAAGTCTTCGAGTATGAGCAAGACCGAATCTGTAAACAACGTTGTCGAGGCGAGTTTCTAGAAGTTCAAAAAGCTGATCTGTTGCTGCTGTACCTTTGTGAGCAACAGCTTCGTTAATATAATTTGAAAACTGACCTTCACTAATACCATACATAAAACGAACCTTTTGTTTCTCTATGAATTGCAAAGCATAACCAGAGAGAACCTTTGGTCTTTTGTTTTTTGAATTTTTTGCATGTCTTGCTTCAGAAACGACGAACTTAGCTGTTTGACATTTTTCAAACACAGCTGGTCCTAGGCGTCGACATATTTTGTATTTTTGTGCAGTCTTCATAATGATATGATTAAAATTTATTAAATTAAACTCGGCGTGGTTTCTTTGGCTTTGGTCCATTGTGTGGGACTGGAGTCATATCACGAATGCTTGTAATCTCTATATCGTAAGCCATAAAAGCTCGGATTGTAGGTTCACGTCCACTACCAACACCTTTTACTTTTACATCAACCTCTTTTATTCCTAAAGCTTTTGCTTTTTCACCTAGAACTTGGCCTGCTTTTCCAGCAGCAAATGGTGTTCCTTTCTTTGCTCCTTTAAATCCGAGTGATCCAGCTGAAGTCCAGTAAATTGTATTGCCATCTTTATCAGATAGAACAACTTTTGTATTGTTGAAAGTAGCTTCAATATGAAGAGTTCCAGAAACAATTTTCTTTTTAGGAACTTTCACACCTTGCTTTGGTGCTTCTGTTGTTACTTCTTTAGGATCTACACTCCCTTCTTCTTTAGTTATTATTTTTACTTTTCCCATATGATTAATTATGTTTTACTTTCCTTTCGGCGACCTGAAGCCATTGTCTTACGTACATTACCTCGGACAGTTCGGGAATTAGTTTTTGTTCTTTGACCATTAACTGGAAGTCTTCGCATGTGTCGGATACCTCTGTAAGCTTTGATATCCTTCAATCTTTTTACGTTTGAAGCAATTTCACGCTTCAATACTCCTTCGATTGACATAGTTTCGATTATTTTACGGATAGCATTTTCTTGATCAACAGTTAAAGTGTCAGCTTTGATATTTGAAGCAACTCCTGCCTCTTTTAAGATAGCTTTAGAACGAGAAATACCTATACCGTATAGGGATGTTAGACCGATGTATAAATGTTTATTATTTGGGATAGTTATACCTAAGATTCTCATAGAAATTATTGTTTTTGCTTGTGTTTAGGATTTGAACAAATAACATGAAGATGCCCTTCACGTTTTACTAGTTTGCACTTTGCACAAATTTTTTTAACAGCTGATTTAATCTTCATATCTTTATAACGCGAAATAAAAATATAGGGTTTTCACCCTGTATTTTCTTCAAATACACGTATGTCAAAATATAATACACTATACACAAAAAAAACGCAAGGGGGTTATGTACTATACTCTTTTTATGATCCTACCCTTGCCTCCATACGGGTCTAACAAGACTTCAACTCTATCTCCTACAAGGACTTTGATTCTATGTATGCGCATCTTTCCAGCAAGATAAGAGATAATTACTTTACTATCACTTCCATCTTCTGATCCACCTCCAATATCAACTCTAAAAAGAGTATTTGGTAGGGCTTCAGTCACTGTACCGATAACTGTATTATTGTCGTCTTTTTGATTCATTAATGTGTGTTCATTATATCAGTAATTAGTAATATCAGCAATAAAAAAACCAGCGGACGTTTGTAAGGTGTCGGCTGGCCCCTAATCAAAGGGTGTTTTTGTTTTCGATTAAACTCAAAAAGAAGTAAGCAAAAGAAATTAATTTTTAGCAAAACAAGTCAACTAATAAAACTTCTTAAATACTTACAACTAATCGGCTTAGCTCGAACGGCGCAGTTTGAAGCACCGTAATTTGATTGTTTAATGCAAGCTTAGTATCAAATCCAATATGCAAAGAACTTTTGATATATGGAAAGAAATAAAAAAAATACTAAACATGCATTGGGAAATCACCCACTTGCACAGTCGCTGCAAAATTTTCTTGTAGCAAACCGTGCGTTTCAAAAAAAACAAAGCAGTCGGGACTAGTGAACCGCCGATCCCAACTTTACGCTTTGGCACAGACTGAAGAATAACGATCTCGTATATCTTCAACAGCTTGGAGAGAGCTTGTCTATGACTACTTTTTGGCTTGTAAAGCAATAACAAACCAAATTTTACTGATTTACATCAGGCCAGCCAAGTTGAGCCGTCTTAATTAGACTTATACCACATAAAGAATTTTGTGTAAATTTATACTTTACTCGATAACTATATTTATTTTTGAGGTATCTGTTGGTAGATATTTATTCCAAGGTGGGAAAATTTTCACTGAAGCAGAGCTTATACCTGGATCAGATTTAAATATTGATTGAATACCTTTTTTTGAAACTCCAGCGTAAGATTTTTTTAATATTTCTTTGTCGTGCGACCAAACTGGATTTATTTTTCCAGATAAAGTAAATGATATTGATTTCAAATCTTTAGAAATGGTTTGGTTAGCGTTTGAAAAACTAAATGTGAGATTTGATATATCCCCTATTTTTATCTGAGATAATTCAACCGGTGAAAGATCTGGCAACAACCTTTTAACTAAAGCACGAGAAAGATCATCTTTATTTATTATTACAGAAGAAACCAGACCAGTTATTTTAGCTTTATAATTAGGTGTTGGTGAAAGTATATTATCCTCAACTTTAGAAGAAACATTCATAGCTTCAGAATATAGTATATAACCTGGTGGCACTTGTGCATTTACTTTTTTTAGTAGGTTACTCTTAAATGTAGACAGAGCATAAGCATTCAAAACTCCTTGGTCTTGTGGGCTTGGTTTGTAGACAACCCCTTGAGCTCCACCAGATAGTGGAGTTTTTAACTTTGCATAAATTTTCTTTGCTTTTGCTGTACCTTTAAAAGAATTAATTGAAAAATCACTAGGCTCACCATTATAAGAACTTCCTGCTAAAAAAGAAGTGATTCCCACAGAAGCAACACCAGGGATAATTTTCTTTGATTGATCAAGTTTATATCCTGGAATATTTATTGCACTATCTGTCTGGTAAGCTTTACCTGCACTATCTGAAATGAAAGTATGAATCAAAAGTTTTTGAGGTTTAGTACTATATTCGTTATAAAAAGTTACCTCACCGTGAGCTTTTATAGATACATCTTCTTTTTCTGTTAAAGTAATCTCTTTTGTTTCTGATTCAGGAATTATCATTAATTCGAAATTAATTGGTGAATCTTTTGTATTGAAAGCACTTAATTGTTCTTTATTAAGAGTAAGTTCTGTTGTTTTTTGTTTTATAGTTATAGTAGTCTTTTCAAATAAATTTGAAATAAAATAAATCCCCCCGATTAAAATCGTAGCTAGTAATAAAAACTTGATTGGCTTTCTAATGTAGAGGTTACTCTTTTTAACCCTAGGAGTGCTATAAATCTTCTCTTCTGGTTCTCTTTTTAAAATATGTTTATTGGGTTTAATATCGCTTTCAATTCTATTTAAATAATCTTCAGTGTCTAAAACCTGCATTTTATGAGGTTCCTGAATAACTTCTTTTTTTGAAATTCTGGTGATTTTTACACCTTTAGATTTCATGTCTTGAATAACTTTTTTAGGCATGTTGTTTATCTTTATTTATTGATTTTCTCATTACTCCGATAGCTTCAACCATTAAAAATGGGTCACATGTTCCATCTTTTACACTACACATATTTAAAAACTCTGGTCCTTCAAGTGTTATGACAGTACACTTATGTTCTGAAACCATTGATTGGATAAATGGTTCATTGCAAATAACATTCTTAAACCATTCTCTTATATCTGCATCGGCGGTTAAAAATATTGTTCCTGGAAGTCTTAATGTATGTGGAAGTGTTCCTACGCATTGTCTAAATGCTTCTCCCCAGGAGTTTTCTATAGATTCAAACAACGGTTCAACTTTTTTCTTCTTACGATCAGAAAGAGTTCCAGCACTATATAGGTTGAATAATTCTACTGCGTCACGTAACTCAATCTCTAATTTAGTACATATATATTTAAAGAAAGTTCTTTTACCAAAAGGAAATGATAATGAGGCTTTTAATATACCTTTTGTGATAATAGCTACATCAGTAACTTCCCCACCAATATCAAGTAGTAAATACGAATCTGGTGCTACATATTTTTCTCTCACAGCTAAATACGAACATACTGAGAATGAAGCAAATGACACAGGTATATGGTGAAATGTGTTTGAAATTGTATCCCTTATTTTATCCAAGCATATCTTGGGTGAAAGAGATATGATCATATGCATTTCAACAGATCTACTCCTCATACCTATAGGCTCATCTACGAGGTAGCCATTTAGAGATACTCCCATTATATGGTGCTCGATAACTTCTGGTGAGCTTTTAGCTCCACCATATTTTTTATCATACAAAATATTCAATGATGCAATTTCTTTTTGGAGCATTTCATCTGCTAAATTGTTTGTAAACACAAAAGAGTGATCGCGTGACATTTTAACAATTCTTGTTTCTGACAAATACCAAGGTGATGCGAGTATGCAGACTATCTCATCTGGAGCGCCTAATTTTGCATCATAAAGACCATTAGCAGTTGTTTTTAAAGCAACTAGCATATCTTTCAAGAAAAGATTGAAATCTAATTCGTCGTGATAAGCAATCTCAGTACGAACAGATTTGATTATTGTGGGTATGCTTTTGTTTGTGTTTGGAATTCGAACTATAGCTCCGCCAATACTACCTGATCCAATATCAAAAATAGCAACGATCTTTTCTTTCTTTTGGGGCTTTGAAAAACCAAATATCATATATAAGGTTATTATACTACAAATCTATCGAAAAAATATATAACTACTAGTCTAGAATAGCTTTTATGCGACGAATACCCGAAGCAACTGCTTCTTCTTTTTGAATTTTAAAATGTCCAAGTTCACTTGTATTTGATACATGTGGCCCACCACAGAATTCTTTAGAAATAGGATTGCCATTTTTATCTTCAATGAAATATACAGAGACAGTCTCGGGGTATTTTGCTCCAAATTCCATCTCGGCACCAATCTTTTCAGCTTCAGAAAGTGGCATCTCTCGGCGAACAACATTTAACCCTTGAGATATTTTGTCATTTACCCAATTCTCGACATTTTTCTTCTCTTCATCGGTAAGCTTATGATCACAAAGGAAATCTATACGGAGACGCTCTTCGGTGATATTACTTCCTCTTTGTTTAATTTCTGGACTAACGATCGCTTGAAGTCCTGCAAGAAGTAAATGGTGCGCAGTGTGGAGTTTTATAGTTTTTGGTTCATGATTTGCAAGCCCGCCCTTGAACATACCTGCTGATGCAGTCTGTGAAAGTTTCTGGTGTTCGGCCATTTTTTTATCAAAATCTTCCCTATCTATTACTATTCCTTTTTCTTTTGCAAGTTCTTCGGTTAGCTCTATTGGAAAACCATAAGTTGTAGCTAATATAAATGGATCTTCTCCTTTTTCAAATTCTTTTAAACCATGTTCTAAAGTATTTCTGAATTTTTTTTCTTCTTTTTCAATTTCTCCCTTATCGTCAAGATTATAAATTTCCTTATAAATATTTTTTATTTTTCCAATTTCACTATTAAGTGGATTTTTAGAGAATCGTACTGCTCGTCTAATTAATCTACGTAAAACATAACCCCTTCCTGTATTTGAAGGAACTAAACCATCAGAAATCATAAAAAGAGATGCTTTTACATGATCAGCTACAATGCGTTCCTCTTTATTTTTTTCTCCATTAAAAAGATCTGTATCATATACGCTTTTTTTATTTTGAACTGTTGCAAGCAATCGCTCAAATCCCATACCAGTATCAATACCTAGAGTATCGAGTTTTTTGAGTGTTGCTTCTCCTTTATCGAGCTTTTCTCTTGAACCATCGCAAAAATATTCATTAAAAACTATGTTCCACACTTCGACATCGTTTCCGTTAGCATTTTTACAATATATCTCAGTTGTTGGACCACATGGACCAGAGTCTCCAGTTGGACCCCAGAACACATCAGCTCCATCTTCGCGGATATCAAGGTTGGCGTCTATATTTTTCCAAATTTGTCTTGATTCTTCATCTTTTGGTACTACTCCTTCACCTTTATATATAGTTACATATGAGATAGGGAGATTTAATTCTTTTGTTATAAATTCATGTGCGTACTCTATTGCTTCTTTACGTCCATATCCACCAAAAGAAAAGTTGCCAAGCATTTCAAAAAACGAGAGGTGCGTATCATCACCTACTTCATCTATATCTCCAGTTCGGATACATTTTTGAACTGTTACAATATTCTTAGTACCAAAATCACGAATAGCATTATCTGGAGCTCCATAATAAGGCTTGAACTGTTGCATTCCCGCAGTTGTAAACAAAACAGAAATATCACCTTCTGGTATCAAGGATGATGACGGTAGTCTCTTGTGATTTTTGGATTCAAAGAATTTTAGGAACTTTTCTCGTACTTCGTTTGATTGCATAGACACATATTATACCAAAATAGCTAAACATAAAAGCCCTCTTACGAGGAGCTTTTTGTTTCTAATTTAAATCAGTATTTCCAGTATTTTGGAAAAATTTTGTTTTTCTTAATTGTTCTTCAACAAACCACAAAACTGTGAAGATAAAAAGTGTTAGTATTGTAGAAATAATTGCTAATTTATACAAACCAAAACCACAGGCCATACCAATACCAGCCGATACCCAAAGGGCTGTAGCAGTAGTCATACCCATAAGCTTACTTTCTTTGGTAAATATAACACCAGTACCAAGAAATCCGACACCTACCACTATCTGCGCAATGATCATCAAAGGGTTTAGTCCTGGTAAATTTAAATAAGTTTTAACCATTTCTTCAGACACGATTACAAACAATGCGGAACCCATAGCAACGAGAGCATATGTACGCATACCAGCGGTCTTATGCGCCCAGACACGCTCCGTTCCAATTATTAGTCCTAAAAATAAAGCTGCGAACAATTTAATAATAACTTCAATTGTTGCCCCATCAAAAAAGTTTTCCATATGCTTTTATTATAACAAAAGTTTATATAACTACGCCACCACCTATACACATATCCCTGTCGTAAACCACTATAGACTGACCTGGTGATATCAAGATAGCTTTATCAAATATAACTAAATTATTTTCCACTTTGCACGGCAGTTGTTCTCCATGATAGCGAATCTGGGCAGTGTACTTTTTATTTTTCTTTGGTACTTCTGAGATCCAGTTAATATTTTTTATTTCAAAAGATTTTTTATTATAAGATGTCTTATTGATGGTTTCAGAAACAGTTATTGTATTATTATTTAAATCTTTGCTTACAACATACAAGGGATTACTATTTTCTTTCTGATTTGTAATAGTAAAACCATGCCTCTCTCCTACTGTAAAGAATAATGCTCCACTGTGATAGCCTATTATTTGTCCTTTTTCATTTAGTACATTTCCTTTTTTAGGTTTAATATAATGCGCAAGAAATTCTTTCATATCAAGAGGTCCTAAAAAACACACTCCTTGGCTATCTTTTTTTGTCGCAGTTGGAAGATTGTATTTCAAAGCGAGCCTTCTAACTTGTTTTTTATCAAAGTGACCAACTGGAAAAATCGTATGGGCCAAATCTTCTTTCTTAAGAGTCCAGAGAAAATAAGATTGATCTTTACTGTCGTCTTTACCTTTATGAAGTTCATTTTTTATATTTTGTGCATAATGACCCGTCGCAATAAAGTCAGCTCCATGCTCCTTTGCAAAATCCCAAAACACACCGAATTTTACTTCACGGTTACACATTACATCTGGGTTAGGAGTATTGCCCTTCTTGTATTCTTCTATCATATAATCTGCAACACCTTTTTTATATGCCTCCTCTGCATCACATTCAAGGAAAGGAATATCCAAGTGAGCGCATACTCGCATAGCGTCTCGTCTTTCATCGCGCCAAGTACATTCTATAAAATCAGGTTGCCAAGTACGAATAAAAACACCTACTACATTGTAGCCTTGGTCTTTGAGCAATGCGGCTGATACAGATGAATCTACTCCTCCGCTTACTCCTACGAATACAGTTTTATTTATTTTCTTTGCCACCTCGCAAATATACCACAAGGAAGTAATCTTGCACTACTAGACTCTTCTATTGCAAGTTCTCCTATTTCAATCAAGCCACTTTTACCTTCCATAATTTCTTTTAGATTATTTTCGTAAGTTATAGGTGAATATCCTGCTGTATAGCCATTTATAAGTACAAAAAGAGGATCATTTGATAGTATTTCTTTACACAAACTCATTAGTTCCAAAAAGCTTTCTTCTATCTTCCAAAGCTCATCTTTAGGTCCATGACCAAATGATGGTGGATCCATTATTATACAATCATATCTGCGTCCTCTTTTTATTTCTCGCTTTAGAAAAACAATAACATCTTCAATAATCCAACGTATCGGCGCTTCTTTAAGATTTGAGAGTTCAGCGTTTTCACGCGCCCAAGCCACCGCTGTCTTTGACCCATCTACATGACAAACTTCTGCACCAGCACGTGCACAAGCAAGAGTAGCACCACCAGTATAAGCAAAAAGGTTTAAAACACTTATAGGTTGTTTGTATGAATTTTTATTTTCTTTAATTAACATTTCCATCCACTGCCAGTTTAATAATTGTTCCGGGAAAAGCCCGGTATGTTTAAAAGATGTCGGCTTTATAGAAAAATTTAATCCACCAAAAGAGATATCCCAAGATTTTTGTGCACCCTCTTTTGTGATCCACTTTGTACGATTTCCATTTCTTACGAATTTAAAAGAAGCATCATCCCAAACTTCTTTAGATAACTTCTTATTCCAAAGGGCTTCGGGATCTGGGCGAGAAAGTATGTTGTTTCCATAGCGTTCTAATTTTTCTCCAAGACCTGAGTCTAGTAATTCATAATCTTTTTGTTTTAATAATTTTTCTATCATTTTATTTTAAATATTTATTAATATTATTTTTGTGTTCAGCAAATGTTTTAGCATAGTGAACTAAACCATTTTTGTCATGAAGATAATACAGATATTCTGAAGACTTTGGATAAACAGCTGCTTTTATAGCTACGAGTCCTGGATTTCCAATAGGCTCAGTAGGTAATCCAACTTTCTGATAAGTAATTTTACTTGCATCTACTTGTAGAGGCATGCCTTTGTCTATTCTTTTCCATAAAATCCCAGATATAGTACTAGCATCGGATTCTCCAGCAGCCTCTTTTTCTATAATTGAAGCCATTTTGATAATTTCATCTAAACTCTTATTTGAAGCTTCAATATCTTTTTTAAAGGGATTAATCTTTCTGTTAAAATTAAGTGATATATCTTCTAAGGCTTCATCATGAGTTGTCATTGGGAAAAAGAAATATGTATCTGGAAAAATATAACCTTGCTTACTCCTTTCATCAGATTCAAATAAATCTGTACGTAATACTTGCATCTTGGAAGCTAGAATATTCAAAATCTCTCTATTTGTAGAACCTTCTTTTATTGTTATACGTATTGGATCAATCCCATGTTCACCGCGAGCAAGCATCCAAGCTACATGCCAAACAGGAATACGTTCCTTAAATAAATAATCCCCTTTAACAATAGGATGTCCAAATTTTAGCAACTTAACTAGAATTTTTAAAACAAAAGCTTGTCTAACAACATCTTTTTGTTCGAGTTCTTTAGCAACTGCAGTAAGAGTTTCATTACTTGAAACATGTATCAGGGTACCTTGCCTATTTGCAATACTTTGGCTTGTTATTGGTGCAGATAACATGTAATAAAGAAACACAGCTCCGAAAGCTAGCATGAAAAAAATATTCAATAGTGGGTTTGATCTGAATAACTTAGGTTTTTCAGGTTGTTCTTGGTTTAAATTATCTATATTCATTACGTAGGAAGATTAGCTGGAGGTTTAGCAATTTTAGATTCAATACGCTTGAAGCTTGGAGTTTCAGAAACCATACCTGGGAAGTGAAAAATTGTTGCAAGCTCTCTTGTTGACATTACAAATATTTTTGGAGAACCGGATGGGAAAAATGCAGACAACAATTTCGGATATTCTATAGAATATTGAATAGGCGGGTGGAAAAATGTTCTCATTCTAAAGAAGTTAAGAGTTCTGCGTTTATATTTCGTAAGAGCAAGACCAGTAGGATCAGACCAAGGAGCATCGAACTGTGTAGAGTTTATACGCCATAATTCATTTATATCTGGCTGAGCGTATTGACGCCAAATTAGACGTGATGCACGACGAAGATTATTGAATTGTTCTTCGGAAACAAGGCGCTTGTCGGATAGAGTAACAACTCGAATTCCACAATCAAAGTGAATTAGACTTGCGTTCTCAACCATAACTTTAACTTTATTTTTTAATGGCTCAGGAGTACGCATATCCATACCCATAGTATCTCCATTGTCATTTTTCTGAATACGAGTATATGGTAATAACATTTTTTCTATAAACTCGTACGTTGCAGCATAAAAATCTATATGTTTACCAGTTTTATGACTATGATATGTTTTAATATTTTGTCTTATAACTATTTGAATCCACATCTGCTGACCTTTTGCAAGTGAACCTAAGTATTCTATGACTGGAGTAATTGGGTCAATTTTATATTCTTCTTTGGTTCCACTATCCATTTCTTCCATATCTCTATATGTTCGTATAGGAAGAAAATCTTCTTTAAGTTTATTGTATTCACATCCCCACATATACCAATCACCATTTTTAGTGTACTGGGGTACATGCAAAGTATAATCATCCACTTCGACAACTTTTGCTTGAGGATACTGAGCATAAATTTGTGTTTCAACTAAATCTCGCATTCTTGTCGGAGTACGAATAAAGAAATGCACCTTGCCATCAATAGAAGCAATCTCAAGCGAAAACCAGAACCATGGCGCCCCTTGAATATATTGTTCCCAAAAACCTTTTAGACTTTTTTGATAGAAAGCATTAGACAAGACTAGCTCCATAGCTGCGGGACTTTTTATAACATCGCGAGGTACTTGAACTTCAAGTAAGACCCACTTTATACCCACAATAAACCTCTCTTGTCGGTAGTGGTGCCAAAGTCTTAGAGCAGCTATTCCGAGTGGAATTGGCATAAGGTAGCCAATAGCTACAAAAAGTAATTGAAGTAAATTAAAATTATGAGATGCAAAAAAATCTCCAATTGACATACGGATATTATAACATATCAAATAAAAAATACCCCTGACTTTGGGGTATTTTTTATTAAGCTGCGCTATATAGTCCTCCTTTATTTTTCTTGAAATACTTTGAGTTTTGCAAGTTCACTAATATAGTATTCTTCTTTAAGTATCTTTCTTTCATGACTTGCTCAACTATATCTTCTTTTGACATCGGGCCGTTTTTCTTTAGGAGTTCTTTTATAACATCTCGAACAACTCCTGACTTATATCCCCATTCAGATAATGCGTATATTCCTCTACCTACTAAAACAAAACGATTGTCTTTGATAAGCTCATTGTGACAAGTTGCAGTGTGGCATTTCTTATCAAAAGTACTAGCAACCGCCTTCGCGACTTCGCGGAAGTGCATTGGAGAACCATGTTTTCTCATCATAAGGAATGCATAATCTTTAACACCACGAGTTTTTATGCTTGAAGATGTAGATTTACCCCATTCACCAAGAGGGTTGCGGCTAATATTTTTTGACATAGTAAGCCATCTCTTTGCGATTTCTTCATTTTTATATTGTTCTGAAATATTCTTAACCTCATCAAGGAATCGACTAACTAGTTCACTCTCAGGAACCAATTCATCGTCAGAAAGATTTGCGTAAAGATTTTTTAAAGATTTGTGTACTTCATCTGCAACTTCATTATCAACACTCCAACGAGTTGTGAAGTCTTCATCTTCTTTATGTTTCTTAAAATCTTCACCTAGAGTGAGGTATAAGTGAATATGATTCTGAGTTAATTTATCTTTTGAAATATGATTCAATAGTTCTTGTTCAGAAACTACAGCACCTAATGTATGCATTAATTTTTTTAGTTCTTCAAAAACAGCTTTCTCATTTTTAAAAGATTGAGATTTTCTTATAAGAGCAATAGCAGAGTTTTCAATTTGACGAACGCGTTCGCGAGTTATACCGTATTTTTTACCGATAGCTTCTAGAGTTTTTCTTTCAGCATCACTAGTGAGGCCAAAACGGTTTGTTACAACTTCAAAAGCTCGATCTGGTAGATCTGAGAGTATTCTTTTTGTAACTTGTTTAGGTTTAAATGTGACAGTATTGGCCATTTGATTTGAAAAATTAAAATAATAACTTAATTTGCTTTTTTCATAATATCATTACTATTAAATAAAGTCAACTGTTTGAAATCAAAAACCTTAAAACCCTAAAAAACCTATTTTTTACTAGCTGTTTTAGCTTTTGAACGACTTTGTTCAGTGAGTAATTTCTTGCGTAATCTGACATTCTTTGGTGTAATTTCAAGATATTCATCATCGGCCATAACCTCTAAAGCACGCTCAATTGAGAGTTTATAAGGGGGTTTTACATTGATAGCTTCATCTGCCCCACTTGATCGCATATTTGATAGTTGTTTTCCTTTTGTTGGATTAACAGACATCTCGTCTCCTTTAGTAACGTTACCAACAACCATACCTTCATATACTTCATCACCGTGTTCAACATAAAGCATACCTCTCTCTTGCAAAGTCCAAAGCGAGAAAGCAGCAACTTTTCCAGTTACCATAGAAGTCATTGAACCAACGTCACGTTTTTTAATTTCACCAGCATATTCTTTAAAGCCTACAAAACGTGAAGCAAGTAATCCTTCACCCTTAGTATCAACAACGAATTGTCCTCTGTAACCAAGAAGTCCTCGTGTTGGCATTTCAATCAACATTCGCGTGATTCCCTCTTTCTCATGCATACTTGTAATCATTCCACGGCGTGCTGTTAATTTTTCAATTACTGCACCAGAAAATTCATTACGAACATCGATCGTAACTTCTTCGTATGGTTCTAATTTTTTACCATCTTCTTCTTTTATAATTACATGCGGTTGAGAAACTTGTAATTCATATCCTTCGCGACGCATATTTTCAAGTAATACCGCAATGTGTAATTCACCACGACCATAAACTAAATATCCTTCCTGCATTTCTTCTTGGTCTGTTCCATCAAAATTAATTCGCAAGCCCACATTGATTTCAAGTTCTTTTTCAAGACGTTCACGAATTTGACGAGAAGTGACATATTTACCTTCACGTCCTGCAAATGGAGAATCATTAACTAAAAAGTTAAGAGATATTGTTGGCTCATCTATAGCGATAGATGGTAACGCTTCTGTAGCATTATTATCAACAATTGTCTCACCAATAAATACATCTGGAATCCCAGCAATAATAGCAATATCACCAGTATTTAAAGTATCAACTTCTTTACGATTTACCCCTTCAAAAGTAAACATTTTTGTTATACGAGTACTTCTAGAATTACCTTTATCATCTTTGACGATAATAGTTGATCCAGTTTTGATTGACCCAGCGTATGCACGAGCAATAGCAAGTCTCCCTAAGAAATTATCATATCCAAGATTAAAAACTTGAGCTTTAAATGGTTTCTCGGGATCTAGAGATGCTTCTTTAACCTCTTTTAAAACCAAATCAAGAAGTGGAGTTAGATCTTTTCCTTCATCAGTAAGGGATGCTTTAGCAATACCTTGTCTTCCAATAGCGTAAATAGTTTTAAAATCTATTTGTTCATCTGTCGCACCAAGCTCAAGAAAAAGTTCTAAGACTTCTTCATGAACACGATCAGGGTTTGCAGCTGGTTTATCAATCTTATTTATAACAACAATAGGTTTAAGACCAAGCTCAAGGGATTTTTTTAGAACGAAACGAGTCTGGGGCATTGGCCCTTCTTGAGCATCTACAAGCAGTAGCACTGAATCGATAGCACGAAGTACGCGCTCAACTTCTGAACCAAAGTCTGAGTGCCCTGGCGTATCAACAATATTTATTTTAGTACCCTTATAGTTTACAGAAGTATTTTTAGAATAGATTGTAATGCCACGTTCTTGTTCGAGAGCATTTGAATCCATAGTCAAACCTTCTTCATTCATTCCACATTGCTTCATTAATTCATCCGTAAGAGTTGTCTTACCGTGGTCAACGTGAGCTATGATTGCTATATTTCTAATTTCAGTTGGTTTCATTTTAGATAAAAAATAATCGCCTTCGGGCGAAATGTATTTCTAATATATCATACATTCCAACAATTGTCTAATAAATTTAGATTATTTTTTGCATTTCCCAAAGATCATGGAATCTACCTTTCAGATTATGCAAATCATCAAAATTTCCATCTTCAACAACCCTACCTTCTTCAATTAAAAGAATTCTGTCCATTTCTTTAATAGTAGTCAGCCTATGAGCAATCACAATAGCTGTAACACTAGCAAATGCTTTATGTAGAGAATCTTTTATTTTTGCTTCTGATTCTAAGTCTAGATGTGAAGTTGCTTCATCGAGAAGAAGTATTTCAGGTTTTTTAAATAGTGCCCGAGCAATACCTAGTCTTTGTCTTTCACCTCCAGATAATTTGATGCCTTTTTCTCCAATATAAGTATTTACTCCTTCTTTTAACTTATCTGAGAAATCCTTTACGTGAGCAATTTCTAAAACTTTATTAAAATAATCTTTATCATACTCAGCACCAATAATTATATTATCTTTTAAACTCATATTAAAAACTTCAGTATCTTGCAAAACAATTCCAATATTTTTACGATAAGATACAGGTAAAATGTCTTTAAGTTTAGATTCATCGAAAAGTATCTCGCCTTCATAATCTTCTCTTTCTTTTAGTAGAAGTTTAAATAGAGTGGATTTACCTGCACCAGAAAGACCCACTATTCCAATCTTTTCACCCCTTTTTATTTCAAGATTCAAATTAGAAAGCACAGGTTCATCTTTATATGAAAAAGAAACCTTATTAAACTTTATTTTCTTCCAATCTTTTGGAAATTCTGATTTACCTACAACACTTTCAGTGTTTATTTTTATATCTTTAAATAATTCATAACGCTCAATTTTTTGTCTTGATGTAATTATAGTTTCAGATATATTCATGAGTTCACTTACTGACTCTCTAATAGAACCCATATATGAATAAAACACAGCAATAAACCCGACCTCATACCTACCGTGCATGATGCCATAGACAATAAAAGCAACTCCTCCTATTATCATTATTTGTGACCATATATTTGCTCCTCTGATACGTAGTTGTGACCAGTATATATTATTAATATATTTAAGAGTTAAAATATCCGTAGCTTCTTTATATTTTTTTAATATATAATCTTTTAGCGATAATAGTTTTACTGTTCTTATAGAATTAACACTTTCATACAACACACCATTTGCATCTTCTTCAGCGATATTGACCAGCGAAGATGTTTTTCTAACATTTTGAATTATTATTTTATTTATAATTAAATAGACAACAATATAAACAAGGATGAAGCCTGTTACTCGAGTATCAGTGCGACCTATGATTATAGATATACCTATAAAGTTTACGATTATCTCGATTATGTTATTTACCCAAATACGAATTACTGAATTATAAGAAGATGCCCCATTTTGGATTTTCTTTATTTTATTACCAGTATTTTCTTGTTCATGCCATGAAGAGTCCAGCATTACTAAATGATCTAATCCTTCATATAGAACATCCATTTCAACATTTGCTGCAATTGTATATATTCGTTTCTTTGCTACTGAAAGAAACATTTGTCGAACAACCATAAGTAGACACCATGTACCGAGGACTAAAACAATAGTCCTATACTCAAAATTGCCTCTTGATACAGTTGTGACAACATATCCAAGTGCATACGCCTGGTATAGCGTACACAAATCTCCAAGAACTCGCATAAAAGTACCAAATATAAATTCATATTTATATTTCTTTAGGCGCTTAACTATTTTTATTAAGAAACTCATTTTAAAAGTTTAGAGTAATTTAACTATATCGTGATATGTAATCACAACCATAAGAATCATGAGTAAACCAAATCCAATAATATTAGCAGTATTAGCAATCTTTGGATTAATACGTGAACCTTTTATTTTTTCAATTAAAAGAAATAGTAGTCGTCCTCCGTCTAGAGCCGGAAACGGAATAAGATTTATCACTGCAAGATTTATAGATATAAGTGCAGTAAATGATAGTAAGTAAACAAAACCAAATTTTGCTGCATCACCCACCACTCCAACAATACCTATTGGGCCCGTGACAGCAGATAAGTTACCATGACCTGTAAAACCGTCGTGAATCAAAGTATAGAATCCATGTACTGTCGCCACAACGAGGTTCCAAGATAGTTTCAAACCTTCTGGTATTGCTTTATAAAACGGTAATTTAAGAGTACCAATAATATCCATACTGATACCTATCATTGGGTTTTTTGATTCTTTATTTATTTCAGGAGTTACAGTAGTTTCCTTTTTTTCTTGTGCTCTTACAAAAGAAACATTTACTGTTTCACTTCCGTGTTTACGAATAAAATATTGAACACTCTCTGTTGATGGAGTATCTGTTTCATCTCCTTTTACTTGTAAATGTAGGATTTTATCTCCAGATTTTAATCCAGCTTTATCTGCTGGAGAACCAGCAAGTACGCTTGTTATAGTGAGTGCTTGATTTTCTATCACAGTACCTTTAGGTGCTGAACCAATAGAAGTAGGGAGACCAGACATAAATCCAACAGAAAGTAACAACCAAGCAACCAAAAAATTCATAGTAACTCCTCCCAATAGTACTGCAGCTTGAATGTATTTTGGTTTGTTTATAAAACTTCTTTTGCTATCGGGGCCACTTATGGATTCTTCATCAGGATTTTCCCCAAATATTTTTACATATCCTCCAAAAGGTAGTGCGTTGAAATTGTATGTAGTTTCACCCACTTTTTTACCAAAAAGCTTTGGAGGGAATCCGAAAGAGAATTCATCAACTCTAATGCCTGATTTTTTAGCAATAATAAAATGCCCAAATTCATGGGATACAACAAGCACTAATAAAATTATTAAAAATATAATTACGTTCATTCTATTAATTCATTACATCAGACTCTTTTTTTGCAAAGATTGCCTCAAGATTTTTATTTGCTTCATCTACACATTTTTGAATATCATCTTTTGCTCTTTTCATTTCGTCTTCTGGCAAATCAGTTGTTGTATCCATTTCTTCTTGTCTAATCTTTCTGACACTAATTCGAGCATCTTCAAGTCTTTCTTTTAAAATCTTTGCAAGTTTTGTCCTATTTTCTGTCGTAAGCATAGGAAATATCGCCCGCACTCCATCACTATCTGACACAACAGAAAGTCCCAAATTTGCTTCCATGATTGCACTTTCAATATCTTTGATTTGATTTTTATCCCATGGAGCAATTCGTAATGTCTTTGGATCCTCGATACTTACACTTGCCACATTCTTAATAGGCATCCTAGAGCCATAACTTTCCACCATAATACTATCTAGCACCATAGGAGTTGCTTTCCCTGTATGAACAGAGGCATATTCTTTTGCCAACCATTCTTCTATTTTTTTTAATTCAATCTTAAAATTTGCTGTATTGTAACTCATACGCTCCACATTATAGCACAAGCGCAATATGTTCTAAAACCATCTTTGTTGAAGAGCCAGGTAGTGCTAGATACTCACGTGCTTTGGCAAGCTCATCTAGAGAAAATAATAATTCATTATTCATTTTATCGCTTTTCCATTTTTTATATATAATAGCTTCAAGCTCATTTATGAGTTTTATTGCAGTATACCTAAGCCCACCACTACCAACATCTTCTTCATGAGTATCTATAATTTTAGAAACAATATCTATTCTTTTTGTTTTTATACTATTTAAAAAATCTTGGGCAATTTTTTCATCCAATTTATCTTTTTCTTCTTCTATTTTTATTAGGTGTACTCTAGATAAAATAGTATCTAATAATATTTGTGAGTTGGGTACTATTATAAAAAAATGTGTATCTTTAGAAGGTTCCTCAATAATTTTAAGCAGGGTTCTCTCAGCATCATGGTTTATAAATTTAGTACCAATTATACATATGTGTTTACCTTTAGATACACCTTTCTCAGCGTGCCATTCTTTTACTCTCTTGCTATTTTCAATAGTAAAAGAGTCATATGTTTGTAACAATACATCCGGACTCTGTTTTTCTATATAATTTTTATCTTCAAAAAATTTTAGTAACTCGAAAGGAAGGATTGCTGGGTTACCTTCAATAACATAACTATGGTACAGCTCATTTGGAAAAAGATTTTCTAATCTTTGCATATCTCTATTCTACCCCAAGTGGAAAGATATCTGAAAGCTCGCCAGAATAGTAGAATTCGTAAGCAAGTCCTCCAAAAGTATAATCTCTGTCATTTATAGTGATAGTAGAACCTCCAACTAAAGGGTTTTCTTTTGGTACAGATTTATTAAAACCTAAATTAAAAAGAGTTGCTAAGACTTCTGGTCTGTCATTGATTGGGTAACCCTCTTCTTGCCATTGGTGCATTATTTGTTTTAAAAATATTCCAGTATAAAAATAAGAATAATAATGATCTTTTGGATCTGTTAATCGTACTAATCTTTCACCATCTATGTCTTCTGTATTGTATTTAAAAATATTTTCGTATGAAGATCCTAAATAGAAAGGGCTATTTTTATTTTTTAGATTCTCTTCTATGGCTTGTGCAGTCTCAATCTTAACTCCAGCAACTCCATAAGAAAATTTAGTACCATTGCCAAGAATTTTTAGCGGTTCAAAATATCTTTTAAATGAATCTCTGTTTGAGGTAAAAAATCGAAACTGCTCCGAAATAACACTAGCTATAATAGTTCGAGCAGGTACTCCACTATCGACACTTGCTTTTGATATTATGTCTTTATCTTTAATAAGTGCATCCCTGAGGGCTTCCCATTCTGGAGAGAGAATCCAGTCGAAAATTGTTTGATTTATATCAGTATTACTCGCACTTCTTAAATTATCTGCAAATATATCGCATTTCCCTAATCTATCTTGAAGAAAAGAGTTATTAGAAGTTACCAACTGCACAGCTCTGACCATCTTTTCTGCTACTATGCTTGATTTAGTCGAAGTATAAGTATCAAGTATCATACGTCCATTTTCAGGTAAAACTTGAGCTATGGTCATTATATGACACTCAGTTAAAGGATCAATCCGAAATGATTTATTTTGGACAGCACTATAAGTGCTCGCTAATTGTTTTTTAACCAAATTAAAAGAAGCATTGCGAGAATCTATAGAGCCTGTCACATCTGTAAGATGCAATCTCATAGCAACAAAAACACCAGCAAATATTAAACCTATTATTGCAAATCCATACAAAAAAACTTTAAAAATTTTTCTAAAAACTTTCTTGCTTTTTGGAGTTTCCATTTTTATCTTTTACTAATAATTGTTTTTTTATAAGTTTCTAAGTGATTGAGCGCTTCTCCAGTACCACGAGCAACACAAAGTAGTGGTTCATCGGCAACATAAGCTTTAACTCCAGTACGGCGATAGATTAAATCTGCTAAGTTACGAAGTTGTGATGATCCACCTGTCATAATTATACCATCATCTATGATATCAGCAGCAAGTTCTGGTGGAGTTAAAGACAAAACATCTTTGATAGCATTTATCATTGTACGCAATTCTTTATCGATTGCTTTAACTATTTCGTTTGTAGAAATTTGAGCTGTGCGTGGAAGTCCTTGTATATAATCGCGGCCTTTTATTGTAATAGTTAGTTCTTCTTCAAGTGGTACAGCTGCTCCAATTTTCATTTTTATAGCTTCTGCTGTCTTATCACCAATAGCAAGATTAAAAGTCTTTTTTATATAATCAGAAATAGCTTGATCTAATTTATCTCCAGCACATTTAACTGAAGTTGAAGAAACTATTCCTCCAAGGGAGATAACTGCTATGTCTGTGGTTCCACCTCCTATGTCCATAATCATATGCCCTTTTGCTTCATGAATTGGGATACCTGCACCGATTGCAGCAAGTATTGGCTCCTTGACGACGTAAGCATTTCGAGCACCAGCACGAACCGCTGCTTCAACCACTGCACGACGCTCTGTAGAAGTAATACCGGCAGGAACAGATACCATGACGTCTGGTTTAACTAAATTATATTTTCCAAGGGCTTTATTTATAAAATACCTGAGCATTGATTCGGTTACTCTATAATCTGCTATCACACCATCTTTCATTGGTCTGTATACAATTATACTCTCAGGTGTCTTACCTATCATATTTTTTGCCTCCGCACCGATCGCAAGTATAGTATTATCTTGCTCAGAAACAGCTACCACAGAAGGTTCATTTAAGATAATACCTTTGCCGGGCAAATAGACCAGAGTGTTTGCGGTCCCTAAATCAATCCCTAATTTTTTCGAAAATAAAGCCATATAGTAAGACTACTATAACATAAAATAAATTAAAAATGATCATATGTGATAACATATAGGTATGTATGTAGTTACAGTAATCCCAATCAAAAAAGGTATTGGAAAAGAATATTTAACCTATTTTTCAGCTCAAGAAATAGCTCTTGGTACTATAGTGAGTGTACCGGTCAGATCAAAGACTATTGATGCTATTGTAATTAGCATTGAAAATGCAGTTTCAATGAAAAGTGATCTAAAGAGTCGTGACTACGAACTAAAAAAGATTGTCGGAGTTAAAGGTCGTTCCCCTTTTACTAAAGAATTTTTCATTGCTTGTGAAAGAATGAAGGATTATGTGGTGAGTTCCACTGGAAATGTAATTGAAAAAATGATACCTAATGTATACCTTGAAAATATAAAAGACCTCAAAGAAATAAATTCGATAGATATAGAAAAAGAAATAGAAAATATAAAGCATGAAAAATTAATTTTCCAAGCATTAGATAGTGATAGACTTGCTTTCTATAGAACACTTATACGCGAAGCTTTTGCTAAAAAGCAATCTATCTTTATATGTGTCCCAACAAGATATGATATTGAGAACTGGAAAAGTGGTTTAGTTAAAGGTATTGAGAAATATGTTTACGCTTTTCATGGAGATATCAACAAGAAAACCTTGATAAAAATGTACAATGACGTAATAACCGAAACTCATCCAATAATAATAATCGGTACGGGGATGTTCTTATCTATACCTAGGAGTGACATAAAAACTATAATCTTAGAACATGAGAGTTCAGATTCATACAAACAATTTGGAAAACCTTATTTAGATACAAGAAGTTTTGTAGAAGTTTTTTCTTCAATAACAAAAACCAAATTAATCTTTGGTGACACATTACTACGACCAGATACTCTATATAGGCACGATCAAGGAGAACTTGGTGAGATTGCCTCACCTTCATTTAGACTATCTCAAACAGAAAGACAATTTGTTGTTGATATGAAAGATGAAGTTGATGAGAAAGGTATAAAAAAATTCACAGTTCTTTCAGATAAAACAAAAAAACTTATAGCAAATGCTATAGCAAAGAAAGAATCAGTTTTCCTATTTTCAGTTCGTAAAGGACTCGCAGGAGTAACAGTATGCCATGATTGTGGTCATACACTACTTTGTCCAGAGTGCTCTACACCCGTAGTACTTTATGGAGCTAAACAAAGAACATCTACCAAAATTGAACAGAGTAGAATATTTATGTGTAATAAATGTGGCCATAAAGAAACAACAGAGGTATCTTGTAAACAATGCGGTAGTTGGAACCTTACAGCATTGGGTATTGGTACCGATAGAGTTTACGAAGAAGTCATAGAACATTTCCCAAAGGCTAATGTTATTCAAATAGATAAAGAAGTAACTGGAAGCGACAAAGAAGCTCTAAATGCAATAAATTTATTTTATAAAAATAAGGGCTCAATTCTTATTGGCACAGAGTTGGCTTTTTCTTATTTAAATACACAAGTCGACCACAGTGCAATTATTTCACTCGACGGATTACTTTCAATACCAAGTTTTAATATAACTCAAAAAATACTACACATCATAGAGAAACTTCATTATCTAACAAAAAGCAATTTAATAATACAAACACGTAATCCTGAAAATAAAATTTTAGAACAAATACTATCCGGTAATATACTTCCTCTATATAGAGAAGACCTAAAAGATAGGAAACAATTCGGCTATCCTCCTTTTAAACGATTAATAAAAATTACATTTTCTGGTACTGCTATTGAAACAAACAAGGCAAGAGCTTTCGTTGATAAAATCCTTGGAGAATACGAACCCCAAATATTTTCTGCATTTATTGGGAAAGTAAAGGGACAATATATTACCAATACAGTTATAAAAATTGATCCTACAGAGTGGCAACTTCCAATCTCGGGTAGAAAAAGTACTAAATCACAACTTGCAGAGAACTTATTTAGACTTCCCCCATCTTTTTCTATAAATGTCGATCCAGAAGACTTATTATAGTGTTATTTCTTGCCTGAAAGAAAAAGGTATGCTATTATAGGCGTTACATATGATTACAGTTATAGAGGTAAAGAAAAACGCTAATGAAAGCAACATGAACTTGATTCGTCGCTTTTCACGTAAAGTTCAAGAAACTGGCATTATCCAAAAAGTTAAAGGCAAGCGCTACAACGAGCGAGCTCTTTCTAAACTTAAAGTTAAACAAGGAACATTAAAAAAGCTAGCTCGCAGAAAGACTCGTGAGAAACTTATAAAAATGGGAAAAGTAGTAGCAACTACTAGAGGACGACGTTAAAAATATGGCAGATAAAGTTTTCTGCACAATTTTAAATAAATCAAAAGGCAAGCCACCGAGCTTGCCTTTTGACTCTATAAGAGAGAAAATATTGGGCCAAAAGTATGAATTGTCAGTAACATTCCTAACTCCAAGTGCTCAGAAAAAATTAAATACTACATATAGAAATAAAAATAAATCCACAAATATTTTATCTTTTCCATTGTCAAAAAATAGCGGTGAAATCACTTTTGATTTATCACTGGTTAAGAAAGAATCAAAAGATTTTGATATGACATACCCACAATTCTTAAAATATCTGTTTATCCACGGATGCTTGCATTTGAAAGGTTTCGTTCATAGTAGTACAATGGAAAAAGAGGAGAAAAAATATCTGAAAATTTTTAGTTAAAATTCTCTTTCTTATAAATCATGGCAAGAAATAATTACACCTGCGGAATAGATGTAGGAACTCATACAACGCGTGTCGTTGTAATGGGCTACAGCAAAGAAGATAAATCCCCTATTGTTTTGGGAACTGGCCAAGCGAGTACTTCTGGTATGCGTCTTGGGTATGTAACAAATATAGACCATGTAGTATCAAGCATTAAAGAAGCGGTAGCGCACGCTGAGAAGGCTTGTGGATTTAAAATAAAAAAAGCATTTATCTCAATAGGAGGTATAAGTCTTAGTTCAACTGTGTCCCCGGGTCAAGTAATCATCTCACGCGCTGACCAAGAAATAACACATTTAGATATATCAAAAGCACTAGCGGATAGTGAAGAAAATCTTGAGATCATAAATAAAAAAATAATCCACATAATACCTACTGGGTATAAACTAGATGGAAAAGACATCCATGGCCGACCAGAAGGAATGAAGGGAATCAAACTTGAAGTAAAAACTTTATTTATTACTTGTCTTAAACAAAATATTGAAGACTTAATAACATCTATGTCACTTGCTGGAATTGAAGTAGAAGATGTAGTTGCTTCCCCTATTGCAAGCTCTTTTATTCTTTTAAATAACAAACAAAAAGCTGCTGGATGTGCTTTGATAGACATAGGTGCCGAGACTGTATCTATTGCTGTATTTGAGAACAATCTACTAATGTCATTACAAGTTTTCTCTATTGGTAGTATGGATATCACAAAAGATGTTGCTCTTGGTTTTCGTATTGCTCTTGAAGAAGCAGAGAGTTTGAAACTAGGCTCTGTTATAGGAGGAGATTATCCAAAGAAAAAAGTAGATGAAATTATCGAAGCTCGTTTATCTGATATTTTTGAGCTTGTTGGAAATCATTTAAAGAGAATTCGTCGCAACGAACTCTTACCTGCAGGTATAATTATTACTGGTGGTGGTTCACATATCGGACGTATTGAAGAAATAGCAAAATCTCAATTAAAATTACCTTCTCGCGTTGGACCAATGGACACAACTATAAATAATAAATTTAAAATTCGGGATTCGTCTTGGTACACAGCTTTTGGACTTGCACTATATTCAGGAGAAGATAAATCAAGAGGTAGTGGGGGTGGAGAAAATGCAATGGGAGATAGCATGAAAGAAGTAAAAGGATTTTTCAAATCTTTATTATCTCAACTTTTGCCATAAAAAATATTTTTGTCAAATAATAGTAAGTATAGCCTTTTTATTAATTTCTGTTATTATGTACTTACAAAAGTTTATTATTAACAGAATATTTGAATATCTGCCAAAACATAATGTCTTCGGCAAATATCTATATAATATATGGCTAAAATCAATCCAGAAATTGAATCATTCGCACGAATTAAAGTTATCGGTATTGGTGGTTCAGGAAAAAATGCACTCAACCACATGATAAGTTCAAAAGTAAAAGGTGTCGAATTCATAGTTATGAACACCGATACTCAGGACTTACACAACTCTTTTGCTGAGAAAAAAGTTCATCTTGGTAAAAATTTAACAAAAGGTCTTGGTGCTGGTATGAATCCAGAAATTGGCAGACGTGCAGCTGAAGAAACAAAAGCAGAAATCCAAGATGTTATAAAAGGTGCTGATATGGTTTTCATTGCTTGCGGTATGGGCGGTGGTACTGGTACAGGTGCTGCTCCAATAGTTGCTCAAGCTGCTAAAGAACAAGGTATTCTTACTGTTGCAGTTGTAACAAAACCATTTTCATTTGAAGGTAACCAAAGAATGAGATTAGCAGAAGAAGGTCTTGCTTTACTTGAACGTGAGGTTGATGCAATTCTAGTAATTCCAAACGACCGCTTGATAATTATTTCTGGTAAAGATGTTGGTTTCCGTCAAGCATTTGCTATGTGTGATGAAGTACTCAAACAAGCTGTTGAGGGTATCTCTGAGCTTATAACAACTCCAGGTATGATCAACGTAGACTTCGCAGATATTCGTGCAGTTATGCATGATGCAGGATCAGCTCTCATGGGTGTCGGTATCGCTGCAGGTGATGGACGTGCTGAAAAAGCTGCACTTGAGGCTATTAATTCCCCTCTTCTTGATCTATCAATATCTGGTGCTAAAGGAGTGCTATTTGCAATATCAGGTGGAGACGATCTTGCAATTCATGAGATCAGTGAAGCCGCAAAGGTAATAACAGAATCTATCGACAAAGAGGCAAAAGTAATATTTGGTACTATCCGTGATGAGAAACTAAAGAAAGGAGAAATGAAAGTTACTGTTATTGCTACAGGTTTCCCTACTGATATGCCACGTCGCTCACTATTTCAAAGTCAAAAGATCGGTGAACCAACAATAGCAACAGCAACAAAAGAAGAAATAACACAAGCTGTGATCAAAGAAACTGGTAAAGAAATTTTAAAGAAAACAGAGAAAGAAGATGATCTATTTATAGACGATACAGATGACTGGAGTACAGTCCCTGCATTCCTTAGAAGAAATAAGAAGTAAACAAAATTCCCCAAATTTGGGGAATTTTGTTTTGTATTGTAGAATGTTAGCTATGTATGATTTAATTATTTTAGGTGGAGGACCAGCAGGCACAGCTGCTGCTGTGTATGCTGCTCGAAAACAACTAAAAAGCCTTATTATGACCTCCGAATTTGGTGGTCAA
Source organism: uncultured Candidatus Saccharibacteria bacterium (assembly GCA_964502615.1). GTDB lineage: Bacteria > Patescibacteriota > Minisyncoccia > Phycocordibacterales > UBA9973 > UBA8515. The sequence goes on along the minus strand of CAZCXF010000001.1, from coordinate 21,635 downwards.
TCTACTGTATCTGAACTTATATACAACTGGGTAGGAACTCCTGAAATATCTGGTGCTGATCTTGGAAAAAATCTAAAAGCTCACGTTCTATACTACAAAGGACCTTTTTTAGATATTATTGAAGGTGAAAAAGTAACGTTAGTAAAAAAAGAAAATTCAATCATAACAATTGCAACTGAATCTGGTAAAACTTACACATCCAGAGGTCTTCTTGTCGCAACAGGTAGCGGACGAAGGAAACTCGAAGCAGAGAATGCCGATAAATATGAACACAAAGGTATAACCTACTGTGCTTCTTGTGATGGTCCCCTTTTTGCAGATCAAGATGTGCTTGTTATCGGAGGAGGTAATGCAGGGTTTGAAACGGCAGCTCAGTTGTTAGCATATTGTAAAAGCGTAACTCTTTTACATAGAAATGCAGAATTTAAAGCAGATGAAATAACTGTTAAAAAAGTCATGGCTGACCCAAAATTTAAAGCAATTACAAATGTAGATATTTTGCGTGTTGATGGCGAGCAATTTGTCACTTCCCTTACGTATAAAGATAAAACTTCTGGTGCTGAGAATACTATCCCTACAACTGGAATATTTGTAGAGATTGGTCAAATACCAAATACTGATTTCTTGAAAGGTGTAGTTGATATAGACGCTATTGGTAAAATAGTAGTCGACCCAATGACTCAGATGTCATCTGTACCTGGTATATGGGCAGCTGGAGACTGTACAAACGGACGCTATCATCAAAACAACATCGCTACTGGCGATGCTGTTAAAGCTCTAGAGGATGCTTATATTTGGCTACATAAGAATAAGTAACTTATTTACTTATTATTTTTTCTAATCTTTGTAACTCTTCTATACTATTTACTCCCAAAGCTTCTTCTGGGCTTATAGATACAGATGCAATACTTTTCTCTGATGCTGCATACCCTACTAAATCTGTCAGATAATATTCTCCTTGAGCATTCTCATTTTTAAGTTTTGCTAAATGTTCAAACAGCCATTCTTTTTTAAAGCAAAAATAACAAGGATTTACTTCTTTTATTTCTTTCTCTGATTCACTAGCATCTTTAAATTCAACACTGCGAATTATTTTTCCATCTTCTCCTCTGACAATTCTACTAAATGGCTTGTAAAAAACTTGGTACCAATCATCAAATGAAGGAATTGTGACAGTTGCCATAGTAAGCGAACAATTACTATTGTTGTGTACGGCAACAAGATTGGCAATCATTGCACCAGTTACCGAAGGGGCATCACCGTAAAGTACAAGTATGTTGTCTATATTATCTGAAATACTGTCTTCGGTAACTTTCACAGCATGACCTGTTCCGAGTTGTTCTTCTTGAACTACATAAATCGCTTTATCACCAATGTGTTCCATTACTTCTTCCCTTTTATATCCAATCACCAATATTGGTTTACCTGTAACACCACTGTGCGATACAGCTTGTATCAAGTAATCGATCATTGGTTTGCCATTAAAATTCACAAGTACCTTAGGTATTTCAACATTCATTCTTTTACCCTTTCCAGCGGCCAGTATTATTATTTGCGTTTTTTCCATATCCGACTATCTTAGCAAATTTAATTATTTTTACAAAATAAAAAAGACCTCCCGTTGGGGAGGCTTTTGTGGAATATTTTTGGGTGTCAAAACAATTCACACTTAATACCAATACCGAGATTCGGTTCAGTTGTATTGCCCAGGTCGTAGGCAAACACTTGATCCTTGGCAACATGGTTTTGGTAAACAAAACCAGCAAATGCATTAAACGAAAATTTGCCCATGAACTTTGGTTTAAAATTGAACCGGAGTTCCGAGTGGAATTTGTCGTTGTACATCATTGTCTGCACTGTATTAATTCTGGTACGGATCTTTTCTTGTTCAGCTCCCAAACCAAGCCCAATATTAAATTTTTCAGAGAAGATTTTTGAAATCTCCCCATCAAATGCATACCTTGCAGTAGCATCTTTATTTAAACTGCGCAGATAAGAACCATTGATCAGAGCTTCTACACCGCTTAAATTAGCAGTCTTGTATAGTAGCTTGGCTCCACCAAACAACTGGCCGTGGCTATCATCATATGCAAGCGTCGGCATGAGCGATAGACGAATTTTGTCATCGTTCCACTTATTTAAAAGCGGTCCTGCTGATAATTTGAGGGTATGGTTTTCATACCTAACATCACCAGCAAAGCTGATTGTTGTTACGGTGACAAACCCTGAAAGATGCTCCTTATTTGAGAAATCCAACCTTCCCAAAAGAACGCTTTGTTCTTGGGAAAAAGATTTGGTTACAATAAAAACCAGGACGAGAGTTAATATTTTTTTCATACCTAAAGTTTTAAAAGGTCAGTAAAAATAGAACAGTTATGACCTCATTATGGACATTATCAGAATATTGTCAATATAAATTTTTGTGTTTTTTTAAAAAAATGTTATACTCATTTTCGTTATTGGCCTTATCGTCTAACGGTTAGGACATCGGCTTTTCAAGCCGGTAATCCGGGTTCGATTCCCGGTAGGGTCACCAAAACAAAACCTCACCTAAAAGTGAGGTTTTGTAGTTTATAGAATCTAATCCGTAGTTATTAATTGTATAGAAGCAGAATTATTCCCAAGATTTGTTTCACCTCCTGAGCTAGGTCTAATCTGAGTATTGATGTTTGCACTCAGTATATTTGAGGTATTTCTAGTACAATCAATAGCTAAATTATAACTTCCATTTGCTGGTATAGTCACACCACTGGATACATATTCATTATATAAACCATTACTTGCAGAAATACTCCAATTAGTATCATGCATTGAGAAAAGAAAACCAGATGGCTTAAAAACTCTAACTGTAATACTACCACTTGTTGGCACACCATTTATTTCAGATAAAAGCACATTAAAGGTCCTTATGGTACCAATAGGTCCTGAGAGATCAAGAGGATTTGGTGACATAGAAATTGTTAAATCTGGTGGCCCTGATGGAGCAACAGTAACATTGTTACAATTTTTGGGACCAGTTGTTGTATTTAAAAGACCATTAACTTTCATGGATTGTCCTCCCCCATCAACACACCAATAATATCCAGGATACGCTAGCAATGGAAACGTAACAGCGTATTCTTTAGCATCAGAACCATAAGCATAAGTACCTGAGACTAGATTCATTTGACTAGCTAAGCTATTAATTTGATCAATAGCCGGGCCTGAAGAAAAAGCATTAGTATAATCAGAGTTAGTAGACTGGCTGGATTCAACTGCTTTTCTAACCTCAGAAAGAGTTTGTATAGTGCGAGCATCAGCAGCACGATTTCTAGAATCACGCATGGCTGCCAATATTAAAGCTGCTAGAATGCCTATTACAGCTATAACCACAAGTAGTTCAATCAAGGTGAAACCTTTTTGTTTATCCATTTACAACATAATTATACTGTATTTCAAAACGGAATTGCAAATGCTATAATATCCTCTGCAATATAAAGCGCGGTTAGCTCAGTTGGTAGAGCGACCCCTTGACGTGGGGTAGGCCAGGGGTTCGAATCCCTTATCGCGCACCAATTTAGCCTTATTTATCAAGCTTATTTAGCTTGACTTTTTTGTGTGTTTGTGCTATTATATAGGGAGAGGTAGTCCTTTGACAAAAATTTGGTTTTAAATTGTTTTGAGAGCAACTATGCCCTTCTCTACTCCATAAAATGAGGAGGTTAAGGTTGCTTTCAAAAACAATTAAACATAAATATATTTGCAATATTGCAGAAAAAATTTTTAAACCAAAAATGATGAAAAATAAAAACGTAAAACTGTTCATGATATGGCTACTAATATTTTTAGTCATAACTACTCTGACATTTCTAACTAAAGAATTAACCGAGTTAGGAAAAAATATGTGGGTAATGTTACCAGCATATTTTGCAATACTAATACTTGGTTGCAATTTGCCACAAGGATTCGTACTTATGCCTAATGATCCACCTCACTTTGGAATAGTGACCAGACTTGGAAGAAGACTCTGGAAAAGACACCCAGATGCGGGCAAGGTTATAAGGGGTAAGGGTATAATCCCAAAGGACTCTAAAACCACAGTGATTCTCACTGAGGGTTGGAACTGGATACCTTTTAGAAGGATTCTATACGGAGTTAGAATGATAAACATGTCAAAAAGAAGTATTGACCTTGACCCTCAAACATTAATTACTCCTGACCAGGTAACAACAGACGTTCCAATTGCGATTGCTTACACTCCATGCCAGGAACATATTATCAATTTACTTGACTTGGGAACCGACGACCCATTTACAGTATTAGAAGGTATGGTGGCTGATATTGCTGCAGACAAACTAAGAGTTTGGGCAATAAATCCTGATAAGAACAGTGGTACTCCTCAAAACTATGAGCAGTTACTAAGTGCTTCGGGAGATGCTGAAAAACTACTCATAGAATCAATCTGCAATGCAACTATCAGTGGTGATGTTATAAAAGGCATACAATCTGGTCATGGAAAATGGGAAATTGAACACTTCGGTATTTACTTAAACAGGCTTAATCTAAAAGACATGAAACCTCACGGTGAAGTGTACGAAGCTGCTTTAAAAGTAAAGAAGGAGATGGAAGAAAGAGAAGCTGAGACGTATGAAGTAATTACAGATGTGCAAAGGGCCGCTAAATTAGTTGAAGAAATGGCTAAGCATAATGTAACAATTACACACGAAGTTGCTTTGGAGAAAGTAATGACCTGGAAAATAATCCGTGAAGCAAATACTTCAATGTCTCTTTCAGCTATAGCTACAGCGATTTCAAAAGCAATGAAAGGAGGTACAACATCATGACACAAAATCAAACACAGGCGCATGCCGCCCCGCAACCGGCCCAAAATGGTCCTGGGTTGCACTGGTCTATTTGGTTAATTTTTGCAGTTGCAATGGTTATATTATTCTTCTTTTTGTTAAGAGGTAGCTTTAAAAGCAATCATAAAGCAGATAAGGATATTGAAAAAACCAGTGCGCATAATACCAATCAAACTATACCTACTCCTATCGCTAATGTTCCCTTTCACGACACTACCTTCACTCTTAAAAAAGGTGATACAACCATTAGGTTCAAAACTTACGATGGTTGGGTGTTAAGTACAGGAGCAGCAGATTCCACTGGCAAAACTACGCTTTATAAACTTCAGATGGATGAAGAGAGCTGGTTGACCCGTGGTGATGGAAGTGAAATTGATATCCACGGAGGTTCAATAAGAATGACCAATGTAGATTCAATAAACTCAATAAGAGTAAGGGTTGTTTACAGACCAAATCATTAAGCCCTATACTAAAAATAGGCAAATAGAGGCGTTCCCGCAAGGAACGCCTTTTTTAATTCTATTTTCTTGATTCTACAGCAACCCAATAGTCATAATTGCCGGTATTCACATCTTTAGGATAGTACATTTCATCTAATATCTTATAAGCCATACCTAGAGTACTACTGAGACCTTTTAGAGAAGCCAATTGGAGTAAAGCATTGTTTATAGCATCAGCTCTTACATTTGCGTATATTGGTCCAATTGCTGACTCATGAACACGGTAGTAGTTATTGTCAGTCACAAAGTTATTGCCAAATGGATCTGCCTTATTACTTGCATCTGTCATAATAAGTGGCCCTGATTTTTTACCTATCACTTTTAGATTACAATCTTTATCTGCTCCCCCTTTAATCGGCGCTCGGACATCCCACCAAATATAATAGAGTTTATTTTTTGCATCATATGTAGCAAGTTCGGAGTACTTGATTGGTAATCTTGCTTCAGTTGTTGCATCATTTAAATTATTCTCTTTTATAAAAGCGTCTCGAACAATTTTTTTGATACCTTGCCTTGCTTGGTATTCTGTATCTGCTTTTGAAGGTAGTTCCCTCTGCCAACAATATTTACTTTGTAGATAAATATTTGTAAATGGAGAAGTTGTATAAGAAGCAATTCTTTGAGTAGCAACTGTAGTTATTTTTGAATCTGTTGCAGCTCTGAGGTCTATAGGAATAGAACCATCTGGTATAACTGGAGCTTCTTTTATTACTGCCAAGTTACAACTCTTTTCATCTCCATTTATAGTGGGCCCGCGTACATCAACCCAAGTGTAATAAATCTTTTCTAATGAATCATATAGTATCTTTGAATCAAAAATTACAGGATATTTTTTGTATTTATCGTCAGTGCTTTTAATATCTTTATTGTCTTCTAGATATTGTTTCTTAACTTCAAGTTTTGCAGTATCAGTACCTTCATACTCAGTAGTTGATTTGAAAGGCAATTGTCTATGCCAGCAGAATTTATCATCTTCTGCGTATGTTGCAAATGGTGGTGTTGTAAATACTTCTCTTGGTAGATATTCAGTATTTTGTGCACTAACATCAATAGGCTCTGCACCATCTGGTATCTTAGGAGCAGGAGCTAAAACTTTTAAATTACAAGCAGTTATTGTCTTACCATTTAATGGTGCACGAGCGTCTATCCATGAATAGTAAGTTTGATTCTTCTGGTTATATAAAATCTTTGAAGAAAATGCTATTGGGTAATTTTTATTTTTAACTTCAGTATCTAATATTGAATTTTCTTCCAAGAACTTCTTACGAGCTCCACTCTTAACCTTCTGTGTTGCGTCAAATTCAGTAGTTCCCATAGCATAAAGTGGATAACGCCAACATTCATCTTTCTTTTCTTCATAGTAAGCAAATGGACTAGTTGTAAATACTTTTGGGTCAATATTGTCTGGAATATTTGTATTACTACTTACACTAACTTGCTCAACACCATCTGCTATGACTCTAGCGGGTTTTAATACTTTTAAGTTACAGCTTTTATCTGTGCCTCCATTTTTAGGTCCGCGTGCATCAATCCAAGCATGGTATTCTTTGTTAGCCTTATCATACAAAACTTTTGTATTAAATATAGTTGGGTATTTGTAGTTTTTTAAATCCTCATCGGTTATGCCATTGTCTGCCAAGAATTTCTTTCTGGCAGCATCACCTTTGAGTGTTGTTGAATCTAAAATTTTATCATCTTTATTTTGTAGACCTATCGCTTGTAAGAAAGCCTTGCGAGCATTAGTTTTTACCAGAGTAGTTGCTCCAAGCTCAGTAGAGGCTTTATCGTGCATAGGCTCATGCCAACAAAGACTATCTACGCTATATTCTGGGAATGGATCTGTTATGAATTCTTTTGGATCAAGTTGGATTGTATCTTGAATACTGACATCCACGGGACTACCAAATGAATCCTGATTGCTTCTAACATTATCTTTTATATTTTGGTCAGCTAAATCTTTTGCCGTGTTTTTTACATCTTCAACAACATAATCACCGTTGTTGTTGATTTTAATATTATTTACCTTAAATGTTCCGAGGATCAATCTCATAATCCCGAAAACAGCTACCATTATAAATAGCCCTACTAGACCCCAAAACATCACAGATTTACTTTTCTTACGGACCTCCTCATTGTTTGGAGAAAGGAGGTATTGAGCAAGTCCGTATAAAAAATAAACCGCAGCTAAAGCAAATAGCAAAAATATTATAGGGTTAATAATAACCTTATTGATACTTTGCACTAGTGATGTGACACTAGCTTCTGCATGTGGAATTATTTCCCAATAAACCATAGTAATGATGTTAACAAACAACACCAGGACCAGGAATACAAGGTATAGCACTAGAGTTTAATTGTTCAGAACCGACACCAAAAGTATTGGTGACAAGTCTAATTATTCCCCAAAAAGCTACGATTACAAAAAGACCAATAAGACCTTGGATTATCTTACTACGAGCTCCTTTTTTAGCTTCTTCATCTGTTGATACAGTATATTGGATAACTCCCCATATAAAGTAAACAACTGCAAGTGTAATAAGAACTGGGATAACAGTAGCAAGAATCTTGTTAACGACCGTAAGAACAGAGAACGCATCTGCTGCAAAGGCTATAAATGGCAGTGATGACAGACCTGCGATGGCAAACTTTGTTATTTTCTTCATAATAACTATATTGTTTTCAGCACTGGGCTGATCCGCTTATTGCGGAAATTAATAAAACTTATAATAATATTTTATCTATTCCTGCCGACCGCAGGCAATGATATGAACTTAATACTACCTAAACATTATATCATATAAATAACCATAAAAGGCAAGGTTTTTGCTATTTATCGGTTTCCTGTTGAGAGAGCTGAGGTATGAAAGTTTTAATTTTAAAGGTATTAGAAAATACATTAACTATACCCCACATACTAACCATCACGAATAGAGTTATAAGACCCCAAATCATATAGCTTTTACCATTTTTGCGCTTCTCTTCATTTTCAGGATTCAAAAAGTACTGAATAATACCCCAGATAAATGCAGCCGTAGCAAGAGTGAAAAGTAGAGGGATAACTCCAGTAACTATAGTACAACCTGCCCATTTTATTATGTCACCTAGGGTTGAAAAATTTATACTCTTACAATTATCTAAAGTTGTTTTTTCGGCAGCATGAGCAACTGCAATAGGTAAAATTGTTAGGAAAAGTAATATTATTGCGTAGCGATATAGTTTTGATGTTTTCATAGATTTTATTGTGTTTTACTACTTGAGTTACTAATTTCAGTCACTGTCCCTTGAATTGCATTTGCTATAACATAAGAGCCTAGTAGTAAAGCAGCTCCAACTAAAGTATATAGAAATGTTCTTTTGGCTTTTTTTAATTCTTCTGGATTACCGCGAGCAACAACAAACAAGAATCCTGAATATATTATCGCAAGTGTTACTATTGGTATCCCTATCATAACCACAAATCTCAAAATACTTTCTATAAATGAGGTTATATTATCAATTCCTGCATTTTCGAGAGGATTACCAATCCCTGTATTTATTTTTGTACTAGGAGTAACATTTGTATCAGTTTTTATTGGGGTAGTGTTAGTATCAGTTTTTATTGGGGTACAACCAACGGGTTTACCATCTTTATCACATTCTTGACCGTGAACCGAAATAGTTGGCGTTAAAATCAAACAAAAAACTATTATAAGAATTGGTAAAAATTTAAATATATTAGTAGCTATAGAGTTTTTATAGAAAATTTTCATGTGCTTTATATTATAACATTAAATAATAATTATTTTGACGGTGGAACTTCACAATCTGGTATATCTTTACCAAGCCAATTCTGGCAAGGAGCAATTTTAAATGTTGAAAATATGGTATTAACAATAAGCCAAGCACCGAGAGCTATGACATAACCAAGTATCATATTCATTAGTACATGTTTGGCTTTAGTTTTCTTTTCCGAACTACCACCTGAAGTAAGCAATTGGAAACCAGCGTAGCATATGACAAGTCCTGCGATTGGTGTAGCTATAACAAAGAGTAGGAAATTAATAATATTTCTTATTAGTTGCATTGCGTCTCCGAAATCACAAGCTCTAAATTCTTTCTCATTTGTTGGTTTTCCTTTAGAATCAACAGCTGGTTTACCATCAGGTCCTAACTTAATAGTCACTTTTCCGCAATCAGGTACGATCTTCGCCTCGGCTGTATTAACAAAAAATAATGGGCTGAGAGCTAATATTCCTATCGTTGTAATTATTAAAAAGTTTTTTAACATAAGATTAATTTTGAATAAGTGATTCAATCTGACTCTGAGCTTTATTAATAGCATCGCTCATTGATAATTTGTTTGACAATATATTTTGAATCAATTCTCCAAATATAGTATTAGTAGTAACTGGCTGTGGATCAATCCAAGATCTTGCAATTATAGCACTATTAAAAAATGTAAAAAGATACGGATCAGTTGGTTTGTCTTTTAATAATGCTCGAGATGCAGGTGGCAGAGATGCAGAGATAGCCAAGTTTTTTGCTGTATCACCTGTTGAAATCAAACCCGCAACACTAAAAGCAGTAGTAGGATTGGTAGATTTTTTGTTTACAGCCACTGCATATATATTTCCATAAGTCCTTTTTAGATTTGTACCTTTAGTTTGCAAAATTGGTGCAACATCAAAACTAAGATTTGGATTAACAGATTGTATTTTGAACAACTCACTTGCTCGTCCCAAGTAAAAAGCAAGCTTTCCTCCAGTAAACATATCAATAGAGTTTGGTAATGCCCTATTCCATGAATATGCATCGCTTGTAGGATTTGAAAATGTTATAAAGAAATTTAAAATTGACTCTATCGGAGAAGTTGGTAGTGCTTGAGGATTCTCATTTAATATAGTAGTGTAACCTGACCCATTTTTAGCAACGATATTATTTCCACTTTGCATCAAAAGAGTTGCTAAAATATCTTTAGCGTGACTGACGTTGTCATATCTACCGAGACCTATCATGCTTTGCATTATAGTTCCATCATTTTTCTTTTTGGTTAACTGAGAATTTAAAGCAAATAGTTCATCCCAATATTGTGGAGGTGTAGATATACCCTCATTTGATAAGATATCTTTGTTGTAATACATAACAATAGGATCAACAACAAACGGGAATCCTATTATGCCTTCGCTATCAGTATATACATCTGCTCCATCAATAAATGAATCTTTAAAGGTTTTTTCTGGATAACTAGTATATGGGATCTTAAAAACATATGGTTTATTTTTGAGAACCATATCTGGTGTTATAAAGAATAAATCAGGACCAGTACCGGAAGCAAAAGCTTCGATCAAATCTTGTTGGTAACTTGATTCCTTTTTAATGACATATCTAATTGTAAGATCCCTATTATCAGTTCTCATGTCATCAAAAACTTTAAATATATCAGGGTTATTGAAAGTACCCCAAATAGTGATCTTACCTTGGAGTCCTGTAGTAGTAGAAGAGGAACCTCCTATTTTTAATAAACCAGAGAATATAAGAACTGCAAAAACAAAAAATGCCAAAAAGACTGAAACTAAAATTGTCTGGAAGCTATTCATGTGTAAAAATTATACCATAATGGTGATAAGGTGAGGAAATATTCTCTAGAAACTTAAAACCCCTCTTTGTAAGTAATTCTTGTGCTATTTTTTCTGTTACTACGTGGTGTTTTGCTGGGCCCAGGCCTTCGTAAGAATCTTTCCAATCAACTATCAATAATTTACCGCCTTTTTTTAATATTCTCTTTGCTTCATCTATGAGTCCAAGTTTGTCGTGAGCTTGAAAAAGTACGTTGGATACTATAACTGCATCCATACTCTCGTCAGCTAGTTTTGTGCCTCCTAGTATCTCGATGTCACCCCAAATACACTCGACATTTGAAATGTTTAACTCTTTTAACTCGTTTTCGAGTCTTTTAACCATATCTTTTTGAACTTCAATAGCATAAACTTTCCCAAGTTTACCTACTTTTTCACTTACAGCTTTTGAGTAAAAACCAGTACCAGCACCGAGATCTGCTACCCGCATACCTTCATGCAAACCTAGATGTTTAATATTTTCTTCTGGTTTTACGAACATGCGTTAATTATAACACAATTTTTTATAGACATGTGATAGATGCAATAGAATCCCCTGGGCGAAGTTTCATAATAGTGACTCCTTGAGTTTGTCGTCCAGATGTTGGAATAGATTTTAGGTCAACTCTTATAACTTGACCTTTTTGTGATACAGCTATAATTTCATTTTCTTCACCTACAATTTTAGCAACAATCAACTTACCTGTTTTAGGAGTAACTTTAGCTGTTTTTATACCTGAGCCACCACGTTTTTGAGTTTTGTATTCTTTAATGTTTGTTTTCTTGCCAAGACCGTTAGAACTTAGAGTAAGTAAACCTAGCGCAGTTTCCCCTTTCTTGATTTTATCAACACCGATAACCATATCACCTTTACCTAGTTTTATAGCTCTTACTCCTCCAGCTCCACGACCCATCTCTCGTACATCTGCTTCTTTAAATCTTATAGATTGGCCAAGTGTTGTCGCAAGCATAACATCGTCGCCTTTAGCTATCGGCAATACCGCTTGAAGCTCATCACCTTTATCGAGTTTAATAGCAATCAAACCACTTCGTCTAACATCTTTGAAGCTCTCAGCAGAAACCTTTTTGGCAACACCCATCATAGTTACAAGCATCAAGTGCTCAATTGTACTTTTTGTTTCTTTATCAATAGGAAGAATTGAAGTTACTTTTTCATCACCTTCAAGTGAAATAAAATTCATTATAGATTTACCTTTAGTTGCTCGTTTACCTTCTGGAATATCATACATCTTTATCTGATATGCTTTACCACGATTAGTAAAGAATAATAAGTCGCTGTGAGTATTGGCAGATACAAGCATTGTGACAAAATCTTCGTCTTTGGTTTCAATATCTATAACTCCAACCCCGCCACGCTTCTGAGCTCTGTATTCACCTGGATCTGTACGCTTAACATACCCGCCTTTTGTAAATACAAGTACGGACTCTTTTTCAGGGATAAGATCTTCTTCGTTGATAGCCTTAACTCCACCTTTTATTATTCTAGTTCTTCTTTCATCTCCGTATTTATCGCGAATATCTTTTAGTTCGGTAGCAATAACTTTTCGCATTTTAGCTGGTGAAGCAAGTAATGATTCAAGTTCTTTTATGAGTTCTTGTTTTTCCTTGAGTTCTAATTCAACATTTTTTCTCTCGAGTCCGGCAAGTTTCTGAAGCTTCATTTCAAGAATTGCTGTTGCTTGAAGATCAGAGAATTTGAATTCTTTCATTAAGTTCAATTTTGCTACAGCTGTATCTTTTGAAGCACGAATAACAGAAATTACTCTATCAATATGATCGAGTGCTTTTTTAAGTCCAAGCAAAATATGCTCACGTTCTTTTGCCTTACGTAAATCATATTCTGTCCTACGGCGTACTACCACGACTCTGTGATCTATAAAAAGAGATAGTAAACTTTTTAGTGATAAAGTTTGAGGTACACCATCAACAAGAGCAACTATGTTGAAATTGAATGATTGCTCAAGCTGAGTATGTTTATATATATAATTTAAAACCTCTTGTGGGAAAACACCGGATTTAAGATCAATAGCAATGCGGATATCTTTTGCTGATTCATCGCGAAGTCCTTTAATTCCTTCTAATTTTTTTTCTTGGATTAATTCCGCAATAGATTCAATGAGTGCAGATTTATTTACACGATAAGGTATTGAAGTGATTATTATTTGAAATGTTCCAGTTTTTTGTTCTACAATCTCAGCTTCACCTCTTGTAACCACTCCACCGCGACCAGTAGAATACGCATGAATAAGATCAGCTTGACCATATACAAGTCCGCCGATCGGAAAATCTGGGCCTTTGATAAATTCCATCAAATCTTCTGTCGTAGCATCTTTGTTATCTATCAAGTGTATAGTTGCATCTATGACTTCACCTAGATTATGAGGTGGAATATTTGTAGCCATTCCAACAGCAATACCTAAAGTTCCATTTAGGAGTAAGCTTGGCACTGCAGTAGGCAAAACACTTGGTTCTTTTCTTGTTTGATCATAGTTAGGCCTGAAATCAACAGTTTCTTTTTCTAAATCAAGTAGAAGCAGTGATGCTAAACGAGCCATTTTAGCTTCGGTATAACGCATAGCAGCTGCACCATCACCATCAATAGAGCCGAAGTTACCTTGTCCGAATATTAGAGGGTATCTATATGAAAAGTCCTGTGCCATACCAACCATAGAATCATATACAGCCACATCTCCATGTGGATGGTACTTTCCGAGCACATCTCCCACTACTGCAGCACTTTTACGAAAACGACTTGAATATGTAAGACCCATTTCATTCATAGCATAAAGGATTCTTCGGTGTACTGGCTTTAAACCATCACGAACATCAGGTAAAGCACGATCAGTAATAACACTCATCGCGTAATCGATGAAAGATTCTTTCATTTCACTACTAATATTTACACCCACAACATTTACATGTTCTTTTTTTGGTTCCTCTTTTGACATAATTATTGGTTATTCTTTGCTTGTACTGGAATTAATTCTATCTGTTTTTTAGGTTCTTCTTTTGTAGTAGACGCACTACCTGCACTTGCTGTTATGTTTTGATATGTATTTGATATTGAATTTGCAAAAAGTTTAAATGGCTTAAGATCATTATTTGCTTGTTCACTAGTCTTATTATTAAAATGACTTCCTAAACTATAGACCCATATAAAAACAACTATGGACATACAGATTATGAGAGAGAATGTTAGTATCTGCTTTCTTGATTCTTCACTTTTTGATTGTAGTTTTTTTACGTATGAATTCATAAAATTAAATATCCTAAGATGATAATACAACAATCTCGCCTTCGCGACCAGCGAGTTCTTTTGCTTTAATTGTTAGTTTGTCTATGCTTGCAACCTTCTCTTGGCCACCTTCTTTCAAGAATGCTTTTAGAGTTTTGTCATCGTAATCCATTGGTATGATAATTTTCGGCTCAAGGGATACTGCAAGTTTATAAGCTTCGGATGGAGAAACTAAATCATTGTTACCAACTGGAACAAACAATATATCCGGCGATTCTATCTGTCCAATAACTTCAGCGGAAAGTTTTGCATCGGAAATAGCTCCCAGAAAACAAATTGAAATATTTTCAATAGATAATGAATATATAGTATTGATATATTTTTTTCCACCAAGTTCTGTATTGGTTAATATTCCTTTTATAAAGATATCTTTTATCTCATAGTCACCTGGGCCACGAACTTCAAACGGCACAGTATCTCCATGAGTAACCATTTCAAAACCATTGTAATCTGGATGATTGATAGTAGAGAAAGCGATAGCTGATCCAAATCTTGAAGAGCTAACCCCACTCTTAGAATCCTTACTTATAGGGTTAAAAGCAAGCACCAAGTCTCCTTGGCTTATCTTAAAGAATTGCTTACCCAAATATGTAATAATCATGGGGGTATTATAGCAAATAAATAGCCTAAATGAAAGGTTATATTGCTTGCAAAAGTACACTCTATATAGTATAGTTTTCGTATTACAAGCCCAGATTGAGATTAACCCTTCGGTTGTGAATTGGATATCCAAACACATAAAGAAGACCCTCAGACTGTGCCGCAATAGTGCGGTTTTTTTAATGGAAATATGGCAAAAAAAGCAACAGAAAAAGAAGTTATAGATAGTATCGCCGAGAGTGCAAAGGTTGAGCTTTCAAGTGTTGGTAAAATGCTTGATAAGGCAGACCTTCCACCTACAGTCGATGCTCTAGTAGAAGGACCAGTGATTTCAATCCAGAAATCATCAGTCTATATTGATCTTGCACCTTTTGGTACAGGTATCATCTATGGACGTGAATTTATAAATGCAAAAGATATCATCAAGAAAGTAAATATTGGTGATGTTGTTAAAGCAAAAGTAGTTTCAACTGATAACGACGAAGGTTATATAGAACTCTCACTCAAAGAAGCTAAGCAAGCTCTTATATGGAGTGAAGCTGATAAAGCTATCAAGTCAAAGATGCCACTTGAACTTACAGTCAAAGAAGCAAACAAAGGTGGACTTATTCTTGAATGGCAAGGTATCCAAGGATTCCTTCCTGCTTCACAACTAAAGAGTGAACACTACCCTCGCGTAGAAGATTCTGATAAAGATAAAATATTGAAAGCTCTAAAAATGCTAGTAGGCAAGCGTATCTCTGTAGTCATGATCTCAGCTCTTCCAAAAGAAGGTAAACTAATCTTCTCTGAAAAAGACAATAACCCAGAAGAACGCCAAGAAATAATCGGTAAATACGCTGTGGGTGACGAACTTGAATGCTCAGTCGCTGGAATCGTAGACTTCGGAATTTTCCTAAAGATTGAAGAAGGATTAGAAGGACTAGTTCACATATCTGAAATAGATTGGGGTCTAGTTGAAGATCCACGTTCAATGTTTAAAGTTGGTGAAAAAGTTAAAGCAAAGATTATTGAAATCAAAGACGGAAAGATTTCTCTTTCAATCAAAGCTCTTCGTGAGAACCCATGGCATGAATTTGAAAATACTTTGAAGAAAGGAGATATTATTTCTGGAGTAGTTATCAAATTCAACAAACACGGAGCACTTGTTTCTATCAAGCAAGGCGTTGCTGGACTAGTCCACAACTCAAGCTTCGGTTCTGAAGAAAAATTGAAGAAAACTCTTGAACTAGGAAAAACTTACGATTTCCAAGTTACTCTCTTTGAACCAAAAGATCAGCGTATGACTCTAGTTTATCTAGAAGACGGAAAGAAAGCTGAATAGTACTTAAATTAAAAAATCCCCAACTGGGGATTTTTTAATTATACAAACTCATCGCTTTTGGGTGGCCGTCAGATGAAATCATAGTGATAATTTCTGCGACTTTTTTAGACATTTTTTTTAATTCTTTAAATTCATCATCTTTAAATTCCCCTAGTAAGAATTTTAATATTTTATCTTCCCCACTTGGTTTCTTTAATTTACCAGTCGGAGTATGTGGCGAGACACCAATACGAATGCGTACGAATTCTTGCGATTTAACTTTTTTGATTATTGATTGGAGTCCATTGTGCCCACCACTTGAGCGGTTGAAGGAAATTTTTAAACTTCCAACTGGAATATCAAGATCATCATATACAACCACCAAGTTTTTCAATTTCTTTTTATCATCGATAACTGGTGCAACAGCATTACCTGAATTGTTCATGAAAGTCTCAGGTAACATAAAATCAAATTTTTCTTTTTCAATTTCTCCTTTTGAGCGAAGAGATTTTGTTTTCATATCAACTTTCCAATCTGAAAAATCGTTTGCTTTAGCAATATATTCTAAAATAATTCGCCCAGCATTGTGGCGAGTCTTTTCGTATTCTTCTCCAGGATTTCCAAGTCCAACGATTAACATATTTAGATTATATCACATCAGGTTCTTATAAATCTTTTCAAGAAAAAATGTCTGGCCCGCGCCGCGATCAAGCCGACGGGAGATCCGAGGACTTTTTTATTGAAAAGATTTACTTGATAAAAATTTTAAAGTATCTACACCACACCAAACTCTATTCTGTCAATAGCACTTCCATGTTAAAATATTTCACATATGGAAAACAATATTGAAAATAAAGCTTCTGTGTCACCTGCTCCAAAAGTTGAATCGAAGTGGGCAAAGCATGCAAGAGATGCTTGGGATCTAGTAAAATTTGCAGCTATAGCTCTTGCTATAGTAGTACCTATTAGAATGTTCATCGCTCAACCGTTCGTAGTATCTGGTGACTCAATGTTCCCTACTTTTCATAATGGCGAATATCTCATAGTAGATGAGATATCTTACATACTAGGAACTCCAAAACGTGGCGACGTTGTAATTTTTAAATACCCAAATGATCCATCACGATATTTCATAAAAAGAATCATCGGACTTCCAAATGAAGAAGTTGATATAAAAAATGGTGAGATCACAATCAAGAACAAAGAAAACCAAAATGGTTTCAAACTCACTGAACCATACATAGATGAAAAGTTTACAACTACTGAGAATTATAAAGTTGGTAACGAAGAATATTTTGTTATGGGTGACAATCGTAACAGGAGTTCTGATTCACGCTCATGGGGATTGCTTCCTCGCAAAAATATGACAGGTAGAGCCTTTTTACGACTCCTTCCAATAAAATCAATATCATACTTACCAGGTTATTATCAAGAAGCTAAATAATATGAGTACAGAAAAGAAAAAATCAAATAAAGATCCATTGCAATCTGTTCGTGGTATGCGAGATATTTTAGATGAGCAATATTATCAATTCCAAGGTTTCTTTGAAAAAGCTCAAGAAGTAGCTGTTTACTATGGATTCAAACCTATTGATACGCCGATAGTTGAGCATGAGGGTGTTTTCACATCATCAATCGGTATCGGTACAGATATTGTTGATAAGGAGATGTACACACTCAAAACAAAAGGTGGTGATCATCTAGCACTACGTCCAGAACACACTGCAGGACTTATGCGTAGCTATATAGAACACGGTATGCAAGCTCTGCCCCAGCCAGTACTATTTTACAACTATGGACCAATATTCCGTCATGACAATCCTCAAAAGGGTCGCTATCGCCAATTCTGGCAATTTGATATGGACGCTCTAGGTAGTGAAAAAAGTATTTTAGATGCTCTTGTTATAAAAGCAACTCTAACAGCCCTCGAGGAAGCTGGTGCTAAAAACCTTTCCATTGATATAAACTCTATTGGTGACAAAGAATGCCGTGCGGGATATATTCGTGAACTAACTAATTACTATAAGAAAAACATTAGTTCTCTTTCTGGTGTTGATCGCGAAAGACTAAAGACAAATCCCCTTCGAATTCTAGATTCAAAAGAAGAAAAAACTATAGCATTAAATCAGAATGCTCCAGAGACTCTCTCTCACCTTTGCCCTGCTTGTAAGAAACACTTTAAAGAAGTCTTAGAATATTTAGAAGAAATGGAGATTCCATACTCAATCAACAAATGCCTAGTTCGAGGATTATCATACTACACCCGCACAGTTGCTGAAGTAATGCTTGAAGACGCAGAAACTGGAAAGAAGATAACTATCGCAGGTGGTGGACGATATGATTACCTAGCAAAACAGCTTGGTAGTAAAAAAGATGTGCCAGCAGTTGGAATGTCTATTGGTGTTGATCGTATAGTTGAAGCTCCATGGTTTGCAAAGCTTGCTCCAAGAATACTCAAGAAACCAAAAATATATTTCATTCAACTCGGCTTTGATGCGAAATTGAAATCTCTAAACGTAATAGAAGTACTTCGCAAAGGTAAAATACCTATTGCTCAATCAATATCAAAAGACAATCTTGGTGCCCAACTTGCAGTTGCTGAAAAGCTTGGTATGCACTATGCAATAATATTTGGTCAAAAAGAAGCTATGGAAGGGACAGTAATATTCCGCGATATGACAAATCGTTCTCAAGAGACAGTTAAAATCTCAAAGTTGCTTGAATACATAAAAGATCTAAAATAACTTTATGATAAAAATTGTTCAAAATGGTGATCCTGTGTTACGAAAGAAAGCAATAGAGGTTCCTGTTTCTAGTATCACTACACCAAAAATTAAAAAAATAATTGAGGATATGAAAAAAGCGCTTCACTCTCAAGACGACGGTGTAGCCATAGCAGCACCTCAGATCGGAGAATCTGTTCGTATCTTTGTAGTATCTGGACGAATTTTTGAAGATGACTTTATTCGAGGTAAAGGTTCAGAAACTAATAAAAACAATTTAATAAAAAATGTAAGTCCTGACTTAGTATTTATTAATCCAGTTTTTAAGAAAATATCAAAAGATAGAAAACTAATGGCTGAAGGATGCCTTTCAGTCCGGCCTCTATACGGCAAGGTTCGCAGAGCAACTAAAGCCACAATGGAAGCGTATGATGAGAATGGCAAGAAATTTACGAAAAGTGGATCAGGTTTGCTTGCGCACATATTCCAGCACGAAACAGATCACTTAGATGGAATACTATTCATAGATAAAGCTCGCGACATACACGAGTCAACCTCTGAAGAAGAATACAAATAGTTATGAGTAATTCAAATTTTGCATTTTTTGGAACACCCGAAGTAGCAAGCGAGACGCTTGAAATACTTTTTGGTGCAGGTTACATTCCCAAAGTAATAATAACTTCTCCCGATAGACGTGCTGGTCGTGGTATGCATATTACTGAAAGCCCAGTTAGTCTTTGGGCAAAAGAACACAATATAAAATGCTTGAAACCTGAGAAATTAGATGACTCTTTTTTAGAAGAATTTAAAAAATACGATATTGGACTTTCTATTGTGATTGCCTATGGAAAAATACTAAAAGAAAACCTAATAAAAATGCCAACTTTAGGTACTATAAACATACACTACTCTCTGCTACCAAAATACCGTGGAGCATCCCCTGTCGAAGAAGCATTACTAAACGGAGATGAAACTACTGGTGTTTGTATTCAACAAATGGAATTCAAACTCGATAGTGGTCCGATAATTGCAAAGCAAGAAGTAAAGATAGGTAAAGATGAACTAAAAACTGACCTACTAAAAAAACTTACAAAAATAGGTGGTGAGCTCTTGCGAGATAAATTAGAAGATATATTTAATAGAAATATAGATCTAGAAGTCCAAGATGAATCCGGAGCGTCTTACTGCAAAAAAATAAACAAAGAAGATGGACAGATTGGCCAAAACACTAATCCATTTCTTGATTACAATAAATATCGAGCTTTCTATGGTTGGCCTGGCGTATATTTTTTCCATAATGGAAAAAGAATCAAAGTAACATCTGCCAGATACGAAAATGACTCTTTCATAATAGAGAGAGTCATTCCCGAGGGTAAAAAAGAAATAGAATATCAAGAATTCTTGCGTAACACAAAGTAAATATTAATATTTAGAAGTAAAAGGATTTCTATCAGATAAACCTTTTAGCATTTTTTTAACACTTTTTGCCCCGCGCTTAAAAAGAGTTTGCTTTCGATCTTTATTTTGGGTAATTCTTCGCAACAATTCTTCTTTTGCATCATCAATGGCTGCATACAAATCCTCTTTTTCAGACATAGCAAAAAATTTATCTCCATTTAAGCTGATATCAAACTCAGCTTTATAATGCTCTCCTTGTTTATGATGATTGGTAGTTTTGCCTACTTCAACATATCCACTAATATTTCCATTTTTTTCAAACTTATCCAGTGTTGTAAGGCGCTTTTTTACATAATCATTTATAGCATCTGTCAGTTCTATGTTCGTCGCTTTAATATTTATGTTCATATTTTTATAAATTAAACCAATAATACTAATATTATATCAGAATTTCTGATATAATACATTTATGTCAAAAAAGTCTATAAAAATGCATCAAAAAGGGGTTTCTACTAGGCTATATCAAGCAGGCCGTATGGAAGCAAGTGTAAAAAGCTTCGGCAACAAACAAGTTAGAAAGGCTAAGAAATCCAAATAATAAAAACCCCGACCTAAGTCGGGGTTTTTATTATTTAGCTTCGTGACCAGTGCAATTATCTTTGCATCCTTCACAATTATCGCATTTATTGCCTTTTGTCATCATTCCTTTCATTTCCCCTCCACACATCATACACTTACCACATCCACAAATCTTATTCGCAACAGATAGTTTACCTGGACCATTCCAAGCAAGTGCAAGTGCCGCAACTAGTAAAGTAAGATCAAGTTCATACCCTCCTAAAAATCCTATTTTGAATTTCACAGAAAACATTGCAATTGCCATAATGATAGCTATCAAGTAGCCTGCAATACGGGTAAACACACCTAGGAGCATTCCAAGGCCTGCTAGAAGCTCTGTCCAAGCAACTACATAAGCAAGAAACGGAGCAAAGCCGAGCTTTCCGAAGAAGCCAATAATACCATCGATCATCTGTAATTTCTGCCAACCATGGGCTATAAACACAACACCTACGACCACACGAAGTAGTAACATTCCCCATTCACCGCAACTCATAGAAAACTTTGATTTCATATATAAGCTATTTAAATTAATTAAGTAATTTGGCTATTATACCACACCAGTAAGAAGTGCCAATATTTTTGCTTTTTTAACTCATTTTTGATAGTATAAAATCTATTCCCCGGTAGCTCAGCGGTAGAGCAATCGCCTGTTAAGCGATTGGTCGTAGGTTCGATCCCTACCCGGGGAGCCTGGTGAACTTGTGAACATTGTGAACTTCTAGAGAGTGGTACCTAGTGT